>DHNT01000014.1 GCA_002410615.1 Acholeplasmataceae bacterium UBA5409
TAATTTAAATCTAGGCTTTAACACCATAATTGAAAGAATAATCCCAAATGTTGTTTGAGAGTTGTGTAATTTAAATCTAGGCTTTAACTGTATTATTAGTTAAAGAAGAAGGACAAATAAATCAGTCTAGTGTGATTAAATCAGGAATGTTAAAATAGAAGATCGTTTTAAAAACTAAGACGACCATAATAAATGGAAGATAAAAAGAAAATTTAAAAAAAACAGATTGGTTTTTTGTTCTTATGCTCTATTCTTTTTTGTTTTTTTCAATATGTTATCTATTAATTAGTTATATTTCTTGTAATCAAGTGGAATCGAAACATGTATTTTACTAAAATTTTTCAAAATTGATAATTATCACGAAGAGATTGAACCAAACCAGTATAAGTGTTTTTTCAATAGTATCTAGAATTAATTCATCAATTGAAGTTGATTGCTAGAACGGTTTGTTTTGCTCTATTAAAAATACGCTACATCATTATCAAGAACCGTATAAACAATAAAGTAAAAATTTGAAATATAGTATTCTAGTTCTAGAGTGCTCTTTTTATTTACAACCTTATTTCCAACTTTTATAGATGTATAAACTTGGGAATAATGTTAAACTAGAGTTATCTAAAAGTGTTTTAAACTATATTTATTTGTTATAATGAAATCGGTGATAAAATGTTATTTAATTTAAAAGCGCCTTATCAACCAATGGGTGATCAAATTAAAGCAATTGACACACTTTTAGAGAATTTTAAAACTGGAGAAAAACGTCAAGTTTTAAGAGGCGCAACAGGCACAGGTAAGACGTTTACGATATCGAACATCATAGAAAAAATGGGTAAAAAGACCCTTGTTTTAGCGCATAATAAAACTTTAGCAGGACAACTTTATAGTGAATTAAAGGCTTTCTTTCCTGATAATAGAGTAGAATACTTTATTAGTTATTATGACTACTATCAACCGGAAGCCTATGTTGTTTCAAGCGATGTTTATATAGAAAAGGATGCGTCAATTAATGATGAAATTGATGAGATGCGACATAGTGCAACCGCATCTTTACTAGAGCGAGAAGATGTCATTGTCGTTGCCTCAGTTTCTTGTATCTATGGGATTGGGGATCCAGAAGACTATCAAAAAGGGATTATTTTCTTAAGAGTTGGAGATGAATTTGGTAGACGTAATTTATTAAATAGATTAGTTGAGCTAACGTATCAAAGAAATGATATTGATTTTCATAGAGGGACCTTTAGAGTTAGAGGTGACATTGTGGAAATCGTCCCCTCTAATGAACATTCTAATGGGATTAGAATTGAATTTTTTGGGGATGAAATTGAAAAAATAAGATGGTTTGATATTTTAACAGGTCAAATTATAGAGACAGTTGAATTTACAACCATTTTCCCGGCTACACACTTTATGACTAATAAAGAAAAGATGCAAGAATCATTAAGAAGAATTAAAGCTGAACTGGTAGAAAGAATAGCCTATTTTAAAGACGAAAATAAGTTATTAGAAGCTGAAAGAATTAATATGCGAACTAAATATGATCTAGAGATGTTAGAAGAAATCGGTGTCTGTCCTGGTGTAGAAAACTATTCAAGACATATGGCACTTAAAGAAGAAGGCGAAACCCCAGCAACTTTAATTGATTTCTTTGGGGATGACTTTTTAATGATTATTGATGAGTCTCATGCAACACTTCCTCAAGTAAGAGGGATGTTTAACGGAGATAGATCGAGAAAACAAACACTGGTTGATTATGGATTTAGGTTACCGAGTGCACTAGATAACCGACCATTAAGATTTGAAGAGTTTGAAGCTAAATTAGATAAAGTAATTTATTTATCAGCAACCCCAGGCGATTATGAACTACAAAAACCATACCCCTTGATTGAGCAAATTATTAGACCAACCTACTTACTTGATCCAGTGGTTGAGGTCAGAAAATCACTTGGTCAAATTGATGATTTATATGCTGAAATTAAGAAACGAATTGAGAAAGACGAACGGGTTTTAGTAACCACCTTAACAATTAGAATGAGCGAAGATTTAACCTCCTACTTTAAACAACTAGGCTTAAAAGTAGCTTACCTTCATAGTGAGGTTAAATCCTTAGAAAGAATTCAAATTTTAAGAGATTTAAGAATTGGTAAATATGACGTCTTAGTTGGGATTAATCTGTTAAGGGAAGGTTTGGATTTACCAGAAGTATCTTTGGTTGCGATATTAGATGCCGATAAACAAGGATTTTTAAGAAGCGAAAGATCTTTAATTCAAACCATGGGAAGAGCGGCCAGAAACGTAAACGGGAAGGTCATTATGTATGCGGATACAATTAGTGAGGCGATGCGTAAAGCGATTAATGAAACCCAAAGAAGAAGAGAAGTTCAAGATTCCTTTAACCAAAAATATCATTTAGAACCGGTTACGGTTAAAAAAGATATTCGAGATGATATTTCAATTAAGATTTATGGTGAAGATGATAATGCAACAAAAAAGAAGTACACACCAAAAGAACTTAAAAACCAAATTAGTGAAGTAGAACGATTAATGAAAAATGCGGCTAAAGAATTGGATTTTGAAAAAGCAGCCGAATTACGAGATTTATTGTTTGAGTTAAAGGCGAGTATCTAAGGATATAAACTTTAAAACTTATTAAAAAGTAGTATTTCATTTACAAATGAGTTATAATGAATAAGATAAAACATTTAAATTTTAAGGAGAAATTATGGAACAAGAAGAAAAAGGCATGACCTTGATCGAATTAGTTAAGTCAATGTTACGCCGTTGGTACATTATTGCAATTTCAACCATCTTAGGGATTTTATTAGGCTTTGTGTTAGCCTTTTATGTGGTTGTCCCAAAGTATAGTTCTTCAGCAGAAGTGCTCGTCCAAGCTAAAGATGTTAACGATAACTATACCTTTTTAGAATCACAAAGAGCGGTTGAAACACTAGTCTATTTATTTACTTCAGATGTCGTATTAGATCAAGTCATCGTAGATTTAGGGGCTCAAGGTGAAGGCTTAACCGTTGCCCAGTTAAGTTCAAGTTTATCACTTTCATATAAATCAACTAGCCTTTTTATTAGGATTACCTACACAGATACTAATCAAGATATTACCAAAACAATAGTTAATCAGGTGGTTGTTACCGCAAAACGTTTAGCAGATGACGGGGTTACTTCACCGTTACTTCAAAATACATTTATTATTGTCAAAAATGGCAATGAAGGCAAATATGCGTCACCTAATAAACCTTTATATTTAGTGATTGGATTTTTATTGGGTGCTATTGTAGGTGCTGGAACTGTTTTAATCATTGAATTCAGCCGTACGACTTATAGAACTAAAGAAGAAATAGAGAAAGATTTAAACCTACCAGTCATAGGGATTATCCCAGAATTTAATGTGGAGGATGAATAACCATGGCACTTCGACCAAATAAAGCTAAAAAAGCCAATTATAATTACATCGAGGCTAAAGAAAATCCAAACTCTTATACCACAGAATCTATTCAAAAAATGGTACTTAACCTTGAATACGCAAACGTTGATAAATCTTATAAGGTCATCCAAGTAACTTCAACTTTATCAGGAGAAGGGAAAACAACTTTAGTTGGAAACCTTAGTTATCTTTTGTCACAAAAGTATAAAGTTTTGGTGGTGGATATGGATTTAAGAAAACCTAAAATTCATAGACTTGCTAATGACACAAATCAAGACGGGTTAACGGACTATTTACTAGATGTAATTCCATTTGAACAATTAATTCGAAATTATAATAATGGACTCGATTACATCGTTGCTGGTCAAAAAACCAGTTCAGTGAACAATGTATTAAGATCAAAGAAGCTAGAAGATCTAATTAATCAATTAAAAGAACGATATGACTACATCATTTTGGATACACCTCCCGTTCAAGTAAACGCTGATGCATTAATTATCTCAAAACTTGCTGATGGTATTGTATATGTTGTTGGATACAACATTGTTAAAAAAGCAATGATTCATGAATGTATCGAGTCGCTTAAGAGACAAAACATTACTATGCTAGGAATCGCGTTTACGCAAGTCAAATTACCAAAAAGAAGAGGTCTATATCACTACTATTACGATGAAGCTAATTGATGTTCATAATCACGCCTTATTTGGCGTGGATGATGGGGCTAAAACGATCGAAGAGTCGATATCGATGATTGACCAGGCAATAAAAAATAATATTGAAGAACTCATATTGACACCGCATTTTAACAAAAGAAACAAATCAATCGATATTGTCGAAGAAAACTTCAATACGTTAAAAGAATTAATTAAAGATAAACCAATTAAGATTTATTTAGGTCGCGAAATGCGGTTTTATGAACTAGAAAAAAAACCAATTTATTATACAATGAACGCCACAAAGTATGTTCTAGTTGAATTTGATCCGATTGCCAGTAGCCCAATTGAAGAAGTTTGTTATAGTTTAATGGTGAGGGGCTATAAACCAATCGTAGCCCATATTGAAAGATATCACTATTTAACAGCCAGTGACTATAACAGAATTAAAAAGTATGCCGAATTTCAAGTCAATGCCGATGCCGTGTTAGGCATTAGCAGTATGAGAAAAGATTACAAAATATCTAAGTATCTTTTAAAACATAAAATTGCCGATTATGTTGGCAGCGACGCGCATGACACAACGAAACGAAAGAATAATCTCTTGAAAGCCTATAAACGGATTAAACGTAAATATGGAAATCAATACGCCGATTATTTATTTTGTGAAAACGCCAAAAAAATAACTGAAAATCCGACTGTTTAAAGTTGGATTTTTCTTTTTTTAGGTAAATTAAGTGATTGTGATTATTTTTTGGTAAACGCTTTCAAAATAAGCTAAATATGATATAATTTAACTAAGGTGATGAAGTTGGAATTTTCTAATCTAGACGTGGACATTTTACAAATATCAAAAGAAGCCAAAAAAGCTAAAAGTAACGACCCTTATGTCATTAATGCGACTTTAGGTGTTTTGTTAGATGATAATGGCCAGTTATTGGAGTTTAAAGCGGTTAAAGAAGCGCTTCTTGATATCGACATGGTGGTCGCGAAAAACTATTTACCACAAGATGGTGGCGCTTTATATAAAAATAGTTTACAACAATATTTGTTTAAGTCTAAAGTCGATGAAGTGCTTGATAAATATCATCTTGCCTCAACCTGGACAAGTGGTGGATCAGGAGCACTTTATATGGCTTTTAAATATGACGGTGCTAAAAGGATTTTATTACCTAATATTCGGTGGAATGAATATGACCAGATTGTTGGGGCAGTTAATAAAGAAATTGGAACCTATAACTTACTAAAAAATGGTGCTTTTGATCTAGAATCATTAAAAACGGAGATGATTAATCAAGATGAATCTGTCTTAGTGGTTATTAATGATCCCTGTCAAAACCCAACTGGTTATGTGATGAGTTTAGCCGAACATGAAGCTTTGGCGAAACTGATTAATGAACAATCTAATACCAAAAAGATTAGTCTATTATTGGACGTGGCTTACTTGGATTATTCAAGTGAACCCTATTTTGAGTTTTTATTACCCATTTTAGAAATATATCATTCTAATGTAGATATCTATATC
The DNA here is from genome assembly GCA_002410615.1 of Acholeplasmataceae bacterium UBA5409. Lineage (GTDB taxonomy): Bacteria > Bacillota_I > Bacilli_A > Acholeplasmatales > UBA5453 > UBA5409. The sequence goes on from DHNT01000014.1 coordinate 5,615, forward strand.
GCTTTTAGTGGATCAAAATCATTTGGCGTCTACGGTTTTAGAATGGGCGCTTTACTGTATTTAAATGAAAATGAAACAAAAGTAACCTTGTTTGAACAAAAAGTAAAAAGGTTTGCTGGGGCGATTTATGGGGCACCAAATAGTATCAGTGTTCAACTCTTAAATGAAGTGATTCATAAAGCCTCACTAGAAGATGAACAAGAACAAGCTAGACATTTAATTAACAGTCGGGCAAATAAATTTATGGGTCTTTGTTTGGAAGAAAAGATCAATTTCTATACCTATATTAATGGTTTTTTTGTTACAGTTAAAACAAAAGAGCCATTAAAATTGACTGAGGCTTTGAAACAATATAAAGTATATGTGGTACCAACCTTTGAAGGGGTTAGAATTGCGCTATCTTCAATCAATTTACTGGAAATTGAAAGATTGATAACTAGTCTAAAGAAAGTGATTGATGAATGATGAGATATATCGATTTAACCAAGTTTGGTAGACAATATGATCCTTTTTATTTTGCCTTAGAAAGTGTTTCATTAGAACTTTTAGATAAATTAAACGAGGATATTTGTTTTTTATGGAATGTGCATCCAGCAGTTATTATTGGTAAGAACCAATTACTAGAAAATGAAATTAATTTAGATGCCTTAGAAGCGTTTGGAGTAGACGTATTTAGAAGGCCTTCTGGAGGCGGCGCAGTATTTAGTGATCCGGGCTGTATTAAATATAGTTTCATTTCTAATTCAATGACGAAGGATGAAATGTATGTTAAGTCTTTGACACTGATTAAAGATTTCTTAGAAACGTTTGGCATCAAAGCCGAATTTACGGGAAGAAACGATTTAACGGTTGATGGGTATAAGTTTTCCGGTAATGCCTATTATCAAACAAAACTAGGTAAAGCATTGCACGGGACGATACTATACGATACCGATATGACGGTGTTATCGAAAGTATTAAATCCTTCTAAAGAAAAACTACAATCTAAAGGGGTGACATCGGTAAGAAGCAGAGTAACCAACTTAAAAGATTTTGTCGGGTTAGACTTAGAAGATTTTAGAGGCCAATTACATGCATATTTAAATAAAAACACGTATCTTTTAACCTCTAAAGAGGAAGTTAAAGTAGAAAAATATCGAAAACCATTTGAAACGAAAGAATGGATCTATGGGAATAATCCACCGTATGATATGAAACGGAAAAAGAAATATCCTTACGGTGAAATTGAAATCCATCTTTCCATTAAAAACAATAAGATAAAAGACATCAAGTTTTATGGTGATTTCTTTAGTATGGCAACGAATCTCACGATTTTAATTAATGAGCTGAAGGGATTAAAGTTAGATGAATCCTTATTAGATAGATTAAATAAAATGGATATAAGTGCTTTTATTGAAGGTATGAATAGTTTAGAACTATATAATTTAATACGAGGTGAAGAAAATGAATGATGTACCTGTAGGGGCAAAAGTTACCCCACTGTATCAAACTTTTAAGGATTTAAATGCGACATTTACTGAATTTGGAGGCTATTATATGCCGGTTCATATTTCAGGAATTATTGCGGAACATTTAGCGGTTCGTAATGCATCTGGGTTATTCGATATCTCTCATATGGGAGAGATTAGTTTAACGGGTAAAGACGCAACTAAATTCTTAAATTATGTTTCTACTAACAATATTACAAAAAGTGCTGATTTTGGGATGCAGTATCAAATTTTATGCCATGAAGATGGCGGCGCTATTGACGACATGATGGCTTATAAATTTAATCGTGATTCGATTTGGTTAGTTTGTAACGCCTCTAACCAAGACGAAGTGTTTAATCACTTAATTAAAGTGAATGATATTTTAAAATATGACGTTAAGATTGTTAATGAAGGCGAACATATTTCTGCGATTGCTGTTCAAGGACCGAAAGCTTTTGAACAACTTCTAAAAGTCTTAAAAGTTAAAGATCTTCCTTTCATGACTTTTGAGAAGACAGATAAGTTTATTATTTCCAGAAGTGGTTACACGGGTGAAGATGGGTTTGAAATATATGGGGGTCATGCAGATATTGTTGATTTATCTAATAAACTATTAAGTGTCGGGGTTACGGCTTGCGGGTTAGGTTCAAGAGACACATTAAGGTTTGAGGCGGGCTTACCATTATACGGACATGAGTTAACCAGTTATATTAATCCAATTCAAGCTGGTTTAGGTTTCGCAATTGACTTTGAAAAGGACTTTTTCATGGGTAAGGAAGTGCTACTTCATGAAAAAGAAAATAAGCCAGAAAAGAAAGTGTTTGGGATGATATTACTGGACCGTGGGATTGCAAGACAAGGTTATGACATCTATGATAAAGATAAGTGGATCGGCTATGTAACCAGTGGTTTTATGATTCCTGGAACGAAAGATAGCTATGCCAATGGTTTAATTGACGCATCTTATAAAATCGGTGATGAAGTTGAGATTGAAATTAGAAATAAGCGTGTTAAGTCACGATTAAGAAAAAAATCATACATAAAGAAAAATTACGCGAGGTGAGAAAGTATGAGATATTACACAAAGACAGATGAATGGGTTAAAGTAGAAGGCCTTAAAGCAACCGTTGGGCTTTCTAAACATGCAGTAACTGAGTTAGGCGATATCGTATTTATCGACCTACCTAGTGTTGGTGACACGTTTAAAAAAGGGGAAGCTTTTGGGGCGGTAGAATCTGTAAAAGCGGCCAGTGACATCTATATGCCAATTGGTGGTGTTGTCGTTTCTGTCAACGAAGCATTAATTGCTTCTCCAGAACTATTAAACCAAGATCCACTTAAACAATTCTTAATTGAAATCGAAGAGTTTAATGTTGTTGAATTAGAAGATTTAAAGAAAGAATAAGGCCATGTTTAAATATTTTCCTCATACGGAAGAAGATATTAAACAAATGTTAGATAAAATTGGATTAAAGCATCTTAACGAACTCTTTAATCCAATTCCTAATGAAATTCAAAAGCGTGCTAGCCTCAATTTAGAAGAGGGTTTGTCTGAACACGCGTTAGTTAGGAACATGCATTTAATATCAAATAAGAATAAGCATTTACAAATTTTTAGAGGTGCTGGTGCTTATGATCATTATATTCCTTCAGCGATCTCAAGTTTGATCTCTAGAAGTGAATTTATGACTTCTTACACACCTTATCAACCAGAAATTTCTCAAGGAACTTTACAATATATTTTTGAATTTCAATCATATATTTGTGAGTTAACCGGTATGGATGTCGCTAACGCGAGTGTATATGATGGTGCCACAGCAACCGCAGAGGCGATGTTTATGGCAACTAGCCATACCAAAAAAGATAAAATACTAGTCAGTAAAACAGTTAACCCAAGTGTGCTTGAGGTTGTGAAAACCTACGCAAAATTCCGAAATATCAAAGTGGTTGAAGTTGAGGAAAAAGAAGGACGCACATCCATTAATGACCTTCAAAATCATTCTGATTATGCAGGCTTAATTGTTCAACAACCGAACTATTATGGCTTAATTGAATCTTATGAAGAAATTGGCCAACTTGTTCATGAAAACAAGGGTTTATTCATCATGAATAGTGACCCATCTATTTTGGGTGTTTTAAAGAGTCCAAGAGACTTTGGTGCGGATATTGCGGTAGGAGAAGGACAAAGTTTAGGGTTACCTTTATCATTTGGAGGGGCCTATGTAGGTTACATGGCAACAACAGAGGCATTAACAAGAAAGATGCCTGGCAGAATTTGTGGGATTACAAAAGATGTTCAGGGTAACCGTGCTTTTGTTTTAACATTACAAGCAAGAGAACAACATATTAGAAGAGCGAAAGCAAACTCTAATATCTGTTCCAATCAATCTTTAAATGCGCTATGGGTTTCTATTTATTTATCCTTAATGGGACCAAGTGGGTTAAAAGCAGTTAATGAACAAACGTATACAAATAGTCACTACTTAAAAGAACAATTATTGAAAACAAAATTATTTAAAGCGGTTCATGATGACAACTTTATAAAGGAATTTGTTTTAGAAGCTAATTTTGATATTAAGCGTGCTGAGGAAAAACTCTTAGATAAAGGCTATCTAACAGGGTTTAATATTAAAGATAATCTCGTATTATTCGCAGTGACTGAAAAATACGGAAAAGAAGATATTGATCAATTTGTGGAGGTGTTATCAAATGTTATACGATAAACTGATATTTGAACTATCTAGCCCTTCTAGAGTCGGTCATGATTTAAAGCATGAAACCAATAATTTATGCAAATTACCGGCAAACTTATTAAGAGATAACCTTGATCTACCTGAAGTCACTGAACCAGATGTGGTAAGACACTATACCAATGTCTCGATGAAAAACTTTGGTGTCGATACCGGTTTTTATCCACTAGGGTCTTGTACAATGAAGTATAACCCTAAAATCAATGATCAAATGGCCTCTTTATCAGGTTTTAGTGGACTACATCCACTAACCCCTAATAGTGCTTCACAAGGTGCTTTACAAATACTTCATGAAACCGATAGTATGTTAGCTGAAATCACCGGGATGGCTAAATTTTCACTTGCCCCATTTGCGGGAGCACAAGGTGAGTTAACGGGCTTGATGATTATTAAACAATACCATACGGTACAGGGTGATTTAAAGCGTACGAAGATTATTGTTCCAGACAGTGCTCATGGGACGAATCCGGCAAGCGCGAGTGTGGCTGGATATGAGGTAATTGAAGTTAAATCCAATCTTGATGGTACTGTCAATATTGAATCTTTAAAAGAATTAATGTCGGATGAAGTAGCGGGTATCATGTTAACAAACCCGAACACTTTAGGTATATTCGAAAAAGATATTTTAAAAATACGTGAAATTGTTCATGGTCAAGGCGGATTATTATATTATGATGGGGCTAACTTGAATGCCTTATTGGGTCACGCTAAACCAGGTCACATGGGGTTCGATATTGTGCACTTAAATGTTCATAAAACATTTTCAACGCCACATGGTGGTGGTGGACCTGGAGCAGGTCCAGTTGGCGTAACAAAAGCGTTAATTGAATATTTACCTGGTCCGATTGTGGTTAAAGATAATGACGCATTTGTTTTTTATACGCCAAAACATTCGATTGGTCGAATCGGGACATTTTATGGAAATTTCAGCGTCATTGTAAGAACCAATAGTTATATTAAGACACTCGGTAAGAACAACTTAGAAAACGTTGGTAATTATGCCGTATTAAATGCAAACTATATTAAAGAATCATTAAAAGATGATTATTTACTCCCAATTGAAACAGTTTGTATGCATGAAGTCGTTTTTGACGGGTTGAAAGATAAATCGACAGGGGTAAAGACCTTAGATGTTGCGAAAAGATTATTAGATTATGGGGTTCATCCACCAACAATCTATTTTCCAATGTTGTTCCATGAATCATTAATGGTGGAACCAGTCGAAACAGAATCAAAAGAAACTTTAGATCACTTCATTTCAATCATGCGACAAATCGCTTTAGAAGCAAGAGAAAATCCAGAAATTGTTAAATCGGCGCCACATACAACGGTTGTTGGAAGGTTGGATGAGGTTTTGGCGGCGAGACAACCAAGGTTAAAATTTAAAGATAACTAATAAAATAATCTATAAAAGGAATCATTCATGTGATAAATGGTTCCTTTTTACACTTAATTATAACTGTAACCGTTATTAAGGCGATATAGATATTTATTTTATTGTTTAATTGTGGTACAATAACAAAGAATGAAAAAAATATTCAACGTTGTGAAAATTGTAAAATGATGAGGTGACTTATGGGTAAGTATTTCGGAACAGACGGAATAAGAAATAAGGCGGATTATTTTTTACAAGGGAAATTTTCTTATCGATTAGGACTTTCTATTGGACACGTAATTAAACCTGATAGGGTCGTCATTGGGAATGACACTAGACAATCAGGCGTGGAAATACTAAAAGAGCTATCAAGAGGGTTGATTGATTCTGGGGTCATCGTTAACCATCAACAAGATGCGACTACACCCATGATTGCTTATTATAGTGCCTATAAAAAAGTATTAGGAATCATGATTACCGCGTCGCATAATCCATATACGGATAACGGGATTAAACTATTTATTGATGGCCACAAAACCAAAGATCAATTAGAATTGATGTTGGAAGATTTTATTGACAACGGTCAACCATTGATCGTTAAAGAAAAAGGCTCTTTTAATCAAATTAATTTCGTTTTAGAAGCTTATTTAAACTTTATTGATTCACTGGATTTAAATATTAGTCAATTAAGGGTTGGTTTTGATGCCGCAAATGGTGCAGCCTATAAGGTTGCCCCCCTTATATTTAATAAGTATCTAAAAGAGGTTATGAGTTATAATATTGAACCAGATGGTAAAAATATTAATGTTGGTTGTGGATCAACTTCAATCGAATTTCTCCAAAATAAAGTGTTAGAAGATAAGTTAGATATTGGGTTCGCGTTCGATGGTGATGCAGACCGCTGTTTGATGGTTAATAAATATGGTGAGGTTATTGATGGCGATTTAATGATGTATATTTACGCAAAATACATGAAAAAACATCACCTACTGAATCATGACCACGTTGTTCTTACGAAGATGAGTAATCCTGGCGTTATCAAGGCGTTCGAAGAAGCCAATATTAATGTCAGTTTAACCGATGTCGGTGATAAATACGTATTTAAAGCGCTCGAAGACCATAATTATACTTTGGGCGGAGAGGCCTCTGGACACATCATTTTAAGACACCTGTTTCATAGTGGAGATGGGCTGTTAATGGCTTTATATATGCTTAAAATACTTTCAGAAGAAAATATCAATCTAGACCATTCTTTGTCACATATTAAGAAGTATCCGTTTCAAATGATCAATATTAAGAATGTTGATAAAAGTGTTTTGAATCACCCATTAATTATTGATGAAATTGAAAAAGTAAAAGCGGTCTTCAAAAAGGATTATTTAGTGTTAATCAGACCCAGTGGAACTGAACCACTTATAAGAGTAACCATGAGTTATAAAGACGAAAAAATATTGAACGAACAAATTACCCATATTGTGGAATTAATCAAAAAAGAGGGAGTCATAAAATGAAAACTTATGCTTTAGTATTAGCTGCCGGTAAAGGCACAAGAATGAAAAGTGAGATACCAAAATGCGCGTATCCCATCTTAAGAAAACCAATTATTGAATATATCGTCGAAAAATTCGAAAAAAGTGGTATTATCGACGAAGTAGTCGTGGTTGTAGGGTATAAAAAGGAAGTTTTTGAAGAAATTTTAGATAGCCGCGTTACTTTTTGTGAACAAATCGAACAAAAAGGAACTGCAGATGCAGTAAATTCTGCTCGAGGATATTTAATAGATAAACCAGGGGTAACCTTAATTGTTCCTGGAGATATGCCATTAATGACGATTAAGTTAACCAATAAAATCATTAAATCTCATATTGAGATGGGAAATGATTTAACCGTGGTTTCAACCGTTGTTGAAAATCCTAAAGGGTATGGTCGTATTGTAAGAAATAAATTCAATGTGATTCAAAAAATAGTTGAAGATAGAGATTGTAATGAATACCAAAAACAAATTCATGAAATCAATAGTGGTGTCTATGTTGTGAATAATGAAATCTTATTTAGTGCTTTAGATAGAGTTAAAACAGACAATATCAAAGGTGAATACTACTTAACTGACATTGTTGAACTTTTAAATCAGGAACGCAAAATAGGGGTCTTTACGATTCGAGATTCTTGGCAAGCCATGGGGGTTAATGATTTATACCAAGTCAGTCAAGCTGAAAAATATTTAAGAGAGTTAATTAATAAAGATCATATGGTTAATGGTGTTAATATTATTAACCCAGATACCGTTACTTTAGGACATGATGTAAAAATTGAACCTTCGGCAACTATTTTACCTAACTCGACGATTACCGGTAAAAGTATTATTAAAGCACATACGATTATTGGGCCTAATACCGAAATTCATAACTCCATCATTCATGAAGGCGCTCATATTAAACATAGCTTAATATACGATTCTGAAGTACAAGAAGAAACCACAATTGGACCATTTGCCCATTTAAGAAATCACGCTGTTATCGGCCCAAGAAATCGGATTGGTAATTTCGTTGAGGTTAAAAACTCAAGCACAGGCGCTGATACAAAAGCTTCTCATTTATCTTATATTGGAGACGCAAAAGTTGGTTCAAGAGTGAACTTTGGCTGCGGCTCAATTACCGTAAACTTTGATGGGGTAAATAAACATCAAACAGAAATAGGCAACGATGTTTTTATTGGTTGTAACGTCAATATGGTCGCACCACTTAAAATATCAGATAACGTCTTTATTGCGGCAGGCTCAACCGTCACCAAAGATATTCCAAAAGGATCACTTACCATTGCCAGAAGTAAACAAATCGATAAATCGAATTACTATTCTCACTATATTAAACCAAAGCCAGTTGACGATAAGGTCGAATAAAACATAAAAAAAACATCCATTGGATGTTTTTTTATAGTCATTATTAAAGTAAACTGGCCGCTTCTTTGTCTAAATAAAGTGTCACATAGGGGTGACGTTGTAAAATGGTGACAGGCCATGTTTCTGACTCTGTTCCGTCAACCAATTGTTTGATCGCTTGAGCTTTATTTGCCCCAAAAGCAATCAAAACAATCCGTTTCGATCTGATGATATCTTTAAGACCCATGGTGACTGCTTTAGCAGGAACCTCATCCAGTGAATTAAAGAATCTCGCGTTATCTTTTCTAGTGCTTTCGGCTAAAGTAACATAATGGGTAATCGATTCAAAAGAAGTACCAGGTTCATTGAATCCGATGTGTCCATTTGAACCCACCCCAAGAATTTGGAAGTCTATCTTATGTTGTTCAATCAGATTCGTGTAAGATTCAGGGTTATTCAGATCAGGAAAGTGTGTGTTTTCTGGGTTAATATTAATTCCTGAAAATAGATTCTTATCCATATAGGAATGATAAGATTCAGGATGTGAGGGGTCTAAATCATAATATTCATCTAAGTTAAAAGTGATAATATTACTATAGTCTGTTTTATTTTCTTGATGATCTTTGATAAGTTCCTCATAAATACCAAGTGGCGTTCCCCCGGTTGCTAAACCTAAAACGGCTTGAGGGTTTGATTTAACTAGCCGTATAATTTCATTTGAAACCAGATTATTAATTTCTTGTTTTTCATTAATCACAATTTTCATAGTTTATTGCTCCTTATATCTATTACTAACAAATTAAAAGTATTTCTACAATTACGTTACTATTAATTATACTACTTAATCGATTTTTATGCTATACCCTGGCAGGCTGACCTTACGTTTTATGAGGTAATCATAAATATCTTTCTTAAGTGCCCTTTCAATCGCATAATGTTGAAAGTTCACCGTTGTGAAAGTAACCCTTAATGTAATCCCCCCATCAGTCATATCGGTTATACCAGATAAAGTGGGTACCCCAATCATTTGATCATATTTGTAACTAACGGCATTTAAATGGTCAGTAAAGTCATCGCCAAAAATGGATAAATTAGTGCCATAAGCGACTTTAAATAAAACCACACCTGTGGAGTTGTTTCTAGCTAAGTTTTTAACCGAACGAATATCACTGTTGTTGATGACCAAGACTTCACTTTTCCAGTTTTGAATTCTTGTGGTTCTTAATCCAATCCGTTGTACTCTACCAACAAAGCCCCCATATTCAATGGGTTCGCCAACTGAAAAAATCCGTTCGGCAATAATAAAGAAACCACTAATTAAGTCCTTGATTAACTCTTGGGCCCCAAACCCAACCGCTAACCCAACAATTCCGGCCCCGGCGATTATCGTTGTGAGATCAACACCAAGTTCGTTTAAGATAACAAAGATTAAGAATATAATTAAAAAAAAGCCGGTTAGATTTGAAATCATTTTTGTGATAGTTTCGGCATGTTTATCATCGTTTCCTCGAAAACGTCTAGTTAATCTTGATGAAAATACAATGGATAATATTTTCATGGCTAGATAGCCGACTAGTATCCAAAGGATTATCATGGTAAAGCGCATTAAGAAGTTTGCCCATGATGGATTGACTATTTCATTAAACTGTTCCAACAACCAAGTTCTAAGTTCGTTCATTGTTGTAACCTCCACTACGGAAAACTTTAACAAAATTATTAGAAAATGTCAAATTATATAGTGGTTTATAATTGAAAAATTATACAATATGATTTATAATACAATTTACATGAAGTAGGTGGCGCTTTGAAAAAAATTGTATACATTGATTTAAACGATTATGCAGATATTCGATACCTAAAAGAGTTTGACCGTAAGAATATTCTAAAAGGATTAAATTTAATCGAAATAAACGAAGTCAAACTAGCACGCCAAGTCGCTGGTTATTTAAAATTCAAAGATCATTATGACATTTTTATCGTCTCTTCAAATAAAAGAGTGATTCAAGAAATTTATTCAATCTATCCCTATACAAGATTAATCTATGAACCCAAAAGAAGCTTTAACGATATCGATAAATTTGCCAAAGAATTGTTCTTTGCCCACACTTTTACCGTGTGTTTAGATATTAGTTATGCCCATCAAAATGTTATTCGTGAATTTCACTTAAGAGGGTTAAAAGTTATTATAAGGGTAAATAATCAAGTTGAATTATATCAAGCCGTACTGGCAGGAAGTGATGGCGTCTTAGGTGAAAACTTAGATCCCGTTGAAATAGATTCAGACTTTACTTCATTACCAATCATAGTTGCCCATCGAGGGGTTCATGATGACCAAGTGGAAAACAGTCTTAAAGCAGCAATTAAGGCTTATAGTGCTGGTGCTGATTACATTGAAATGGATGTTCACATGACACAAGATAAGGTTATTGTCGTGAATCATGATGAATCTTTAGGAAGAACTTACGACAAGAACTTGCATATTAAGAGAAATACATTAAAAGAATTAAAACAAGCCAAACAAGTCTTAGAGGGTGAAACGTTAACCGATAGCATTGAAACATTAAATGAATATCATAAACAATTACCAAAAGATATTGGGTTCTTAATCGAAACTAAGGTTGACAATAAACGGGCAATCAAACGATTAGGAAGAGTTGTTAATTCAATGAATAGACCGATTATGGTAATGAGTTTTTATCCGTTTGCCTTAATTCATATGAACCAATATATTAAACCTTATATGAATGGATTTTTAGTGGATTTTAAAGATCAAAGAATGAACTTTGAAGGGTTACTAAAGGTGGCTCATAAATACCGTTTATTTGTCCATCCGTACTATAAACATAATAAACCAGAATATGAAATTGAACTAAAAAGGCGGATGGTTGGTTATTCACCATGGGGATATCAAAAGGTGGATGCCTTTAAGGCTTTAAAAAAAGGGCATGACATGATTAACTCTGATTATGCAAGTTTAATGGGACATCTTCCTAAGAAATTAATTACTGAAACTGTTTTATTCTATCAAATCAATACGTCATTAATTATTGGTTTAAAAGATGAACTTGAAAACAAGTTAAGTTTTGATTCACGTATTTTGTTCAATAACCCGCTTGGGCTTATCATAGAAGACGGGAAAATTATTGCCGCAAATGAAACTGGCGAAGCGTACATTTATTTAACCCATCAAGAAACGGTAGAAGGGGTTAACATAACTTATGCTACAGATTTAATTAAAATAATCGTGGATGATATTCACAATTTCAAAGGGGTATAACAATGGCATTGATTCAAATGAACTTTCATAGTCAAGTTTTAGATAAGGGAACGAATGTAAATATTATTCTTCCGGAAAACAGAGACAATGATAAACTACAAGTTTTATATTTATTACATGGTCATTCAGGCGATTATTCAAACTGGGTGAGATTTTCGAATATAGAAAAATACGTTAGTGGCAAACAAGTCATGGTGATTATGCCATCGGGGTATAATGTCTATTACACAGATGCGAAAAACTGGGTAAAAAGTTTTAGTTTTTTAACCAAAGAATTACCCGCTATCATGAATAAAACTTTTAATCTCAATGTGCCGCGTGAAAGAACTTATATTGCGGGGTTATCTATGGGGGGATATGGTGCTTTAAAAGCGCTATTTACCTATCCGGAATCATACGGTAAAGCAGCTAGTTTCTCGGGCGCTTTAGATGTGAAAAGCATGAGGAAAAGATTGAGTCCAGATCGAATCGTTTTGATTGATACCATTTTTGGAGATAAAATAGAACCGGAAAATGATTTATTCGAATTAACAAAATCATTTAATCATCAAGCCGATATCTACATATCTTGTGGCACTGAAGATTTCTTGTTTCAAGACAATCAAAAATTTGTTAACCATTTAAATGATTTAAAAATTAAGCATACTTACATCACGAGACCAGGAACGCATAACTGGGAATTTTGGGATGAAGAGGTCAAAACGGTCATTGAGTTTTTTAAAATATAAGCAATAAAAGTCATCTAGCAATAGATGCTTTTTTTTGATTGATTAACCTTAAATTAAGTGTATAATTTACCTTGGGTAGGCTATTTATTGCCATAAGAAGAGGTATTTGTGAAAAAAATTATTGGGTTCTTTTACCAGGATAAAGTATTATTAATCGCGTTAATCGCTGCACTAATATCGGTGCTGTTTGTTCCAATAAATCGAGGGTATATAGACTATATCAATATTGAAGTATTGGTTGTTATGTTTTCTTTAATGTTAGCCGTTCAAGGCATGACGGATCAAAGATTGTTTAGTATGATTGCGGTAAAGATGGTTAAGCATCTAAAAGATATCCGTGTGATTGCCTTAGTAATGATTATGGCTTCGTTTTTTTTAGGGATGTTACTTACCAATGATGCAGTATTGTTAACCTTGATACCTTTCATGTTATTTGTGTTGGCAAAAATTAACCGGACACGGGAATCGATCATCATTGTGATATTAATGACAATTGCGGCTAACTTAGGCTCAGCTTTAACCCCAATGGGTGATCCCCAAAACATCTATCTATATACGAATTTCAATCTAGATTTTTGGGAATTTATTAAAAATACCTCCGTCATTACGATCACAGGGTTCTTTTTGTTACTATTAACTGTGTTTCTTATTTTTAAACAAGATCTTGTTGAACCCATTGTAGAAGACGTTAAAATAAAAGACTATCGTTTAGCAATCTATTTTATCATGTTTTTGGTTGCGATATTAACAGTATTAGGGGTTATCCCAGCTTGGATTAGTCTTATTATTGTGGTGGTTTTAGGGTTGATATTTGGAAGAGAACATTTCAAAAAAGTCGACTATCAACTGTTATTAACCTTTGTGATGTTCTTTATTTTTACAGGGAATATGAGTCAAATTGGGCTTGTGAAAAACTTTTTTCAATCTTTTTTAAATAATGAACATCGTGTCTTTTTTATGGGGATACTGGTTAGTCAGGTTATGTCAAATGTTCCTGCGGCTATCTTATTGTCTAAGTTTGTCCCACTTGAATTTATGTTTAACTTACTCCAAGGTGTCAATATTGGTGCCATGGGATCCATCATAGGTTCTCTTGCCAGCTTAATTACGTTTAAGTTTGTAACAAAACTATATCCAGAAAGATTTAAAGAGTATTTAATTAAATACACGATAATTTGTTTAATTTATATGAGTGTTATTATTGGCGTTATTTATTTGTTAAAGTAAAAATAAAAGACTAAGAGATTACTCCTAGTCTTAGTATACGAAAACACCAGTAGGTGCTTTTCAATTTAATTATTTAATGATTTCTAAGCAGATATTAACTGCTTTTTTCATTTGGTTTATGCTCGCAAACTCATATCTACCATGGAAATTAAATCCACCCGTTCCTAGATTAGGCGTTGGCAAACCCATATAAGTTAATCTAGCACCATCCGTGCCCCCTCTAATTGGATCACTAAAGGGCTCAACACCCGCTTTGATCGTTGCCTCTCTTGCCAGCTCTACAGATGTCATATCTTTCTTTAAAACTTCATACATGTTTAAATAAGATTCCTTAATAGTCACTTCAATACAGTTATACCCATATTTATGATTTAAGTAGTCCCTCACATCGTAGAAAAAAGCTTGTTGACGCTTAAACTCTTTCATATCATGGTTTCTAAGGATGTAATTTAAATAAGCCACTTCAACTTCACCAGTCATACCACTTAAATGATTAAATCCTTCTCTACCTTCCGTAAACGCAGGGTTTTGAAAAGGGGGTAACATACTATGAAATTCCATAGCTAGATGCATCGCATTAATTAATTTATTTTTAGCACTGCCAGGATGAATTGATTGACCAATAATTTTAATAGCGGCGCTGGCAGCATTAAAGTTTTCATATTCAATGCCACCTACCTTTGAACCATCTAAAGTATAGGCAAAATCAGCTTTAAAGAATTCTAAATCAAATAAGTCAGCCCCTCTACCAATTTCTTCATCTGGTGTAAACCCAATGTAGATATCACCATGAGGTATATTTGATTTCATGACTTTAGCAGCAAAATCCATGATAATCGCAATGCCCGCTTTATCATCCGCACCCAATAAAGTATTACCGTCAGTAACAATAATATCTTCACCGATCACATGTCTTAATGATTCAAAAGTATCAGGACTCATACTTAAATCTTTGTTTAATTTAATGGTAGAACCGTCGTAATGTTTAATGATTCTCGGATTCACATTGGCACCGGGTGCATCAGGTGAGGTATCCATATGGGCAATAAAACCAATTGCCTTTTTACCTTCTGTCGTTTTATTGATTTTTCCATAAACATAGCCATTTTCATCCATAAAAGAGGGGATTTGTAATTCTTTTAATTCCTTTAATAAAAGATTGCCTAAATCCTTTTGTTTTTCAGTTGATGGGCAAGTTTGAGAACGTTCGTTTGATTGCGTATCTATTTTCACGTAATTTATGAATCGTTTTACGATATCCATTTAATATACCTCCGTATGTAACCTATTATACATCAAAAAAAGTATTTATAGAAAAATAATAAAAAGTCCATATCTAATTGAAATAGACCATAAAATTGTGGTAATATAATATAAGCGGCTTATCATTAAAGGAGGGTAAAAATGATATTTGGTAAACATATCAATAAATATTACTTAAAGTATAGTATACCTCTTATTTTAGGCGTGATTTCCTTATTAATTGTCGACTACTATCAAATTCAAATTCCCAAAATATTAGGGGTTCTTTTAGACGATCTAAAAAAAGGAACTGTTGGTTCTCAAGGGTTGACTGAATTTATTGAAACTTTTTCACTTATTGTCGGTATTATGGTCATTGGTAGAATTGCCTGGAGACTACTGGTGATGGGAACAAGTAGAAGAGTCGAATATGATTTAAGAGAACAACTGTATGTTCATTCTTTGAAGTTAGATCAACCTTTTTATCAAACCCATAAAGTCGGCGCTTTAATGGCTTACTTTTCTAACGACTTAGACGCGGTTAGAATGAGCTTTGGGCGGGGCACTTTATTATTATTTGATTCCTTGTTTTTAGGTGTTCTAGTCATTATAAGAATGGTTGACATGAATTGGCTATTGACTTTAGTCACAACAATTCCCTTACTATTTCTAGGCATTACAGCCTACTTTATTATTAAAAAGATGCGCATAAAATTTAAATTAAGACAAGATGCCTTTGAACATATGAGCGACTTTACCCAAGAATCATTTTCAGGGATTCAAGTGATTAAAGCGTTTGTTAAAGAAGTCACTGAAGCGTTTAGATTTAAAGAAATTAATGATGATTTTTATAATAAACATATGGATTTTGTTAAGACGATGATTTGGGTAAATATTGTGATTAATGTTTTTGTTAACTTAACCATGATGACGATTATTGGTGTTGGTGCATATATTGCCATTAATGGGGGACTATCCAGCGGTCAATTATTTGAATTTTATGCCTTATTTGGCACTTTGATCTGGCCAGTTATGGCATTAACCCAATATGCGAATTTCAGAAGTCAAGCCCAAGCTAGTTATAAGCGCGTTAGCGAATTTTTAGATAGTAAGCCAACGCTTAAAGAAGGAAACCTAGTTGCAGAAAATATTATGGGTTCAGTTACATTTAAGAATCTTTACTTTAGTTATCCTGATGCACCTGATATCCAAGTTTTAAAAAACATTAACCTAAAAATTAATGCTGGAGAATCAATCGGGATCTTAGGTAGAACTGGATCAGGTAAATCGACATTTGTGGATTTACTTTTAAGGGTTTATAACGTGGATAGTGAAACTATTTATTTAGATGATTATGACATGATGGATTTGACGGTTAAGAGCACAAGAGCTCATATTGCCTATGTTCCACAAGATAATTTTTTATACTCAACCACCATTAAGGATAATATTGGGTTTAGTGAACAAGAAATGTCTATAGATAAAATTCATGAAGCGGCAAAATTATCAGATGTTTATGATAACATTGTTGAATTTAAAGAAGGGTTTGAGACCGTTTTAGGAGAAAGAGGCGTGACGGTTTCTGGCGGACAGAAACAACGTATTTCCATCGCTAGAGCTTTAGCGAAAGACGCCCCAATTTTGATTTTAGACGATTCTGTTAGTGCAGTTGACACCAACACAGAAGAAACTATTTTAAATAACTTAAAACAAATTAGAAAGGGCAAAACAACGATTGTGATTGCCCATAGAATATCCACAGTTCGCAAGCTAGATAGAATAGTCTTATTAGATAAAGGCTTTTTAGTGGATGTTGGAACCCATCAAGAGTTGATGAACCGTAGTCCTTTATACCAAGATATGGTAGAAAGACAAACCTTAGAAAGTCAGGTGACGGGCAATGCGTGATTTCCAAGAAACCACCAGAACGAAGAGTGATTCCGTCATATTCAAACGGTTATTAACTTATGCCGGTCCCTATAAAAAGAACTTTATTATTGCCTTATTATTGATGTTGGTAGACGTTGCTACATCAAGTATAAGTCCTTTATTAGTTAGAATGACCATGAATGTCATTGATCAACCCAATAGTGACACTGAAAAATACTGGTTGATCAGCGGAATTATTCTTTTATTCGTTGTGATCGTGGTGATTGCCTTAGTTTTAACTTATGTTCAAAACTTATTACTTCAAGTTGCCGGTCAGAAGATTGTTCATCAACTCAGATCAGAGGTGTATGAACACATTGAAGTGTTATCACTCGGTCAGCTTAATCAAATTCCGATCGGAAAACTAGTCACAAGAGTAACCAATGATACGAACACCCTTTCTGAAATGTATACTTCTGTATTAACGAACTTAATTAGAAATATGTTAATGTTGGTGGTTCAATTTGTGATCATGTTGGTTCTTAATGTTAAAGTAACCTTAATCATGGGGATTACATTACCATTTGTAGCAGTACTAACCTTTGGGTATCGTAGACTAGCCAGAAAACAATATCGTAAAGTTAGAAATGAAAACTCAAATATGAATGCTTACTTGTCAGAAAACCTTAGTGGCGTCAAATTAACTCAAGTATTTAATCAAGAAGAAAAGAAGTTATCTCAATTTACGGCAAGAAATAAACGGTTAAGAAAAGAACATTTAATCGAGTTAACCATGTTCGCGATTTATAGACCATTGATATTTTTAATTAGTATGGCCGCTTCACTGTTAGTTATTTATTATATGGCAGCGGATATTATTTTAATGCCATTTAGCACCGTAGAAGAGATTGCGGCATTAGTGGTTGCGGTTAACTCAATGTCGGCGATGTATTTATATGCGAATGACTTTTATCGTCCACTGCAAAATTTATCGGAAGATTTTAACATTTTACAATCTGCTTTTGCGAGTGCGGAAAAAGTCTTTGATGTTCTTGACACAAAACCGGAAATTGTAAATGATCCTGAGGCAGTAGACTTAATTGATTTTAAAGGTGAGATTGAGTTTAAAAATGTTTGGTTTTACTACATTAAAGATGAATGGGTCTTAAAAGATGTTTCCTTTAAAATCAGTCCTAATGATACAGTCGCATTTGTTGGCGCAACAGGTTCAGGTAAAACGACCATTATGAATTTAATGGTTAGAAACTATGATACGATTAAAGGACAAATTTTGATTGATGGTATTGACATTAAAAAGATTAACCTTGATTC
The DNA here is from genome assembly GCA_002410615.1 of Acholeplasmataceae bacterium UBA5409. GTDB lineage: Bacteria > Bacillota_I > Bacilli_A > Acholeplasmatales > UBA5453 > UBA5409. The sequence goes on from DHNT01000014.1 coordinate 23,762, forward strand.
ACTGAGAAGTGAAATAGGGCAAATGCCACAAGATGTGTTCTTATTTACCGGTACCATTAAAGAAAATATTACCCTATCTGATAAGACCGTAAGCGATGAAAAGATTATTAAGGCTGCAGAATATGTCGGAGCAAATACATTCATAGAACAATTACCTAATTCATACGATCATATCGTTAGAGAACGTGGTAATAACTTTTCTACGGGACAGCGTCAACTCTTAAGTTTCGCCAGAGCTTTAGTTTATGAACCAACCGTCATGATCCTGGATGAAGCAACCGCTAATATTGACAGTGAAACTGAGGAAATTATTCAAGAGTCATTAGAAAAAATGATGAAAATTTCAACGATGATTGTGGTGGCACATAGACTTTCAACGATTCAAAAAGCGGATAAAATCTATGTCATGCAAAAAGGTGAAATTAAAGAAAGTGGCTCTCACCAAGAACTATTAAATCTAGGTGGCATTTACTATTCTTTATACGAATTACAATACAAATAAACTTAATTTATGGTAAAAGCATCTTTTCAGAGATGCTTTTTTCTTCTTTAACTGTTATTTTCGGTTAATTTTTTATATACTTGAAGTAGGTGATTTTATGAAAGATACTTATTTAAACCTAGGATTAGAAGAAAAAATTGAATATCTTAAAACCTTACATGGCTATGATTTAGCCAATCTTTATACTAGTTTGTCTGAATCAGAACAACAAGAAATGTTTAATCAACTTTCCAATGAAGATAGAGCTGAACTGTTAACGTATATTATTCCAAGTGAAGCATCTGAGATTTTAGAATCTTTAGAAATCACTGAGGCTACGGATATTATTGAGTTAATGGAGCCCGATGATGTTGTGGACATCGTTGAAGAATCAGACAGTGATAAGGTTGAAACTTGGATTCTTGGGTTAGACGATGAAGATCGTGAAGATATTCAAGCTTTAATTGACTACGATGCCGATGAGGCAGGGTCAATTATGACTTCTAACATTATTCTCTTAAAACCGGAACAAGATGTTAAACAAGCCATGAAAATATTAGTTAAGGAAGCGCCAGATGTGGAATCGATTCAAACGCTGTTTGTCATTGATAAAAACGGCATATTTTTAGGCGTTGTTCCGTTAAAAAAACTGATTAAAGCTAAATCACCAATGCGAATCGAAGAACTATATGAAGCGAGTGTATCGGTTTTTGATTCTGATGATGTTGATGATGTAACCAATGCGATTCAAGAGGAAGGGATTTACCAAATGCCAGTAGTATCTGAAGATCACCGGTTACTTGGGATGATTACTTTAGATGATGCTTTAGACGTTTATGAAGAAGAAGCGATTGAAGACGTTCAAAAGTTGGCTGGGTTAAGTGAATCCTATGGGTCGAGTTTATTTAAGAGTGCTTTATCTAGATTGCCCTGGCTATTGTTGCTACTGGTGCTAGATTTACCAATTGCCTCAATCATGAACCAATTTGAAGGATTATTGTCTGTTTATACCGTGATAATCATTTTTCAACCTTTAATCTTAAGCATGTCTGGTAATATTGGGACACAAACTTTATCAACTTCGTTGGTATTGCTAAATATTGAAGATGATAAGAATTATCTTTTTCATGCGAAAGAGGAGTTTAAATCTTCTATTATGATTGGATCGATTATGGGGTTGGTTGGGATAGTCTTCACGATGACTGTGATTAGTATTAATGTTTCTTTGAATCAAAACAGCCTGTTGTTTGGGATAGCAGTCGGAATAAGCATGTTTTTTAGTTCAATTTTCTCTAATTTAATAGCGACATTTTTACCTAAATTCTTAGAAAAATTAGGAGCTGACCCAGCCAACGCTAGTGGTCCGCTACTAACCACAATAATTGATATTTTTAGTATTCTGATTTATTATGGCATTACCATATTGTTGTTGGAGGTATTCCTATGAAAAAACATCATCCTATGTTAAACATTTTAAGTGATAATTTTATCACCGTAAGACCTGATAATGATGTTAAAGAGGCAATGAATATAGTCATCTTAGACTCTAAAGATGAAACGATGATTGATAATATTTATGTTGTTGATAAAAAGAATAAACTACTAGGCATAGTTGCCTTAAAAGACTTAATTATTGCGAGAAGTCCTACTATGATGAGTAAGATTATGCGCAAAGAAATCCATAGTTTGAAAGAAGATTCATCTATTGATGAGGCGATTGACATGATTCAAAAATATGACTTAGAAATGATTCCAATCTTGGATTATTTTGGTCATTTAAGAGGTATTTTTACAGCGGAAGATGCCCTAGATTTTTTGAAAGAAACCTCACTAGAAACTTACCGAAACTTAGCTTCAACGAAAGAAACTAAGGAAAATCCTAAAGCTATTGATAAAGTTAAGAGCCGATTACCATGGTTGTTGATTTTACTATTTTTAGCCTTGTTTACTTCATCTATATTATCTAGTTTTGAAGTAACTATTTCTTCGGTAATTGTCTTAACTTATTTTCAAACAATGATACTTGATACATCTGGTAATATTTCTACGCAAGCTTTAGCCTCAACCGTTATTAATATTAGCATGAACCCAAACCTTAATTATAAAAAGCAACTCTTTAAAGAGGTTTCGATTGGATTGATAAACAGTATTATCACTGCCACATTTGGGTTTATTGTCGCCTATCTCTTCCTAAGCATATTAAGCCATGATCAATCCTACCAAATCAGTATGACGGTTGGGTTAACATTACTGCTTAGTTTATCGATTGGAACATTAACAGGGTCTATTATTCCAATTATCTTTAAGAAGTTAAACATTGACCCATCTGTTGCCTCAGGCCCATTTATGGCAACAATCAACGACGTCTTTTCATTACTAATATACTTAAGTCTTGCAACTTATTTATTATTATAAAATACATTTTAGGAGAAAAAATATGAAACAAATATATGAACAATTTAAGAAAGAAATAAATGCTTACAAGTACGCATTATGGTTAATGGGATGGGACGATGAAACTGAAGCCCCAAAAGCTTCCAAAGCCTATAGAACTGAACAACTAGAAGTCCTATATACGCTAGTTTATAAGCTTGAAATGGATGAAAAAAGATTAGCTGCAATTGACCAACTAGCCAAAGAAAATTTAACCGGCCCCTTTAAAAGAGAAATTGAATTAGAAAAGAAAGGGATTGACCAATTAAGGAAAATTCCTCAAGCCGAATACATTGCGTATCAAGTGTTAATCTCTAAGAGTAGTCAAATTTGGGCAGAAGCTAAGAAAAACAGTGATTTTGAGGCTTTTTTACCAACGCTTGAGGAAATCATCGTTTTTCAAAAGAAACTCATTAAATACTTAGAAACAGATACTTTAAAAGGTTATGATGTTTTACTTGATATGTATGAAGAAAATATGGGGATTAAGGAATACGATGAATTCTTTAAGGTATTGAATGAAAAACTGGTTCCTTTTGTTTTAAAGACAGCTAAAGTCAAACAAAAGTTTCCTAGCGTTTTATTGAAAGGTTCTTTTAACATTGAAAAACAAAAACAATTTAATCATCGATTAGCAGACATATTGTCTTATGATTTAAAAAAGGGTGTTATTAAAGAATCCGTTCACCCTTTTACAAGTGGCGTCGTGTCAGTTGATACAAGAGTTACAACTGCTTATCGTGAAGATTTAATTGATGCAGCGATTTTCTCAACCATTCATGAGATGGGTCATGGCATTTACGAACAACAAGTGAATCCTGAGTTTGATGGGTCTATTTTATCGGGTGGGGTATCGATGGGCATTCATGAATCTCAATCCAGATTATTTGAAAATATGATTGGCCGGTCGAAAGCTTTTTGGGATACTTATTATCCAGCTTTACAACAAATATTTGCTAAAGAATTAAAAAAGGTAACAGCGGAGCAATTTCATTTATATGTGAATCGCGTCAAACGAGATTTTATCAGAATTGAAGCCGATGAGTTAACTTACAGTTTGCATATCATGATTCGTTATGAAATAGAAAAAGCACTATTTAATGGTAAACTTCAACCCAAAGACCTGCCTAAGACATGGAATAAGTTATACAAGAAATATTTAGGTTTAACCGTTAAGAATGATGCCTTTGGTGTCTTACAAGACATTCACTGGAGTATCGGCTCGTTTGGATATTTTCCAACCTACGCTTTAGGAAGTGCTTATGCTGCCCAAATCTATGATGTGATGAATCAAGAAATTGATGTTGAACAATGTATCAAGAATAATGATATTCGTAAAATTAATCGTTGGTTAAGAGAACATATTCATCAGTATGGGAAACTAAAAACACCTAAAGAAATCATATTAAACGCAACGAACAAACCATTTGACCCTAATTATTATGTTGATTATTTAGTTAAGAAATATACCACTATTTTTAAAGCTTATGAAGTCAATTAAATCTGTTTTTAAAATTGGACACGGGCCTTCTTCAAGTCACACGATGGGACCAGCCAAAGCGGCCCAAAAGGTTAAAGCATTATATCCTAATAAGTTGTATAAAGTGGTTTTATACAACTCTTTAGCATTAACCGGAGAAGGACATCTAACTTTGATGGTCATTAAAGAGATCTTAAAAAATGTTACCTTTGAAAAACAAATCGATTTATCGGTTCATCCCAATCAACTTGTTTTTGAGGTCTATGACCATGAAACACTGATTAAGAAGATTCCTGTTCAATCGATTGGCGGTGGAGAGATTATCTTTGATGGTAATCAAACCGTTTATGAACCAATCTATCATGAAACCACATTCGACGAAATTAAAGCATTTATCTTTGAAAATAAGTTAAGTTTAATGGACTATATTAAAAAGTATGAAGCCAAAGATACTTTTACTTATTTAGAAGAAGTATTTAGCCAAATGTGTCATACCATTGAAGAGGGTCTTACCACAAAGGGTGTCTTACCTGGAGAATTAATGGTTCAAAGAAAAGCAAATGCCTTGTATAATAATGCCTTATCATTAAAAGATGGCTCTTTAAAAGATAGAACACTATTATCGGCTTATGCCTTCGCCACTGGTGAACAAAATGCTTCTGGTGGTTTAATGGTTACGGCACCGACTTGTGGCGCAAGTGGTGTTTTACCAGCCGTCTTATATTTTGTTTATAAAATTGAAGGCGTCCCTAAGAAAAAGATTATTGAAGCCTTAGCGGTTGCGGGATTAATTGGTAACTTAATTATTCAAAATGCGTCTATTAGTGGTGCCGTTGCCGGTTGTCAAGCCGAAATTGGTTCAGCTTGTAGTATGGCTGCCTCAGCTTATGCGTATCTTAAAGGTGAAACGATTGATCAAATTGAATACGCCGCTGAAATTGCGATGGAACATTATTTAGGACTGACCTGTGATCCAGTCGGTGGTTATGTTCAAATCCCTTGTATAGAAAGAAATGCAGTTGCGGCAACACGTGCCATAAACGCAAGTGAGTTAGCCCTTGTTTTATTTGACACCAGAAAAATATCGTTTGATATGATCGTGAAAACCATGTATCAAACCGGTTTAGACATGGATTCTAAATATAAGGAAACCAGTGAAGCGGGGTTAGCTTATTTTTATAAGGAACTCGAGAAAAGGAAAAAACTATGATTTTAGAATGTATCGATTTAGATTTTAATGGTAAGGGTGTTTGTAAAAAAGACGGTTTTGTTTATTTTATCGATAATATCTTAAAAGGGGAAGTTGCGGAAGTTAAAATTACGGAAACAAAGAAAAATTATGGGTTTGGAGAAGTCGTTAAGTATGTACGTAAAAGCCCCTATAGAACACATGATTTCCCCTTAAGTTATGCGAATCTGTATCATTTAGATAATCAAATTCAATTAGATTATCAAAATGAATTAACCAAAGAAACTTTTAAAAAGATTAGTAATATAGATATTAATGTTGAGAAGATAATTACCGATGATAAACCGTTTTATTACCGTAATAAAATCACGTTACAGGTTAAAAAAGTAGGCAATCAGTTAAAACTAGGCTCCTTTGAAAACAAGAGTCACCAGATTGAAGTTTTAGAATCTCATTTATTAGCCGATGAGGTGATTAATAACGGCATTAAACAGTTGAACAACCTGTTTGATAAATATCCATTAACCGATGAATCACTTAAGAAAATAACCTTAAGAAGCAATAATAAAGATTTAATGATTGTTTTCACAACCTCAACTGAAAAGTGGAATGAAAAAGAACTTATTTTAAGCGAAATAAAAGCTTATTCTATTTATCAAAACTATGCAGAAGTTGAAGAAGAAAACTTAGGTGGCATCTCAACCTTATTAAAAGGGAAGCCTTCCTTACCCCTTGAACTACTAGGGCTTAAATTTAGACTTTATCCAACCGGATTTTTTCAAACCAATTATGGCGTAACCGAATTACTTTATAAACGTGTTTTACAGGAGATTAAACCAATCACTTATTTAGATGCTTATGCGGGTGCAGCGACCATTGGGCAAATTATCTCAAAAAAAGCGAAACAGGTATTTTCGGTGGATATTAATCAAGATTCAATTCAAAGTGCGAATGAATCCATCCAATTAAATAAGCTTAATAATGTTGAAGCTATCTTAGGTGATGTCGAGGAAAAGATTAACCAATTAGAAGTCGAAGGCATCATTTTTGACCCGCCTAGAAGTGGACTATCTAAAAAAATAATAGAGACCATAATGTCAAAACCATTTGAACAAATAATCTACATTTCCTGCAATTTAAGAACTTTATCTAGAGACTTAAATTTATTATTAACTAAATATAAAATTATAAATATTATTCCGGTTAAAATGTTTTACCAAACGACTGAAACTGAAACCATTGTTGTATTAGATAAAATGTAAACGTTTTTTTAAAAATATGATTAAGTATAAACATAACCATCCACCTCATGTTGTGCTATAATAACTCTACTGTGAGGTGTTTTTTTATGCTTAAGTTAAAAAATATTAAGAAAAATTATAAAATAGCTGGAAGTGATTTTACCGCATTACATGCGGTTAACCTTACTTTCTCTAAAGCTGAATTTGTCGCCATTTTAGGACCTTCTGGTTGTGGAAAAACCACATTATTAAATATTATTGGTGGGTTAGATCAATACACCGATGGTGATTTAATTATTGAAGGGAAATCAACCAAAAATTTTAAGGATAATGATTGGGATTACTATCGAAATAATAAAGTGGGCTTTATTTTTCAAAATTATCATTTAATTAATCATGTTTCTATCATTGAAAACGTTGAGATGGGAATGGCATTAAGTGGCATTCCAGTTAAAGAACGTCGACAAAGAGCGATTGAAGTCTTAAAAAGAGTTGGCCTTGAAGATCAAATGTATAAAAAGTCTAATCAATTATCAGGTGGACAAAAACAAAGAGTCGCGATTGCCCGAGCGTTATCTAATAATCCGGAAATCATTTTAGCTGATGAACCGACTGGGGCGCTTGATACTAAAACCAGTATTCAAATTTTAGACTTAATCCGTGAAATTTCAAAAGAAACCTTAGTGATTATGGTGACCCACAATAAGGACCTTGCCAAAGCATATGCGACTAGAACCATTAATTTATTGGATGGTAATGTTGTTAGTGATACCCAAACTGAAGTAGCAAAAACTTCAAGTGAATCAACTTATCAACCTAAAAAGACCTCTATGAGTTATCTTCAATCATTGAAGTTATCCTTTAGAAATTTAATTACCAAAAAGGGAAGAACCTTAACCACCGCCTTCGCGGGATCAATTGGGATTATTGGCGTTTTATTAGTTTTAGCACTAGGAAACGGTTTTAATTCTTTAATTCGGAAACTAGAGACGGATTCATTAGCTGGCGTTCCTTTGATGGTCACTAAAATTCATCAAGATTTAAATATTAGACAGTATTTAAATGAACCAGAAGACACTGGGGCATTCAAAACCTATAATCAAGAAGATAGAACCAATGAATCAACCTATAAAAATCCTATCTCTCATGAATATGTTGAATATTTAACAGAAAACCTAAATCCTGAAACATTCAATTCAATCGAATTAGGGTATGGGTTTTATCCAGTATTTCTTCAAGAAGATAGTTCAGGTAACGCCTATGTTATCGACAGTCAAAATGTGTTTCAACAATTGGATGCTGATTTCATGCGTCAATATTATAACCCACTAGTCGGAGACTTTCCTGATCAAAGTAGGACGGATGTTTTTGAAGTGGTTATTCTAGTGAATAATTATTATCAAGTCGATGAACGTGTTCTTAAGGCGTTAGGTATTGAAAATCTCACCAATGTAAAATATGAAGACGTATTAGGGAAAAAAATAGTTTTACCACGTTATAATGATTATTTTTATCGTGATACCACGGACCCAGCTAAACCAGTATACCAAGTTAACACCGATTTAGATGCTGCTTATGAAAATGGACTTGTAATAGAGGTCGTCGGGGTTTTAAAGACTAAAGAAGATGCGACATTTGCGATGAATGATGGGATATATGGTTCTCAAACGATGGCAGAAGCTTTCATAAAAATGGCTCAAAGTAGCGATATTGGGATTGAACAACAAACAGCAAACTACTTACTATATTCCTTACCTGGTTTTCCAGCAGGAACACCATTTATTTATAATCCAATAAATGGAAAATATGAAGGTAAAGAAGAGACTCTGATTACATTAGGTGTTAATGATGTTCCCATTATGATTGCGATTTATCCAAATAGTTATGAAGATAAACAAGCAATTCGTGCCGTATTAGATGAATATAATCTTCAATTTGATTCAGATAGCGACCAGCGCGTGCTTTATACGGATATCGCGGAAACGGTTGGAACTACTTTAGGACAAGTCGTTAATATGATTCAAATTGTCCTTGTTATCTTTGCCTCAATTAGTCTAGTCGTATCTTCAATAATGATTGGCATAATTACTTATGTTAGTGTGATTGAAAGAACGCAAGAAATCGGGATACTACGAGCGCTTGGGGCAAGAAAAAAAGACATCAAGCGTGTCTTTAACAGCGAAACATTCTTAATTGGGTTAACGAGTGGGATTATCGGTTCTTTAATTAGTTTTATATTAACGTTCCCGTTAAATCATATCATCAAGAATATTGAACCAATGATGGCTAATGTATTACAAATGACCATTATGCATGCTGGGGTTATGACACTTATATCTGTTATTCTAACCTTCATTGCGGGATTAATTCCATCCGCAATGGCTGCTAGAAAACATCCAGTGGACGCACTAAGACATAATGAATAAATTAAAAAGCACTTCATTTTTATTGAAGTGCTGTTTTTTTACTCTGTTAAGTATTCAATTTGATTAATATTTAAAGGTTCTTCATTGTTAACGGTGTTTTCTTCTTGTTCAATACTGGTAAAGATAAGAATGGTAAGTAGCGTATAGATAATCATATGAACCGTATTATCAATTAAACCATGGATCATTGTGACAAGCCATGCAGAACCCAATATCGCGACATTTAAACGCATTTTTTTAACCATTAATACTAAGATTGAAAAGATATAAAAAATTAAGGCGAACATGCCGAATAAACCAGAAATTGCCAAAGTATGGAAAATGGTGGAATGGTAAATTTGAATTCTATCCGGATTACCCATATCAGGATTAGACATCCATCCTCCACCAAATAGAGGATTTTCTAGGAACACGGCCCAAGCGTCTTTATATAAAGTTATTCGTGAACTTGAAAACAGATCAAGTGAATCAAATCCACCTTGAATGAACACGTCATAAAGTGTCGGAAGTAATTCAGGAACAACAAGTAAAAATGTGATAACGGCACCGATTACGATAAAACCACTAATGACTAGTTTCTTAGAACCAAAAGTAACCAATAAGACAAAAAACAACAATAATAATAGTGCCCAGGCGATATACCCACCTCTTGATCCACTAAAGATAACAGCGATAACACTTAAGAAAGGGAAAATCCATAAAAAATACTTTCTTGCGTGTTTAATAATCATATAGAGTTGACCCGCAGCGGTTAACGTAAAGAAGATAATTAAATCATTGATGTTACCATAACCAAAATCGCCACTGCCCCATGAAGTAGAAATACCTTGTCTAATCTTTTCAATATAAGTTAAATCATTACTATAGGATAAATAGCCTTGTATTTCAACAAAGATAAGTTGGGCTAAAATGATGATTGATGCGTAAAAGAAATAAGTTAATAATTTATCCGTTTTATTTTGAGCAGTTGATCCAATAAAAACGTAGATAGCCAAATAGATAAACCCGACCATAGAAATAACAAATAGGGTGGTTGAATAGGTAACATAGTATAACGGAATCATATAACTAATCGCTAATAACAAGAAGCCGGGCAATAAAAAACCAAACTTTAACTTGGGCTTGTATCTAATTAAATGTATTACCAACGCAATAATGATAAGCCCAACAAGAATATAAATAACACTAAATTTTTGAATATCTTTTAAGCCTAATTTTTCAATATTAACCATAAACATTAAGCCTAGAAATAAAGGAATTGCATAAGAAGTATCTTTAAAATAGGCCATAATGATGGCTGCCATAATTAAAAATAAGACGACTATCCCGTAGTTAACATACTGAAAAGGTCCTTCAGCGACCCAAGCGATAAAGGCAAGTATCGTGACGCTAATGGGATAAAAGTGTGAATCTAAAAATAGTTCTAGTTTTTTCATAAGTACTCCTTAATGAAAGGATTGTTTTCCTTTTCATTTTTTAAGATTGTTTCAGAACCATGACCTGGGAAAACAATCGTATCAAGTGGTAAAGTTAGTATTTTATTTTTAATGCTGTCCATAATTGAACGAAAATCACCCAAATATAGATCCGTTCTCCCAATTGAGTTTTTAAATAAGGTATCACCTGAAAATAACACCTTATCAAAGTATAATATGGTTGACCCATAAGAATGGCCCGGGGTTTCAATGATTTTAAATGTTTTGTCAAGGAATAATACCACATCATTCTCTTTGACATAAACATCCACCAGTAGTGTTTCATGTAGGCCTAGTCTAGGGTTTCTTGAATACCAATATTGATCTTTAATCGGGGCATAAACAGTGGCGTTTTTGAATTTCCTTTTTAACGCATTAACACCACCAATATGGTCTATATGACCATGGGTTACATAGATGACTTCAACTTGTAAACCGTTATCATCTAAAAAATGCATTAATTCTTTTGATTCATAACCAGGATCAATGATCATGGCCTTGAAGTTATCATACAAAATATAGCAATTTGATTGGTAGTCACCTAAGACAAACTTTTGTAAATTCACAGTATCACCAATTAATATTATACATTAAATAACTTAAAAATAATTATATAAAAAAGTGTTAAGGATAAAATGTTATTTTTATTTGACAAAAAGGGTCAATGTTGTTAAAATGTTCATGTGTTTATTGAGGAGGATGTTTATGATTTTTTCAGATTATATCGTTTTTGTTCTTGGATTCCTATTAATTATGATTGTTGCAATATCACAATCTCAAGATAATATTCAAGATGCATTTTCAGGTGAAAAATCAGAATTATTTAAAAACCAAAAAGCTAGAGGAATTGAATTGTTCCTTATGAGATCAACATTTGTATTAGCAATCTTGTTTCTAGGGATGATTTTTCTGACTTTATACTTACACAGTAGATAAAAATGGGGATTCCCATTTTTTTTATCCTTAAATTGACTAATTATTGAATAATTGATAAACTGTAAATAGTATAAAATAGTATTAGGAGGCATTTATGGATAGATTAGAGTTTATGAAAGCTTTTTTCTCCAAGAAGAAAGTTAAAGTATCAATTGCTGATTTTGATAAATACGCAACGGATGATGTTAAAGAAGGTATTGAGCGAGCAAAACGTTTTTTAGGGATTGAAGCTCACGACATTAATGCCTATGCACCGATTGTGACTGTTTTTCCAGAATCACTGGTAAGAGATGTTAATACTTTGTACCAATACCATGAGGGTGAAGTAAGATATGATATTAATAGATTGAGTATTTTATTTTTTGGCGAAGGTGGTTTTTACTTTTATACTGCCTTAATCGACCATAAAAAAGGGATATTTTACAATGATAAGGCGATAGAAATGCCATATATTCAAATTAATGGTGTCCAAAGTGCGTATTATTTTAAGAATAAAAATCAAGTCAACTATCATATATTTGAATTAACGATTATTTTAGAGGGTTTAAAAGACATTGTTATACCAATCAAGTACAACTTGATTAACGCACAAACCCCTGATATTTTTTATGATCTTGATCAAGAATCATTGGATTTAGTAACGAATTTAAGAAAGTTTTTAAGAGATAAAATCTAATAATGAAAACTAAAATTATTACATATAGTTTAGTTGGAACCATTGGAATAATCGCAAGTGTTTTCTTAAGTATAAGGTTGGTCAACTTTATTATTGATTATGTCAATGGGATCTATCCAGCAGGTGTAAATCAAAATCAAGCAATATTGGCCATTATTTTAATTGTTGTCTTTCTATTATTGATGATATTGGTCATTATTAGAAGCATTTATGAGATTTATTTAGTTATCCAAAAATCCAAGTCGAGCTAAACGGATTATTTTCTTGACTTAGAGGTTTCGGTTTGCTATAATTAACTGCGTTGGTGATAATATGATTTACACATTAGATTTCTTGAAAAATCATGCTGGTGACGGCATTCATGAAGTGCTTGATTTCAAAAGAGAACTTGAAACAACAGACTTGATTTCTGACATCGGACCTTGTCAGGTAGATGGTAGTTATCAATTCATTTATTCAAGATCGGTGGCATTCACCTTAGAAGTTAAAGTCGATATCTTTATCATTAGCGCAGATACATTAAACCCTATCTTATATCCATTACACTTTACAATTACTGAAGAGGTTTCAGATACATCTGATGCTGAATTCAAGATTAGTGAGGATAAAATCAACTTATACGAACTCGTATGGGGCTGGTTAGTAGCGGAAATACCTTATGTGGTTTATGAGTTATAATACATAGGAGGTGTAATTATGGCTGTTCCTTTTCGTCGCACGAGTAAAACGGCAAAAAGAAAACGTCGTACACACTACAAACTAAGTAAACCAACGCTTGTCGTAGACAAACAAACTGGTGACTTAGTGTTACCACATCGTGTTTCACCAATCACAGGTGAATATAAGGGTAAACAAGTTGTACGTCAAAAAGAATCTGAATAAGATTTAAAGAAGGATGCCCAGAGGCATCTTTTTCTTTATGTGATATAATTAATTGAAGCTGAGGTGTTATTATGACACATGTTCCTGTTTTACTAAATGAAGTAATTGAATCGTTAAACATTAAGCCAGATGGTGTCTATGTGGATTTAACCTTGGGTGGCGGTGGTCATTCTTATGAGGTCCTTAAGCGGTTAAACCATCAGGGTTTTTTAATTGCTTTTGACCAAGATTTAGAAGCCATTAAATATGCTAAAGAAAAATTGAAAGAGTTTAATAATAAAATCATTATTCATGCTAACTTTAAAGAGGCTAAAAAACACTTAATTGAACTGGGGTATGATCAGGTTGATGGCATTTTTATGGATTTAGGAATGAGCTCATTTCAAATTGACGATAGTGAAAGAGGGTTTAGTTATATGGAAGATGGACCGCTTGATATGAGAATGAACCAAAACAACCCATTAACCGCTGAAGAAATCCTAAATACATACAGTCTAAGTGACCTAAATAACATTTTTAAAGACTATGGTGAAGAGCCTAAAAGTTATCTAATTGCGAAAAAAATAATTCAAAATAGACCCTTAAAAACGACATTTGATTTAGTTAATATTACCGATCAATATAAAACAGGCAAAGGTCATTCAGCCAAAAGAGTCTTTCAAGCCTTAAGAATTTATCTTAATAATGAAATGCACGTTTTAGAAACAGTATTACCTGAGGCATTGAGCTTACTAAAAAAAGACGGTGTTATATCAGTTCTAACCTTTCACTCTTTAGAAGACAGAATCGTTAAGCATTTTATCAAGGAAAACGTTGAAGAACCTTATATCAAAGGGTTACCGACTTTACCTAAAGAAATGCCATTACGTTATTATAATAAAAAACCAATTTTGCCTAGTGAATTAGAAATTAGATCTAATCCAAGGGCAAAATCGGCTAAATTGAGAGCGGCAATCAAAAATTAAAAGGTCTCTTTTTAGACCTTTTTCGTTCGTGCCCCGATGGTAATTTTAATATATTCTACATTTAGATTCTCTAATTCTGGAAGTTTTTTAATATATTCAAAGACACTGTTATTAGAGATTTCTTTAATTTGGTTGGTATCCTTTAGCGCAATATGGATATGTGAATCGGCGTTATGCATCGGATTATCAATCGCTAAATCATAATACTTAGTTCCGTTAATGTGAAGCTCAACCGCTATTTTTTGTTCCAACAAAAAATCAAGGTTGTTATATATCGTAGAAACATTTGTATAACCACGTTCTAAAAGTTTAGATTGAATTTCTTTAAATGTTAAGTGGTTATCTTCAAGGATCTCGATTAATGCTTTTCTAGGTTCTGTAATACGTAGGTTTTTCTTTCGAAGCTTATTAAAATATTTGTCCTTTTCATTCATTTAATTCACCTCATAATGTTTGAATGTTTTTCAAAGTACTCACTCAAAATATTGTGTAGGTTTTGTGTGTGAAAGTCAATCGTCTCAAACCTGGTTCCTTTATCATCAACAATGTATTCTTCAAGAACGTGTAATTGTAATAAAGGTTTTCGTTTAAATAAACGATATAATCCGTAAGGTTTGCGTAACACAAATACCATAGGTATTATACCAACATTAGCGTCAACCGCAAAACGAATTGCTCCTTTTTTAAAGGGTCTAATATGATCACAGTAAGGTCTTAAGGAAGATTCTGGATAGACACCAACCCAAGCACCGCGCGCCAAAGCATCATTAAGCTGTTCTTGAAACTCTATTAAATGAGAACGTTTCGTGGGGATAGGCGCACCACCTAAAAATCTTAACCATTTTCCAACGAAAGGAATGCCTAAATTAGTGTATAACATTAAAAAGTAAACCTTTTTTGGCCAAATAACGGTGCCAATTAAAAAAGCATCTGTAGGATGTATGTGATTACTGATAAAAATTTTGGCTTGATTACGATGTTTTTTGAGTATCTTTTTATTTTTAACACGGAATCCTAAAAACAGTGGGGCATATAGATATCGGACAAAGATTTTGAGTAAGAAAACTAAGATAGGGGTAAAAACTTTAAAATACCACTTTCTTCCAAAATAATCATAACCGGACCTCAATTCGACAGGTCGAGCCTCAATTGTGTGGAATGTGTGTTCGTTTTCATCTTCCGCAATAGTATCTTTCTTGTCCATGTTATCGTTCATAACCTAACACCTCAGTGACAATATTATAACATATAATATTTAGATTGGTTTATGTTATAATTAATTAGGTGATAATATGATAATAGTTTACGGTGGTACATTTAATCCCCCTACAGTGGCACATCGAAAGATAGCTGAAGTCGTGGTAAAGGGATTTAATCCTAATAAATTTATCTTATTACCTGTCGGTGATAGATATACGTGGAAAGACCAGTTTGTTCCTTTTGAGCATCGTTTTAACATGCTGAAATTATTATTTAGCGAAGATATTTTTGAAGTTTCTGATTTAGAAAACATCGATGAATATAAAGGGACTTATCAATCACTTAAAACAATTAAAGATACATATAAAAGTAATGTATACTTTTTACTAGGTGCAGATAATCTTGACTATTTAGACCAGTGGATTAACTATGAGAAACTGGTTAGTGAGTTTCGCTTTATTGTTTTAAGCCGATCAAATTTAGATGTACACGCTATTGTTAATGAAAAATTTCCTAATTATCAAAGTCATTTTCAATTGATCAATATAGATTTAAATATTTCAGCTTCGGATTTTAGAGAAAATCCGGATAATCATGAATTTATTCCCAATGTGGTTTATTCATATCTTAAAAAGCATCAATTATACGGGGTGAAATAATGTATAAGCATGGTATTTTAAAAGTTTTGTCCGCATCACCAACCTTACAAGTTGGTAATCCTAGATTTAATGCGAAAGAAATTAAAAAAGTCCTCCTAGAAACCAAGGCGTCTTTAGTGCTGTTTCCAGAGCTCGCTTTAACGGGTTATACTTGTGGGGATATGTTTTACCAAGAAAGTTTGATTAAGTCTGCATTAAATGGTTTACAGGATTTATTAGAGCTCAAATTTAATGGGATTGTCATTGTTGGTATGCCACTGGATATTGATGGGATATTGTTAAATACGGCCGTTGTTTTTAAAGAAGATAAAATTTTAGGGGTTGTCCCAAAAACTTTTTTACCGAATACAGATGAGTTTCAAGAAAAAAGATGGTTTAGCAGTGGTATCGATATAAACATGGATGAAGTTATTCTTTTAGGTCAGAAAGTGCCTTTTGGTCATTTGTTGTTTGTGGATGAAAAATCTGAAATTCGTTTTGGGGTAGAAATTTGTCAAGACATGTGGGCACCCGTTTCACCAGGTAGCTTATTGTCGTTGGCTGGTGCTAATATGATTTTAAATTTAAGTGCCTCAAATGTGATTGTAGGCAAAGAGATTGTAAGAAAAAATACTGTGCTAGAACATTCGAGAAAGAACCAAGGGGCTTATATCTATACTTCAAGTGGTATGTCTGAGTCCTCAAGTGAAACAATCTTTAGTGGTCATAACATCCACGCTAGCATGGGTGAATTAATTAATGAAAAAGTTATATCAGATTATAATACCGATTATTTAATCAGTGATATTGATTTTAAAGCGATTAATTTTCAAAGAAGAAAAGATTCAAATATTAAAGATACATTACATCAGTTTGATATAAAGTATAAAGTTGTTTATTTTACACTGGATGAATCAACTGATTTTGAATTTTCTCATGAAGTCAATACGTATCCCTTTATTGATGAAAGAAAAGAAACTTTTGAAGAAATTAGAACGATTCAAACAAGAGCGCTTGCTAAACGTCTAATCGTTTTGAATTACCCTAAAATAATTATTGGTGTTTCAGGCGGCCTAGATTCTACTTTAGCGCTATTGGTGGCGGTTGACACATTTAACTATTTAAATAGAAACCTTAAAGACATCGTTGGATTATCATTACCTGGACTAGGTTCATCGAAACGAACCATGACGAATGCGAAACTTCTCGCAACCAAACTAGGGATTACTTTTAATGAAATTGATATTAAAGAAGAATCGTATCTTCATTTTGAAAAAATCGAACAAGATGCTGAGGATTTTTCGGTGACATACGAAAATACGCAAGCACGGATCAGAACGATGACTTTAATGAATCTAGCGAATAAATTAGGTGGTATTGTCCTAGGTACGGGTGATTTGACTGAAGTAGCCTTAGGTTTTATGACATACAGTGGGGATCAAATGAGTATGTATGGAATTAATGGAGGCATCCCAAAGACACTTGTACAACGCCAAACTTTAGGGTATAAAAATGTATTTCCTGAATTAAAAGATTTAATTGATGATATACTAGATACGCCTATTTCTCCGGAACTGATTAAGGAACAAAAGACAGAAGATATCTTAGGTAACTTCCAAATTAACGATTATTTATTATATCGACATTTGGTTTGTGGAGACCATAAAGAAAAACTATTATTTTTGTTAAATAAGGTTTTCCATTTAGAAGAATATGACGCTAATAAATCGGTAACAAGATTTTTAAACCGGTTCTATAAGAGCCAATTTAAACGTCAAGTTCTCCCTGATGGACCTAAAGTATTAAAGTTGGGGTTATCCCCAAGAGGCGACTACCGAAGAGGTAGTGATGTTGGGATTGAGGAAGAATGAAAAAAGTAGTATTAGGGTTATCGGGTGGGGTTGACTCAGCCGTTAGTTTAATTGAATTAAAGAAACAAAAATACGATGTAAAAGCGGTATTTATGCGTAACTGGGATTCTCTTACCAATGATGATATTTTAGGTAATCCAACTATAGAGGATGATATTTGTGCTCAAGAAGTGGATTATCTCGATGCGAGAAAAGTAGCCGATCAATTAAACACCCCCATTGAAAAAATTGATTTTATTGAAGAATATTGGGCTAACGTGTTCCAATATTTTTTAAGTGAATATAATAAAGGGCGAACCCCAAATCCAGACATTTTATGTAACACAGAAATTAAATTTAAAGCTTTCTTAAAACATGCGATGGATTCGGATGCTGATTTAATTGCGATGGGTCATTACGCAAGAAAAGGTTGGATTGATGGTAGACCAGCCCTATTAAGAGCGGTTGACCAAAATAAGGATCAAACCTATTTTTTATCTCAACTAACTGAAGCACAGTTAGAAAAAGCGCTATTTCCAATTGGTGATTTAACCAAAGAAGAAGTCAGAAAGATTGCGATTGACAATCATTTAGTCGTGGCCAATAAAAAAGATTCAACCGGCATTTGTTTTATCGGTGAACGTCACTTTAATCAATTTTTATCTAATTATATTTTGGCTCAAAAAGGTCAAATGAAACGGTTAGATGGCACCTTCATTAAGGATCATGACGGGCTCATTTACTATACGATTGGACAAAGAAAAGGGTTAGGCATCGGCGGAATTAAAGATTACGATGATGAACCATGGTTTGTGGTTGGCAAAGATATCACAACCAATACTTTATTGGTTGAACAAGGCTTCCACCATCCTTATCTATATTCAAATAACTGTATTGTCAAGGACGTTACCTTTAGAGGGAACAAAGACTTAACAAATAGAACATTTACAGCTAAGTTTAGATATAGACAAAAAGACAATGATGTTAAATTAACCTGGTTAGATGACACAACTTTAAAAGTAGAGTATCCTAATCGGGTTAGAGCGGTTACACCTGGTCAAGCAGCCGCTTTTTATGAAGGTGATGTTTGTGTTGGTGGTGGATTTATCGACACGGTTTATCTGGATGAAGCTAAAAGAAAGTATTAATGAAAAAAACCATTATTATCTTATTATTTGCGGTGTTAACGGGGATCGGGGCTAATTTAGCCCATCCTGTTACACCCCTTTATATTAGACAATTAAATATTGAACCCTATATGTTTGGGTTATTTTATACCGCGATGAACCTAGGGATTTTTATGATGAGCCCTTTTTGGGGTAATCTTGGTGATGTAATTAAACGAAAGTATATTGTCTTTATCGGTCTTGCTGGATACGGCATTGCCCAAGGATTCTTTGCCTATTTTTCTAATGAATATCTGATATTAATTGCGAGATTCTTTGCCGGGTTTTTCTATGCCGCCATTATAACGTCACTGCTTGCTTATCTCCAAGAAGACAGAGACTTTAAAAATAAAAGAACCCTTATTTCTATCTTTTTAGCGTTAAACGTTTTAGGGGCATCACTGGGTTATTTGATGGGTGGGTTATTAGGTAATGTTTTTGAAGAAAATGTTAAAACTGTCATTTATATTCAAATGTTATTTAGCCTAAGTTTATCAATTTTAACCGTTTTTTTGGATACCCAAGGCAATAAAGAAGTCAAAGAAAAGAAAAATGTCTTTAAACAAATCGGTCAAATTAGATTTTTATCTAAGCCCCTAATCTTACTGTTAATCATTACAGCGCTGATAAACTTGGCTCAAACAAATTTCTCTAAATATTTAGATTTGTATATTACTGATTTAGGCTTTAAATCCAGTGATTTAGGCAGTTTTGTTTTTGTGACAGGACTGGTAACGATTGTGGTTACACTGATAATAGTACCCACTATTTTGAGAAGATTTAATCCAATATGGGTGATGGTTGTGTCTACTTTTATTGGGGGGTTATTTACTTTTTTAACATTTAGTTTAAACCAATCCTTGATTTTAATTTGGTTGTATTCTCTGTACCTAGTATATGTGGCTGCTAAAGCTATTTATGATCCGGCCCTGGTTAATCATCTAGCCGATTATAAAGAAGTTTCTGTGGGGATGTTAATGGGGTTAAGACAAAGTGCGCTATCTTTGGGTGCTATTGTGGGGCCTTTAATTGCGGGTTTCTTATATGGTTATATTGGTGTATACTTATTCTATGGATTAGCTGGTATTCTAATCTTAATGGCTTTATTATTAGTGTGGTATAAAAAACTGTTGGGAGTTAAAGTGTAATGGAAATCACAGGTTATATTATCCAAAAGGTATTTAAAAATAATGAAAATGGTTATTCCATTTATAAATTATCTTTAGAAGAAGGTGATGTGGTCACAATCGTGGGCTATTTACCAGAAATGTCTGAAGAAGTTTTATTTACCTTTGAAGTCGATGAAGTAACGCACCCGAAATTTGGTTTACAATACCAAGTAAAAAGCTATCAAAAAGCTGAAAAACAAAATAAAATAGGCTTAATTAGTTACTTATCCAGTGACTTTTTTACGGGTATTGGACCGGTTAAGGCCACTAAGATAGTCAACACATTCGGAGATAATGCTATAGAAATTATATTAAATGATAAAACCGTTCTAAAAGAAGTTGGGTTCAACCCGCTTCAAATAGAACGTTTTTATAATGAACTCTATAAACACCAGCTTACCGATACCACACTAGTTAAATTGTTTGGGTATGGTTTTTCACCTAAGTTATCCATGAAACTATTTAATAAATATAAGGAACACACCTTAATGGTATTAGATGAAAATCCTTATCGTTTAATTGATGAGGTTGAAGGTATCGGGTTTAAAAGAGCTGATGAGATTGCGTTTAAATTAGGCTTTAAAGAAGATAACCCTTTAAGAATAGAAGCGGCTATACTATATGCATTCAATGAATATATTTTTAGTAATGGTCATACATACTTAGAAGAGAGTGAGCTTAATAAAGCCATTTATTATATATTGTCGAGTTCAATTGATTATTCATTAATAAATGAAGGTATTACTCGGTTAATAGACCAAGAAAGAGTTATCAAAGAAGATAACTTCTATTCTATTAATTATGTTAAAAAAGCTGAGCTGAGTGTGGCATCAAATTTATTGAAATTTAACAAAACTACTATTTTTGATGATAAAGAAATTTTCGATCAAATTAGTCGTATTGAACACATTTTAAACATTACTTATACAGACAAACAAAAAGAGGCAATTATCCACTCGGTTCAAAACCCTATCACCATTATTACAGGGGGGCCAGGGACTGGTAAGACAACTGTTTTACTAGGGCTTTTAATGACTTATAGTTTCTTATTTGGGTTAAATCTAGAAAGCCCTTCGATTGTAGAAGATATTGCTTTAGGGGCACCAACGGGAAGATCGGCAAGAAGAATGAAGGAAGTTATGAATGTCCCTGCCCAAACGATTCACCGTTTGTTAGGGTATGATTATGAAGGTAAATTTCATTATGATGAAGTTAATCAACTGACCCAGAAATTGTATATTATTGATGAGGTATCCATGGTGGATATATTTTTAGCCGATCAACTCTTTAAGGCGATTCCTAATGACGCAAAAGTTGTTTTAGTTGGGGATAAAGATCAATTACCGAGTGTGGGTCCAGGACAAGTTTTAGGTGATATGATTGCTTCTAATAAATTGGAAGTTATTCATTTAAAAGAAATTCATCGACAAGCCAATAACAGTGGTATCATTGAGCTTGCCAATAGAATTAATAACCAAACTGTCGACAATTACGCTTATAATTCAACCGATGATTTATTCTTTATGAAGATGAATGAGGGGGATATTGTTAAGTCACTGATTGCTTTAACCGATGATGCAATCAATCAAGGCTATGACCTAATTGAAGATATGCAAATCCTAATTCCTAAATATAAAGGCCCTGTTGGAATTGATATGGTTAATAATTTGTTTCAAAAACACTATCAAAAAGAAACGGATATTCACCTTCAAAATGGTTCAACCAGATTTTATAAGGGCGATAAAGTCATTCAACTTGTAAATGCACCTGATAAAGGGGTAATGAACGGTGACATTGGGGTTGTTAAAGAAATCTACGAAACAACAAAAAAAGAGAAAGTAATGCGAGTTGAGTTTAGTGATGGTATCGTTCAATATGAACCAATGGATTTAGATGAATTAAATTTAGCCTATGCGATTTCAGTTCATAAATCTCAAGGTAGTGAATATAAGATTGTGTATATGCCTTTGGTTAGAAGTTACTCGATGATGTTGAGAAAAGAATTACTTTACACAGGGGTAACTAGAGCAAAACAGTATTTATATTTACTTGGAGATTTAAGATTAATCGAGAATGCGTCTAAAGTATTAAACGAAAGAAGAAAAACAAAACTCAATCACTATTTAAACGAAAATCTTGAAGGAAACAGAGAATTAACCCCTGAAGATTTCATGTAAATTAATTGGATATCAAGAATAATCTTGTTATAATTATGACAAAAGGAGAGATAGACGATGAAAAAAATATGGATGGTATTGGTAGTAGGTATTACTACTTTAGCCTTAGCAGGATGTGGTGAATCAAAAGTAAAAATGGAAGTTACAGCTGCTGAAGTTCAAACGATGATGAGTGAAGTAGATACAACCGCTGTTCTCGATGATGTCGTTTCTTTAGATATGAATGTAGACTTTTCATTAACCATGGACACTAAACAAGAAGGTACAGTGATAGAAACCGCTTCATTAGATGTGGTAGGTTCTATTAATATGGTGGCAAATTTAGAATCTTATGAAGCATTTTACTTAAAAGCCACTATGGATTTAGAAATCACCAGTGATTTTCCAGATATGGCTGAAGGTTTTAATTTAAGTAATATGACATTAAAAGGAAACTTCTATATTATTAATGGAAATGCTTATTTAGATGGACAACTTAAAACTAATGGAATTTCAACGACAGTACAAAATATGAAAACTGGGTTCTTAACAGTAGAGATGTATAATGAATTAAAACTTCAATTGACTTCTGGTACATTTGATATCAACCCTTTAATTACATTAGATGAAGAAGATAACTTTACCATGTATAAAGTGGGTGATTCTTATGAATTTGTCTTAGAAATGTCTAAAGAAGATATGGTAAATCTTATAAGTGAACTAAATGATGATACTCAAATGACTGTAAACTTTGAAGATACTGACTATTTAAATGTAACGGTAAACTTTTCAGAAACATTTGAACGTTTCAGATTAGATCTTAATTTAAACGCAACATTTAATTATGCTGAATCATTCTTTAATAGTGAAGTTGATGGAGAGTTTAGTCTTGATATGGATTTAGATTTTAATTTACATGCTAAGTTACCAAATAATCTCCCACAAGCATCTGAATTTGACGATTTTGTTGAAGGTGGCGTTTTTGCAGGAATTGGATTTCCTAGTAGTCCAGCCCCAACAAATTAAATATAATTATAGTAAACTGGAAGAAATTCCAGTTTTTTTTAAGTTATTTTAAAGAAGTTTTAACCCATGTTAAGGGATAATCTCAATTTAATAAAAATAGCCCCAATAATTTTTGATGTTTTTCCGTATACTTATTAGAAAGAGGGGAACACATTAATGAACAAAATATTTAAAGTATTAGTAGGTGTAGCTACGCTTACACTTGGTGTTGCATTACTAACCGCATGTAACACAGAAAAAGATTCAAACTTAGCGGTTGCTCAAGTTTATTCATTTTCTACAGTATCGGGAGCTCAACTTAATAGGATGAGCGAAGCGACTTTAGAAGCTGAACCAGAAGTAGAACCTGAAACAGATCCAATTAATGAACCTGAAACAGATCCAATTATTGAAGATGATATGGATGATGTAAATCATTATGTAAATTTATTAGAATCATTCATCAGTAATCCAATTAAAGTTTCAGATCCAGTAGCATCTGATTTAGTTGATGACGAAGGAAATCCACTTTATCAATGGATGGTTACTTACGAAGTTGTTAATGCATTAGGGGAAAAAGATATTTATGAATTTCATTACACTGAAGAAGTCATTTATGATTCAACTTTAGTAGTTACAGATGACAACGATGACGATGAATTAGATGTTGAAGATGACGACGACGATGAATTAGAAACTGAAGATATCGAAGTTGAAGACAATGAAACTGTAGTCATTACTAAATTAACTGGAATTATGGTTGTTGGCGAAGAAACATTTGAAGTTTCAGGTAGAACAGTCGTTGAAACTGAAGATGATGAAACTGAAATTAAAACAACATTCATTACAAAAAGAAATGAAGATAGTTTCGTAATTGTGAAATATGAAAAAGAAATTGAAGAAGGGGAAACAGAAGAGAAATTCTTTGTTTCTGAACATAATAGAGGCTTAGTTAGACACACAATAATCGAAATCGAACAAGAAGACAACGAATATAGTTTCAAATTACAATATCGTGATAGAACAACAGGAGAATTCAAAAAGATTAAAGTTGAAAGTTCCGATGATGAAAACTATGATTTTGTAATATCTTTTATTGAACAAACCAGTGAAGAAAGATTAATGGGGAAAATTTTAGTGGATGTCATGATTGATGAAGTGACAGGGGAAGCAAGTTACGAATATGAAGTGGTTAATCTAAGAGAACAAGGACGTCATCACGGTCAAGGTATGAAATACCGTGGTAATCGTTATTGTGACAACGATTAAGTAAATCATGCGTTCTAACCGGTGATAAAATGGTATAATCATCGTAGCAGAGGTAATTTAAATGTCACTAAACTACGATGATTATATCGAATCACTAATAAATAAAGATGAAAATGCTTTTAATATAATCTATGAACATTCAAATAGATCAGTTTTTGCAGTCATAATCTCAATCGTTAAGAGTAAAGAAATTACTGAAGATTTGATGCAAGACACCTATATCAAAGCCATTACAAAAATCCATACTTATAAAAGAAATGGGAAGTTCTTAAATTGGATCTGTTCAATTGCTTATAGAAACGCAATTGACTATTATAATCAAAATAAGAAATTGATTAATATGGATCTAATACAAAATGAAGACCTATTTCCAACCGATTCACCCGATTATGAATCAGGTTATTGGATAGAAGAATTATTAAATAAACTGGATGAAACCTCCAGGCAAATAGTTTTGCTCCATGTGATTGGAGAACAGACTTTTAAAGAAATTGCAGCTATAGTAGAAAAACCATTAGGGACGGTCTTATGGCTATATAATAAAGCGTTGGCTAAACTGAAAAAGGAGGGCGCTGGGTATGAATAAAAAAGATATTAAACAAGAAATAAAAAAGGCATACCAAGTGCCTGATGTGAGAAGCAAAATTGATTTTATGAATATCCAAATTGAACCAAAACAACATAAACAAACTAAACGTTCATTTGGGTTTTCACGTATTCGAATTCAATTTACTGCAGTTATGATAATGGCGCTACTTTTAGGGTTTAGTTTCTTTCTATTTAATCCTAAATCAAACCCAGTATATGAAAGAGTTACTTTGACCGCTAGCGAACAAGATACCTTTGGGGTTGTATCAACCTCATTACTTTCAGATACCACCATTTTTGATGAAACAGCCGTACTACAATCTGTTTTATTTGTTCAGGAAACCTCATTATTTAGTAACCATATCGATAATTTTAATCGACATGTTAACATGGTAGAACTGTTTGTCGGTAATAAAAATAAGTTTACAATAAAGGCACAACCTGATGAACTAGCTATTTTAGGGTATGAACATTATATGACCTTACATTTCATAGATATACAAAATAATGAAGTTGTTTACGATTATTACTACAGTGGGGATCATAATAGTCACACAACAGGTTTAATGGTTATTGATAGTAAATATCATTATGTTGAGATTAATAAAGAGGTTGATAATGGGGATGAACAAAGCACCTATTTAGTCTATCAAGACCCAGTTAAAAAAGACAAAAATTATATTAAAATGGAAACTGAAAAAGATATAGACGGCGAACAAGTATTTAAATATATGACGTTCTTAAACGGAAATGAAATATCAGTTTCAGAAATTAAACTTCAACGTGAAGCCAATAAAATAGATGTTGAAGTAGATATTGAATTTGAAGATAAACAAAGTGATATAAAGTTTAAATTACGTATCAATAGATATAATCTAAATGGCGTTGACACATTACGTGGTAAATATGAAATTGATACCAAGGATGATGAAGAAGAAGGTTTTGTTGAAATTAAAGTATTCTTAGATCCAATTAGCAATCGTTATGAATATGAGTATTTATTTAAAAACAATCAACATCAAAGAGGTAATAGACACCATAATATGGGTAGACCATTCCAAGATGATGACGACGATGAGGATCAAGATTTAGAATGGAATAATAATGAAACTACGTTATTTGATATTTGGGAAGAAGACTTTAAAGACTATTATGATAATTTTGATGATTTCAAACAAAATTTTGAAGGGTGGAGAAATCGTTATCAATCCATATATCAAGACTTTGATGATTTTATGGATGACTATGAAGATTGGTTAGACGATTATCAAGATGAATTTAATACGTTTGATGAGTGGTTTAATTACTTTAGAAATAGACATCGTGGGATGCGATAAAAAGAAAGGGACTGTAAAGAAATGAAGA
>DHNT01000017.1 GCA_002410615.1 Acholeplasmataceae bacterium UBA5409
AACACTTTGCACCTAAGCCCAGTATTTCTTAGTCTTTTTTCATAAAATACATCATCCATTTTTTATCAAAAACGTTACTTATTTTAAAACAAGTTCTAAAGAAGGGTTATATTTTTCTGATTCAATCAAGGTAATAGTTTGTCTAGATAAATCAATCTTGTTGGCTAGTGCTAATGGTGATTGGGTTTGCGAAAAATCTTAATAATCTATTTTGATTAGGAATAAGGTAATCTTTAAAAGTTTGCTACACCTACTTTAAAATAATATATTTTGGTTAAATCTTTGGCGATATTTCCTAAGAAGCCTCCCAATAAAATCATGTTTAGTAATAAAACAATTTCTAAATTGAGTGCGATTAAAACAACGCCAATATAAATGATAAAAGATGTTACGATTGAACTTACTCTTTGAGCTTTGAGTAAAATAATTTTGTCCATCTCATCTTCGTTTAGTTCAGTCTTAATCTTTTGTTCAAGATCAATCTCACAAGCTTTACCAGTTTTGATTTGTTCTTTAACAGCCATAGAAACTGAAGTAACAAAATAAAAAATAAGGTGGATTAGGATGTAACTAATGATATAGACACCCCCAAAAGCTAAAAGGGTAATTGCCCACAGTTGATAATTATCAAGTGGTAAATGTCCACCTTGATAGCGTACAACTGTAAAAATGGTATAAGTAATGATTAATAAAGTAGATACGAGTATTGAAACAATAGATTTCTTTTCTTTGAATGTCATGGTAAGTTTTCCTTTCAATTAATATAATGTTTTATATACATATTGTAAACTAAACTTTACACGGTATCAAGCCTATAGATTGATTGATAAAAATAGCTATTTAGGGTTATTTGAAAGAAAAAAGATGTTATTTAGAATAATTATTGTTTCTTTTGAATAGTAATAATTGGTTCTCTATAATAGGTATGTTAGTAAAGGATGGATTTTATTGAAGCGAAGATGGATTTTGATTATCTTATTCATAGGATTATCATTAGTTTCTTTGATGGTGGGGGTTTCTAATGTGACCATTAAAGGACTAATAAGTTTAGATAAAGCGATGTGGTTCTTGATTGGAGCCTCAAGATTACCTAGAACAATTACCATTATATTAACTGCGATTGGACTTTCAATCAGCGGTTTAATCTTACAAACCATTACCAATAATAAATTTGTTTCTCCAGATGTCGTTGGGGTCACGGATAGTGCCAAATTAGGGTTAATTATTGGCATATTAATGTTTGGTAGTTTTAGTATACAATTTAGACTATTTTTTGCCTTTATGTTTGCGGTAATAGGTAGTATCGGATTCATCTTTATCTTAAGGAGAATTAAGTTCAAAAATGATGTCTATGTGCCTTTGGTTGGGTTAATGTTTGGCGCTGTAATACAGGCGGTTGTAACATTTATAGCCTATCAGTTTAATTTAACCCAGGTCGCTGATACTATCGGAATCGGAAGTTTCACAACCAAGATACAAGGACAATATGAGTTGTTGTATGTTATTGTGATCCCAATTGTGATTGGTTTTATATATATGGTTCAGTTTAATATTATTGGTTTAGGTGAAGATTTCTCAAAGAATTTAGGCATTAATTATAAAAAAGTGATGGCTATCGGACTTGTGATTGTTTCACTGATAACCGCAGCCATATTTGTTGTGGTTGGGAATATTCCCTTTGTTGGATTAGTGGTACCTAATTTAGTCTCTTTATATTATGGTGACAACACCAAGAAAACCAGTTTTGATGTTGCCTTATTTGGAAGTGTTTTTGTATTAGCGTCTGACATCCTATCAAGAGTTATTATATATCCTTACGAAATGCCTGTATCGGTTACCATGGGGATTACGGGGTCTATTATATTCTTGTTTTTAATTTATAGGCGGTCTCGTTATGCAAAGTAAACAAATCAAAATTATTAGTCTATTAGGGATAATCCTCATCGTTTTTATAGGTTTATATATGACTACATGGTTAATCGGGATTGATTCAATTACCAGTGCTCAACTTTCAAGAAGTTTAACTAGAAGATCCTCTAGAGTAGCAGCGATGATCGTGGTGGGGATAACGATAGGAATCACCGCATTGGTATTTCAAACCATAACCCAAAATAGAATTCTAACCCCGAGTGTCATTGGGTTCGATTCTACATTTATGTTGAGTCAAACCTTAATTGTTTTCTTATTTGGGTTTTCAAGTCCGATGTTATCAAATCCTTATTGGAATTTTATTCTATCGGCTGGACTGATGGTGTTGGTGAGCTTTTTCTTGTACGGTACGATTTTAAGAAAGGGTAAAAACAACATTGGTTTGTTGTTACTAATTGGACTAGTGGTAAGAACCTTAATGTCTAGTATTACACAGTTTATTACGATGATTATGGATCCCGATGAATACTTAACGATTACTTCAAGAACCATGCCCAGTCTCACCAATATGAATACGGATATCTTATGGTATATGGCTATTCCGATAATGTTAATTGTTGTGTTTCTCATGATAAGAGACTTAAAATACCTAGATGTGATGGTTTTAGGTGAAGATCAAGCAAAAAGTTTAGGGGTTGATTATGTTAGAGTAACCAACAGAAATTTAATCTATATCGCAATCTTAATCAGTGTTTCAACGGCCTTAGTTGGCCCGTTAATGTTCTTAGGGTTAATAACCGTCAATATTTCAAGAGAACTACTAAAAAAGAGTTATCATAAACCACTCTTGATATCGACCTCTATACTATCGATATTATTCTTAGTTGCCGGGCAGTATTTATTACAACTATTTGAGATTAATGCTTCATTGGTTGTGATTATTAATTTAATCGGTGGGATTTACTTAATTTATATGCTTATAAAGGGGGATCAAAAATGATTGAAATAAAACACTTAAATAAAAAATATGGCGACCTTGTCGTTTTAAACGATATAAATCTGAATATTAAAGAAGGCATGGTTACCGCACTTATAGGTCCAAATGGGGCTGGAAAGTCAACTTTATTGGGGGTGGTTTCAAAATTGCTAGAAGCAGATAGTGGCGAGGTCTATGTTGATGGTAAGAATCATCAAAAAATAAAACTGAACGACTATTCGAAAATCTTAGGCATATTAAAACAAACCAATCAAATTCAAGTTAATTTGACGGTTAGAGAACTGGTAAGTTTTGGTAGATGGCCACATTCAAGGGGGTTTTTAACTAAACAAGATGAAGAAAAGATTGAGGAGGCAATAAAGTTTTTAAATTTAAAATCAATTGAACACAAGAATATTAATCATTTATCTGGAGGGCAAAAACAACGCGCTTATATCGCGATGGTTGTTGCTCAAGACACCAAGTATATTTTATTAGATGAACCACTGAATAACCTTGATATGAAATATAGTGTCGAAATGATGTTGATCTTACAAGATTTGGTTAAACAATTAGATAAAACAGTTGTGATTGTGTTACACGATATTAATATCGCATCGATGTTTTCTGATCATATGATTTTAATGAAGGACGGGGAAATATATATTGAAGGAGATCCAAATGAAATAATGGTGAAAGAAGTATTAGATACGGTTTATGATCATGATTTTTGTATTGCTGGCGTTAATGGAAAAAGATATTGTATTTATCATAAAGGAGAAAATGAAGCTTATGAAGAACTTAGTATTATCAATAATTAGTATAGGATTAATAACTTTACTGGCTGGATGTAATATAGTTGACGATAATAATCAAGAAGGTGATACGATTACTATCAGTCAAAACATTACACACGCTGCCAGTCAAAATGATACAGATAGTAAAATCGAAATGATTGATGAAGTGATTCCAGTCAACCCTAAGAAGGTTGGAATTTTTGATTATGGCATTTTAGATATATTTGATTCTATCGGTTTAGATAAATTAGGAATTGAAAAGATTGCGGTTGTAAAATCAAACCTACCTACCTATTTAAATGACTATAATAATGACAATGTCATCAATGCGGGCACATTGTTTGAACCTAATATTGATATTTTAGATTTATTTAGTCCCGATTTAGTAATCATATCCGAAAGAAGTGCCTGGGCTTATGATACATTAAAGAGTGAACTTGGTGGGGTAGCCGTATTAAATGTTCAAATAGACAATGCCAACTATTTAAACTCGGTTGTTCATAACCTTAATAATTTGAAGTTGATATTTGATAATTCAACGTTATTTGATCCACTAAAAACAGATTTAGAAACAAAAACAAATGACTTAAAAACAAAAGTTGAGGCCACTGATTTTAAGGCTTTGATTGTTATGACAAATGGAAATAATGTTACCGGCTTTGGCATAGGATCAAGATTTTCATTCATTCATAATGAGTTGGCCATTAAATCAGCGGATGTTAACTTTGGAAATGGGGACAACAACACCCATGGAGATAATATCTCATTTGAGTATATTGAATCATTAAACCCAAATATCATCTTTGTTGTGGATAGATCTAACGCAATTGGTGGTGAGCCATCAATTGGTATATTAGATAACACACTCGTTAATTCAACAGAGGCAGGGGTAAATAATAGAATTATCGTATTGGATAGTGTCGCATGGTATATTGTGAGTGGTGGTTATCAGTCAACTTTAACCATGATTAGTGATGTAAGTGTTTTATACGAATAATCAATAAGATTATGGGTCATATTGTTTGATTTAAAACGAGCCATACTTTTGAATTGTATTGGAAAGAAGGTATAGAATGAAAGTAGCCAATAACTATATTGAACTCATTGGTAACACACCAATGGTCAGATTAAACAGAATAAAAAAAGAATTAAATTTAAAAGGTAATATTATTGCCAAATTAGAAAAGTATAATCCTCTCTCAAGTGTAAAAGATAGAATTGCTTTAGCGATGATTGAAGATCTTGAAAAAAGAGGGTTAATCAATGAAAACACAAAACTCGTTGAACCAACCAGTGGCAACACGGGTATTGGTTTAGCGTTTGTCGCCGCCGCTAAAGGGATTAAACTGACGCTTATAATGCCAGATACAATGAGTAAAGAAAGAATGGCGACGATGAAGGCCTTAGGTGCAGAACTCATTTTAACTGAAGGTAAATTGGGGATGAAAGGTGCAATTGCGTTAGCTGAAAAAATGCAAAGTGAAGACCCCAATGTAATTATTCCCCAACAATTTCAAAATCCAGCCAATCCATCCATCCATAAATCCACCACTGCCATTGAAATCTATGATGATTTAGAAGGCGATATTCAGGCTTTTGTGAGTGGTGTTGGGACAGGTGGAACCATTACTGGTGTGGGTGAATATTTAAAATCTAAACTAGATAAGGTTGAAATTATCGCGGTTGAACCCTTTGAATCTCAAGTGTTGGCTGGTGGGACCCATTCTAGTCATAAAATTCAAGGCATTGGCGCTGGATTTATCCCAGCGGTTATGAACTTAAAAGTAGTCGATCGAATTATTCCTATCACGAGTGAAGAAGCGATTGAGATGACTCGGTTTATCGCTAAAACAGAAGGTATTTTTGTCGGTATTTCTTCTGGTGCTGCCCTTGCAGCCGCAATCAAGGTTGCAAAAGAAGATCAGTACTTAAATAAGAATATTGTCGTTGTTTTACCAGATAGTGGTGATAGATATCTTTCGACGGGGATATTTGATTAATTATGTTTTTTAAGCAATTAAGAGCTACCATCAGACAAGCTAAAAAGAATGACCCATCCGCCCCTACAAAAATAACCATATTTTTTACTTATCCCGGTATTCACGCCTTAATGTGGTATCGGGTAGCTCACTTTTTTTACCGAATAAAGCTTACGTTTATCGCCAGAATTATTTCTAATTTAGGAAGATTCTTTACCAATGTCGATATTCATCCTGGGGCAAAAATCGGTGAAGGTCTCTTTATTGATCATGGTGCTGGTGTCGTGATTGGACAAACAGCGGTGATTGGGAAAAATGTTGTTTTATTTCACGGGGTAACTTTAGGTTCAAGTTCAGTTCAATCACAGGGAAAAAGACACCCTACTCTTGAAGATAATGTTGTTGTTTACGCAAATTCAACTATCATAGGGAATATCACAATTGGTAAAAATTCAGTGGTTGGGGCAAGCAGTGTTGTCAAACAAGATATCGGTCCAAATAGTGTTGTGGTAGGTAATCCAATTAGACTCATTTCAGTTGACGGTAAACGTGTATATGACGCCAAAACTGAATGTGAAGCACTTAAGGATGAACTAACCACTTTAAGAGTCAAAATACAAGAATTAGAAGAAAGGCTTTCTAAATAGGAAGCTTTTTTTATTCATTGTTAATTGTTGTCAAGTGTGATAAAATTAATTCAATAGATTAAGGTAATAAAAGGAGACTATTATGCCATATTGTACCAATTGCGGTAATGAAATGACAAACGATCAAGAGTATTGTACCTATTGCGGTAGGAAACAAACCATTAACGAACCCCAACAGCCTTACTATCAAGGCGTAAATCCTAATAATCAAACGACAGAAGAAACCAGCAATACTGCCTTATTATTCGGTATATTAGGCTTGTTTATTGCGGGTATTATTTTTGGAATTCTTGCGATTGTGTTATCCAATAACACCGAACAAAAAAATAAAAGTACGGCAAGAACATTGGGTATTATCGATATTGTTTTTGCGATCATTAGTTCGATTTTACTTTACCAGTTTATATAAATAAAATAAGCGAGGGAAATAGTATGTGCGGAAGGTTCACGATTACGGTTTCTCATGAACAATTAGAAACGTATGTCAAAAACAATTACAATATTAATCAAGTCGATGATTATGAATTACCAAGGTATAATGTTGCCCCAGGGACTGATGTTATCTCGATTATTCATGATGGAAAGAAACATCGAATAGGGCTTTTAAAATGGGGATTTGTTCCTTCATTTTCTAAGGACCAAAAGATTAATATTATTAACGCAAAGGCTGAATCCTTGTTTGAAAAACCATCGTTTAAGAATGCCGTAATCAATCAAAGATGTGTGATTATCGCAGATGGTTTTTATGAATGGCAACAAACCACCAAACAACCAATGCGGATTATTACAGACTCTAAGTTGTTTTCGATAGCAGGCATTTGGAATACGATTATCACTAAAGAAAATAAGAAAATCCATACGGTTGCCATTATCACAACAACCCCAAATGATATCATGAAACCAGTTCATGATCGGATGCCGGTTATCTTAACTAAAGAAACTGAAGCAATCTGGTTGGATAGAAACATTAAAGATCCCAATAAATTAAAAGAAGTCTTAAAACCTTATCCATTTGAGATGCATGTGTATCCTGTTTCGAAAAAGGTTAATAAAGTAACTTACCAAAAACCTGATGCCATTGACCAAATAGAAGTTGACTTCTAGGAAAGGAAAACAATGGATAAAAAAATAATTGAAGTAATCAGAAAATTTAATCATGATCGTGATTGGGAACAGTTCCATACACCTGAAAACCTAGCGAAATCTTTGGTTATTGAAGCCGGTGAACTTTTAGAAGAGTTTCAGTGGGATTCAAAAGAAAAATCTCTAGAAGGCATTAAAGATGAGCTTGCAGATGTTTTGTTATATGCCTATATGTTAGCAGATAAGTATCAGCTTGATGTTGAAGAAATTATGTTAGAGAAAATAAAAAAGAATGAAAAGAAATATCCAATTGAGCAAGCAAAAGGTAAAAGTAAAAAATACACAGAATATTAATTATTGATTGTGAAGCACTAGAATTTATAGTATAATCAAAAAATCAATAAGAACTCTAATTTTGAGTTCTTATTTTTATTATATTTTAGGTGGGGTTAATGATATAATTAAATTAACGATAACAGAAAGAAGAATACTATGGCAAAGTTAGAAAAAATGATTTATGGTGATTTTAATTCTATTATAAGTGACCTTCATAATGGTATTTTATCAAAGAGTATTTCAGCTTCTTATGAAGATGGTAGTAGCTATGCTGTAAATGGCTTTAAATCAGTTACGAGGGTCTATGAAAGATATTCATATATTGGCAGTAATAGAGTTAGTTTAACGGTAAATTTATCTGGAACAGAGGGCAAATATTATTTAAGTATCATTACATCAGGCGGTTCTCAAGCAGTATTTTTTAAAATTAACACTTGGGGTGAAGCTTCATTTTTAGATTCAATTAGAGAAATTGTAAATAAATTAGGAGATTAAAATGACAATTAAAGAAAAATCATTGAAAAAGCATTATGAATGGAAAGGCAAAATAGAAACCAAAGTAAAAGCTAAACTTAAAACAAAAGAAGATTTAATGTTGGCTTATACACCAGGGGTTGCAGAGGCCTGTTTAGCAATCAAAAATGATGTTTCATTATCTTATCAATTAACTGGTAGAGGTAATACCATCGCGGTAATTACTGATGGAACTGCAGTCTTGGGGTTGGGTGATATTGGACCAGAGGCAGGAATGCCAGTTATGGAAGGAAAAGCAGCCCTTTTTAAACGTTTTGGAGATGTTAACGTAGTTCCGTTATGTTTAAAAACAAAAGACACAGAAGAAATTATTAAAACGATCAAGTTATTAGAAGGAAACTTCGCGGGGATTAACTTAGAAGATATCGCTGCACCACGATGTTTTGAGATTGAAAAAAGACTTGTTGAAGAATTAGATATCCCAGTCTTTCACGATGATCAACATGGTACAGCAATCGTCGTTGGGGCGGCGTTGATTAATAGCCTAAGATTAACCAAGAAAAAACTACAAGCTATAAATATCGTGATCAACGGAGCTGGAGCTGCGGGTATCGCAATCGCTAAATTTCTATTACACTTGGGCGCTAAGAATCTTATTTTAGTTGATAGAAACGGGATTATTTCAAGGGATGAACCACAGTCTAATAAAGCCAAAGAAGAAATTGCTTTATTAACAAATCATCATCTTTTAAAGGGAATTTTGGTTGAGGCAATAAAAGGAGCGGATGTTTTTATTGGGGTCTCAGTGCCAAATGTATTAACGAAAGAAATGGTTGAATCAATGGCTAAAGATCCAATTGTTTTTCCATTAGCTAACCCAATTCCAGAAATCGATCCTAAATTAGCGAAACAAGGTGGGGCAATCATAGTTGGAACAGGTTCCAATCAATATCCAAATCAAATTAATAATGCCTTGGTATTCCCAGGTTTATTTAAAGGTGCCTTGGCAGCTGGAGCAAAAAAGATTACGATTGAAATGATGGCCAGTGCTTCAGAAGCGATTGCGCATTATATAACGGATGAAAAACTAACCCATGATTATATCGTACCAAGTGTATTAAACGAAGAAGTTCATCAAAAAGTGAGTGAATCGGTTAGAATAACTGCAATTAAACAAGGGATTATAAGAAAATAATAAAATATTGATAAAAAGCCACCAATATCTAGTGTATACATATTTAAACGGTGATTATTTAGGAATAAATACATATATTTTAAAGATTATAATAAGGAGTGTATGATATGGAATTAAAACAATTGTTTCTTAAAAGAGAATCCTGTAGAAACTTTTCAGGTAAAAAGGTGAACAAACAAATCATACTAGATATTTTAGATGAAGCTAGATTAGCCCCATCCGCGAGAAACAATCAACCATGGCATTTTTGGATTGTTGAAAATCAAGAAACTTTTCAGGCGTTAGTTTCACCGTTGCGTAGTTTTACACAAAAGGCTGGGGCGATGGTTATTTTAACAAAACCTAAGAATTTAGAATATGGCACCCACAATTATGCCGATTTTGATGCAGGAATTGTTACAGCCTATATTACTTTAGCTGCGATAAATAAGGGAATTCAAACTTGTATGATCGGATCTTTTCACGATGAAGAAGTTAAATCAGTCGTTCCTGCATTAAAAGATGAAACGATTCAATTAATGATTCTTTTTGGCTATTGTGATGATTCTCCAAGAGAAAAGACAAGAATTGAACTTACCAATATGGTCAATATAATTTAAGTCAAATCTTATAAAAAACGAACCTCTATAAACCCATTTTGATTAATGGGTTTTATTTTTGGCTGTTTGATCCATCAAATGCTTAGATTGTCTTTAATAATCTAAACTATAAAATGAACAAAAAACCGAGAAACGAATCTTTATCTCTCAGTTTTTTTATGATTTACAATAAAAATAAGGGGTTATAAAGGTTTATTTCTCACAATTATTGGTTTTTTGTTTAATATAAGATAAAATATTAAGTAGTTAAGTTGGTGATAACTTGAAAAGTAACATCTTTGGGATTGGTGGAATAAACACCGATCATAAGTATCATATTTCTAGTAAAATTAAACTTTATACTTCAAACATAGCCACATCTAGCTATTCTTATGGAGGCGTTATTCGTAATGTCTTAGAAAACTTGGGTAGATTAGGTGAAAATGTCACGCTTTTGAGTGTGGTTGGAAATGATCTTCGGGGAGAGGACATTATTAACTATTCAAAAGAATTTATGAAGGTTGATAAAATTTTAAGGACGGATAAGCCAACGGGGAGTTATGTTGCCATTACTGAGCCGGAAGGTGATATGTTCTTAGGGCTAGCTGTGATGGATAACATGATTGATTTGAATATTAATTATTTAAAAAAGTATGAAGAAGATCTAAAAAGAGCTGATTATATTGTAATAGACTCTAATCTTGATATGGAAACGATTAATTATTTAATTGCTTTAGCGAAAAAGTATTATATTAAGTTAATTATTGTAGGGGTATCAGGGCCTAAAACAGCCAATTTACCATTAAACTTGAAAGGGGTTTATCTGGCCATTCACAATTTAGATGAATCTCAAAGTTATTTTAATAGTTCCTTAGATGATATCAAACTATTGACCAGTTTTTGGGTGGATAGAGGGGTTGAAATAAGTGTTGTAACAAACGGTGTTCATAATGTTTGTTACCAAGCAAAAGGAGAGAAAGTAATCGAAGTTCCAGTCAAAAAATCTAAACATTTTGTTGATGCTACTGGGGCCGGAGATTCCTTTTCCAGTGGGGTTATTTATGGTTTAGCCAATAATAATACGCTAAGAAATTCAATTACATTGGGGTTGGTAAATAGTTATTATACTGTTGCTTCAACCGATTCAGTTAGGAAAAACTTAAGCAGTGAAACTTTATTAAAAGAAATGGAGAAATATAAAAATGACATCTAATTATTTAAGTTATTCAAAAGAAGTTCAAAAAGCAATGACAGATTCACAGCCAATTGTTGCCTTAGAGTCAACCATTATTACACATGGTATGCCTTATCCACAAAACTTAGAAATGGCAAAAAAAGTAGAACAAATTATTCGTGATAATGGTGCGGTTCCCGCAACAATCGCTGTCATTGATGGAAAAATTAAAATCGGATTAGAAGCAAAAGAACTAGAATTATTAGCCAAATCACCCGAAGCGATTAAAGTATCTAGAAGAGATTTTGCTTATGTCTTAGCCTCTAAGAAGGTTGGAGCAACCACGGTTGCTGGCACCATGATTGCGGCTAAACTGGCAGGTATCAAGTTTTTTGTGACAGGTGGTATTGGGGGTGTTCATAGAGGATTCAATGAAGATATGGACGTTTCTGCCGACTTAGACGAACTTGCGAAAACAAGTATTTGTGTCATCTGTGCTGGCGCTAAAGCTATTTTAGATTTACCAAGAACATTAGAGTACTTAGAAACTAAAGGGGTTCCAGTCATTGGATATAAAACCGATTATCTTCCTGCTTTTTATACCGCTAAAAGTGCATATAAATTAGCATTAAGACTGGATAATCCTGATACTATTGCGAAACTGGTCTATGCCCAAGCTAAATTAGGCTTAGAAGCTGGCGTTCTTGTCACAAATCCAATTCCTGTTGAACATGAACTAGATGGCGCTTACATGGATACGATTATTAATGCGGCTGTTAAAGAAGCACATGATAAGCATATTAAAGGGAAAGATGTGACACCATTCTTGTTGGCAAACATTGTTGAAAAAACGGGTGGTAAATCGTTAGAAGCAAATATTGAGTTGGTTTATAATAACGCTAAGCTTGGCGCCCAAATTGCCAGTGCTTTTAATAATATTGATTAACATAGTATAAGCGGGATTTTAATCAAAACTCTATTAGACAGTAGAATAGGGGTAATTATGAAAGAAACAAATAAGAAATATATTCTCGAACCATGGGTGGTTGATTTTAACCAATTTGGTCAATATAAAACGTATGGGTATCATAATATGTTAGGTTACTTAGCCGATACACATTTAAAGGATACCGATTCCGGTATTGGGGTTCAATTAGCAGGAAAGTATGGATGGGTCATTATTTCAATGGTAATTGAAATTGATAAACCAATCACAACAACGGATACCAATTTATTGGGTTATACTTGGTATGTTGGTAAAAAAGGACCTTACTATCGAAGAGAGTTCGCCGTCTTAAATAAGAATGAAGAAGTGATGGTTAGGGGAACCAGTTTTTCTGTTTTAATGGATTTAGAGGA
This sequence comes from Acholeplasmataceae bacterium UBA5409, assembly GCA_002410615.1. GTDB lineage: Bacteria > Bacillota_I > Bacilli_A > Acholeplasmatales > UBA5453 > UBA5409. Next base: position 12,468 of record DHNT01000017.1, read on the forward strand.
CAGATCCATTTATCGAAAAAGAGAACTGCCTTTTAATCTAATGGAAAACACAGAAATAAGATTAACCGATGCGGATCCTAAGTTTAGAGAAGAATTAGAGTTTAAACCGGTTTATAATCGCACCGTTACCAATGCCAATATTGATAATTTAGGTCATGTAAATAACGTTAGGTATAACGAGTTTTGTTATGACGCGATGGGTCTAGAAGAAACTAAACATATGGATAAACTCAAAAAAATGCAGCTATATTTTCACAGTGAAATGCATTTAGGGGATGAATTTAAAGTTGGAGTTAGTCGTTATAATGGTCAAGAAGCTTACGAAGTTTATAACCTAACCAAAAATGAAAAAAGTTTTACTATGCTTATAGAATATAAGGAGTAAGATATGGAACCTAATGATAAAAAAGCATTTAAAGAAAAATCAAAACAACTAGATGAAAGAGTCAAACGTTATCGAGACTACATGGAAGAAACTTGGATTGAAGTTGATGCCAAAGAGGTCTTAAATAAAAATACCTTAACCGATGCCATTGATGGGATGGAAGAAGACAATAAGTATATTCCCTATAAAGATGATGTAGAAATTATTATTAAAAATGCCTTAAAAACCCAACAATCTCTCATTAGAAATAAGATAGAACATCAATTGGTAGCAAGGCTTTATGAACTTAAAATGAGTATTAGAAGACTGTACCGGAAAATATTTTTCACTTTTACAATAGGCATGATTGGTTTTATTAGTAATATTGTTTTACATCATTATGAGGTTGATCTGTTTGCCGTAAGAGAAATGTTAAATATTGTTTCATGGATCTTCTTATGGACAACCATTGAAAAGTTTATTTTTGACCGACATGAACTCCTTTATAAGAAAAACTTAATGGAACGAATGTATTTTGGTAAATATTCTTTTGATGAATCAGAAATGAGTTAAATCTTATAAAAATAAGTAAAAATGGACCGTGTGTCCATTTTTATATATGAATGTGTTATTTTTCGCTTAAAGGTAATGTTTAGGGAATGTTTTGTTATAATGTTAATATGTTTAAAAAAGAGATTGATAAAATGGTTTATGCTGGTCTAGATGTAGGATCAACGACAATTAAATTAGTGATATTAAATGAAAATAAAGAAGTCGTCTACAAACGTTATGAAAGACACTTATCTAATATTAAGAAGACAATTCATATGTTTTTAAGTGACGTTGTTAAGGAATATAATGATGTACCAATAAAGCTAACAGTTACTGGTTCGGGGGGATTAAGTTCTTCTAAATGGTTAGAAGTACCATTTATTCAAGAGGTTATTGCCTGTGTTAAAGCAGTTGAAGAAACGATTGAAGGCACAGATGTAGTTATTGAACTTGGTGGCGAAGATGCGAAAATTACTTTTTTCACCAACGGGATAGAACAACGGATGAATGGGACTTGTGCTGGAGGTACTGGTGCCTTTATTGATCAAATGGCGGCTTTGATGAATACCGATGCGGCAGGTTTAAATGATCTAGCAAAAAACGCAAAAGAAATTTATCCGATTGCGGCTCGATGTGGCGTGTTTGCGAAAAGTGATATTCAACCTTTATTAAATGAAGGGGCCAGAAAAGAGGATATCGCGATTTCTGTTTTTCAAAGTGTTGTCAATCAAACGATTTCAGGATTAGCCTGTGGAAGACCGATTCGGGGTAAGGTGGTTTTTTTAGGGGGACCATTGTTCTTTTTAACCGAGTTGAAACAACGATTTAAAGAAACCTTAAATTTAGCTGAGGCCGATGCAGTTAGCCCAGAAGATGGCCAGTATTATGTCGCTATTGGGGCTGCGAGATCAACTAAAGATAACGTACCAACAACATTTAATCAATTGCTAACTAATTTAACGAACCATTCTTTGGATGCGACTGATGATGTCACTAGAATGGAAGCCCTATTTGAAAATGAAACAGATTATCTAAGTTTTAAAGAAAGACACGCGAAGTCCAGTGTTCCAATCAAAGACATGGCTACCTATCATGGGAATGCCTATTTAGGAATAGATGCTGGTTCTACAACCACAAAAATGGTATTAATAGATGATAATGGAGATATCTTATATCAGTTTTATGCCAATAATGAAGGTTCTCCATTAAGGGTTTTAAAAGGGGCATTGTTGGAATTATATGATCGGATGCATGAAGGGATTAAGATTAAGAAAAGTGCGGTTACCGGTTATGGAGAAGCATTGATCAAAGCGGCCTTATTTGTCGATATTGGCGAAATAGAGACAGTCGCTCACTATACAGCGGCTGAGCACTTTGTTCCCAATGTTGATTTTATACTGGACATTGGTGGTCAAGATATGAAATGTATGACCACCAAGGATGGGATCATTCAAACGGTTGTTCTCAATGAAGCTTGTAGTGCCGGATGTGGTTCTTTTATTGAGAACTTTGCTCAATCACTAGATGTTAGTATTCCTGAGTTTGTCGATGTAGCAATCAAGTCTAAAAATCCAGTTGACTTAGGCTCTAGATGTACCGTATTTATGAATTCTAAAGTAAAACAAGCCCAAAAAGAAGGGGCAACGGTTGGCGATATCTCAGCTGGCTTAGCCTATAGTGTTATTAAAAATGCATTGTATAAAGTAATTCGGTTAAAAAGTAAAGATGATTTAGGTGACCATGTTATTTGTCAAGGGGGCACTTTTTTAAATGATGCCGTCTTAAGAGCTTTTGAACTTCAAACTGGTAAAGAGGTTATCAGACCCAATATTGCCGGTATTATGGGCGCCTATGGTTGTGCGTTGATTGCCAAAGAAGATGATAATCCTTATTCATCTTTAATTAGTCAAGAAGACTTAATTAATCTTGACATTAATTCAACCATGCGACGTTGTGGATTGTGTCAAAACAATTGTATTTTAACGGTCTATGATTTCTTAGGGATTCAATACATTAGTGGCAACAGATGTGAAAGAGGCTTAGGGTTACCACTTCAAAAATCAGAATTACCTAATTTATTCGAATATAAAAATAAACGATTATTCACCTATAAACCGGTAAAAAAAGAAAGTGCCAAACTGACCGTGGGAATTCCCCGTGTTTTAAATATGTATGAAAATTATCCATTTTGGGTAACCTTTTTTAATCATTTGAATTTTAGAGTGGTTTTATCACCGCCATCAAACAATAAGATTTATCAAAAAGGGATTGAAACCATTCCAAGTGAATCGGTTTGTTATCCAGCAAAACTGGTTCATGGTCATATCAGTTGGCTTCTAGAACAAAACTTAGATTTTATCTTTTACCCTTCGGTTATGTATGAACATAAAGAAGATTTGACGGCTGATAATCAATTTAATTGCCCAATTGTGATTAGTTATCCTGAAGTTATTAAGAATAATGTGGACGATTTAAAAGATAAAAATATCCCTTTGGTTCATCCGTTTATCTCTTTTCATGATTTTAAATTACTACCTGATAAACTATATGAAGTATTTAAGCATACTGGGGTATCTAAAAAAGAAGTTACTGAAGCTGTAAAACTAGCCGTTAATGAAATGGAACAGGTCAAAATAGATACTCAAAAAGAAGGCGAAAGAGCCTTAAAGTATATGAACGATAACAATTTGTTTGGGATTGTTTTAGCAGGAAGACCTTATCATATTGATCCGGAGGTTCATCACGGATTGGATAAATTGATATCGGGGTATGGATTTGTTGTTTTTAGTGAAGATTCGCTAGCCCATTTGGGTTCTTTAGAAAGACCGATTCGAGTGGTTGACCAATGGGTTTATCACAATAGACTGTATAGAACGGCCAACTTTGTTACTGAACAACCAAGATTAGAATTAGTTCAACTGACAAGTTTTGGTTGTGGTTTGGATGCGGTTACCGCTGATCAAGTTAAAGAAATACTAGAAAGACATAATAAAATATATACGCTTATTAAAATTGATGAAGTCAATAACTTAGGTGCGGCAAGAATTAGAATTCGTTCACTTAAGGCAGCGATTGAAAAGCGTCATCAACGTTCAATTATGCCAATCGAATCAACAACTGCTCTAGAACGTGTCATCTTTACGAAAGAAATGAAGAAGACACACACGATATTAGCGCCACAAATGAGTCCGATTCATTTTGAATTATTAGAACCAGTCTTTAAAAAGGCGGGTTATAAGGTTGAGATTCTCCATTATACGACATTGGCAGATGAAAATACCGGATTAAAATACGTTCATAACGACGCCTGCTATCCGTCCATTTTAGTGGTTGGACAGCTAATGGAGGCATTAAAATCAGGCAAGTATGACCTAGATAAAGTCGCTTTACTGATTACTCAAACAGGTGGAGGTTGTCGGGCAACAAACTATATCGCTTTTATTAGAAAAGCATTAAAGGATATGCACTTAGAACATATTCCAGTAATCTCATTAAATTCATTAGGAAAAGAGTTGAATCCAGGTTTTAAATTATCCTATAAGTTAATTAAAGAAGGTTTACAAGCTTTGGTTTATGGTGATTTATTGATGAAGGTCCTTTACCGCGTTAGACCTTATGAAATAACAAAAGGTTCTGCAAATGAACTTTATAATAAATACAATGAACTGGGTAAAACTTTCTTTACGGGAAAACTGAATACTTCTTTTGATGTGTTGTGTTATGAAACCATTCAAGCTTTTGACCGTTTTCCAATGACAGATGAAGTAAAACCCAAAGTGGGTTTAGTCGGAGAAATTTTAGTCAAATTTCACCCATATGCCAATAATGACGCTGTAAGGATAGTTGAAGAAGAAGGCGGTGAAGCTGTCATGCCTGCTTTATATGATTTCTTCTTATATACCCTTAAAAATAGTATGGTTAAGGCGGATTTAATTGGTTATCACAAAAAGATGAAACCAATCTCAAACCTGATTATCAAATATATGGAACGGGTTAGAAAAAATATCAATAAGTATTTAAGTATTTCAGAACATTTTACTGCTTATCATAATATTCACCAGATAGCAGATGGCGCAAAAGATATCTTATCTTTGGGTAATCAAACGGGTGAGGGATGGTTCTTAACAGGTGAAATGGTTTCGTTAATTAAAGATGAAGTCCCCAATATCATTTGTATGCAGCCATTTGCGTGTTTACCTAACCATGTGGTTGGTAAGGGCATGATTAAAGCATTAAGAAATGAATATCATGAAGCGAATATTGTTGCGATTGACTACGATCCGGGTGCTTCTAGTGTTAACCAGTTAAACCGAATCAAATTAATGATGGCAGTGGCACATAAGAATTTAGATTCAAATTAAACAATGAAAAAAGGACGAAATTAGCAAATCTTAACAACGATTAATCGGTTAATGACTTGTTTATTTTGACGTTTTAAGGTAACATGATTAAAAGTGAGGTAACTTATGCAAGCTTTATTTATCGTATTGAATGATTCAAATTACATGGATGATATTCTTGAAGTCTTTGTAAAACATGGGGTTAAGGGGGCAACGATAGTTGACTCGTATGGCATGGGCAAAGCCCTTAGAGAATCTCAAACTTTAAGTTTTTTAATGAAAGGTTCTATTGATAGATCTGTTCCTGAACATGTAGACGATTCAAAAACTATCTTTTCAGTTATTCCAAACGATGAGGATTCAGCTCTAATTATTAAAACCATATCACATTTGTTAAACTATTCTAAAAGTGACACCGTTGGGTTTATGTTTGTAGTACCAGTAGAGGGTATTTATCCAATGAAATAAAAAGCGACTTCAAAAGTCGCTTTTTATTTCGCTTGACTAAGATAATACTCAATAATAGCTTGCGTTCCAGCATCATTATGAAGTTCACTTAAGATCGAATATGTTTTTTCAGCCAGTTTTAGAAGTGGTAAATCTAGTCCTATAGACTCTTCTAAAGTCAGTTTTAAATCCTTTAAAAAGTGTTTGACATAAAATCCTGGTTGATAATCTTTTAAAATCATTTTTTTACCATTGTGAATTGCTTGCCAACTAGAGGCTGAACCGCCTACTATTACACTATAGACATCTTCTAAATTCAAGCCTTTTTCTTTGGCAAAATATAAGCCTTCTGCGATCCCAAGAATGTTACCAGCAATCGTAATTTGATTGGCTAACTTCATTGTTTGACCACTACCTGGACCACCCATATAGGTAATTGTTTTACCCATATAAGTCAAGTAAGGAAAAATGGTTTGATAGGTTGATTCCTCACCACCAACCATAATTGATAAGGTACCATTGATCGCACCAGAGTCTCCTCCCGTAACCGGTGCATCTAGCATTTCAAGACCATAATGTTTTGCGAGAGAGGATAGTTCAACGGCGAGACTAACCGAAGAAGTGGTCATATCAACTAGGATAGTTCCTTTTTTGCAGTGGGGAATAATTGTTTCATAAACCGCCCTAACATCACTGGGATAGCCAACGATACTAAAAATAATATCGGCCTTTTTTGCTTCCAAAACCAAATCCGTTGCCACTTTTACATGTGGCTCTAACGCTTTTGCTTTTTCAATTGTTCGATTATAAACGGTAACATCAACATTGTTTTTGGCTAAATTTAGTGCCATCGGTCGTCCCATTACACCTGTTCCAATAAATAATACTTTCATTCATAAATCCCTCCAAACTATGATTTAATTATAACATATAAAAACTAAAACGTTTTTACCAAGAATAAGATTGAATTAACAAGCGAAATAGATTATAATGATAAAGAACTCTCCGAATCTTCGTGAGTGGGGGACCCAATTAATGGGGGTGAATCTATTTTATAGAAAGGACACTTAATGTTCTGAACCCGTCAGCTAACCTCATAGGAGTTATTAAGCGTATAGTTAATATGCGTTTTTTTATTATAATGAGGATAGGAGAGAGTTTATGTTGTTGATTTTTAAAGTTGCGGTAGTTCTTTTGGTCGGCTTTATCGGTGGTAAAGTAGCTAAAAGATTTAAACTACCAGAAGTATCGGGTTATCTGGTCTTTGGTTTAATCCTAGGACCGAGTTTAATGTTGTTATTTGGCGGTGGAGAAGGTTTTATTACTTCTATAGACCAAAACACATTAAAATTTATTAGTGAGATTGCATTGGCCTTTATTGCTTTCTCTATTGGTAGTGAATTTAGTATTAGCCAAATGAAAAAAGTTGGTAAAAAGATTAATACTATTACCATGCTTGAAGTAATTGGTGTAGTAATAGCGGTATTTTTAATATTATTCTTTATTCCTAAACCAGAACCTATTATGACTGGATATCAACCTTTTAGTAGTGGAAATATCGCGTTTGGATTGATATTAGCTTCAATGAGTGCAGCCACAGCACCCGCGGCAACCTTGATGGTTATGAGACAATATAGAGCTTATGGACCATTAACAAAAACAGTATTGCCTGTAACCGCACTAGATGATATTTATGGGATAGTTATCTTTGGCTTTTTTATCTCAATTGCTCAGATGCTAACATCCACTACTTCAATGCCAGTATGGTTAATGATTACTAAACCTTTTATTGAAGTATTTGGATCAATCATAATTGGGTTGGTTTTAGGGTTTGTTTTATCAAAGATTGTCGTTAAATTTGATAAAATACGTGATGATATGCAAGTGTTGTCAATCATTGTGGTATTTTTAGGAATTGGTGTTTCAGTACAATTAAATAATTACTTTAGTCAGTATAATCTAGGTATATCTAGTTTATTAATTAATATAATGATTGGGACAATGATAGCGAATATGGTTAAGAAACCACAAGGCGTGTTTAATAGCTTAAATGATTTTACAACCCCATTTTATGTTGTGTTCTTTACATTGGCTGGGGCGAGCTTAAACTTAGGAATTATTAAAACATCAGTCCTTGTTTCCATACTTGCAGTTGCCTATATTATTGCAAGAGGGTTTGGAAAATATGCTGGCGCACGTGCAGGAGCTAAGATTGCTGATGCAGAACCCGTTGTACAAAAATACTTAGGATTTGCGCTCTTGCCACAAGGCGGCGTTTCATTAGGGTTATTAGTCGTTGTAAGTAGTCAAATGCCAACCTTCTATCCACTTATTTCAACCATCATTATGTTAAGTATTTTAATTTATGAAACTACTGGTCCGATTTTCGCTAAATATGCAATTAGTAAAGCAGGCGAAATTAATGGTCTTGATAAGTTAGATCAATTGTCTTCAATTGAAGGCATCGCCTAAAGGAGTATAACATGCAAATACTGTATATCGTTTTAAATGATTTATCACACTTACCTAATATTCTCGATACATTTGTTAAATTGAAAGTTAGAGGCGCTACCATACTAGACAGTGAAGGAATGGCAAAAGCGGTTTTAGAATATGAAGGTTTAAACTATCTTTTAAGTGGCCCTTTCCAAGAAATTAATCTAAAAAAAATTGGTTCCTCAAAAACAATCTTTACGGTAATACCTAAAGATGAACAAGTACCGATTATAGTAGAAGAAATCCAAAAAGTTTTAACCGATTCCCATGAAGAGGTTATTGGATTTATGTTTACATTACCTGTTTCAGGGATTTATCCATTAAAAGCACATAAAAAATAGTATCCAAATTTGGATACTTTTTTTTCGTAAACAACTAAAAAAATGAATAGATTGTGAAAAATATTAGATTATTTTACAAATTAGGATTGTTAGGATTATAATAGGCTTGAAAGCGTTTTTAGAAAGGAGCATTACCGTGAATTGGATTTTACTAGCATCTATTATGGTTGCACTACTAGCATTTGGATTGGCAATTTGGTTATTATTATGGGTCAAACGTCAACCACAAGAGAACCTAAGAATAAGAGAAATAGGTTCGTACATTAAACAAGGCGCCAGAACATTTTTAAAACGAGAATATAAAATGTTATTTTGGTTTACACTTGTCGCTGCAATTTTAATTTTATTGTTTTTGCCTAAATTTATATGGCAAGATAACCCGGTTGATAACATTTGGATGGCAATCAGTTATATTTTCGGGACTTTATTCTCAGGAATCGCCGGTATTATCGGGATGGAAGTCGCAACTTCAGCGAATATGAGAACAGCTGAAGCAGCTAAAAAAGGTATAAAACCGGCCTTTTTAGTTGGTTTTAGAGGTGGCTCGGTAATGGGGATGGCGGTTGTTGGCGGGTCTTTATTAGGGGTTGCGTTAGTTTTCTTTTTAGTAGGTAATTCTCAAGCCTTATTGGGCTTCAGCTTTGGGGCATCATCATTGGCGCTTTTTGCGAAAGCGGGCGGTGGTATTTTCACAAAAACAGCCGATATATCAGCTGATTTAGTTGGTAAAGTTGAACTTGGAATTCCTGAAGATGATCCAAGAAATCCTGCGGTTATCGCAGATAATGTTGGTGATAATGTCGGTGATGTTGCCGGAATGGGCGCAGATTTATTTGATTCTAATGTCGCCTCAATGTCAGCAGCATTGGTGATGGCTATTTCTTTAGATGCTAAGTTAGGTAATACAAAGCATACTACAACCGTCTTTGTCTTTGCGATATTGGGTTTATTAGCTTCAATGATTGGGATATTATTTGCTAGAATGGGTAAAAAGAGTGGACCAACTAGTGCTTTAAATAAGAGTACTTATATTACTACAGGTTTATATGCTATATTTACTGCCGTGGCAACTTATCTTTTAGATTTTGAGTGGCGTATTTATGGTGCCGCTATGATCGGTTTAGTCATTGGGGTAGTAATCGGGATAACCAGTGATTTATTTACGAATGATGCCCATAAACCAGTCAAAACGGTGGCTGAGGCAGCTCAAAGTGGGTCAGCTTTAACCTTAATATCTGGGATGAGTTATGGTTTCTTGTCAGTAATGCCAGCGATTGTTGGAATAGCAATTAGCGCGCTTGGATCTTATCTAATTATGGCGCCTTTAGCAGATGGTTTCTTTATTCAAAGTTCAGAATATGGTATGTTTGGCATTTCTATGGCAGCAGTTGGAATGTTATCGATTGTTGGAATGATTATCTCTAATGATGCTTACGGTCCTATTGTTGATAATGCAAGAGGTTTAGCCGAAATGGGGAACTTAGGTGATGAAGTGTTAGATATTACGGATGAACTTGATAGTGCTGGTAACACTGTAAAGGCAGTAACAAAAGGGTTTGCGATTGGTGCAGCAGGGTTAACTGTCATTGCTTTATTGGGTGCTTTTATGAGTGAGGTAAATATGGCAATCCTAGAAAGAGGATTATCACAACCATTGTTAACTGGTTTTGATATTATGGATCCATTGGTGTTCTTTGGATTACTGGTTGGATCAACTATTCCAGCTGTATTTAGTGCTTTATTAATGTTAGGCGTTGAAAAGAATGCCAGCAAGATGGTTAAGGAAATTCATCGTCAGTTTGATGAAATTGAAGGACTTAAGGAAGGCAAAGCTGGCGTTGTTCCTGAATATGAGAAATGTATTGAAATCGGCACGCTTGGCGCCTTAAAAGAATTAATTCCAGCAGGATTGTTCGCTATTATACTGACATTACTCGTTGGCTTTATCGGTGGCGTTAAAGCGATCGGTGGCTTCTTAACTGGTAACATTATTACAGGCTTATTACTAGCACTATTTATGAGTAATAGTGGTGGTTTATGGGACAATTCTAAAAAATATATTGAAGCCGGTAATTTTGGTGGTAAAGGTTCAGATGCACATAAGGCGGCTGTTGTGGGGGATACTGTAGGTGATCCATTTAAGGATACAGCAGGTCCAAGTATTAATACGCAGATTACGGTTGTTAGTTTGGTTGCTTCATTGATGAGTTCAATTTTCTTACTATATTCACTTTTTTAAATCATAATCACTAAAATGAGACTCAAACGATAATAAAGTTTGGGTCTTTTTATTGTATAATGGGATTAGGAGTTGATAAGATGTATATATTTATACTGAAAAGAATCCATGAACAGATCGAAGATGAACTTGATAAATCTTGGAAGGTCGTCCATGAACTAGACAAAGATGTGGATGTCTTTGTTGGAATGGCTTCACAAATAAACGATCATTTAGATAAACTTAAAAACTTAAAATACCTATTATTGATTACGGCTGGATATGATACTTTGGATATCTCTTTTTTAAAAGAACATGGAATTAGACTTACAAACGCAAGAGATGTTTATAGCGTTTCTATCGCTGAAATGGTTGTCGCTCAAATTCTTAATTTTAATAAGGGCTTAGAAACATATCATGACCAACAAGAGCGTCGTATATGGAAACCTTATTTTGATTTCATTGACTTAGAAGGCGCTAAAGTTGGCTTTATTGGTGGTGGTTCAATCGCTGTTGAAATACTTAAACGTCTTAAAGGTTTTAATATTACATCCAGTGTTTATCGAAGAAGTAATAAACCTAGTTTGTTTGATGAAACTTATAATACAATTGAAGGGCTTCAAAAGTTAATGGCAAAATCCGATTACATTATCAACACACTACCATTAAGTGAATCAACGACTAATTTAATTGATAAACCCTTGTTTGATTTAATGCATAAAGATGCTTTTTATGTCAATGTTGGAAGAGGTCAAACCCATGATGAATCTTATTTAATTAAACTATTGAATGCGCATAAAATAAGGGGAGCTTACTTAGATGTATTCCACACGGAACCGCTTTTAGAAAGTTCGCCTTATTGGCAAATTAAAAATCTTTTAATAACCCCCCATAATTCTAGTAATACCCCACTACCAGACAAGGTTTTGATGAAACTAATTGTTAACAACTTAAATAATTATTTGACTCAAAATCCTTTAATTAATGAGATAAAGTTATGATTAAAATACTAACCTGTAACAGTATCGATAGTCGTGGATTAGGCGTTTTATATCATGAGGGCATTAAAGGCTATTTTAGAGATATTCTAATTGGAGAAACTTTTGAATGTGATATCGATAAAAATCAAATTAATATCAAAAAACGCGTGACAGATTCACCAGATAGAGTTACCCCTTTTTGTCAATATTACGAAAAGTGTGGTGGTTGTCAACTTCAATCAATGACTTACCTTGCCCAAATAGAATATAAAAAAGATGTCATCATTAAAGAACTCAATAAGTATCAAATCGATACGATTGTTGAAAATACGATCGCTTCAAACAATCCTAAACATTACCGAACAAAACTCTTAACAACTTATTCTAAAAATAAACAAAACCAATTAATTGCTGGATTTTATGAAGAAAATACGCATCAGATTGTCAATGTGAGTGATTGCCCGATTCAAAATCAATTAGGGAACAAGATGATTAAACTGGTCAATAATCTCCTTAAAAAGCATAAAATAGAAGCTTATGATGAGGATAGAAAAACCGGTGTGATTAGACATCTTTTAATTAGAGTGGGTATTCATACGGATGAAGTGCTCGTTTGTTTTGTCATCGGTTCAGAGGTATTCCCAGGAATTAACAATATCTTAAAAGAACTTAAGCAACAGACCAATATCAAATCAATCTATCTTAATTATAACAACCGTAAAACAAGTGCGGTTTTAGGGAATAAATATAAGTTACTTTATGGTAAAAAAACGATAAGCGATACTCTATTAGGGTTTAATTATAATATTGGCCCAGATACTTTTTATCAAGTCAATCCGTATCAAACCGAAAAGTTATACCAAATAGCGATTGATAAATTAAATTTGAATAAAAATGATACTTTATTAGATTGTTATTCTGGCATTGGAACGATTGCCTTAACCGCAGCCAAATATGCAAAAGAAGTGATTGGTGTTGAACTCAATCAAAATTCTGTTACGATATCTAATGAGAATAAAAAAATGAACCAGATTGAAAATGCAACTTTTATTGTTAGCGATGCGAAAGATTTTATATTAAATAATAGTCGAATGTTTAATAAGATAATTGTAGATCCACCTAGACTTGGTCTTGATAAAGCCTTTATTGATTCTGTTAATAAAATGAAACCGGAAAAGATTGTTTATGTTTCTTGTAACCCAATTACTTTGGCAAGAGATTTAGATATGTTCAAAAGGTATTACCACATCAAAAGTGTGACCCCTGTAGATATGTTTTCTCAAACTTATCACGTTGAATCTATCACATTGCTTTCCTTAAAATAGCACTTGTTATATACTTGACAACACGCTATTTTTAACCTAAATGAATAAAAATGCGATTTCTTACAAAAAAAGTCAACATGATGGTTATATGAGTTAATATATCTACTGATATCAATGGGGAGTTGGTTTCAATATTGGAAGAGAATCATCATTTATTTTACACTAAGGTAAACACAACATTGATATATTTTCAAATTCTATTGGAAGATATGGTTTTAAAATTTCTTCACAAGGTGACAATGGTGAATTTTAGTTACTTTTATTTTAAGGAATAGGGTTATCAAAAATAGAAAAACAAAATCCATCTTAGATACTTAAATGTGCTAAAAATAATATTAATTAGAGGTAAATATGACATATAATGAACGTATTACTTATTTAAAAAAATTAAAAGAATCAATAATTAACTACGAAGAAGAAATTAAAGAAGCTTTATTTAAAGATCTTGGCAAATCAAGTCAAGAGGCTTATTCAACAGAAATAGGCATTGTTTTAAGTGAAATTTCATTATTCATTCATAAATTAAAAAAATGGACCCAACTCAAAAAAGTTAAAGGAAATTTAACTACTTTTCCATCAAAGGCATATATTTATCCTGAAAAATACGGAAGAGTTCTGATAATAGGCCCTTGGAATTATCCTTTTCAATTAATCTTTATGCCACTAATTGGTGCAATTGGTGCAGGTAATGATGTTGTGATTAAACCTTCAGAGTATGCAATAAATACAGAAAAGATAATTTATAAAATTATCGATGAAGTATTTACAGGCAAGAATGTATCAATTGTATCGGGTGATTACCTAGTAAGTCAAAAGTTATTAAAAGAAAAATTTGACTATATATTTTTTACTGGTAGCACAAGGGTAGGAAAAATTATCATGGCAGAAGCAAGTAAAAATCTGACTCCAGTTACATTAGAACTCGGTGGTAAGAGCCCATGCATTATTATTGATAAAAAGGACATTGAACTTGCGACAAAACGTATTGCTTTCGGTAAATTGATTAATGCCGGACAAACCTGTATTGCACCAGACTACTTATTGATTCAAAAAAGTCAAAAAGATGACTTTATTAAGTATTTTAAAGAGGCGGTCCATCAGTTTTATGGTGAAGACGTTTTATCATCAAGTGATTATCCAAAGATTATAAATGAACAGCACTATCTTCGATTAATCAATCTAATGAAAGATCAAAAAATCTTATGGGGTGGATATCATGATAAAAATAAGATTGAACCAACACTTATAGAGCCCACAATAGATTCTAACATTATGTCAGAAGAAATATTTGGTCCAATATTACCAATTATTACAATTGATAATATTGAAGATATTTATTTATATATGAAAGAAAAGCCTTTAGCATTATACCTTTTTACAGATAATAAAAAGATAAAAGATTATGTCGTTCAAAACATCAGAGCAGGTGGTATTACGATTAATGATACTTTAATGCATTTTAATAATCATAATTTAGGGTTTGGTGGTATAGGTTTAAGTGGTATTGGGAAGTATCATGGTAAGTTTAGTTTTGATACATTTACCCACTACAAAGCAGTTTTAGAAAAGTCTAATAAATTTGATTTAAATACTAGATATTTACCGTCTAGTAAGAAAAAAGAAAATCTGATTAAAAAAGTACTTAAATAAAGACAAAACAAAGCGCCAGACTACATTTAAAATTGCATAGTCTGGCGCTTATTAAATATTAAACTAGTTCTTGATCAGAAAATTGGCTATTGTATAAGTCACTATAGAAACCCTTTTGAATAATGAGTTCATCATGTGTTCCAGTTTCAATAATGTCTCCTTCCTTCATTACAATAATGAGATCGGCATTTTTAATGGTAGATAATCTGTGTGCAATCACAAAACTTGTACGTCCTTTAGTAATGCGATCCATGGCATCTTGAATAAGCCTTTCGGTTCTTGTATCAACATTACTTGTAGCCTCATCTAAGATAAGCATTGGGCTATTTTGAACCCTGGACGCCAGTCCCAGAAGGTTTTGATTATCTAGATTTACAACCTTCAAATGTTGGGGTATGTTTCATAGAAGGGATTGAACCGGATATCTATGATAAACATCAAGAAGTATTAGACATGTTAAGATTATCTAATTTTAATCCCGTTAAAGTAGACAATGAAAACAAAGTACATTTTTTTGAACGCTATAACCATCAAAGATTTAGCAAAAAAGATGCCGAAGGGCACCTAATATTAGATTACGGTTTCTTTTTAGAATAAATAAGTAAAGAAAAAAGTCTAGAAATAGACTTTTTTTAAACGCTTAATGAGCCTCTAAACCCTCTAGTGCCATAGTAGGAATCGGCTCCATTGTGTCCTAAAAAGATCGTTTTATAACGGTATTCTCCATAGAGTGCACCCCCTAAGGAACGAATGTTTTTAGGGGTTTGAAGCCAAGAAGAAGTTTTGGTATCAACTGCTTGAAGCTTTTGAAGATATTGATATTCTTCATAAGTTAACAAAGTAATCCCCATTTCTTTAGCTAAACTTTGCGCGGATCCATGAGGTTTATTTTGTTTTCTTTTTTCTAAAGCTTCTGTGTCATAACAAAGGCTCCGTCTGCCTAAGGGCGATTCTGTGACACAATCCATAAAAACATAGGCATTGTTTTTTTCATCAAATAAAACGACATCAGGTTCGCCGCCGGTAAGTTCCATGTTATATAAAATATCAATCTGTTTATTTGTTAGCCTACTTAATATTTGTTTAAAGTCCATATTTGGGTGACGATAAAGATTTTGATTAAACCTTTCTTCTAAAATTTGAAGAATATTTTCTTTTGAAACAGTCTTATTTATAGCCATATTAGAATGCCTCCTTATGCTTATATTATTATTTTATCGCAGGGTTTAGTAAACTAAAAGTCATTTACATAAAAACAATAAAGCATATGATTCGAAAGTATTTCGAATTCGAAATATAATGGAATCATCAAGGAGATTTTTATCATGAATATTAAAGGTATACACCACATATCAAGCATTGTCTGGCAAGGACAAGAAAATTTAGATTTTTATCACGGGGTCTTAGGCTTAAGACTTGTAAAACAAACCGTAAATTATGACGATCCCTTTTATTATCATTTATATTATGGAAATAAAAACGGAGATTTAGGAACACTTTTAACCTTCTTTCCATGGCCTATTGAAAAAATCGAAGGTCAGGTTGGTAAAGGACAAGTAGGGGTTATTAGTTTAATGGTTCCCAAAGGTTCTTTAGATTTTTGGGTTAATCGTTTAGATAAATTCAAAGTCGGTTATGGCTTGTTAGAAAGATTTGGTAATCAAGTACTGAGATTCCAAGACAGACATAATTTATCATTGGAACTTATCGAAAGTGAGTTAGGCCAACTTCATGAGTATGAAGTAAATGGTATTACCAAAGAAGTAGCGATTAAAGGCATTTATGGGGCAACCCTTTATTCTAATAATTTGGAAGGAACAAAAAAACTATTTATTGAATTAGGATTAAAGTATGTTGGTCAAGACAAGGGCTACCTTAGATTTGAGGCGAATAATGATTTAGGCAAGTATATTGAACTTTATACTAATGACCTCAAAGATGGCGTATATGGTGGGGGGACCCATCATCATATCGCATTTACAATCCCATCTAATGAAATTGAATATTATCAAACGACCCTTAGAAAATTTGGCTATCAAGTTAGTCCAGTAAGAGAAAGAACGTATTTTCAATCATTGTATTTTAAAGAACCAGGGGGAATCTTAATTGAACTGGCAACGGATGGTCCTGGATTTACAGTAGATGAACCCCTAGCTACTTTAGGACAAACCTTTGTCATCCCTGAAGAATTCTCTCATTTAAAAGAAGGTTATGAAGGCTTATTGTATCCTTTATTTATTAGACAAATAGATAAATTAGAAGATTATCCTTACGAAACAAAGGCTCAATACGACAGCTATATTACCCATAAAAATAGATTAAATAGAATTAATGAGCTGGCAAGACTTTCAAAAGAAAGAGAATTAACCCCTCTTGAAACCCTAGAAAGAGCACGCTTAAGAAAAGAATATGTAAAAGCGATTCGTTCAACGGTTTCGATGAGTATGGAATCCATCTCAGTTGAAACAGAAACCGGCGAATCAGTAAAATTAACTAAACAAGGAGAATAGAAATGAAACAATTATTAGGAATTCATCACGTTACCGCAATCACAAGTGATATTAAAAAGAATTATGAATTTTTTACAGAAGTATTGGGAATGAGATTGATTAAAAAATCGATTAACCAAGATGATATTCAAACGTACCATACATTTTATGGCGATGATAGAGGGACGCCAGGATCAGGGTTAACATTTTTTGATTTTAAGGGGATTTCACAAGTGGTTCATGGTAGAGATGAAATCTCAAGAATTGGCCTTAGAGTACCCACTGATGAAGCATTAGAATACTTTATTAAACGGTTTGATAAATATGGTGTTAAGCATGGTGAAGTATTTGATTTATTTAATTCGAAAACACTTTATTTTAACGATTTTGATGGACAACAATATGCCTTAATCTCTGATGAGAAGGATTTATTATGGCAATCTTATGGTATTCCCTGGAAAAATGGACCTGTGCCTAATGAATATGCGATTAGAGGGTTAGGGACCATTTTCTTAGTCGTATCAGACTATGCTTTAATGGATGCGATTTTAACCAATGTAATGCAGTTTAAATCAATTGAGAAAAAAGGCGCATTAGGCCTTTATGAAATGAATAATGGTGGAAATGGCGCTAGAGTCATTGTTGAAGAAAACAAAGTGTACCCACAAGCTTATCAAGGTTATGGTGGCGTTCACCATGTCGCTTTTAGATTAGAAAATAAAGAAGAATTATTTAAATGGGAAGATTTTTTTAGAAGTAAACGAATCGCCAATAGTGGCTATGTAGATAGATTTTATTTTGAATCGGTCTATGTGAGAATGTATCGAAATATTTTATTTGAACTCGCAACCGATGAACCGGGTTTTATTGATGATCAAGAATCCTATGAAAAACTGGGGACTGATTTAGCCCTTCCCCCTAAATTTAGAGAACACAAAAAACAAATTGAAAATCTGATTAAACCATTTGATACATCAGATTCTAATCGCATCAGACAGAAAGACTATCTCTAATATGCAAAACTATTTAAAAACAATGACGATTTTATTTAGAACCCAACAAAGTGTTCTCGCTTATGCGATGGAAGATATTAAAACCTATGATTTAAACTTTACTGAATTTTCAGCCTTAGAGGTATTATATAAAAAAGGAACGATACCCGTTCAATCCATTTGTGATGTGGTACTAATCGCCAATTCATCGATGACCTACGTTTTAGATAAATTAGAAAAACGTGGTTTGATCAAACGTTATAAAGGGAAAACAGATAAACGAATTATTTTAGTTAAGCTCACAGATGAAGGCCAAAAAATAACTGATGAAATTATGCCTAAACATTATGCATTTATGGGTAATTTATTTGAAGTATTGGATGTCAAAGAAAATGAAGTTTTACAAACTTTATTAAAAAAAGTAGGCTATTATGCCGAAGAAAAAGTCGGTAATTAAAATGACCCATTTATTTAAAAAAGGCTCCAGTGATAAAACTTTATTACTCTTACACGGGACCGGTGGAGATGAATATGATCTAATTGAAATTGCCCAATTTATTGATCCTGAAGCGAACATTCTTTCCTTAAGAGGCAATGTCAATGAAAATGGAATGAACCGTTTCTTTAAAAGATATTCTACTGGGGTTTATGATTATGCGTCAATTAGTTTAGAAACCGAAAATTTAAACCAATTTATTAATGAAGCGGTATCAAAATATAATTTAAATAAAGCAATGATGATTGGGATTGGGTATTCGAATGGCGCTAATTTACTAGAATCATTACTTCAACTAAAAGGGAATGTTTTAAACAAGTTGATATTATTTAACCCAAGCTTTCTGAATCCCAATTTAAAATTTGAAGATTTAAACGGCGTCAAAGTGTTTATATCCGCTTCCAAACAAGATCCTTATACTACCTATAATGAACAATTATCTTTCCATAATCTTTTGACTGATAGTGGCGCATTAATAGAGGTGTTTTGGTCAAATGACGGGCACCAATTAACCCAAGAAAGTATTATGAATGCTAAAAAGTGGTATGATTTGAACTAAAGATTAGAAACGCATAAAAGTGCGTTTTTTTTCATACTCATTTTTTGAATTGAATGTTTATCAGTAATTGGCTATAATAAAAGAGAATTTAAAAGGGGTGTAACAATGAAACAAGTAAAAAAAATCAACAAGGATTTAACAATGGTAACATTAAAGAATGATGTATTAGAAGTGGTGTTACTAAACAAAGGGGCGAGTATTTTTAATCTTATTTTTAAGGGAATAGATGTGGTTGTTGGACCCAAAGTACTAGCGGATTTTATAAAATATGATCACTATTATGGAAAAACAATTGGAAGATCCTCAGGGAGATTATTTTGTAGTGGTTTTGAAATAGAGGGTATAAAAATTTATCCAAAGCCATTCATATCAGAAACCTATTCACTTCATGGTGGCGCCAATGGATTTTCAACACGTTATTTTAATTATGTTGAAAGTCATGAAAATAGTGCGATTTTTGAAATCCATTCTACCAGTACCGATGATGGGCTTCCTGGCGATATCAACTTAAGGGTTACTTATACTTTAATTGATAATATCTTACAGTTGGATTATGATGGCGATACCACTGAAACAACCTTAATGAATATCACGAATCATGCCTATTTTAATTTAGACGGTTCACCGGATATTTTAGATCACGTAATTAAAGTACCTGCCTCTAAATATGTTAAATTTGAAGATGACTTTAGTGTATCTGGAATCGCAGAGGTTGATAGGACGCCATTTGATTTAAGAGAACCTACTGCGTTAAAGGAACCGATTAAAAAATTAATGAACACCCCTTTTAAAGGGTTAGATACTATTTTTTTACTAGACCAAGGTTTGACCAGTTTGTATAGTCCCAAGAGCTTAATTGAGATGACAATGAAATCAACTTATCCTTCCTTGGTAGTGTATACGCATAATTCGATTTCCCCCGATCAAATACCCGATTATCAATCTAGCCGCTATCAGGGCGTGGCCTTAGAATTTGAGTATGAACCAGGCGGAATTCATTATAGTTTTTTAAATAGTGGTATCTTAAATAAAAACCAAAAGTATCAACATAAAACAAGTTATACCTTTAATTATGATCCTTTTAAAACAGGAGCTTAAAATGATGGATAAATATTATCTAAAACTTCCCACAAAAGTAGGTACTTTTGTTTTAGTTGAAGACAACACTGAACATATCAGCGGTTTATCTTTAGAACCCTATGATACCAAAGGATTAATTAATCAAGAAACACCTTTACTAAGCCAATTAAAACAAGAATTATTAGCTTACTTTAAAGGAACATTAAAAGAATTTACCGTACCCATTAAACAAGAGGCGACCCCTTTTCAACAAGCCGTTTATGAGATACTGATGGATGTCCCTTATGGTTACACCCTAACCTATGGTGATATTGCTTATTTAATGGGAAATAAAGCTTATCAAGCTGTCGGCGGGGCATTAAATAAGAATAAAATCATGATCATTATCCCTTGTCATAGGGTGTTATCTGAAAGTGGATTAGGTGGATTTTATTATGGACTAGAATTAAAAAAGTATTTACTAGATTTAGAAAAATCAAATTTATGAGAAATAAAAAAGACAATTTTTTGAAGGCATAAAAAAATTGTCTTTTTCTTTGAAGGAGGGATTTTTTGAGATTTCTCTATGGTATAATAACCATGGTGAAGACTTTGAAAAGAGATTTAGCAAAAAAAAGAATTTTTCCATTAATAATGGGTTTGATAATCAGTTTATTAATTATTGTGGGCTGTGTATTTGTTGTTAGTCATATAAATAATTTATTTGACTTTGTGACAGAGGATACAAAAAGCAATTTATATTATGCTGCTTTTTTTATCATTTTTTTGTTTGGGGTAATTTCACTATTTTTATTAAATAGTTTACTAAAAAGTCATGTCGTTATCAGTTATGATGATAATTATTTATATATTATTAAAAGTGCTAAAAAAAACATTCAAGTGCCATATAAAGAGGTAAAAAGAGTTAAAGCTAAAAGAGTTAATAAGAAAAACAAACCTAAACACGGTACTATCATCATTAAAACGAAAAAGAAAAAATATAAAATAAAGAATATTAACAAAGTCCAGGAAGTCGAAACACAATTAAAGTTTCTTATAAAGAATCAAAAATAAATATAGTGACTAATTTATTAAATTGTATTAAAAATAACGCAATAATAAAAGCGCTTTCTTTTAGTGATATAATAAAGTTGAGGTGATAATGTGTCAATGGAATTAGACGTTACTTTCATGGCAAACGCTGTTGAAACGGTTCCGATCGAGTTTAAGGAACAAGCAACGCTTTATAGACAAGTTATGATGACTTATTATGCGGCCATTCGAGAAGTCCAAACAAAACTAGAAATATTAAATGATGATCTGCAAATCAGAACATCGAGAAACCCGATTGAATTTATTAAAGTAAGATTAAAAAGTCCCGAGTCGATTTTGAATAAGATGCAGCGCTATAGTTTAGACAAAACCATTCAAAACTTGTCTAAAATTAATGATATTGCTGGGGTTAGAGTTATTTGTACCTATATTAATGATATTTATGATGTCGCAACCATGTTAGTGAATCAAGATGATGTTAAATTGGTTCAAATCAAAGACTATATTAAAAAACCGAAAGAAAATGGCTATAGAAGCCTACATCTAGTCATAGAAGTACCCGTTTTTTTCTCAAATGAGAAAAGACATATGAAGGTAGAAGTTCAAATTAGAACGATTGCGATGGATTTTTGGTCTACAATTGAACATGACGTAGAATACAAACATATAATAAGTGCTAACAGCGAAATCAAAGCCGAATTAAAAGAATGTGCTTCATTGTCACATGATCTTGACTTACGTATGCAAGAAATAAAAACGAAATTAAAAGGAATTAGGGATGAAACTATTCAAGGAAATTAAAATCAAAGATATGAAGTTAAAAAACCGGATTGTTATGCCGCCAATGTGTATGTATAGTGCAGTCGATGGGTTCGCGAATGATTTTCATGTAATCCATTACGCGACTAGGGCAGTAGGACAAATCGGTTTAATTACGGTTGAGGCAACCGCTGTTTTGCCAAACGGTGGTATCACCAAAGACGATTTAGGTATTTGGAGCGACGACCATATTAAATCACTGAGTTGGATTGTTAATCGGGTCCATCATTTTGGATCTAAAATAGGGATTCAGTTATCACATGCGGGAAGAAAAGCCCGTGATGCTAATCCTAAAATAGCCCCAAGTTCAATTCCTTATGGGGATTTACCATCACCAATAGAAATGTCTATCGCTCAAATAAAGGAAGTCGTAGAAGCATTCAAAGCGGGTGCGAGAAGAGCGAATCAAGCGGGATTTGATTACCTTGAAATTCATGCGGCACACGGTTATTTAATTAATGAATTTTTAAGTCCTTTATCTAACAAAAGAAGTGATAGTTATGGTGGTTCATTGGAGGGTAGAATCAGACTATTAAATGAAATCATCATCGCTATCAGAAATGAATGGCCGATTGAAAAACCACTAGGTATAAGAATCAGTGCCTCAGAATACCATCAAGATGGTTTAAAACCAAAAGATTTGGTGGAAATATTAAATCAAATTACCCCCGGTGTAGTCGATATCATAAATGTTTCTTCAGGTGGTATTATTGACCTAAAACCGGATAGTTATCCAGGTTATCAATTGGGATTTGCGAAAAAAATTAAAGCAGAAACACCCTTTTTTGTAATGGGGGGTGGATTAATCAATGATGCGAGAATGGCTAGTGATGCTTTAGAAGATAATGAAGCTGACCTGATTTATTTTGGCAGGCTTGCGTTAAGAGATCCCTATTTTTCCCTTAAATTTGCACAAAGGTTAGGGGTTGAAATCGAATGGCCAAGACAATATGTGAGGGCAAAAACAAATGTTTGATTTCCTAGATGAAGCTCCAAATAACAAAAATAACAATAATCTCTATATAATTAGAAATAA
Source organism: Acholeplasmataceae bacterium UBA5409 (assembly GCA_002410615.1). GTDB lineage: Bacteria > Bacillota_I > Bacilli_A > Acholeplasmatales > UBA5453 > UBA5409. The sequence continues at coordinate 35,684 of DHNT01000017.1, forward strand.
ACATAGAAATATAATATTTATTAGCCCAATGACATTTAATAATAACATATTTAATGAAGGAAACATTGAGGCGTTTTATGATAATTTGTATGACCAAAATCATGAACGTTTTGAGATCCTTAAAGAACTAATTGATTTAGATGAACCAAAAGCAAATAAATATTATTTTACCCAAAATGCATTATTGCCGGTAAGTTGTCATCTAATGACCTTTTTAAGTAATAGATCAAGATGCTATCTTGAACATTATTATTTGATTGAAGATATTGATCCATTAACAGGGTTACCAACGAGATCAACTCTAAAACTTAATTTTGAAGATCAGATTCATGACAATAATAAGTTTGCTTTGATGTTTATTGATTTTGATAATTTTGAAGCCTACAATCAAACAATTGGATATATAAAGGCCGATTTTATACTCCAAAGAGTGGCTCAGTTAATGAAAAGTCATTTTACGCCAAATGAAGTCTATCGTTATGGTGGTGACGAGTTTATAATCCTATTAAAAGAAGAAAAAGATTTTTCTAGAATAATAAAAGAGTTCAAGGAACAAATCCAAAAGATTCAAATGTTAACTGATTTTGATTTTTCATACGGTGTAGCCCATTTTCCAAATAATGGTATCAAACTACCGGATTTAGTCAGTTATGCCAGCGAAAAGATGAAAAGTCAAAAGAACAAAAAAAAGTAAACTATAATCAATCAGACAAGCGCTCTCGCTTGTCTTTTTAAGCATTTCCAACGCTAAAATAGTCGACTTAACCTATAATATAGTATAGGGGGGGGCTTAAATAATGAATAAAGAAATTATGTATGATATTAAAGGTATGACTTGTGCCGCTTGTGTAATTGCTGTTGAAAAAGCAGCTTTAAAAACACCTGGTGTACTTGAATCAAACGTAAGTTTACCTACCGAACAACTAAGGGTTGTCGTAGATATGTCCTTTGATGAGTCAAAATTATATAAAAATATTACGTTAACTGGCTATAAAGCTAGTGCGATTGATAATAGTGAAACTCTATCTGAGAAACAAAACAAGAAACTCAAGAACATGCGTATTAAAATTGTATTAGCACTATTATTTATGATTCCATTGTTATATGTATCAATGGGGCACATGATTGGATTAATTTTACCAAGTATGGTTGATCCAATGGCAAATCCATTTGGGTTTGCCTTAATTCAATTATTATTAACTGTTCCAGTAATGATTATTGGATACAAATATTATGTGAATGGTTTTAAAAATCTTTTTAGAGGAAACCCTAACATGGATACTTTGGTTGCGATAGGGACCTCAGCAGCCTTTTTATATGGCGTTTATGCTCTTGTTATGATTGGTTTAGGCAACCATGAATTTGCTGATATTTTATATTTTGAAGTGAGCGCTACTATTTTAGTACTCGTGATGATAGGTAAATATATGGAACAACTATCCACCACAAAAACAACCAGTGAATTAGAAAAACTAATGGATTTAAAGCCTAAAACTGCATTATTGTTTACTGGAGATACCTATGTAGAAACACCACTTGAACAAATTAAAATAAATGATGAATTAATGATTAGACCTGGCGATGTTGTTCCAACGGATGGAATAATTATTGACGGAACAACATCAATTGATGAATCTATGATGACAGGTGAACCAATCCCGAAAGACAAAACACTCAATGATGAAATTATTGGTGGGACAGTGAATATTACGGGTGCTATATTAATGAAAGTTACTCATGTTGGAGACGATACGGTCTTATCTAGTATTATTAAAAGAGTATCAGAAGCGCAAATGAAAAAAGCACCAATTCAAAAATTAGCCGATAAAATAAGTGGCGTTTTTGTGCCAATTGTTTTAGTGCTTGCCCTATTAGGTTTTATTGTATGGATGATTGCCACAAGAGATTTTGATTTTTCAATGAATATTTTAGTCTCTGTTCTAGTTATTGCCTGTCCATGTGCGCTAGGACTCGCCACGCCAACTGCGATTATGACCGCTAGTGGTGCAGCAGCTAAACATGGAATCTTAATTGCTTCAGGAGAAGCACTAGAAATTAGCAGTAAAGCAACGATGGTTGTTTTTGATAAAACGGGGACGATTACAGTCGGTAAACCGACTTTACTAAAAGTGATTTCATTAACCGAAACGAAAGAAGATAAATTGTTACAAATTGCAGCCTCATTAGAACAACAATCGAATCATCCTATTGCTAAATCTATTATTACTGCATCTGAAGAAAAAGGCTATCAATTGTCTAAGGTAGATAATTTTGAAAATTTTACCGGGTTAGGAATTAAAGGCAAAATTGGGGAAACTACCTATCTAATTGGGAATGAAAAATTAATGCTTGAAAATAAGATTAAACTTGGTCAAATAAAAACCATCACCAAAGATTATTCTAAAAAGGGTATTAGTGCATTATATTTAGCAAACGAAACCGAACTTATTGGGATACTAGCAATATCTGATCAATTAAAAGATGGCGTCATAGAAACCGTTAAGAAACTAAATGAACTTGGGGTCAAAACCGCTATTTTATCAGGTGATGATATCAATACTGTTACTCATATTGCAAACGAAGTTGGTGTGGATGAGTTTTATGGTTCACTCTTACCTCAAGACAAACAAAATATTATTAAAACATTGAAAGAAAAATATATTGTCATGATGGTTGGAGATGGTATTAATGACGCCATTGCCTTAAAAGAAGCGAATATCGGCGTGAGTTTATCAAGTGGGACAGATGTTGCGATGAGTGCGGGTGATGTTGTCTTAATGAGAAGTGACATTAAAGATATCATAACTTTAATTGATTTATCAAAACATACGGTTAGAAATATTCAAGAAAACCTATTCTGGGCATTCATCTATAATGTTATTGGAATTCCTATTGCTTTAGGTTTACTAACTTTATTTGGTGGACCATTATTGAATCCGATGATTGCTGCTCTAGCAATGAGTTTTAGTAGTGTAAGTGTTGTTTTAAACGCATTAAGATTAAAAAGATATAAGGGGGTGAAACAATGGAAATTAAAATCAACGGTATGAGTTGCAAGCACTGTGCTGCAAAAGTAGAAAATGCCTTAAAGGATTTAGGTTTAAAAAAAGTTAAAGTTGATTTAGAATCAAATCAAGCATCCTTTAAAGAAAATGATAAAGTTACTGAAGCCATGATTAAAGAAGCCGTCCAATCGGCTGGTTATGAAGTCGCTTAGGTTTGATTTGATACATAAAAGAAAGACACTTGATTAAAGCGTCTTTTTTTACACATTTTTTAAGGTAGTTTTTATTTAAAAATGAAGTCAAATAGGTGTTATTGGTGAATAGATAGTTTTGGTTTGGCTTCATTTTGAATACTTTAAAAGAGATATAAGCTAAAAAAAAGAAGGAACATATAAACCTGTTTCTTCTTTTTCAATAATTGCTTTGATTAATATATCATCGATGGCTATTAATATAATTGACATTGGGATTTCACTAGCGGTTCCGTTTTGTAGGTTTGCAGCAAAATGTAAACCAATTAGATCACCAACCGCGTTAAAGATACCACCACCACTAGAACCATTGCCTTGCATGGCACTTGTTTGAAATGCTTCACATCCACTAACACATAAATCATTAGTGTCTTTTATGTAAACATTGGTATGGAGATCTAAGATAATCCCTTCTTTTGTGTTATTAAAATCATAACCACCCTCTTCATTAACAGGAGAACCGATTGCGAAAACCACTTGATTCTCTTGAATTTCAACCGGGATTTTAGTTTCAAATTGAGCATCGTTAAGCGCTTTAATGTTACTTTGTCTCGTTGTTAATTTTAATATTGCAATATCCGTATTTATTGTATAAGTACCAATTAACTCGACTTTATCGTTTCGGTATTTTGGATAAGTATTCGTTTGGTTTTGGTAATGAATAACGAAATCATTTCCCCCCTCTACCACATGTGCATTTGTGAGAATATAATATTCGTACATTTTATTTAATCCGCTAAAGCCAGAGGATAATTCAACTTTCTTGAATATGATCCCGCTTCCCCAAGAAATTGCTCTTGAGCCAAATGCGTTTGCGACTTTAACTTGAATTCCTACGACACTTTCTTTCTTTGCATCAACAATATCATAGTTTATTTCTCTAAAGGCAATCGTAGATAATGAAGTATTATAAACTTTCCCATTAACTTCATAACTGGTTAAATTAAGGGTTTTACTAGTTTCATCTTCAGCAAAGAAAACACCTAATTTTATCGTCACGACTAGATACTTATCATGAAGTGTTTCAAAATAATCGGTGTACTTTATATCATTAAGTGTGATGGCGCCTATTTGTTCAAAATCGGTATTATCAAAAGTTATATTCGCAACATAAGTTCCCTTTAATAAACGTTCAGTATCATCTTTTGAGATGGATAAGTTTCTAGCATACGGGGTGTCATTTATATTAAAAACAAACGCTTTTAAAGTGCTTTCTGTAGTGTTTAAGATACGATTTATTGCGTGTCTAGCAGAATAGTTTCTGATGTGCATATCGGTAGAATAAGCAAGGACGACAAAGAATAACAATAAAAATATGCCAGACAAGAAAAACATTAAAATCTTATTAATTATTCTCATGGTCCCCACCCCAACTTAGCAGATAAAATATTATTTATCTATTCGATAACCTCTTACACCCTTAATATTACTATATAGAAAGTCTTATGACACAAATTATACACTGATTTAACTGAAAAAGATATTTGAAGAATGAATATAACTTATTTAAGTGAAATAGTTACATTTCAATAAGATATTGTGATATAATATGAAAGATTATGGAGGAAATATTAATGAAATTTGAAAAATTAGGAACCAATTACGCTAAGTTTACTTTTGAAGTAGAACCTCATGATTTTAATCATGGATTGGATCACGCTTTTCAACATGTTCAACCCAATGTTGAAGTAGACGGTTTTAGAAAAGGTAAAGTTCCAAGAAACATCTATGAAGCAAAATTTGGTGTTGAATCACTTTATGAAGAAGCTTTAAATCATGTTATCGGTCACTTGTATGATGAAGTATTTACAGAAGGATCCGTTACAATCGTGGGCGATCCTAAGATTGATGTGGATGTAGCAAAAATTAGTCGTACTGAAAACTTTGAAATAAGTTTGACATTCCCAATTAAACCTGAAGTTATTTTAGGAGAATATGTTGGTGTTGAGGTTGAAAAACGTAACTTAGAAGTAACGGATGAAGAGGTTAATCAAGAAATCGACAATTTGTTATCAAAAAATGCTGAGTTACAACCAAAAGAATCTGGTGTTCTTGAAAATGGTGATACAGCAATTATTGATTTTGAAGGATTTGTTGATGAGGTTGCCTTCGAAGGTGGAAAAGGTGAGAATTACTCTTTAAAGATTGGTTCAAACCAATTTATTCCTGGTTTTGAGGAACAATTAATTGGTATGAAGACCAGTGAAGAAAGAGCTATTAAAGTTACATTCCCTGAAAACTATCATTCAGAAGATTTAAAAGGTAAAGCAGCAGTTTTTAAAGTTAAACTTCACGAAATTAAAGTTGAAACTAAAGAAGAATTAACGGATGATTTCGTTATTGGCTTAAAACGCGAAGGCATTAATACAGTGGGTGAATTAAGAGCAGATATTCAAGCAACTTTAGAAAAGAACAAAGAAACTTCTGAAAAGAATCGAATTGTTGGTTCTGCAGTTAAATTTGCCGTAGACAATGCCCAAGTAGACATTCCAATGGAAATGATTGATACAGAAAAGAAGAACATGCGTCAATCAATTGAACAACAAGCAAAACAATATGGTATTGAATTAGAAATGTATGTTCAATTTAGTGGGTTAACATTAGAACAATTTGAAGCAGATTTAGCACGTCAAGCTCAAGAAAGAGTCTTAACAAGTCTTGTAGTAGATGCGATTAGTCAAAAAGAAGCTTTCGAAGTAACTGAGGAAGAAAAAGCCGCTAAATACAGTGAAATTGCGCAAATGTATAACATGGATGTTAAAGCTGTTAAAGAACAATTAACCGAAGATGTTATCATTAATGAAGTCAGATTTGGTAAAACAATTGATTATTTAGAAGCAAACGTAAAAGAAATTTAATTAATTTCAGGTATAATTAAAGGACACAGGCTTGTGTCCTTTTATAAACTTTTTGGCACTCATGCTTTATGATTGCAAATCAAACAAGGTTGTGATACAATAAATATAAATATAAAGAGGTGATTTCATGGCAAATAATTTACCAGCAATAGCTGTAAGAGGTATCGTACCAATCCCTAATAATGATTTTAGAAGTGATATTGGTCGACAAATCTCATTCAAAGCATTAGATGAAGCAGAAAATACATTTGATAATCATATTATTATCTTAGTACAAAAAAATCCATTAATTGAAAATCCAACCCCAACTGACATTGAAGAATATGGTGTTTTAGCCAAAGTTACAATGAAAGTTAAACTACCTAATGGAAACATAAAAGCAAAATTCAACGTCCTAAAACGTATCAAAGTCGTTGAGTATTTTTTAACTAATCCATTTTTCGTGGTTGAATATGAAGAAGTAGAAAGCCTTTCAGACGACTTCGATAAAGAAGCGACTTTAACGAAAATGGTGATGACTGAAACAATCGCGAATTCAAATGTGGTTTTAAATAACCCACAAGAGATCTTAAGGACCGCTCAAAGTGGTGTTACGACGGAAAAAATGGCCGATACGATTGTTTTTGGGCTTAAAGGTAACGAAATGGATAAGTATAAATATTTAAGTGAACCTAACTTAAATGTCCGTCTTCAATATATTTTAGAAGATATTGCGAGACAAAAAATGGTATCCAGTCTGGAACAACAAATCAACGAAGAAGTCAAAAAGAATATTGATGAATCTCAAAAAGAATACTATTTAAGAGAAAAAATGCGCGCCATTCAAAATGAATTAGGGGATAAAGCGAAGAAAGAAGATGAAGTTGATGAACTTCGTGAACTTATCTTAAAAGCTAAAATGCCTAAACTAGTTGAAGAAAAAGCCCTTCAAGAACTTGCAAGATATTCATCTATGAGTCCAATGATGGCTGAGTCAGGTATCATCAAAACATATCTAGACTTCTTAGTCGCATTACCTTGGTATAAAAAGAGTAAAGACTCTAAAGATTTGAGTAAGGTTCAAAACGCTTTAGACAAAAATCACTATGGTTTAGAAAAAGTTAAAGATAGAATAATCGAATATTTAGCCGTCAGAATTAAAACGGGTAAAAATCCTCAAACGATCCTTTGTTTAGTAGGGCCACCAGGTACAGGGAAAACCTCATTAGCGGTTTCGATTGCGGATTCACTCGGAAGAAAGTTTGTTAAACAATCTTTGGGTGGTGTAAGAGATGAATCGGAAATTAGAGGTCATAGAAGAACTTATATTGGGGCATTACCTGGTCGTATTTTAAAAGGCATGAAAGATGCAGGAACGATTAATCCAGTTTTCTTACTTGATGAAATCGATAAGATGGCATCAGATTATAAAGGTGACCCAGCTAGTGCGATGTTGGAAGTTTTAGATCCTGAACAAAATGCCAATTTTAGTGATAATTACTTAGAAGAAACTTATGATTTATCTCAAGTATTATTTATTACGACAGCAAACTATTTAGAAAATATTCCTTCACCACTTCGTGACCGTATGGAAATTGTTGAATTAACCAGTTATACAGAATTTGAAAAATTTAATATTACAAAAGAACATTTAGTTCCTAAACAATTAAAGGTTCACGGAATGAAACCTGAAGAATTCTCCGTAACCGACGAAGTCATTTATGAAATGATTCAGAAGTATACAAGAGAAGCTGGTGTCCGTCAAATTAATCGGTTAGTTGGGACACTAGTTAGAAAAGGAATTAAAGATATCTTAATTAATAAAGATAAAAAAGTGGATGTTACATTAGAAAACTTAACTTACTATTTAGGTAAACCAATCTTTACCCACAACTTAGCCGATACGGTCGATCAAGTGGGTGTCGTCACTGGTCTAGCCTATACTCAATTTGGTGGAGATACCCTGATGATAGAAGTAAACTACTATCCTGGTAAAGGGGTATTACACTTGACTGGTAAATTAGGTGATGTCATGAAAGAATCGGCTGATACAGCATTGTCGTATGTTAAAGCGAATTCAAAACGATTTGGCATTGATGATTCGCTCTTTAGAGACAACGATTTCCACATCCACGTCCCAGAAGGGGCAATTCCAAAAGACGGCCCTTCAGCTGGTATTACGATGACCTGTGCCATTATCTCTGCGGCAACGGGTAAGAAGGTTAGAAGAGACATTGGCATGACGGGTGAAATCACATTAAGAGGCTACGTATTACCAATAGGTGGATTAAGAGAAAAGAGTATTGCTGCACATCGAAGTGGTTTAAAGAAAATCTTTATTCCAAAAGAAAATGTCCGTGATATTGAAGATATTCCAAAAGAAGTTAAAGACCATCTTGAAATTGTGCCTATTAGTAATGTTGACGACGTTATTGACCAAATCTTCGCATAAGTTTATTAAAAGAGGTTTAAGCCTCTTTTTTAAACGTAAATATCACAAACTTATGGAAATCAGTGCGAATATCGTTTATAATGAATAATATGATAAAAACAGCAGAGTATATTATTAGTGGGACAGGCTTGGCCCATTTTCCCCAAGACAACAAAAGTGAATATTTATTACTGGGGAGAAGTAACGTCGGAAAAAGCAGTTTAATTAACTATTTGACCAACCGTAAAAATCTCGCTAGAACTAGCCAGAATCCGGGTAAAACAATTACGCTTAATTTTTATTTAATCAATGATACTTATTATTTAGTGGATGCCCCAGGTTATGGATATGCCAATCGAGGTAAAACTACTATCGCAACATTTGAAGCGATGATTGAAACGTATTTATTAGGGAGACCCAATTTGAAAAAAGTCTTATTGTTGGTCGATTATAAAGTTGGTCCAACGGAAGATGATCGCTTGATGTATGAGTATTTAACACACTTTGATCATGAGATTGTCGTTGTCGCAACGAAGATAGATAAACTTAACCAAAAAGAAACGGCATCAGCTAAGAAGAGATTTAAAGAATATTTCAAGCAGACTAAAGTTATTTTAACTTCTGTCAATAAAAAAATAGGTTTAGAAAATATGTTAGAACAATTTGAGGAGAACGTATGAAAAAAGTAGTTTTTATAGCAGATTCAGCAATGGATTTACCGAAAGAATTAATTGAAAAACATGAGATTCAAGTGCTACCATTTCATATATCATTTGGTAATGATACGTACCGAGATGGAATCGATATGACCACTGAAATGCTTTATCAAAAAGTGGAAGAATTAGGTATTTTACCTAAAACTGCCGCAATCGCGCCAGCAGAATGGAAACAAGTATTTGATCCAATCATTGAAGCGGGCAACGATGTCTTTTGTCTAACGATTGGTTCAAAAATATCTTCCAGCTTTCAAAATGCCTATGTGGCTAGTCTGGATTATGAAGAAGGTCGTGTAGAAGTCGTTGACAGTGGTGTTTTAAGTGGTGCGATTGCGATACTGATGTTAAAAGCAGTTAAGTTTAGAGACCAAGGCATGAGCGCTAAAGAAATCAAAAATGCAGTCGAAAAATTAGTCCCTAAACTCCATACACAATTTGTTATTCCAACCCTCGATTATCTTTATAAAGGGGGAAGATGTAGCAGTCTTTCAAAATTGATTGGTTCAGTCCTTAAAATAAAACCTCAAATTAAAATGTTAGAGGGGAAATTAGGTTTATATAAGAAGAGCGCTGGAAAAATGAGTCGTGCCATTGATGGCATGCTTGATGACTTCTTTGAAATCTATGAAAATGGAAAATTAGATCCTGAATTTGTTTTCATAACACACAGTATCGCACCTAAATATGCCATTTATATTCGTGAAATAGTCGAAGAAAGAGTGAAAGTAGAGCATTTAATTGAGTCTTATGCCGGCTCAGTTATTTCTACCCATTGTGGTGCCGGGACAATCGGTATTTTATATCTTGAAAAATAAAAATAATTAGATTATACTATTAATAGTGTTGAAGTAGAGTAGTAAATAAGATAGAGTTTCTAGAGAGCGCTAGCTGGTGTAAAAGCGTAACCACTAATTATTGAAGTCGCTATGGAGCTGAATAATTGAAATTAAGTAGGTTATTCCGGGTAGTTACGTTATTAACTTTGAAGGGCTAGAATTATTTCTAGAACTAAGGTGGTACCGCGCTTATAATGCGTCCTTAGAATTATTCTAAGGGCGCTTTTATTATTTTAAGGAGGCTCTATGACACCGATAAAGACAAAAAGATTATTATTAAGAAAGATCGTCTATGAGGATGCTAAAGACATGTTTGAGTATGCAGTAGATCCTGAAGTTGGTCCTAAAGCAGGGTGGTTACCCCATAAATCAATTGAAGAAACCAAAAGAGTCATTGAAGGCATGATTAATTCTAATGAAATTTATTCGATTGTTTATCAAACCAAGATGATTGGGACAATTGGGATTCATACTAAAAATGATAAAAAATATTTAGGCTATGTTTTAAACCGGAACTATTGGCGTCAAGGTATCATGACAGAAGCCTGTAAAGCGGTTATCATTTACTTGTTTAATGAGCTAAACTTAGATGTGATTTATATCTCTCATTTTCTTGATAATCATAAGAGTGAGGGTTTAATTAAAAAGTTAGATTTTGAATTAATTGGTTCCAAAAAAGATATAGTTCAAGGTGAACCAAAAGAAGTTTTAGAATATAAAATCGAACGATTTCGATTTGAAAGGAAGATGTTAAGATGGCAATAAAGACAAAATATGATCATAAAGAAGTAGAAACTGGATTATATGAATACTGGTTAAAGAATAAGTATTTTGAATCTGGAAATCTAACTAAAAAACCATTTTGTTCGGTAATACCACCACCCAATGTAACTGGAAAACTCCATTTAGGTCACGCAATGGATAATACCTTACAAGATATTATTATTAGAAGAAAAAGAATGCAAGGCTATGACGCTTTATATTTACCAGGGATGGACCATGCGGGAATTGCAACCCAAGTTAAAGTTGACCAAAAACTGAAAGAAGTAGGCACGAACCGATTTGAAATTGGTAGAGAAGCCTTTTTAGAAGAAGCTTGGCGTTGGAAAGAAGAATATGCACATCATATTCATGATCAATGGAAGGCACTGGGCATCAGTGTTGATTATAATCATGAACGTTTTACTTTAGATAAAAAGCTAAATGACGCCGTTAATTACGTTTTTCTAGAACTCTATAAAAAAGGCTTAATTTATCGAGGCAATAAAATTATTAACTGGGATGTTGAAGCCAATACAGCTATTTCTAATATTGAAGTTGATTACGTTGAACAACAAGGATTCTTATATTACATTACTTATCCACTGGTTGATAGTGAAGGCGGTTTAACCGTCGCGACCACAAGACCAGAAACGATGTTTGCCGATCAAGCTTTAATGGTTCACCCAAACGATAAACGTTTTAAAAAGTTTATTGGCAGTAAAGTTTATATTCCCACCACCCATGTTCAAATTCCTATTATTGCCGATGATTATGTTGATATGGAATTTGGAACAGGGGTTGTTAAAGTAACACCGGCACATGACGCAAATGACTTTGAAGTTGGGATTAGACACAACCTTGAAATGCCACTTTGTATGACCTCAAAAGGATTTATGAATGAGATGGCATTTAAATACGAAGGAATGGAACGTTTTGATTGTCGAGAGGCCTTAGTTAAAGAATTAGCTGAAACAGGATTTCTTTATAAAAAAGAAGACTATGTTAATAATATTGGATTAAGTGAAAGAACAGGGGTTGTTGTTGAACCTAGATTATCACTTCAATGGTTTATTAAGATGGAACCGCTTGCCAAACAAGCGCTAGATGAACATACCGTTAAATTTTTTCCAGAACGGTTTCAAAAAGTATTCACGAATTGGATGGAAGGCATTGAAGACTGGTGCATTTCAAGACAATTGTGGTGGGGGCATCGAATTCCAGTTTGGTATAAAAATGATGAAATGATTGTTCAAGTTGAATGCCCAGGTGAAGGTTATGTTCAAGATGAAGACGTCCTAGACACATGGTTCTCATCCGCATTATGGCCTTTTTCAACCTTAGGGTGGCCTGAAAAAACCGATTTATTTAAACGATATTATCCAACCGATGTTTTAGTTACAGGCTATGATATTATTTTCTTCTGGGTGGCAAGAATGATCTTCCAAGGCATTGAATTTACGGGCGAAAGTCCATTTAAAGAAGTTTTAATCCATGGGTTAATTAGAGATTCAAAAGGTCGTAAGATGAGTAAATCTTTAAATAACGGCATTGATCCAATGGATGTGATCGAACAGTATGGGGTCGATTCCTTGAGATATTTCTTATCCACCAACGCGACACCAGGTCAAGATATGCGGTTTGAAATTGAAAAGGTTGAATCCAGTTGGAATTTCATAAATAAATTATGGAATATTGTTAGATTTGTTGAGATGAGAATTACCCATCCAAAACCATTAAACGAAGTCAAATTAAACGTTTATGATAAAGATCTATTAACAAGAGTTAATGGCTTAATAAAAGAAGTTGATATCAGTTTTGACCGATATGATTTTGGAGAAGTTTCAAGAAGTATTTATAACTTTACTTGGGATTATTTCGCCAGTAATTATGTAGAATATGCCAAACTTAACTTAGAAGATGAAAGTAGAAAAGAATCAACTGAAAGTGTTTTATATGTTACAGTGAAGGTCATTTTGAAATTATTACATCCCTTCATGCCCTTTGTTACAGAAAGACTTTATCAAAATTTAACTAATGAAGCATCAATCATGATTGCCAAGTGGCCAGGCGCCTCCAACTTTGAGGATCAACAAGCCGTTCATGACTTAGAGATGATCAATGAAATAATTAAAAAAGTACGTAATTTTAGGGCAGAACATAATCTACCTAAAAAAGAACTGAAGATTTGGATAGAAACTGACAACAAGACCATTAAACAAGAAGAAATCTTGTTAAAACATTTCTTAAAAAGTGAAACCTGTGAAATCGTGAAAACATTTAGTTCAAATGAAGAAACGTTCTTACTCACAGGATCAGACTATAATTTATATATTCTAAAAGGCGATGTTATTAGTCTAGAAGAAGAAATATTAGCGATTAAGGAAGAATTAGCACATTTAGAAAACGAACGCAATAGAAGTCATAAGATGTTATCAAATCCACAGTTCTTAATGAAAGCTAGTCAAGAAAAAATATCACAAGAAAAAGAAAAACAACAAAATTATGAAAGGCAGTATCGTGTTTTATTAGAGAGATTAAAAACATATGAATCTAAATGAAGCAATAAACTGGCTTGAAACAAGACCCAGGTTTAAAGATAAAGTATCTTTAGACAAAATGATTTTAGCAACTAAAAAGTTAGGTAATCCACAAGATCACTTTAAATCCATTCATATTACGGGAACAAATGGAAAAGGATCGGTGGCGCACTATCTTTCAAGTGTATTAGCGCATCAATATAAGGTCGGGCTTTTTATCTCGCCTTATATCATTAAGTTTAATGAAAGAATTCAAATTAATAATGATATGATCGATGATGAGACATTACTCAATCAAATCGTCTTTATTAAAGATTTTAGTGAAGCGTTTTATGAACAGACCAATGAACACCTGACCTTCTTTGAATTGTTAACGTTGATGGCGTTTAAATACTTTAGGGAAGAGAAAGTCGATTACGCCATCATTGAGGTTGGGATTGGGGGCGCACTGGATGCCACAAATGTGATTACACCAATCTTATCGATTATTACCACCGTGGGTTTAGACCACCAAAAACAATTAGGTAACACACTTGAAAGCATCCTCTTAAATAAATTAGGGATTGTGAAAGAAGGCGTCCCACTCATCACTGGGGTTCTTGGGTTTAATGAATTGATTGATGCCTATCTTGGTAAACTTAATTCAAAGGTCTATTATCTAGATACTTCAAAAATTAAGTTGATTAAGCCTTATCCATTAGAATTTAAGTTTGAGTATCATACCTATAAACCTTCTTTACAAGGGTTATATCAAATGGAAAATATTTCCTTAAGTGTGATGGCATTAAATTTGTTATTTCCAAAAATGCCCGTTCAAATGATTAAAGATGGGATTAAAGAGGCCACGAATCCAGCCCGCTTTGAAATCATCGAAGAAAACCCAACTATTATTCTAGACGGCGCGCATAACAAAGAAGCGATAAATAATTTGGATGTGAGTTTAAAAACCATTTTCAAAGATAAAAAGATTAAAGTATTGTTTGCTTGTATGCAAGACAAACCATTTAATGAAATGTTAGCTAGTTTAAGTGAAATTACCAATGACATTACCTTAACCACGATAGACTATCACCGGGCACTCGATATTAACTCAGAAGAATTACTATTTGATTTACCAAGAATTAAAGATCCAATTGAAGCCTTTAATAAAATTTATAATTTATTAGATAAAGATGATGTGCTGGTTATAACCGGTTCATTATATTTTGCCAGTTTTATGAGAAACTACCTGATAAAAAGGTAGTTTTCTTTTTTTAGAGGGTTTGGTTTGTATATATAAATAGAGGTGACTTAATGAGCTATTTAATTAAAGAGATGCCCAATAATGAGCGTCCCAGAGAAAGATTACTAAACTATGGGGTTAAAAGTTTATCAACTAGTGAGTTATTAGCAATTATTCTCCAAACCGGTAATAAAGGTGAAAGTGTTTTAGATTTATCGAAAAGGATTTTGTATAAAATTGAAAAACTATCCTTATTGCTTAATATGAACGTTCAAGAATTAATGAAGATTAAAGGGGTTGGGGTTGCGAAAGGATGTATCATTGTTGCGGCAATAGAGTTAACACGAAGAATGTATGAAGATTTGGATGAGAAAAAAGAGTGTGTTTATGATGTGAGTGATGTTTACTATTTATTTAACCGTGAACTAGATGTCTTAGAACAAGAACATTTTTTTGTTATCTACTTAGATATGAAAAATAAAATCTTAAGTAAAAAACTACTATTTGTGGGGTCGCTTAATTCGAGTTTGGTCGCACCTAGAGATATCTTTAAACATGCGATGCGGTTTAATGCAGCGAGCCTTATATTTGTTCACAACCACCCTTCTGGAGACCCTACGCCCAGTAAAAATGATATTATTACCACAACAAAATTAGTCGAAGCAGCTCAAACGATTGGGATTCATGTGATTGACCATGTCGTGATTGGAAAGAAAAGTTGTTGTTCAATCTTAACGAACAAAAGGTATAATTTTTAAATTTTCTTGTATAATAGAGATATAGAGGTGTTACAATGAAAAAATCAAGTAAACGTTTGTGGATTGCAGTTATTGTCGGGATACTAATCCTTTTTATGTTCATTTTATTAGCTGCGGTACTTAATTTAGGGGCTCAACTTTCTTTGATTCATCCCTATGTCGGCTATGGGTTTTATGGGTTGTGTATCATCTTAGTTTGGTTTTTAATCTTGAATCCAGTCAGGATTATTGCTTTTTCACCGGCTTTTAATATCGAAACCGTATTAGACAAACCATCAAGACACCGGTTTAAAACCTATCAAAAAGTTGCGAAAACACTAATCAAAAATGGCGACATTAGTGATAAAGAAGCTAATGAGTTAAAACTAGTTATTAAAGAACCCGAAGCTTTACAAGCAAAATTAAATGAAATCTTTAATTCAACCTTAAAAAAGAAAATCAATAAATTAATTTTTTCACACGCAAAAACTGTTTTGATCTCAACCGCGATCAGCCAAAACGGAAGATGGGATTTAATTGCCAGTTTTATTGTCAACTTAAAAATGATTAAATCGATTGTTCAAATGAGTGGCTTTAGACCCAACTTTAAGAACTTAGCGAAACTAACAATTAATGTATTTTCGACGGCATTAATTGCCGAAGGTTTAGAGAACCTAGATTTAACCGAAATTCTACCGACTAGTTCACAAAACTTTTTAAAAGAAATACCGTTTGCGAGAATAGTTACCGAATCCATTACCCAAGGTATTTCAAACGCTATCTTGACATTAAGAATTGGTATTATTACACGAAAATACTTATTTGCCGATAGTAAAGAACTATCCAAGAAGGATATCAGAAGAGGGGCATTTATTGAAACATTCAAAATAATGCCTAATTTAGTTAAAGAATCCATTTCAGGATTTCCTCAAAAAATAAGAGAATTTTTTACCTTTAAGAAAAAAGAAGAAGCTGACCCAGCATGATAGATGAAGTTAAAAAGGTATTAATTGCTAAACAAGATAAGGGATATCAAAATTTCACCAGCACCTTAACCCCCAATAAAAAAAATATTTTAGGGGTTAGAATACCTGAAATTAGAAACATCGCCAAAGCGATTAATCAAGAAAACCAATTGGGTTTTTTAGATGAAAATGATTTTAGTTATTTAGAATTAGAACTGATTCAGGCAATCTTGATTGGTCAAATCAAAGACATTGCTCTTGCGTTAACTTATGCTGATGCATTTTTACCAGTAATCGATACTTGGAACACTTGTGATTTGTTTTGTGGGTCTTTTAAACTGACTAAAAAATACCAAAAGATTGTTTGGGAATGGCTAGGACATCATCAAACGAGTACTAACCCGATGACATTAAGGGTAATTATGGTCATGATGTTACTGTATTTCTTAAATAATGATTATATTGATAAGGTTTTAGATAAACTTGAGATAATCCACGCTGATGATTATTATTTTAAAATGGGTAAAGCTTGGCTTTTGGCTGAAATGACGGTAAAATATCCAACTAAAAGTTTAACTTATTTAGAAAGAAAAGACATGGATCCACAAATCAAGAAAATGGCGATTAGAAAAATTAAGGATTCTTTCAGAATTTCTAAGACAATAAAAGATAACTTGTAAAATTAAATTACTATATGTATTAATTAAGAAGTGGTAAAATATTATTAGAGGTGATATGTGTGAGATTATTCAAAGGATTATTGGCTGTTTTGGGGATTGCATTTAGTATCTTTTTAGTTACGCCAATTGAAGCTAAAACAAAAGCAGCGTACTTAGATGATTATGAAGCAATGTCATTCGTTAATAAGATAAATGAACTTGTCAATGAAATCCCATCACAAAGCAAAATTTATTACAACACATTATCGGTTGAAGGAAAAGCATTATACAATGCTTATTTAGACCATATAAAGTTGGGTACATTAGAAGAACCATTTGTAATTAATTATGAAAATATCACTGAAGCTGAAATGGATATCCATCAACAAACCATCGAACAAGCTTATATAGCACTTATTAACGAACATTCAGAATTATTTTTCTTAAATGGTGGTTTCGGAAGAATCACTAGAACAACCACAGAACCAAGTCCGAAAGACTATGAGGTTGAGTTAACTTTTAAATTGACAGATTCGTATGTTAGTCTTAGTGGCGATATTAAATATGATCAAATAGAAGATGATTTAAATATGGTTTTAGCCACGAGAGATTTTATTAGCCAAGGCGTTCAAGCACTATCCATTGAATATGAAAAATATAAATATATTCATGACTATTTAATATTAAATAACTCTTACTTAAAAACAAATGATTTATCCCACACCCCAGTAGGGGCGTTGGTTGATTGGGAAACACCAGTTTGTGAAGCCTATGCAGAAGCATTTCAATTACTGGCGCATCATAACGGATTAAATTCAACTTATGTCACGGGAGTCATTCTTTCAAATGGTGAATTGCACGCTTGGAATAATGTTAGATTGGGTGGAACTTGGTATTTTATCGATGTGACTTGGGATGACCCAGTTGGAGCAGACCTAGATTATATTGACTACACTTATTTTTTAACCCCACAACTTCCGTCTTTTGAAAGACTAATTGATAATGAAGTAATTACACCAACCCCATTTACAACAGCGATTTATGACAATATTCCAGTCTATGAAATTAAAATTTACTTAGATGGTGAATTAACGGACATCCAAATGGTTACTTCGGGTGGGGATGTTGTGGTTCCAAGTAGTTTAGAGCGTGAAGGTTATGATTTAGTTTTCGATCAAGAATCAACGAGGATTAACTCTGCTAGATCTTTAAATGGAACCTACGTTTTACAAACATTTACGATTACCTTTAAATCAGGTTCAACCATCATTAAAACAGAAACGGTTGATTATAATGTTACCCCAGAAGCGCCCTCAGATCCCACTAGAACAAATTACACTTTTCTTGGTTGGAGCTCTGAGATTGAACCAGCCAAAGAAGATCGAGTTTATGAAGCAAGGTTTAGATTAAATTCAGATGTTAACACTGAAGGCAATATGTTAGGAACTGCAACTGGACTAGCCATTACGTTGGGGATTGGGTTAATCGCCATCGTTGGATTAATGATCTTATTCAAAGTTTTGGGTAAAATATTTAGATAAATTACGTATTTGAGGTCAATCAAAATTAAGTATCATTAATTGATTGACAAGTTAAATCAAATAAGGTAAAATAAACACGTTGCAAAATAAGTACCACGTAGAAGAGGTCATAAACACCATAATGGTTACCTTGATAGTGCGTCTTCAAAGATAAGGAGGTGTTTTTGTAATGTATGCAGTTATTAAAACAGGCGGGAAACAATTAAAAGTAGAAGTTGGTCAAGAAATCTTTGTTGAAAAACTAGATGTTGAAGAATCAGAAACCGTTACTTTTGAAGAAGTTTTACTTGTGGTTGGCGATGAAACTAAGGTAGGAAATCCTTATGTTGATGGCGCTAATGTGGTTGCAAAAGTACTAAAACAAGGTAAAGATCGTAAGATTATTGTTTATAAGTACAAACCTAAAACAAACTATAAGAAGAAACAAGGTCATCGTCAAGCTTACACTAAATTAGTGGTCGAAGCTATCAACGCTTAATCATGATTAAAGCGTGGATTAAAACCAACCCAACCTTAATCAAAGTTGAAGGTCATGCGGGTTATGATAGATCTGGAAAAGATATAGTTTGTGCGAGTGTATCCACCGCGGTCATTCTTTCAGCTAACTTAATCAAGCGGTTAGGTGAAAATGAAAAAGTATTATTACATGTGGAAGAGGGCTACTTCTTAGTAGAAGTCAAAGAAAATTCATCCACAATTACAGCCATATTAGATAATTTAATATGGACGCTTGAAGAATTAGAAATTCAATACCCTAAATATATAAAAATCAAGAAGGAGGGATAACATGTTAAAATTAAACATTCAGTTATTCGCATCGAAAAAAGGTGTGGGTTCATCTAGAAACGGTAGAGATTCTGCTGCACAACGTTTAGGACTCAAACTTTCAGATGGTCAACAAGCATCAGCAGGCGCTATTATTTACCGTCAAAGAGGCACCAAAATCCATCCCGGCAAGAACGTGGGTAGAGGTAAAGATGATACCTTATACGCATTAGTAAGTGGCGTCGTTAAATACGAACGTTTGGGAAGAGATAGAAAACAAGTATCGGTCTATGAAGGGTAAGCAGTGCTTATCCTTTTTTTTCATTTAATGGAGGTGTGGTATGTTTAAAGATAGTGTCGATGTTTATTTAAAAGCGGGAAAAGGTGGCAACGGGATTGTTGCCTATAGAAGAGAAAAATATGTCGAATTTGGTGGACCTGCTGGAGGCGATGGTGGGAAAGGCGGATCGATTATTTTTGTGGCAGATGGGGCTTTAAACACCTTATTAGATTTTACTTTTAAAAAACACATCATGGCACCTAGTGGTCAAAATGGGATGCCTAAAAATATGTTAGGTAAAAATGGCGAAGATATTATCTTAAGAGTTCCCGTTGGAACCCAAGTGCTTGATTATGACACCAAACAATTAATTTATGATTTTGCCGTTGAAGGCCAAAAAGAAATAATCGCAAAAGGTGGAAAAGGCGGGCGCGGTAATACCAGCTTTAAAACACATCGAAATCCAGCGCCAAGTATTTCTGAAAATGGAGATTTAGGTGAATCGTTTCATTTTCAATTAGAACTTAAAGTGTTAGCAGACGTTGGTTTGGTGGGTTTACCTAATGCCGGAAAATCTACTTTAATATCAAATGTCTCCAATGCAAAACCTGAAATCGCAAATTACCCTTTCACAACCTTAAGACCGCATTTAGGGTTAGTTTACGTTGATTTAGAAAAATCATTTGTGATGGCAGATTTACCTGGTTTAATTGAAGGGGCCAGTAGTGGGATTGGCTTAGGCTTTCAATTTTTGAAACACATTGAAAGATGCCGCGTCATCTTGCATGTTGTCAGTATGGATAAACTAGAAAATCCAGACCCCTATAACAACTTTTTGAAAATAAATAAAGAATTAGAACTTTATGACGAAACATTAATGAATCGTCCGATGATTGTTTGTGCCTCAAAGATGGATGTTATCGGGGCGGATGAACAATTTGAAATCTTTAAAACTCAACTCAATGAGGCTTATCCGATATATCCTATTAGCGCGTTAACGCAAACGGGGTTAAACACCTTAAAATATAAGTTATTTGAAACCTTAGAAACGATTCCAAAAGTCGAGACCGAACTCATCCACCGAACCTATAACCTTAAGGATGCAGGTGATTTCTTTATTATTACCCAAGCAGAAGATGGTGTTTATGAAGTTACCGGTGAAGGGATATTAACTTTATTCACTCGCACAAACTTTGACAATGAGGAATCCGTTAAACGTTTTTCACGTCAACTAAGAAGTTATGGTTTAGAAGATGCCTTAAAAGAAAAAGGGGTTAAACCAAAAGACGAAGTTAGAATTTTTGGATATTTATTTGAATTAGTAGACTAAGTAGCTTTTGAAGCTACTTTTTTTTAAAATTAAATAAAACTTTAAACAATTCTTTAAAAATAGTTTAAAACGTTTATAATAGGGTTAGGGATGTGATCAAATGAAACTATATATTAAACCATACTTGGTAGATAATGAAAAAGGACGTGTTTTTATTGTTCACGGGATATGTGAGCATAGTGGCCGGTATGAATATTTAGCAAAAGAACTGAATAAGGCGAATTATTCTGTGATAACGTATGATTTAAGAGGCCACGGAAAGAGTGATGGTAAAAGAGGTTATGTTGAATCCTTTTTTGACCATGTTGATGATTTATCCGATGTGATAGATAGCTATCAAAATAAAACCGGTAAACAGTTTTTATTAGGCCATTCAATGGGTGGTTTGATTGGTCATCTTTATATGATTAGGGAACCTAAAGTGGATGGTTATATTGCCTCTGGGGCACCAACTGACTACTTAAAACGCGTTAAACCATTAAGACTAATTGGGTATAAATGGTTTGGATTTTTAAACATCAAAAATACCTTTGGGAATAACACATTGACCCATGATGATGTCATTGAGAAATACTATCAAACAGACCCACTTAACTTGAAAAAATATTCGATCAGGTTAGGAGGAGAAATGTTTGTCGGTGGCGTTAAACACTTAAATAAACATTTATATAGAAATGAAAAACCCATTTTAATCCTTCATGGTGGTCTAGATTCGATTGTTCCCGTTGAACATTCTAGACGTATTGAGGGCCTTTTGAGTACGAAAGATAAACAGTTGATTATCTATGAAAACAACTTTCATGAAATATTCAATGAACTTAATAAAGACGATGTCATAACAGATTGTGTGAGGTGGTTGGATGCGCACTAAATATATTTTATCTATTGATCAAGGAACCACCTCTAGTCGAATCGTGGTTTTAGATGAGAAAAGTCATTTAGTCGAACTGGTTAGTCATGAGTTTGATCAAATCTATCAAGATGACGCGGTCTTACAAGATGCAGAAATGATCTATCAAGGCGTTGTAGGTCTATTAAATAAAGTCATAGAAAAATATAAAAAAGAAAACATTGCCGCAATTGGAATTACGAACCAAAGAGAAACAACGGTTTGTTTTAGAAAAAACGGCACACCGATTACACACGCCATTAGTTGGCAATCCAAACATACAAAAGAAATTTGTGATACATGGAAATCATTGGGCTATGAGCCCTTAATTAAAAAGATAACGGGTTTACAATTAAACCCTTATTTTAGTGCCTCCAAAATGCGCTATTTTTTAGACATGGAACGTGTTAAACCCTACTTAATAAACAAGGATGCCTTATTTGGGACAATGGACACTTATTTATTATACCGGCTAACAGCGGGTAAAAGCTTTTATACGGATATGTCAAACGCTTCAAGAACGATGTTATATGACATTCACCAGTTAGAATATAGTGAGAAACTATTAGATTTGTTTGATATCCCACTAGAAATGTTACCAGAAGTTAAACCAAATCAATTTCTATTTGGACATTACCAAGGTATTCCAATCACCGCGATGATTGGGGATCAACAATCCGCATTATTTGGGCATCTAGCCTTCCAAAAGGGTTCGATGAAAATAACCTATGGAACAGGTGCCTTTATCTTAATGAACACGGGAAATAAAGCTTTTATTTCAAATAAAGGGTTAATTTCAACGATTGCTTTTTCATATAATAATGAAATCACTTATGCGATTGAAGGATCAATCTTCGTGGCAGGGGCAAGCGTGAAATGGTTACGTGATCAATTAGAAATTATTAAGTCCTCAGCTGAAAGTGAAGGGCTTGCCTTAAAAAGTCAAAAAAGAATGTATTTTGTTCCAGCATTTGTCGGTTTAGGGGCCCCTTACTGGGATACAGATGTTAGAGGGGCGATGTTTGGGATTACCCAAGATGTAAATAAATGTGATATTGCGAAAGCGACCCTTGACGCGATAGCTTTTCAAGTCAAGGATGTCGTTGATGTGATGATTACTGAAACAGAAATCCCCTTAGAAGAAGTGCATATTGATGGTGGTGTTTCTGATAATGGTTATTTAATGCAATACCAGTCGGACTTATTAAGGTGTCCGCTAATTAAACCAAAAGACACGGAAATGACTGCCCTTGGGGTTGGTTTCTTAGCAGGGTTAGGGACTTTATACCCTTCTGTTGATTATATCAGAGGCCAACAATCGATCTTTAAGACTTATCAACCTAAAATGAAATATAAGGATGCCATTAACGATTATGAAGGCTGGAAGAAAGCTG
The DNA here is from genome assembly GCA_002410615.1 of Acholeplasmataceae bacterium UBA5409. Taxonomy (GTDB): domain Bacteria; phylum Bacillota_I; class Bacilli_A; order Acholeplasmatales; family UBA5453; genus UBA5409. The sequence goes on from DHNT01000017.1 coordinate 58,841, forward strand.
TTTTAAGTGCTCAAACCTATAAATAAAGAAAACACCTACATAGACTAAATAGGGTTCAGTCTATCTAAACGTAGGTGTTTTTTTCATGTTTAAGTTGTTGTTTAAATTTTACTTTAGATCTAGCAATCATCCGATTTAATGCCCATTTTTCTCTTTCAACAATTCGTTTCTTCATCCGGTTTGTCTTTTTAACCAAACGTTCAATTTTAAGATGTGTCCTGTTTTCATTCTTAATGACATCTCGTTTTAATTGGGCGATTTCTTTATTTAAATTGTCAATGGTTTTTTCTTGGTTTAAATTCCTTGTTTGAAGTTGAGTATTGAGTTTAGAACGGTATTGATGATCATGATGTGCATATTGGGTTAATTGATGACTATAAAGATTGTCTTGTTCATAAATGGTATGTCTGATAGAATCAAGGGTGGCTAAAGAGTCTTTTAATAGTTTTTCTTTTTCAATTTCAAATGCTTTGGTTTCTTTTTTAAGGCTTAACTGTTGGTTATTTAAAACTTGTTTTCTATTTTCTTCAGAGGCAATTAATATCGCATTAGCTTGTTCTTTAATAGCCTTTTTCAAATGTATTTTTTCTTGGTGTTTTTGATGGGCTGATTTGAGTTCACTCTTATGTTTAACTTTAATAATATCAAGTGAATTTTTAAGTCTTTTATCCGTGAGTTTAATTAAGCTCTTTTGATATTTATTCAGTTGATCTTGATTACTTAAGATCTTATGAAGTTCATTTTTATGCGCAGTTGTGAGGTTAACTTGAGATTTCTCATAGTTTTTATGGAATGATTGAATCAGACTATTTTGTTCGCGTTTAACACTATTAAGTTGTTTAACTAGCAATTGACTAATAGAATAATGATAATTCGAATTGTTTTGACGTTGTTTTCGAATCAATTTAGTTAAACGTTTATATTGTTTTTTAAATAGATGAGAATTAGAGTTTTTTCCACTCATTTTGGTTATCATTTGTTTTGTTTGAGTCGTAAATGAATCAATCTCAACTGAATAAGATTTGGAATAATACTCTAATTGAGTTAAAGAATCATAATAAATTTTACCTTCTTGATATTGGTTTTCATTGAGAATGACCTCATCAGATTTACGTTTTTGTTCTAAGTCTAACAGTTGATTTTCTAATGGTTTGTGACCTTTATCTGAAAAAGCTATTCGTTTATCAATTTGCTGAATTTGAAGACGCAGATGTTTGATTTCTTGAATGTTTTTTTGTATTTCTTTTTTATGTGTCGTTAAAGCTAAAGTTAGATTTTTAATTGTTTTTCTATTATGCTTATTTTCTAGATCAGATTTAAGGTTTTTGATTTGGCTATTCAAAACGTCAATATTCTTATAGATTAAATCATTCTTGTTTTCAAAAATCGCAATTTCTTGATAAAGGTTACTTGATTGATTGCGGTATTGTTTAATTTGGTCATCGAGAGCCGTTTTTTGATCCTGGATGGCTTTTTTATCGATTTCATATTTATTAATTAGATTGGTATACTCTTGTTCATATTTAGTTAAAGTTAAATCATCAATTTTGGTTTGAATCTTACCAGACATATTAGAAACAATTTCTTTCATTATTTGGTTACGATAATCTTTTTGGCCGATTATCATCGCTGTAATGGCTTTTAGTGTTTCTGTGAAGGTTGTTTTATCTGAGGCTTGTTGTGTATCCTTAAGGGTGAAGGCAATTCGATCTAATTCGGATTGAACACGTGATAACATATCAAAATAAGTAGCCAAGACCTTTTGGGCGCGGGTATTTTCTAGTTCACTTTTCTTAATGGTATCTTTAGCCAATAAAATACCAATATCGCGATGATTGATAAGCTTGTAGGATTCGTTATCATAAATCACGGCTTCTTTTTGATAGGCTTCACTTAACCCTAATTTTTCTAGGGTTATTCGTAGTAAGGAACGTAATTTTTCAACTTCTGTGTTATGTTTTTCAACATAGATTTCTCTGGTGTGGTTTTTTGAGGTTAACTGAATTTCTATATTTGCTTTATTTTGTTCTTTTTGAGCTTCTAAAACAAGTCTAGTACCTTCAGTGATGTTTTTTTCATACTCCATGTTTAAATAATTATCTAGTTCATTTTGTTGAACTTCAAATTTTTGAGTTAGATTTAGTTTATCTCGTTCTAATTTTAAAAGAAGAGCATCGTGTTCTGACTGAAGGTTTGCTTCATTGGTCTTTCGTTCATGGTTAGAAATGGTATAGTTTTGTTCAAGGTTTAGATAGTTAATTTCTAGGTCATGGATATGACGGGCTAATAAAATTTGAATATCTAATGGGATAGCTTCGATACGCATCCCTGAGTCTATAATCGCATTCTTTTTATCTTTTTCAAGGTTAAAAAGTTGATTCAGCTTTGTCATGTAGATTTCATGGTAGTAGTAAGTATTTTTATTGAGCTTTAAATAGATGACCTTTTTTTGGTCTTTGATTAGTCTATCTGAACGATATAATTCTTGTTTCTTGATATAATCAACACCTAGATTATATCGATCATTAAAATAGCGTTTTTTTCGTAACTTTAATGATCTGTCAAAATTATTTTGAATAACCGTAAATTCTTTAAGTAGAGCCTTATATTCTCGATCATAATCTTTTTTAAGGATAATTATTTTATTTTCATCATCTTTAAACTGAGCCATTTCTTCATCAAATTCATGATTTAACGAAACCAGCTTCGCATTATATATTTCCTTTTCATTTTGTCTATTAACATTGATTTGAGTGACGTCTTTTTGATAGACATGGGTTAAATTGGCATTCTTTTTCTCATAAGCAGTTTTTAAGGCATCAAGTCGTTGATCAATTTTTACTAAGTCATCTTGAAAAGAATCTAGGATAAGACGGTTAGATTTGGCGTTTTCATTGGATATTCTAGTTAATTCAGTTTCAATATCTATTTGTTTTTCTTTTAATTCTTGTTCTGTGAGTTGATAGATTTCTTTATAAGCACTCTGAATCTCATTAATTGTTTTATTTAATAATATAGAAATACGGTGGAAGTTCTGTTTTACATAGACAATATCTTTTGAGTGGAAGTTTAAGAAATCTTCTTTTTTAAAATCTAAATTTTCTAAGATTTCTTTTGTCTTTTGAAGTCGTGTCGTATTTCTTTGATGAATGCTCTTTAAAGCATCATGGTAGTTTAGGTTAATTCTATAAAGGTTTGATGTCTGTTGATCGTATAGACGGTTAATTTTTGATAAATACTCTTTTTTTTGAATTTGGTAATCAGTATTTAACTGTTTATCCTTATCATTGTTTTCTATGTTTAACCGCCTCATATCAGCGGTAATAGAACGGTTAAATTCTCTTTGTTTGGTGAATAATGTTTGAAGTTGTTTATTAATATCATCGGTACTCATTTTCTCGCGATTTTGAATATCAGATTTTATTTGGTTTAGCTTTATAGTGTTTGTTTCAATTAATGTATCATATTTTTGATTGACTTCAAGTTCATTCTGAACACGCTTTTTTAACTCGTCAATACTAGTTTTTTCAAGTTCTTTTTCAAAAGAAATAATTTGCGTATTTAATTCATTGATTTGATTAAAGGTATCTTTGAATATGTGATTTAATTCCACACAGTAAGGTCTTGACTCTGGACAGACTTCAAAAAGCGTATCTAAACGCTTTAATTGATTTTTTACATAGTTGTGGGTAACTCGCTCCAAATGTTCACCACCATTTCTATTTAATTATAACATATTCACTATTTTTTGGTATAATCTTATTAAGGTGGAATATGAAAAAAATCAGCTTAAATCACAAATCTTATTTTATTGATGATGAACTTTTAATATTAAGATTAGCGAAAAAACATTATATTAATGAAACTTTAGAGAAAAATCGTTATCTAAAACATAATAATAGTGGTGACGGATATTTAAAATACCATCAAAACTTATATGAAAAGTTTATAAAACCTTATTTAAATGAAGGCTTATCCTTAGACTTTGGGTGTGGACCAGTTAAAGTATATGAACAGTTAATTGGAAATACTTTAAGTTATGATAAGTATTTTTTTAATAATAAAATCATCTTTGAAAAGAAATTTGATAACATAATATTGATTGAGGTCTTAGAACATTTAAAAAATCCAGAAGATAGTATAAAACTTTTAACATCTTTACTAAATGAAGGTGGAAGATTATTTATTTCAACACACTTTTACGATCTTAATAAGTTAGATAATTGGTGGTATCTAAGAGATGAAACACATGTTTGTTTTTATAATTTAGATAGTTTTAAGAAAATAGGGCAAAGATATCATTTAGACCTAGTCTATACTGATAAAGAAAAGTTAATTGTCCTAGAAAAAGTGATATAATAGGGATGGAGTGATATTATGTACGCATATATTTATGGAAAAATAACGCATATAGAACCGACCTATGTGGTCTTAGAAAACCAAGGGGTTGGTTATTTAATTATTACCCCAAATAGTTATCGATATAAGTTAAACCAAGAAGCCTTAATTCATACACATCATTATGTTAGAGAAGATGTTGATAATTTATATGGATTTATGAGTTTAGATGAAAAGAAACTTTTTATTAAATTAATTAGTGTTTCTGGAATTGGACCAAAAAGTGCGTTGTCAATTTTAGCAAGTGGTGAAACAGATAATATTATATACGCGATTGAATCATCAGATGTGAAATATTTAACGAAATTTCCAGGGATTGGGCCAAAAAGTGCCCAACAAATCATTCTTGATTTAAAAGGTAAAGTTGACAAAATCGAACTTGGCACACCTGAAGCTGACGAAGTGAGACAAGCATTAGAAGCGCTGGGTTATTCAAATACTGAAATTACCAAGACTTTAAAGAAACTAGATCAAGACAAACCAATTGAAGAACGTGTTAAACAAGCTTTAAGTATATTAATGAAGTAGGTGACTTATGAAACAAGATGATCGAATAATTAGTAGTCTTGCGGTAAAAGAAGATGAAGATAAAACCTTAAGACCCCAGCATTTAACAGAGTACGTGGGTCAACAAGATATTAAAGAAATGTTAAATGTTTATATTCAAGCCGCTTTAAAACGTGAAGAAGCCATTGACCATATATTATTTTATGGTCCTCCTGGTTTAGGAAAAACGACACTGGCACAAATTGTTGCCAACGAAATGGGCGTAAATATAAAAGTGACCAGTGGAGCAGCGATTGAAAGAAGTGGTGATTTAGCAGCAATATTAACCTCACTAGAACCTGGTGATGTCTTATTTATTGATGAAATTCATCGACTTCCAAGAATTGTTGAAGAAGTCTTGTATGCAGCGATGGAAGACTATGTGATAGATATTTTAATTGGAAAAGAAGGACAAACTAGGTCAATTAGAATTGATTTACCACCATTTACTTTAATTGGTGCAACCACCAGATATGGTGATTTATCTGCCCCGCTACGAGATAGGTTTGGGGTAGTGATGCGACTTAATTTTTATAATGCGGAAGAACTAGCGGATATTGCCAGAAGAACCGCAAGTGTCTATAAAGCAGAAATAGATGAGGAGGCTGTTCTTGAACTCGCTAGACGTTCTAGAGGCACCCCAAGAATTGTGAACCGGCTTTTTAGACGCGTTAGAGATTTTGCCGAAATTATAAGTGATGGCAACATTACCAATGAGGTGACAAACCTTGCCTTAACCAAATTAGGCATCAATTCATCTGGGTTAGACCAAACCGACCAAGATTATTTAAGAGCCATTATCGAAAAATTTAATGGTGGACCCGTTGGGATTGAGGCCATTAGTGCTTCAATTGGTGAAGAAGTTACTACGGTTGAAGATGTTTATGAACCTTATTTACTTCAAGAAGGCTATATCAAGCGGACCGCAAGAGGTAGAGTGGCTTTAGAAAAAAGTTATGAACTCCTAAACATTAAATTTTATAAAGGGATTTTTGAGTAATGAAAACAGAACTATTTGATTTTTACTTACCAGAAGCCTTGATTGCGCAACATCCAATCGATAAACGTGATCATTCAAAGCTTTTACTGATGAATAAAGATACAGGTGCCCTAGAACACAAACATTTTTATAACATTATTGATGAACTCAATAATAATGATGTTTTAGTGATGAATAATACTAAGGTCTTACCAGCAAGACTTATTGGCATTAAAGAAGACACAATGGGTAAAGTAGAACTATTATTATTAGAAAATAAAGGTGATGTTTGGCAGTGTTTGACCAAACCTTCTAAGCGGGTTAAAGAAGGACAAATTATTTCTTTTGGTGATGGGGTTCTAAAAGCCAAATGCTTAAGACATTTAGGCGAAGGTATTGTTGAATATGAAATGCTTTATGAAGGCATTTTCTTAGAGGTACTGGATAAATTAGGTGAAATGCCACTACCACCTTATATCCATGAGAAACTTCAGGATAAAGACCGTTATCAAACCGTGTATGCGAAAGAAACTGGAAGTGCTGCTGCACCAACAGCGGGGCTCCACTTTACAAAAGATCTTTTAACTAAAATTAAAGATAAAGGCATTGAAATAATTGAAGTTACGCTTCATGTTGGACTGGGAACATTTAGACCAACCACTGAAGAAAATGTTGAAGATCATCATATGCATAAAGAACATTACTTTATTAATGAAGAAGCCGCTTCTAGACTAAATGAGGCTATAAAAAATAAAAAAAGAATTGTTGCGGTTGGAACCACATCAATTCGAGTTTTAGAATCTAATTATACAGATAAGTTTAATCCGGGTTATTTTGAAACAGATATATTTATTTATCCAGGGTATCAATTTAAAGTGACTAATGCTTTAATAACTAACTTTCATTTACCTAAATCCACATTAATTATGTTAGTCAGTGCTTTTTCAAAAAGAGAACTAGTTTTAAATGCTTATCAAGAAGCGATTAAACATGAGTACCGTTTCTTTTCCTTTGGAGATTCCATGTTTATTAGATAATAAAGTGTAAAACAAAGGCAGTTACTCCAATGAATACACAATAAATTCCAAAGTAGATCATATGGTCTACTTTTAATTTTTTCATCACCAGTTTACCAGTAAAATAAGTTGCCATAAAAGTAACTCCAAAAGCGAGTAAATAGCCAAGCCAGTTAATGGTTTCCCCCAGTTTAATCACTTCATAAATACTAAGAGCACTAGTAGGAACACTAATTATGATATAACACAAGAATGAAAACTTTAAGATGGATTTAAGTGATAGGCTTTGAATTCTACCGCCGATAATTGTAGAACCGCTTCTCGAAATACCAGGAAATATCGCAAACATTTGGGTAAACCCCATGGTGATAGCATCTTTGAATGTCACTTCTTCATGAGAAGTTCTTAATTCTCTTGTAAGATAAATCCCGATTAATAATCCCCCAGTCAAGAATAGGGCGATTCCAACACTTAGTAACGTTTTAAATTCACCCATGTAATCTTTAAAAAGAAGCCCAGCGATTCCAATGGGAATTATCGCAATCACCAACTTGATTAAATACATAAAATCATCTTTTACTTGATCTCTTTGTTGAGGTTTAAATAAGAATATAAAAAAGCTTTTAATTAATGTCCAAATATCTTTGTAAAAAAGAAGAACCAAGGCAATAAAAGAAGCCATATTGGTAAACATTTCAAATGTTAGACCTGGTTCTTGAACATCTAGTAAATGTTGAAATAGTACTAGGTGCCCTGAAGATGAAATTGGGAGTATCTCTGTGATACCTTGGACTAAGCCTAATATCATATATTTTATATACTCAATAAATTGTGTCATTTCTTATCCCTCTTCTTATATTCTAATTCTTATTATACCACTTGATGCTAGGATTTTTACTTGTAAAATTGGGTCTTTTTAATTATAATGAATACTGAGGGTTAAAATATGAATTTAGAATTAAGAATCGTTATTGGGATAGTAGCCTTAATACTCGTTGTAGGTATTGGGATTTATATTCTATTTATTCGATCAAAACAAAAAAATAGAAAACAAGAAATTTCTCCTAAAGTTAATGTTAACTGGATTTTAGAACTTATTGGAAAAGATAATATAATAGCGATTGAACAGATCCAAAAACGGGTAAGAATTACCGTTTTTGATTTAAATAAAGTGAATCTAGAAGGCTTAAAGGAACAAACCAATGGGGTTTTCTTAAAGGGATCAATGATGGTTGTGACATTTAAGAATAACACTGAAGAAATCGTAGAAAGTTTGAGGGATGTAATAAAATGAAAAAGAACTTTGTTGTTACAAGTGAACAAGGCATTCACGCAAGACCAGCAACTGAACTTGTGATGGTTGCGAATCAATTTGAAAGTGAAGTTATGATAGAATCGAATGATAGAAGTGCTGATATGAAATCGATAATGGGTTTAATGAGTTTAGGTCTTTATCGGGGTCAAAAATTCAGTATTGTTGCCACAGGTGATGACAATCTTGAAGCGGTTGAAAAACTAGCAGCACTTTTACAAGAAAAGAAATTAGCTAATATCGATGAATAAGTTTTTAATGGGTCTTAAAGGAGCATTAATTGGACTTGCGAATGTAGTGCCTGGAGTTAGTGGGGGCACACTGGCAATTATCTTTGATATTTACAAAAGGTTGATTGATGCGTTTGATATGTTTTTCAAACATCCAGTTAAGGCACTTTTATCTATTTGGGAAATCTTAGTTGGGATTTTAATGGGAATATTTGCCGGATTCTTAGTTTTAAGTTATGGCTACGAAGCATTCCCATTAGCCACCACTTTAGCCTTTATTGGGTTATTAATTGGGGGCATTAAACCGTTGTTTGAATTGGTGAAACCTCATACAAACTTAGTTAATATCTATATTTTTGTAGGTGGTTTTTTATTTGTGGTATTATTACCACTTATTAATGGAATGACAGGAATTTATAATGATTGGGTTTATTATCTGATCCTAGCCTTATTAGGTATATTGGTTGCATTTTCAGTCGTAGCTCCAGGTATTAGTGGGTCCATCTTACTCATGGTATTAGGGTATTATTCACACTTGTTATTTATGGGCAAGTCCGTATTTGAAAATGTTATTCAATTTAATTTTAGTGAAATCACACAATACATATTACCAATTGGGATATTAGGAATCAGTTTTTTAGTAGGATTAATCTTATCGGTGAAACTGACTAAATGGATTATGATTAAATTTGAAATAGGGTTTTATGCTGCAGTACTTGGTATGTTAGTAGCCTCTCCTATCAGTATTTTAATTATGTTAAATAAAGAAACACCTTTAAGTGGTTTTCAGACTGGTGAATGGATTGTTGGCGGTTTATTATTAGTAATTGGCTTTTTAGCCGCATTTTGGGTGATTAAATTTAGTGAGAACGAAGAAAATAAAACAAGCGAGTAGTGGTGTTAATAACTCAAGCTTTGTAACAAAAGAAAATAATATTATTAAATCGGATAAACCGGTACATTTAGAAATAGGATCAGGTAAAGGTCAGTTTATTTACGGCTTAGCTACTTTACATCAAGATAATCTTTATGTAGCATTAGAAAAAGATATTAATGTGGCTTATAGAATTGTTCAAAAACAAGAAGAACAACCACTAAATAACTTATCTATTATTAACGATGATGCCCTACATTTGGAGAAGTATTTTGAATTCCATAGTATCAGTACTTTATACTTAAATTTCTCAGATCCATGGCCAAAAACAAGGCACCATAAAAGAAGGCTTACGTTTCCTACTTTTCTGAAATTGTACAAACAATATTTGACTAAAGATGGTATAATAGAACTTAGAACTGACCATTTAGAACTATTCAATGATTCTATTGATTATTTTGAGTCAGAGGGATTTATTATTACTGAACTTTCATATGATTCACCAGTTGGAGAATCCATTAGTGAATATGAAACGAAAAAACGCTTATTAGGCCCAATTTACAGCCTAAAAGCTAAATTGGAGGCATAGCTCAGCGGGAGAGCACTTGCTTGACGTGCAAGGGGTCATGGGTTCAATCCCCTTTGCCTCCACCATTTTGAATGAATAGGTTTGATACAAAAGTGTCAAGCCTTTTTTATTTGGAATAAAGGGCAAAAATCCCTATATTCCATTTGCCACCAATTAATAGTAATATTAGAGACGCAAGTTTTTGCTGAATTTTTAGTTGCTTTATACCTAAACATATAATTAATTTATTGTTTATACGCCATCATTACGATGGCATTTTTCTTTTGGTAGAAAGAAGGAATAGTAAATGAATGAAATAAAGAAGTTTTTAATTAAGGTAAATGATGGTGATTTGAAAATAACAGAAGTTAGTGTAAATCCTTATATGCCTATTAACAGGTTTTTGGATGAAGTTGGTTATTATCAGATTGATTTCTTTCATATTGATGGATGTCATTACATATGCACATTGGAGAAATATAAGTTGTTAAGAACAAAAATTTTAGTTACTAAATACATAAATTTAATGGATAATATCGAAATAGTTAATATAGAAAATGAAGACACTGTTAATATGGAGTACATTTTTAATGAATACATAAATACTAATTATATTAAAATATAATTTACTAATTCAATGAATAATAGAATATTATTATTTTTAATGATATAATAAATATAGTTTTGTTATCGGAGGGATAATATGTCAAAAGTTAGATTAATAGATAATAAGAGAGTTAAATTAACTGATTATTTAAAAGATAATCTTTTAAATTATAAGGATATTAGTATCGCATCAGGTTATTGGGACATAGAAGGTATGTCAGAATTTATTGATTATTTTGATGAATACGAAAGCATAAGACTCGTTATAGGCCAAGAACCTCTTATTCAATCTAAATATATGAAAATTATGGAAGAAGAGTTTAACCTCTATTCCAATGACTTCCCGGGAACAGAAATTAAACAGGATTTAGTAGAACTTTCTAGAGATAACCCTGAAGATAAACTCAGATATACTGCTAAGAAAATTACTGAGTTAATAAACAAAGGAATTTTAGAAGTTAAAATACTTAGAAAACCAAGATTACATGCTAAGGCTTATATTTTAGGTAATGAAACATCCAACAATGCAGTAGGAATAATTGGTTCAAGTAATTTTACTAAGGCGGGTTTAAATTCAAACTTAGAACTTAACTACTTAGAAGACCAAGTTCCTTTGGTTGTTTATAAACCTTTAAATGATACATTACCACATAGCCATTTAAGTTGGTTTAATGAATTGTGGAATGATCAAGATCTAGAGGATTGGACTTTTGAATTTAAAGAGTTAGTGGAAGATTCACCATTAGGAGACTTAACTTTTGGTGCATATGATGTTTATATTAAAACTTTAATGGAAGTTTTTTCAGATGAACTAATTCCACCTCAAGAACTTACTGATGAAATGCAAGATATTTTATATGCATTTCAAAATAGAAATGCAGGAATATTAATTAATAAATTAAATAAAATGGGTATTGCAATATTATCTGACTCTGTTGGTTTAGGTAAAACCATTACCGGTGGAGCGGTGATTAAACACTACTTAAAATCAGGTAAAACAAACATTCAAGTTATTGCTCCTGCATCTTTAAAACAACAGTGGATAGACGATCTATCTAGTGTTTTAGGACTGGAAGAACGTGATGGAGATTTTAATATTGTTTCACAACAAGACAGTAATGCAATTGAGAAAATTTATGAATATTATGATAAAAGTTGGAGACAATCTAAGAATATTGACCTTTTTGTAATTGATGAATCACATAACCTAAGATCTGGTAAAGGTAGAAATTATGAAACTATACTAAAACTTTTGAAACAACATCCTGAATCGCATGTACTATTACTTACAGCAACACCAATTAATAACACTTTAATAGATATAGCAAATCAAATTCAATTAGGTTCAAAAGGAAATTTAACATCGGTTAATGTTCCTTATAAAAGACCGGGCTCTAATGATGTTGATGTTATTGATTTTTTTGATGCATTAAATAGGATTCAATCTCTTATGAAAAAAGCAACTAAAGAGCAAAGACAGTTTGACTTTGCAGAAGTAAAGGCAACAATTCATGATGGCCTGAGACATTATCTAGTAAGATCAACTAGACAAGGAGTAGAAGCTGAAGGTTCATTAATTGATAAAGATGGTAATCAAAGAAGGTTTCCTACTAGCATAGTTAATTCGATTGACTATGACTATAAAAAAGAAAATATAAAGTTTGTTAATCTTTTGATAGAATCTAATATATCTAATATTTTTGATGATATAAACCCACTTTATTTAAATATTGATATTTTATCACAAGTAACTCAACAAACAAGCCATCCTATAGATTTCATAAAAGAAATAATAGAGTATCCAGAAATATTAAAAACCAGATACAACATTGAATTATCTGAGGATGAAAAATTTTACAATAATGTGTATGGCTTGAATTTAATTGAGAGTATTTTAAAAGTTATTTTCACATTAGGTTTCACACCTTACAGACCAGAAGTATATCGACATAAACTATATAATAAAAGTTTAGATGAGATAAGAACAATTAACAAAACTCCTCAAGAGGGAATTCAATTGACTATACATAATATACTTCAAGTTACATGGCTAAAAAGATTAGAATCATCCATGTATGCATTTTATAAGAGTATAAAAAATTACAAATCTAGATTAGAACTTTTTGATAAATATTTAAAATTAGGGTTTATTATAAACTTATCTGATTTAGAGTTGATTGAAAATGAATATGATCAAGGCGATGATATTGAAAATGCTTTTAAAGATTATGAAGAATATTTAGTTGAATATGAGGAAGCTCTTAAAACAGGTAACGAGGAAGAAATAAAGAAAAAAGGTGTTAAGAGAAATGTTGCAAATGCTAAGTATTACAATATTGACCAACTAAGTCTAGATATAAAAAGAGAATTTAAATTAGTTGATTTTCTAGTAAGTTTAATTGAAGAATTATTACATAAACAAGAAGATACTAAAATGATTGCTTTAAAAAACAAAATCCAAGATGTATTAACTGATGGGAAATATGGACAAAAGATACTTGTGTTTTCATTTTTTGCTGATACCATTGAATATCTTAGCAATGAACTACCAAAAATGGTGGAACCAATAATACCAAACTTTGAAGAAAAATCAGAATTCATTTCGGGTAGAAATAGAGAAGTAGAATCTATTGTTAAACGATTTGCGCCTGTATCAAAAAAACATGAATTAAAACCAGATGAAATAGAATTAAACTTTTTATTTGCTACTGACGTATTATCTGAAGGTCAAAACTTACAAGATGCTGCAATTTTGATTAACTACGATTTACATTGGAACCCAGTTAGAATGATTCAAAGAAATGGTAGAGTCAATAGAATTGGTTCAAAATTTAATAATGTTTTAATTGGTAATATGAAACCGGCTAAGGATTTAGAAATGTATCTAAAATTAGTTAATAGATTAGAAACAAAAATCAATACAATTAAAAACACTATAGGATTGGACCAGGGTATTTTAGCTGATGCTGATGTTAATCCAATTGAATTTATAGAAAAATATTATTATAATGGTGAGTTACCAGAAGAAGCGGATAATGATTTACTAGCACATACAGATGAACACATCTTAGAACTAAGAAAATTCTTATATTTAAATAAAGATAACCAGAATGAAATTGAGAGAGTAAGAAGTATTCCAGTTGGAAAATGGAATTATTTACCAGAAGTATTAAATAAAAATAACTATGCTCTGTCGTTAATTCAGACACAAGGATTTACATCAAGTGGTTCAAGGATTGATGAACTTTACTTTATTGAATCAGACACAAGAGTTAATATGGTAAATCATATAAACTATTCAACAGCATTAGATTATATAAAAACTGATGAAGAAGATAATCAAAGATATACTGATGAAATTTCAATTGATAGAAATATCATTTCATCCAGGTCTATGGTAGAAGCCGTTAGACAAGCCGTAAACCCAAAAGATAAATTTGAATTAAAACCAGCTATGATAGAAAGTTTATTAATTTTAATGGATCATTTTAATGACCAAATTGATTTGCAAGGTTTAATTGAAAGTGGGGTACATAATACTACTGATAAAAAAGAAATCGAATCAATATTTAGAGATACAAAAAAAGAAACAAAAGATTTAGGTTCACCAAATGCATCTACAATACAAAGATTCATAAAATTTGTAAATAAAATACAACATACACAAAGTGAAACAAGAAAGATAGAAGAAACTAAAGGAGTGTTATTCTATGCAACTAAGCAATAAATATAAAAATATTAATCAGCTAATCTTTGAGATGACAAATTCTAAAGATAAAAATTTAACTAGGAATAAAGCTATCTTATTAGCTAATGAGATACTATTATTACTTGGAGCTAATAAGGAAGGAATACTTGATATTGAGAGTGTTTATAATACAGCATTTGCAAGTTCCGAGTTTAAGAATCAAAAGATGGAAGGTTGGTTTGAAAGACATCCATTCTTAGGTGGTGCAAGAGTAGCACTAAAATTATACAATAATAAAGATTCTGTATATGAAAGTAATTTTTATCAATTAACTAAATCTGCAACAAAAGCCAGAATTGCTTCTACTGTAATGCTAAGTCCAAATTGGGAAGATTCAAGGCTTACAATGTTACCTAATTATAAAGTTGGAATTGATTTCTTTTTAACTCACGATGCAAAATCTTTGTTAATAGTTTTATCTAAAGAAGGTAATCTAAGAGTTTTAGAAATTAGTGAGAGATTAAGCAATACTCAAATTACTATTTTTGAAAGTTTGTGCGATACTTTAAAATTTGATGGGTTAGACATAAAAACAGGTAAACCGATACCATTTGAACCACAAAGAACAATCCATACTAAATTGTGGAATGCATTTGAGTTAAAAGTTGTTAATAATAAGTTTTACTTTGGTGTTGCAAGACATTTTGAAGAATTAGTAAGTTATATTTCTAAACAAAAAGAATTTATTAATGAAACCAAAACAGATGTTAAAACAATTCAATACTTTGCGAACAGGTTAATTGGTAGGGTGCTATTCCTATGGTTCTTAAGGAAAAAAGAAGTTATTTCTGAGGAGTTCAAATATTTTAAATTAGAAGATTTAAAGTCTTCAGAATATTACAATGAAAGATTAAAGGTTTTATTCTTTGAAGTTTTAAATAAAGAAATAAAAAATAGAGATCATAAAGATAACATAACACCATATTTAAATGGTGGATTATTTGAAATTCATCATGAAGATTTCTATGATTATAACATCCCATTTCCAAAACTATGGTTTAATTCTTTTTATGGACATTTAAATGAGTTTAATTTTACAACTGATGAATCAACACCAGAGTATGAACAAATAGCAATTGACCCTGAAATGCTAGGTAGAGTATTTGAGAATTTGCTTGCTAACATTGTTCCTGAAACATCTAAAACTGCAAGAGATAGCAAGGGAGCATTTTATACTCCTAGAGAAATTGTTGATTTCATGTGTAAAGAATCACTTAAATACTATTTGAAAAATAATTTAAATAATGAAGCTTATGATAAAGACATTGAATTCTTAATTGATTCTAATGATGCAAAATTTGAAGAAAGAAAAAGTTCAGGTACAGCAAAGTTGTGGGGAGTTCAGAATAAAAAGGTTGAAGAAGAAGTAATTAAATTATTATCAACTATAAAAATTATTGATCCTGCTGCGGGTTCTGGAGCTTTCCCTATGGGGATGATGCAATTACTACTTAGAACATTTGATAGGTTAAATGCAGTATATGATGAAGAAAAAGGTAAGCACGTTTCCAACCTTGTTGGGAGTAAAGGTATTAATAAGTATTTTAGTAAATTAGGAATAATTCAAAACTCAATTTTTGGAATAGATATAGAGCCTATGGCCGTAGAAATTTCTAGATTAAGAATTTGGTTAAGTTTAGTTGTTGATGATACACAAGAAGAAGTTAAACCTTTACCAAACTTAGATTTTAACTTTGTAGCTGCAAACAGCTTAATTCCTCTTAATACAAATAAGAAAACCGATTTTGAAGTTTTAGATATGTTTGGTTTCATGCCAGAAAACATTGACTTAGAAGAAAAATATAAAAAATTAAGAAGGTTATATTTTAAAACACATAATTTTTCTGATAAAATTAAACTTAGAAAAGAATTTGATTTGTTACTACATGAGATGGCTAATAAGGAAAATGCATCGGATGAAATGGCAAAACTTGCAACTTGGAATCCTTTTGACATTTCAAATGTATCATCATTTTTTGATGCAAATATAATGTTTAACAATGAAAAGTTTGATCTTGTTATTGGGAACCCCCCATATATTGGAGAAAAAGGTAATAAAGAAATATTTGATTTAGTCAAATCAACTTCATTTGGAGACAAGTACTATATAGGTAAAATGGATTATTTTTACTTTTTCTTTCACAAAGGAATTGATTTACTGAAAGATGATGGCATATTATCTTTTATAACTACAAATTATTACACAACAGCTGATGGAGCTACTGTTTTAAGAAAAGATTTTTATGAAAGAACAACGCTACTTAAACTTATAAACATGAATGAAATTACTGTTTTTGAATCTGCAAGAGGACAGCATGATATGATAACTTTCCTTAAAAAAGGGATAGATAAATCGGTAAAAACAAAACAAATAAGTGTTGATTCAAGAGGTGTACTAGATTCTATTGAGCTTACTAGAGTTTTATCTGGTAAAAGTGAATATTCTTCTAAAGCTTTTGTAGAAAGAAAACATTTATTCTCTAATATTAAAGAAAAACAGTATTATATTAGATTTTCAAGTAAACATACTCAAATTGATAATATTTTAATTGATTTATATTCTGTTTCACCTAAATTAGGAGAAGTTGCTACAATAAATCAAGGTTTAATTAGTGGTGCTGATAGTTTTAGTCCTTCACATGCTAGAAATTATCCAAACATTGATGCTAAACCAGGTGAAGGTATATTTATACACCCAAAAGGCAATTTAGAAAAACTAGGACTTCAAAAAGAGATGATAGTTCCATTATTTAAAAATAGTGACATTGATAAATGGAATACTAATATAGAGAACAATTTGGAACTTTTTTATTCTGATTCAACTGAAGAACCAAGTAAAATTTTTCTTGAATATTTTAAGAAATATAAACCATACTTGGAAAACAGAACAGAATTTAAGAATAATAACCGAATTTGGTATGGGCTGCACAGAGCTAGAGAGAAGAATATTTTTATGGCCGAAAAATTAGTTGCTCCACAAAGAAATAGGACCAATAAGTTTGCTTATAATAATTCTTTGTTCTTTGCTTCAGCTGATGTTTATTTTATCACAAAACATCCTAAATACAAATTTGCCCCTTATTATTTATTAGGAATATTGAATTCCAAACTAATTTATACTTGGCTATATTATCGTGGAAAAAGAAAAGGTGACATGTTGGAATTGTACTTTACACCTTTATCCGGAATTCCAATTAAGGTAGGTTCATCGGAAGAACAAAGAAAGTTAAATACATTAGTTAGAAAGATAGTTGAAGATAACTCAATTTTAGATTCAGAAAAGGATAAAATTGAAAGAGTCATAAATGAGATAGTCTTTGATATTTATAGATTATCTGCAGATGATAGAAAAGCTATTAACGAATTCTATGCTTCAAAGCATTAAAAATTTAATTTAAATCATTTACATTTTAAGAAATTTCAAAAATATATTATAAGAATGAAGCAGTATCAAGCTAGATGCTGCTTTTATTATTATGTAAAGGAGGGAAAAATGTACAAAATAATTTATCAAATATGATGAACCTATTAAAAAGAAATAACTTGGCATATACTGATTTACAGATTTTTGATTCTTTAAACAACCTTAGAACTAATAACTTGGAAGATAATAAACTTATAAATGATAATTATGATAATTTACATGATTTAATTAAGTTTACATATTTTAAAGGTGAAGGTATTAGTATAGATTCAGTAAGTGACGTAGTAGTTGCTGCATTATCTATTGGTGTATTGGGAAAACTTGGTAAATGGATTTAATTAATTTAGCTTCAAAAGATTATTTAACAACTGAAGAAGCAAAGAGAAGTATTTATAAGATGACACTTTAACAAATAAAAATTACAATTATATATTATAAATATGAAGAATAGACAGCCTAAACAGCTGTCTTTTTCTATATATAGAAAAGGGGAGTGTTCTAAGTTGAGGAACAACAATAGAAATCAGGTTGTAAGAACTGTCAATGATATTTAAATTTTGTACATAAATCACCTTCGAAAAATGAACAAATAATAACTATCTATTATTCCTTGAAGACATAAATTCCTTTCTTTCTTTCTTTTAATCTATAACTTTCGCCAACAATTTTAATAACAGTGAATGATGTAGTGCTCTGTCTAGTATTGCAGCTGATATTGTTAAATCTTGAAATATATCACCCCACTCACCAAAATTCTTATTAGTAGTTAATATTGTTGAGTGTTTTTCATATTGTCTTGCAATTAATTGAGAAAAGAGGTTTGCTCCTTCAATATTAGTTGGTAAATAGCAAATTTCATCAATAATTAATACTTTGTATTTACTATATTGTTTTAATCTGTCTTCTAATCTATTTTCATGACTAGCTTTTAAGAGGTTTTGGATTAGATTATGACAATTAACAAAATATGTTGAATATTTATGTTCAATAGCTAGTATTCCAAGTGCTATAGCTAAATTCGTTTTGCCAACGTCAGGTGTAACAAGAAACGGTGTAATGCAAACTGTAGTTGATACAAACATTGGAAGAGAGAACTGGAACGAATGGATGGATTTTACTGAAGGAGTGCTTGATGAATTACCAGATAGCATGAACTTAGAAGATTCATTAAATAACAAGCCCAAAGTCCCTGATGAATTAATAAAGGGAATTGTCAGAGTTGGTCATAAGATGCTTATATCTGGCTCATCAAAAGCGGGTAAAAGCTTTTTACTTATGGAATTAGCGGTATCTTTGTCGGAAGGAATAGAATGGCTAGATTTTAAATGCAAGAAATCAAGAGTCCTTTATATTACTGGGCTTAGGTGCATAGTGT
>DHNT01000009.1 GCA_002410615.1 Acholeplasmataceae bacterium UBA5409
ATAGAGGAAGGGGACTTCTTGATCAGATTGTTAAAGTAATGAGATGAAAACGTGAAATTAATTTATCCAGAAGAAAAATATTTAAAGTTTTACCAAGAGGCAAGACTCGAACATGAACTAAACGGGGTTGCAACTTATGACTTTTTAGATTCTAGTAAAGTTGATATTTTTGAGATGGTATTTAATTTTAGACATAATATTGATTTACCACCAAATTACGTTCCTTCAACCTATTTATGGATGGTTGAAGGTAGTGAATTTATTGGAGAGATAAATATTAGACATGCCTTAACAGACTCTTTAAAGAAATTTGGCGGACATATAGGGTATGGGGTAAGGTATTCAATGTGGAATAAAGGATACGGGACTTTAATGCTGTCTCTAGCACTTAAATATACTGAAGAAGAACTGGGATTAAATAAGGTATTATTGACTTGTAATGATGATAATATTGGTTCTTATAGAGTAATTGAGAAGAATGGTGGTGTTTTACAAGATAAGATTAAGAATCATATTAATGGTAAAGAACAGCTTAGTAGAAGATACTGGATTACCATAAAATAACCATTTAAAGGATAAATAATAATATTCCTCCTTACACAATCTTTACATTAATTTACATTACAATGATATAACTTAAAGGATTATTTGATTAGAATGTTAGTGAAGTTAAAAATAAAGGAGAAACAGCATGAAAAAAATATTAGGTTTATTATCTGTATTGGTACTTGGAGTAGTACTTATAGCATGTAAGAGTGAAACAGGCACTAAAGGTGAGTCTACAATCAAAGTATACACACGTGATACAACATCAGGTACAAGAGAAGCATTCTTCTCAGGCATCGGCTTTGATGCAGCAACAGGTGAAAACACACCACTTGTAACTGGTTATGTTGAAGTAGATGGAAATGGAACCATGATAAGTTCATTAAAAAATGATGTTAACGGTATTGGCTATATTTCATTATCAGGATTAGCTGAATCCGGTTTAACTGGTTTAAAATTTGAGAATGTTGACCCAACAGAAGCAAACGTTCTTAGTGGTGATTATGGTTTAAAAAGACCATTCATGTATATGACTAGAGAAACTTACGCTTCAGCAGATGAAGAAGCATTAATGGAAGCTTTCTTAGCGTTCTTGGGAACAAAAGAAGGTATCGCAGCTATCCAAAGTGAAGGTGGAATTGTTCAAAGTTCAGCAACAGATCCATCATGGGATTCTATTAAAGCAAACTACCCAGTGACTGCCAAAGACAACAGTGCAATTACCCTTAAATTTGGTGGTTCAACTTCGGTAGAAAAAGTATCCAAAGCATTAACAACTGCGTTTGCGCCACTAGCTGGTAATGTTAAAGTAGAACACAGTCATACAGGTTCAGGGGATGCGTGGAAACGTACTCAAGGAACTGAAAAAGATGGAGCTAATGCCATTCATATGGGTTTCCTATCAAGAGACATTAAATCAACCGAAACACATGCAGCAAACACATCAGGTAGAATTTGTTATGACGCCGTGGTAGTGGTTGTTAACAAAGAAAACAAATTGGTTACAAACCTTACTGCTTTACAAATAAAAGGAATATATGATGGAACATTCAAAATTTGGAACGACGTTAAGTAATCCGAATAAAGTGAATAAAACCAAATCAAGAAAAATTGACAAAATGGTGCGAGCGGGTCTTAAGCTCGTCACCATTTTATCTGCTTCAATCATCTTCTTTATTATATTCTTTATCGCCCAAAGAGGGATAAAACCTTTTATTGGGTATGGGGGTTTAAATGTCAGTTTATCAAGCTTTTTAACTGGAAATACCTATTTTCAATTACCTAATGTTTATGGCATTGGTTTTGTTATACTAAACACCTTGATTGTTGTATTCTTTGCGGTATTAATTAGTGCACCTATTGGTGTCCTAACAGCTTTATTTATTTCTAGGATGATGCCAAAACCATTTAATGGGGTATTCTTGGTTATCGTAGAAATGTTGGCTTCGATTCCTTCAATTATATATGGGGTCTTTGGGGCTGGTTTTATTACTAAAATGGTTAATGGTTTGGCATCCCTTTTAGGCATGCAAACCGCAGGGGGGTTATCCGGTTTAAGTGTTATTTTGGTGCTAGCCATGATGATTTTACCAACCATTACTTTAATGAGTGTTACATCAATTAATGCGGTGAATAGAGATATTGAGCTAGGGTCAATGGCTTTAGGGGCAACCGATACCTATACATTTTTTAAAATTAGTTTACCAGCGGCTAAATCCGGGATATTCGCGGGTATTATTTTAGGGGTTGGTAGAGCGTTAGGCGAAGCTACCGCGGTATCGATGGTTGCCGGCAATGCGGGAACGGGTCCTAACATTAATTTATTTGATACCACAAGAACTCTAACCAGTTCAATGTTATTAGGACTTAAAGAAACAACCGGTCTGGATTATGACATTCGTTTCTCGATAGGGATTGTTTTAATTATGGTTATTCTAATTTCTAATATGGCATTAAATTATGTTAAGAAGAAGGTAGGGCGTAAGTATGTATAGAAGAAAACGCACCTCAGATACGTTTAGAAAATCAGCTACCTACTTATCAGCTTTATTATCCTCGGTGGTTTTAATTGCGATTATTGTGTTTGTAATTATTAATGGGTCAGGGTTATTATCCATTAAACTTTTAGTTTCTGATTACCATCCTAAAAATTATTCACTAGAAGATAAAACAAATAAATTAGATAGAAGTCTTTCACCATTTGAGAAACCTTCAAATTTGAATGAAAATGAATACTTTTCTTATGATTACGGTATAACCTTAAAAGATTCTAAAGATTCTGAAGGTAAAAATGTGGTAGTCATAAGTAGACTAGATAAACGTTCACCACTATACCGTATGGATGACAAGAGTGATCCACAAAATACGGTTCAACTCAAAACTGGTTTTGAAATTAATACCATCATTTTCGATAATGGTTCCGTAACCTCAAGAAATGGTGCGGAAATGATGGTATTAAGATTAGAAGAAGCCAACTATATAGAAACGATGTCTTTGTCGTCCGGTGGTGGCGGAATTAGAGGGTCATTATTAACAACATTTGTTTTAATTATTTTAACTTTAGCAATCGCTTTACCGTTTGGGATTTTAACCGCAATTTATTTAAATGAAATTGCGTCTAAAAACAAATTCAATGATATCCTTAGAAGTTTAATTGATATGTTAACGGGGATTCCTTCAATTATTTACGGTCTTATGGGGGCAGCTTTATTTGTTCCATTTTCGATGAATGTATTTAAAACTCAAGGCGGCTCCTTAATTAGTGGGTCATTAACCCTAGCCATTATTGTTTTACCGGTTATCATTAAAGCAACCGAAGAAGCTTTAATTGTTGTCCCAAGACCGTATAAGGAAGCTTCTTATGCTTTAGGGGCTAATATGACACAAACCACATTTAAAGTGGTACTACCAAATGCCTTACCAGGGATCTTATCCGCAACCTTATTATCAATTGGTAGAATCATTGGTGAATCAGCCGCATTAATCTATGCGATTGGAACCGCCATTAAAGATGATGTTAGTATATTTGATAAAGGAACATCCTTAGCGGTTCATATGTGGGCAGTGATGGCTGGAGAAGTACCAAATTTAGAAATGGCATCTAGTATTGCTATTATCTTACTAGTTTTAGTATTAATATTGAATATATCGGTTAAACTAGTTAGCCGTAAGTTTTTGAAAAAGTATGAAGGAGCGTTATAATAGATATGGAAACAGTATTTAAAATAAAGGACTTTAATCTCTTTTACGGAGAAAAACAAGCCTTACACAACATAAATTTTTCAATTTACGCTAATAAAATCACAGCGTTCATTGGACCTTCTGGGTGTGGTAAATCAACTTTACTTAGAAGTTTTAATCGGATGAATGATTTTATTCCTTCATGCCATTTTGAGGGTGATATTAATTACTACGACAAGAATATCTTTGATAAAGACAGTGATCCAATTGGCTTAAGAACAGAGGTTGGAATGGTGTTTCAAAAACCGAACCCGTTTCCAATGAGTATTTATGATAATGTTGCTTATGGGCCTAGATGTCAAGGGATTAAAGATAAGAAACAATTAGATGAAATCGTAATAAGTGCTTTAGAACAAGCGGCTATTTATGAAGAGGTTAAAGATAGACTTAAAGATTCAGCTTTAGCACTATCAGGGGGTCAACAACAAAGACTTTGTATTGCAAGAGCGATTGCGATGCAACCAAAAGTAATCTTATTAGATGAACCAACCAGTGCCTTAGACCCAATCGCTACTTCAAAGATTGAAGATTTAATTTTAGAATTAAAAGAAAAATACACAATTATTATTGTGACACACAACATGCAACAAGCTGCAAGAATATCTGACTTTACCGCATTTTTCCTACTTGGAGAAATGGTAGAATATAAACCAACTGAAATCTTATTCTCTCACCCAGAACTTAAGAAAACAGAAGATTATATTACTGGTAGATTTGGTTAATAGGAGGAACTTATGAGCCGTACAACGTATAACCAAAGTTTAAATAAACTTAAAGAAGACATCGTGAAAATGGGAGACTTGGTATTTGACCGAATTGGTCAAGCTATTGAAGCTTTTCAAACCAATAATTTAGAACTAGCCCAACACTTAATTAAAACCGATGATGAGGTTGATAATTATGAAGAAGATATCGCCAAACAATGTATTAACATTATTTGGAAAGAACAACCAATCGCCACCGATTTAAGGCTTGTCACGGGGATTTTAAAGATGGTTACTGACTTAGAAAGAATTGGGGACCATGTGGTTGATATTAGTGAGATCACATTAGATTTAGCCGGACACCAATTTGAACAAAACTTAAGTATCATTACGACCATGGTTAATCAAGCCACTAAAATGATTAAAGATTCAGTTGATGCTTTAGTGAATATTGATGTCATAAAAGCGCGATTAACAATCGAAAATGATGACATTATTGATGAAAACTATTCCAAACTGATTAAAACGGTGAGTGATTGGATTAAAATCAATCCGACTGGATCAGAAAATGTTATCTCAATCTTATTGGTTGGTAAATACTTAGAAAGAGTGGCTGACCACTCTGTCAATATTGCCGAATGGGTTATCTTTATTGCGACCGGTACGCATAAACGCGTTCAGTTATTTTAAGAGGAATGAAGATGAAAAAAATATTTTATGTTGAAGATGATAAATCAATTGCCTTAATCATAGAAAAGACTTTAGAGAATGCTTCCTTTGAGGCAAAAGGGTTTAGGGACGCTAAATCATTTTTTCAAGTATTAGAAAATGAAACCCCTAATTTAGTCTTATTAGATGTCATGTTACCAGACATGAATGGGTTTGACATTTTAAAGAAATTACGTTCAACTTCTAAAACAGAAGATATTCCCATTATCATTTTATCTGCCTTAACTTCAGAAATGGATAAAGTTACCGGACTGGACTTAGGGGCAGACGATTATATGACTAAACCATTTAGTGTTTTAGAATTATTATCAAGAATCAATACAAAACTAAAAAAACAGGCTAAACAAGACGTTCTCAAATTAGGTAATTTAACGATGGATTTGGCTCAAAGACTTGTGTTTGTGGACAATGAAGCAGTGACTTTCACTTATAAAGAATTTGAGATATTAATGTTAATGATGAAACGACCTAATGAAGCAGTTAGTAGAGAAAAGATGTTAAACCATGTTTGGAATTCCGACTTAGTTTTAGAATCAAGAACCATCGATATGCATATTAAATCGATGCGTAGAAAACTGCTTACTAGTCATGCTAGTGTGGAAATATTGACCGTTCGATCTGTGGGGTATAGAATTGTAAATCAATGAGGAAAAATCAAGTTACCACAATTGTAATCGAAATAGCGATAGGCTTATTGTTATTGCTTGGCTTATTATTTGGCATTTTAAGATATAATACCGAACAAAACATGATAGAAATGGGTAAAACAATTGCCTATAGCACCCTTAAAAGTTACGAAAACACTGCTTTATCAGATAGTGCTTTTGTGAGTACTTTTAACACGCAAAATAAACATATCGCCATCGTTTCACGAAGTGGCGATGTTTTAGCAAACTCTAACCCTACCGATAAACTTGAAAATCCATTAACCATGGAAGAGTTTATGGATATAGACTCACCTATTTTTAGATATTCTGAAAACCTTGAAAAAAAGATGTTATACATTGTTTTAGAATCAAGAGGTAATTTTATTAGAGTATCTATCTCAATGTCTAATCAATTAAATAGATATTATACCTTAGCCCTTTATGCGACACTCTTAGGCACTGTTTTTCTAATCTTTATGGTAACCGTTTTAAATCTTGAAAGAAGAAAATATCAGCGGGATCTATCAACTCTATTATTGGATATCCATAATAAACAAACAAACTCGTCTTATCAGATAAAAGAGACTGAATATGATGATTTAAATGAAATCATTTGGCTGCTTAATAAGATTATGCCTGTAACAAATATAGATTCTAAAGAAACCTTAAGAATCTTATTGAATGAAATGAACCAAGGGATATTATTAGTCAACTCTAACCAAGAAATTGTCTTGACCAATAAAATCTCGAATGACCTTATAAATCTTAAAGAAGGTGAAAAAGTGATGTTTCAAATTAGAGATAAAGATGTTTATGAATCGATTTCAGAGGCAACCAAAAAGAATATCAATGAAACCATCACTTTGGATTATAAAGATAAGCACGTTACTGTTTTAGTTAAATCAGTTCAAAGTCCCTTATTAAATAAAAACACTGATAAACTTGGTGTGTTGGTCATCTTAGTTGATGATACAGAACGTTATATTTTAGATAAGAATAAACGGGATTTCTTTGCGAACGCATCCCATGAATTAAGAAGTCCTCTAACCAGCATAAGCGGCAGTGCGGAGTTAATTAACTTAGATATGGTTAACTTAGAAACTCAAAAACAACTGTCTCAACAAATCATGGATAATGTCAACATTATGAATAATTTGATTAATGATATGCTAGAGTTATCTAAACTGCAATCAAATCCACCTAAAATATACCATAAGAATAACCTTAAACAAATTATGACTCAAACAATTGAAAACTTAAAATTTAAATTAGAAGAGAAAATGATTGATTTAAAACTTGATTTAGATGAAGTAGAATATATTGGTTCGGAACAAGATTTTAGATCACTATTTAAAAACTTAATCGAAAATGCCATTAAATACAACAAACAAAATGGCTCTATCACTATTAATATCAAACAAAAAGGCCCTGGATTTATTTTTATGGTTAAAGATACTGGCATCGGCATCTCTAAAGAAAATCAAGCTAGAGTCTTTGAACGTTTCTATCAAGTTGATAAAGATCGAAACCTTTCTTTAAAAGGAACTGGGTTAGGGCTATCAATCGTTAAACATATTGTCATTTTGTATAAGGGTACGATTCGTCTTGAATCTGCTTTAAATGAAGGAACCACGATGACAGTAGAATTACCTTAATCATTAAATTAAAAGAGTTTGAAATCAAAATTCCGAACTCTTTTTTTTAAGTTAATTTTTAATTCGTTTATTTAATAGATATGTCGCCAGCCAAAGTAACCCAACAGACACAATTACAGAAATAATCATGACCCAAAATATCGGAATATCTAATCCAAATATGCCAATTTCGTTATACCCATAGACTTCTTTTAAGGCGGTATTTAATTCAGTCATCTCAGATTCTGGCATATTACCAGTGAGTTTCTCAGTAATTATATTAAGCCCTTTGGGTAACATGGCTCGCCTTAATAGAATCGTCATATGCGTAAAGGGAATGATACTAGAAAAAGATTGAATCCATTTTGGCAGTATTGATAAAGGCAAATAAATCCCTGAGGCAAACCCAATTAGTGATCCAAACACACCACTGACTGCTCCAAAGGCATTGACTGATTTAATAAGCGAGGTTAGAAAGACCATAAAGGCAGTCGAAATAAAAGCGAAGAAGAAGGTATAAAAGATCGCTGTAAACCATACTTGAAGTGAATAACCAATTCCAGTTGATAATGTAACGACGCCAAATGAGGCAATCACAATTAAGATATTTATGAAAGATGAAATCACAAAGGAAGATAAATAGTAAGACAAGATTATTTTAGGACGTTCAATTGGCGTTACTAAAAAACCATCAATTTGTTTGTATTCAAAGTCATTGATTATATTTCCTAAATTCCCTAACGGAATTGAAACACTATTAATGACGATTAAGCCAGGAATTAATTGTGAGTAAACTAAAAAAGTTAATTCCTTATCAGTTAGGATACCGTCCAGTTCGGTTGGTTTCATATTTTCAGCGATAAATAATAAGTATAAAGTTAATAAAATGATGACGGATAAGAATGAGAAGAAGACAGCCGTTTTATCTCTAAGATAAATCTTGATGTTTCTTTTAAATAAAGCAACTAGATTAAGCATTTTGTTCACCCACGACATTGACGAACACATCATCTAATGTCCCTTTAATGACTTCAAATGTCTTAATGTTATCTTTAATGTCGCTAATTAATTCTAAAGTGTCTTTAGTATCATTGATTTCAACATAGTATTGGTCAGCAACTGTACTAAATATCCGCTTGGTTTTATTGAGATAAGCTTCTAAGTCGTCTTTATTTTTAGGAACCAGTTTAAAAAAGTCTTTTGAATACTTTTCTTTCAGTTCAGCAGGTGATCCGTAAACAACAATATTTCCTTTATGAATAATGACGATATGGTCAGCGTGTGCGGCTTCTTCCATATAGTGTGTGGTTAAAAAGACAGTGATACCCTTTTGTTGTCTTAAATCATTAATAACATGCCAAACAATTTGTCTTGTTTCAGGATCTAAACCTGTCGTTGGTTCATCTAGAATTAATAGTTCTGGATTCGCAAATAGAGCCCTGGCAATTTCAACACGACGTTTTTGACCGCCAGATAAAGTTTTAAATCTTTGGTTTTCAATTTCTTTTAGTTTTAAATAATTAATTAAATGCTGATAACGTTCTAAAACTTCTTTTTTACTATTAGAGTATAAGGCCCCTCTTGAAATAAGGTTTTCTTTAACCGTTAATAAATTATCTAAGACGTTTTCTTGAAAGACGACCCCTATTTTATTTCTAATATAGGCCTCATCTTCCTTACCGTTTAATTTTACAGATCCCGAATCCTTAGATAGAAGCGTAATCATCATTCTAATTGTGGTCGATTTACCAGCCCCATTTTGACCTAAAAAGGCGTATAATTCGCCTCTTTTAACATAAAAAGAAATATCATTTACAGCGACCAAATCGCCAAACTTTTTTGTCAAATGGTTAACTTCTAATATTTTATCCATGTTCTCTCCTTATTAATAATTTAGTTACTAAAGTCAATATAACCGATATTGGGGTTATATAACAGTAAAATACGTGCGGTAAAAATCTGATTTTACCTAGGTTTTACAATCACAGTAATAAATCAATAAATTTATTTGTTTATAAGTTTTAACCTGCAATTACATTTTTTATTGTACGCCTTCAGTGATATTTTGTCTATAAAAATATCGCAATTATGCGGTTTGCAACCCAAAGTTGACGAAAAGAAACTGAGAAAAGGTGGTTTTAAATGATGTGAGGTCTTATAATATCAGTGGAGGATGAACTATGACAACAGGTGAAAAACTAACTAATTTAAGAAAGAAGGCAAACTTTACCCAAGAAGAACTGGCAGATAAACTTAATGTCTCAAGACAAGCTGTCTCTAAATGGGAACAAAACCAAGCTTTTCCAGAAACAGATAAATTAATTCAATTATCAAAATTATATGGTGTTTCAATGGATTATATATTAGGTATTAATAATGATACCGGTGAATTATTGGATGATTCTAATAAACTAGCTTTATATCAAACCAAATCATTTTTTACATCGATATGGTCAATTGTTTATGGATTAATCATGTTGCTATTATTTATGGCGCCCTATGTTTCCCTTTCAAGTGAAGGATTTGGTAGTATAGAGTTTTATGTTAATGTGAATGTCTATCAAATCATATTTACTGGAGACCTACACATTGGCAATATACTATTAATCATGGCATTTTTACTCGTAATTTTACAAATTTTTATAGGCGTACTAATTCTATTTTTAAATAATAAAGCAGAATTAGTTGGCTATAGAAAGATTGCTTCAGTAGTAGAACTAGGTTTATGGACAATTCTTTTAATTCTCTTTATCAAAGACGCTAAAGTAGCGATGCTATTTATACTATTGCTTAGCCTCATAAACTTTATTGGTTTATTTAAAGTTAAACAAAATAAGATTGAATATATTATCGAATAAATTATAGTTTTTTAAAGGAAGGGCGACCTTCCTTTTTTTATTTAGTATGTTAAGCTTACTTAAATTCAATTAAAGTTGATTAAAGGACTTATTTTTCGTATAATGAGGTATGGAAAAAAACGTCACAAACATCTTAAACTTAGCGATTGTACAAAGAATGGTAATGATAACATCTCATGAATTAAGTATTTCCTTTCTAGAAGTTTATTTTACGAGCAGAGCAGCTTAAAAATCACATATTCTACTATTAAAAACAAAGCAATGGCATTAACCGAAACTTATAATTAATTAACCTAAGAGGTGAAATACATGGTCTTTATAGATACTGAAGTAAACCCAAAAACTAGACAAATACAAGATATAGGGTGTATTAAATCTAATCGTGATGAATTTCATTCTAATGATTTAGGTCAATTAATTAAGTTTATTAAAAGAGAAGATTATTTTGTTGGACATAATATTATTAAGCATGATTTAGTCTATTTACATAAAACTAAAGTTAAAAAATACATTGATGAACACAAGTGTATTGACACATTGTTTTTATCAACGCTTTTATATCCTGAAAAGCCATATCACAGTCTAGTTAAAGATGATAAACTTTATACGGATTCGGTTAACAATCCACTAAATGATTCTAAAACAACTCAAAAATTATTTGCCGATATAGTAGATGCTTTTAATAAACTTGATGGCGCTATGAAAGATATATTTTTTGCCTTATTAAGTGAAATTCCTGGGTTTGAGGCTTTTTTTAGTTATCTGAAATATAAGCCTAATAACAAGAAAATTCAGGATCTTATTAAAAAGAAATTTAAAGATAAATACTGTGAAAACGCAGAGTTAGGTTCCTTTATTAATAAGAATCAAGTTGAATTAGCCTATAGTTTAGCCTTAATGAATACAAATGAAGTGGAATCATTGTTGCCAGGATGGGTATTAAAGAGTTATCCAGAAGTGGAAAATATCTTATGGAAATTAAGGAACACGCCATGTCATGAAAATTGTCATTACTGTGATAATCATCTATCACCATTAAAAGCACTAAATCAGTATTTTTCTTATCCATCGTTTAGAGATTTTGATGGTGTTCCATTACAAGAACAAGCTGTCAAGGCTGCTATTGAAAATAGATCTATTATCACTGTGTTTCCAACTGGTGGAGGTAAATCCTTAGCTTTTCAATTACCAGCTTTAATGGCTGCAGAAAGTGTCAGAGGATTAACGGTGGTTATATCCCCTTTGCAGTCTTTAATGAAGGATCAAGTTGATAATTTAGAAACTAAAAATATTACAAATGCGGTATTTATTAATGGATTATTAGTTCCAATTCAAAGAAAAGAAGCCATTGATAGAGTAAAAGATGGTTCAGCTGGGATTTTATATATTGCGCCTGAATCTTTACGTTCTAAAACAATTGAGCGATTGTTATTAAGTAGACTAATCGTTCGTTTTGTTATTGATGAAGCGCATTGTTTTTCAATCTGGGGTCAAGATTTTAGACCAGATTATCAATATATAGGCGTATTTATTAAAGAACTTCAAGAGAAAAAAGGGTTAAACACATCGATTCCTATTTCTTGTTTTACTGCCACAGCCAAAAAACAAGTCATCATTGATATAGAGAATTATTTCAAAAAAACATTAGATATTGAAATGGATATATTTAAAACAACCAGTCAAAGAAAGAATCTCATCTATAAAGTTATTCAAGTTAATGGAGAAGAAGAAAAATATAAAGAAGTAAGAAACTTAATTGAACAAGAGAAAACAGCAACTATTATTTATTCTTCAAGAAGAAAAACCGTTGAAAATTTGTATACTCGTTTGAAACAAGATAACTTTGAAGTTTCTTATTTTCACGGTGGTTTAGAAAAAGATCGAAAAACAGAACAACAAGATAATTTTATGAAAGGTGTCACCGAAGTCATGGTCGCGACGAATGCTTTTGGAATGGGCGTTGACAAATCAGACATTGGCTGTGTTATTCACTATGATATATCAGATTCCCTCGAAAACTATGTCCAGGAATCTGGTAGAGCTGGTAGAGATCAAAACATGACTGCTAATTGTTATGTGTTGTATGATGAAAATGACTTAAATAAGCATTTTGAACTTTTAAATAATTCTAAATTGAACAAAGTAGAAATTGAACAGATTTGGACTGCTCTGAAAAACATGACAAAATTAAGAGACAGTGTTTCTAAATCTACTTTAGAAATTGCCCGAGAAGCGGGTTGGGATGAAGAAATCTATGACATTGATACCAGAGTAAAGACTGCAATCGCATCTTTAGAAGAGGTCGGTTATATTAAACGAAGCCAAAACTCTCCAAGAGTTTTTGCCACAAGTATCCGGGCAAAAAATGTTGAACAGGCCAATGCAGTTATTGATCAGTCTAAATTATTCAATGAAAAGGAAAAAGAAATTTCCAAACGGATCATGAAATCTTTAATATCAAACAAATATAGACTAAAACCAAATGATGAAATCCCTGAGATGAGAGTTGACTATATAGCCGATAACTTAGGACTAGATAAAGAAATTGTTATTCGGTCTATCAATTTACTTAGAGAAGCGAAATTATTAGAAGACGATAATGATGTATTTGCACAAATTAAAAAAGGAACTAAATCCACTGTAGCCAATAAACAAGTTACGCTTTATGCTAAGATTATTACGTATTTACTAAATGCCTTAACGACTGATAGTAAAATATATAATACTAAAGTAATAAACGAAGAATTAATTAATGAAAACATCTCATCTAAAATGGCTGATCTCACTAGAACTTTTAATTATTTAAGTATTTCTCACTTTATTGAAACGAAAAAAATTAACCGTGATAATTTAAAAATTAAACTCTTAAATGAACAAAAAGAACTATTAGCTTTCTTCAATAAACGCTTGGCATTAGCGTATGAAATAATTGATTATTTATTTAAAAAGGCAGAAGAAAAACGAGAAAATGAATATATCGTCAACTTTTCATTAGTAGAACTTAAAAAACAGGTTAACCAATCAAAAACTTTATTTGATATAAAATATGATTTAGATGATATTGAAGCGGCCTTACTTTTTCTATCAAAAATTAAAGCACTTCAAATAGAAGGTGGTTTTTTAGTTCTATATTCCCCGATGTATCTCACAAGAATTGAAAAAAACAGTTTAAAACAATTTACAAATCAAGATTATGCAAACTTATACAATCACTATGAGAATAAAAAACAACAAATTCATATTGTGGGAGAATATGCTAAAAAAATGGTAGAAAATTACCAAAGTGCGCTAAAGTTTGTTAATGATTATTTTGTAATGGATTATAAGAAGTTTTTAGATGCGTATTTCCCGGGAAATAGAAAAGAAGAACTTGAAAGATATATGTCTCCTAAAAGGTTCTTTGAGCTTTTTGGCAATTTATCAACCGAACAGTTAGCCATCATTAAAGATAAAGAACATTCAAGAATTGCGGTAGCGGCAGGTCCTGGTAGTGGAAAAACGAGAGTGTTGGTTCATAAGTTAGCCTCTATCATTTCTACAGAAGATATCAGAAGTGAACAATTGTTAATGCTTACTTTTTCAAGAGCGGCAGTCACTGAATTTAAAGAACGCTTATTTAATTTGATAGGGTCTCCAGCCTATTCGATAACCATTACAACATTCCATTCATATGCTTTTGATGTGGTGGGAAGATTAGGTAGTATTGATACAACTGATGATATTATTAAAGAAGCAACAGAACTTATCAAAAATCGTGAAGTAAATCCCGTTAAAGCGACTAAAATGGTTTTAGTAATAGATGAAGCTCAAGATATGAATTTAGACGAATATAACCTTGTTGAAGCACTTATGGAATATAATGAATCTTTAAGAGTAATCGCTGTTGGAGATGATGATCAAAACATTTTCGAATGGAGAGGCTCCAGTTCAGATTATTTCAGAAGTATCGTTGAAGAAGAAGAGGCATTTTATGAACTACCGGTTAACTTTAGAAGTAAATCTAATCTGGTGGATTTTTCGAATCAATTTGTTCATACAATATCAAAAAGATTAAAAAAACAAACTATTTCTTCTTATACTAAAGAACTGGGCACTATTAAAATTACTGAATACAACACGACTGATTTGATTGTTCCGGTTGTTAATGATGTCATTAATGCAAACCTAAAGGGTTCAACCTGTATTATTACAAGAACCAACGAACAAGCGATTCATATTGCGGGACTATTGAATTTAAATGGTAAAAATGCCCAACTGATTCAAACAAATGATGAGTTTAGACTATTCAATGTTTTTGAAATAAGGCAGTTTATTGAGCTACTAGAAAAATATGATAACCCATTGATTACTGAGGGGATGTGGACGGAAGCAACTGAAAAATTAAAAACCCGTTTTAGCAATAGTAAGAATTTTGAAATGATTGATTTGATTTTAAATAAGTTTAAAACAACCGCTGGCAATAATCCGTATTTAAGCGATCTAATTGAATTTGTTTATGAATCTAATTTTAGCGACTTCTATATAGAAACACCCTATACTGTTTCGACATTCCATAAAGCTAAAGGGAAAGAGTTTGATAATGTGTTCATCCTTTACGATAATGTCAATAAATCTTATACAATGAAAGATGAAGAGAAACGTAAGCTTTATGTTGGGTTGACACGTGCGAAAACAAATATTAGTATCCATACTTCTAGTCCAGTATTTGATAAAATTAAAACGAATAACCAACAAAATGTTGTAAATGATGATTTGTTTGAGAAACCGCAACAATTTATATTTCATTTAACACATCGAGATATTTATTTAAATTACTCAAAGTATGTTCAAAATAATATTAAAGATGCAACACCTGGAGAAGAACTAACGATTGAAGATGATATTTTAAAGTATAAAAATAGAAAAGCAGTTCAATTTTCTAATGCGGCAAAAAAGACTATCGAAAACACCATTGAAAGTGGTTATATCCTTAAAAAAGCGAGGATTAACCATATGGTTTATTGGTATGATAAAGAAAAAGAGGAAGAAGCATTAATACTATTACCCGAATTAATGTTTGAACTTATATCTGAACCCTAATCAAATATGGTAAAATTGATTTACTGAGGTACTTTATATGATAATCATTAAAGGCAGTAACCTAGTTAAAGAATACGGCAGTAAAATGAGTAAAACTCAAGTGATTAAAGGGATTAATTTAACCATTGAATCAGGCGAGTTTGTTTCTGTTGTTGGGCCAAGTGGAAGTGGTAAAACCACACTACTTTATTTATTAAGTGGCTTGGAACCCTATACGGATGGATCTATTCAATTATTTGATAAAGAATTGAATACTTATTCTAGTAGTGACACCGCAAACTTAAGACAAACCAAGATCGGGTTTGTTTTTCAGTCTTATAATCTGATTGGTAATCTAAATGTTTATGAAAATGTATTGATTTCAGCTGTAATAGCTGGAAAAAGTGATAAAAATAGAGTCCATGAAGCTTTAGAGATGGTAGGGATGTTAGAGTATAAAGATTTATATCCTAACCAAATCAGTGGTGGGATGCAACAAAGAGTATCTATCGCAAGAGCTTTAGTTAATGACCCAGAAATTATCTTTGCCGATGAACCAACGGGTAACTTAGATCATCATAATGGGTTTCAAATTATGGAAATTCTAAAACAGTTAAATCAAAATTATCATAAAACGATCATCTTCGTTACGCATAATGAAGATTTGTTGTCTTTTGGGACAAGGACAATTCGTTTAAATGACGGATTAATTATTGAAGATGTCGAAACGCTTAAATAAACTGTCTTTTATAGGGCGATTTGCTATTAAAAATATATGGTTTGAAAAACTAAAATCATTGGCTTTAATGGTTTTATTTATCACGATTTTTATGATTGTTTTTTTACTCTTTTCAGTAGGCGGTTTGGTGCGTGGGTTTTACTACCAAAATATTGAAGATACTTATAAAAATCATGATTTAGTGATCTCGGTTGATGAAAACACAAACGCGAGATTTTTCTCAATTAGAAACCTTAATCATGATTCAATCGTTGATACCACACCGTTATTGAAAATTAACACACTAATGACGTATGAATCGAAAACCTATGTGACTATTTTAGCTGGTGATATGACGAGTTTAAATAAAATAAACAATTATGTTAATGTACAAACATTAGTTGAAAATGAAGTGGTGATCACAAAGTCACTTGCCAATGCCTATCAACTAAAACTCAATGACGAAATCTACCTACAATTAGATGATAATTTACAGTTTACAGTTAAAGATATTGTTGAAGATGATGGTTTACTTAATAATAGAACCGTATTTATCAATAAGGACGCTAATATCGCTAATATTATCGAAGGGTTAGGATTAAGTGGAATTAATTCTGATTTACTAAAAAATATCTTTAATACCGTCTATTTAGAGGTGGATAATCTTGAGATTATTGATGAACTTCAATTAATTGAGGGGTATCAAAATCTAAAGATCGAACCCGTTTATAATAAAGATAGTATCGAGGGCTCTATTAATAAGATAAGCCTTTCTATTTGGTTGGTGTTTATCTTTGTCTTACTGGCAATCTTATTTATCTTAGAAGGGTTGTTAACCAATATTTTCAAGCGTAAAACGAAAGAGATTGGCATTATTAATTCGTTGGGTGGTAAGTCTAGTTTTTATTTAAATATGATTTTAATAGAAACACTGGTTTATTATCTTATTGGGGCATTATTGGGCATCCTTCTGACGAACTTTTTAATGCATCAAGGGCTTAACTATCTAAACTCTAATCTAGACTTTAGCTTAAGCTTTTTAGTTATATTAAGCGGCCTATTGGTAACCGGGTTATTAGTTTTACTCGTTATCTATCTAAACTACCGAATGATTAACCGGACCAGTGCCGTGGTTTTGAGTAAAGATAATATGATGGTTAAAAAGACTTATGAGTCTTTATATTTGATAATTTTAGTAATTCTTTTATTGACGAATCTATTCATGAATTCCGATTCTATTTTAAAAGGAACCTATACGCTTGTTTTAATTATTTTGTTTGGGTTTTTCTTAGTAAGAGGTTTAATAAAATTAGGAACCCGTTATAAAAGGGATAGTTTATTTTCCTTGGTATCCTTAAAAAACATCACCCAAAACAAAATTATCTTAAACAACCTAAATATTGTCTTACTGAGCTTTTTAGCAATCATGTTGATTGTGATTAGTATCAGTTTTAATGGCCGATATAATGAGAATAGAATGGCTTCTATTAAAACAGATTATATGATTGGTAATATTTCTCACGATACAGAAACATTGGTAAGTGAAGTCAGATTAATGGATAATGTTAAAGAGGCAACTGAGGCTTATTTATATCAACAGATTCAAATTGATGATTTAGATGTCTCAGATGATTATATGGTATCGATAGAAACAAGCGTAATTGGAAACTATCTTGATTTAGGCATTGATGAAGCAACGCTTGAAGCTTTCGAAAAAACCTCAAAACCTTATCTCATTTTATCTGAGAAGTATCAATATGTTTATGGCTATAAGTCGGGTGATATCATTCGTTTAAAAATCAATAATACCCTTGATAACCAGTTGTTTGAAATATTAGCTTTTCACACCTCTAATAATTCTATGATAAGTATTTCTAATATGATTGAACTAGAAGAATATGAAGCTGTGTTAAAAAACAGTATTTTAGTTAACGCGAGCGCGAATAAAGAAGTTCTTTATCAAGATCTAATCAATCGATATCAATCAAGACTTTATTATATTGTAGAAATGAACCAATCACTTAAAGAGATTGAGACGCTTTCTAACCAACTCTTTGATTTGGTTAGTTATATTTCTTATATTTTGATTGCTTGTTTTATTCTGACGATTGTGAATAATTCAGTATTGATTTTTGATGAGATGAGGCCAACCTATCAAAAATTAAAAGTTTTGGGAATGAAAAAAAAGCAGTTTATTAAAATGCTCAGTTTAGAACATTTATATATTATGGTGGCTATTATTACCAGTGGATTAGTTATCATTTTGGTTGGGATTCCAAACTTTATATATATTGGCGGGTTGTTAAATGTTTATTTGCCATTAACCTACACCCTAAGTGATCTATTGATTGGGACCGGTTTATTCGTTTTATTTTATTTTTTGAGTAATCTTGTTTATGTCTATAGATTAGACAAGATGGCTGTATTAAATAATATCACCTTATAAAACAGTTTATTTTTCTGTGTTCAAGTAAAGTGTTGCCGTAAAACAATAAAAATGATAAAATAGAAGTGCTAAACAAATTAATGAAAAATCTTTTAACTATAAGACTTTTTGTCTAACCAATCATCTACATTAATTTGTTTAGCGATATTTTGATTCCATGATTGGTTAGGTAAAGAGTCTTATTTTATTAGATAAAGATTATTTCATGAACTCAACCTACCAAGAGATTATCGATGATTTAAAGGGATTAAATGTCGCACAACTAACTCAGACAAAGAAACTCATCACGGGGTTTATCAAGGATAAGTCCAAAGTGTTTAGAATAGACAGCGATAAAAGGCCAAATTGTCCTTACTGTAGTTCATCAGTAATCAAGAAGAACGGAAAAACAAGAGATGGAAATCAACGATATGTTTGTTTAAATGAGCGCTGTGGGAAATCATTTTCATCTGTCACAAAAAGTTTTTTAAGCGGAACAAAGAAACTAAAAGATTACCTATATGAGATGGTTGAATATACATTAGACGGCCTAACGATTAGAAACATCGCCTCTAAATTATCACTACCTATCACAACCATCTGGACATGGCGGACAAAGATCATGATGATTGAATCATTTATCGATAAAACAACGCCTTTATCAAAAGAAATTTATTCAGATGAAACGTATATCAAGATTAATTTAAAAGGGACTAAAAAGAATAAAATGCCAAGAAAGTCTTATGAAACAAAAGTAAGAGCCGTTGGTCAAAGAGAACTCGTGTGTATCCAAACTCTCATTGATAACACAAAAAGACCGGTATTTAAAATAAATGGTGTAGCGAGAGTATCAAAAGAGAAACTAAACGAATTTATTAAACCCTTAATATTAGCTGGATCGGTGATAGTTACGGATGGAGATCAAGCCTATGTAGGTTTCTCTTATGATAATGATATTATTCATGAAAGAGTAACTGATTATCATGAAAAAAGTGAAAACGGATATTGTCTAGTCCTGATAAATAGTATCATCCATCGTTTAAGTTCTTTATGGCTAAGTATAAAGGGGTATCGACTAGAAGATTAAATGGTTAACTAAATTTATTCGTGTTTCAATACGTGTTAAAACAAATATTAACTAACAACGAATTAAATGAGTATTTATATGAATCATTATTAGATTTAGAAAACAAAATAACTAATGAAACTGTTAAAAAGACTAAGTATCCGCTAGATATAGATAAACTGTTTAAAGAGTTAAAAAATGAAGGCTTATTAAATTAAAGTCAGCAACACAATACTTGAACACAGAAACTTTATTATAATCGTGGATTTTTAAATAAAAACAAAGTATAATTATAGTGACATTAAGAGTTACTATAATATGAAAGAAGGGAAAATAGTATGAAACAGATTAAAAGAGTATTTGGGTTACTCCTGGTTTCTTTGACAGTGGTGATTCTCGCCAGTTGTGGAGGCGATTATAAGTTAAGTTTAAAAGCTGAAAAAAACACAATTGGGATTGGGGAAAGAATGACCCTCAATGCGAAACTTATTGTAAAAGGGGAAGAGATTACTAATATTTTAGATTCAATTACATTTACATCTAGTGATGATACCGTTATAAGCGTATCAACAACTGGGGTAGTTGAAGGCATTAAAGTGGGGTCCGCTACCATAAGTGCAAAAATGACTTATGAGAAGGCGTCTCTCGAAGCCAAAATTAAATTAACTGTTAAAGCATTACCGGATAAACCAACCAACTTAAAAATTGAAGATGGTATTTTAACTTGGACAGCTGTAACAAATGCATTAAGTTATTTGGTTAACGTAAATGGGGTTGACCATACAGTAACTGCACTTAACTTTAACTTAGATGAATTAAATTTAGGTTATGGATCTTATGAAGTTAAAGTGTATGCAAAAGTGGGATCTGATTTCTCTTTAGCAGCAACGATTACTTATACACTAGTTGATCCAGAACTAGAAGCCAATACTTATAAAGCGGTGCTTGCTCAAATGGATCCAAGCTACATTCCAAATATGACAAGAGCTAACTTTAGTTCAGATTATGATTATGAAAATTATGTTCAAGCAACTAAAATGGCAAGAGCCTATACAAACGGGGCAATGGTTGGTAATCTTTCAATAGATAAAACCAATTTAGTCTTCCAAGTTTTAAAAGACATGGACTTTAGTTACATTACCAGTATTCAAGACATGAAGTATGAAATGAATAAGTTTGTTAATATCGGATTAACGCCAGCACAAATAGCCGCTATCTTAGTTGAGATGGTAGATGTTGTTATCGATATGCAAGTAGAAAGTGAGACAAGCAGTAAGAGTTATTTTGAAACACTAATCACAGAACAATTAAGTTATAAACTCGCAGCTGAAAACATGCCTTGGTATACCGTTATGATAAATGGAATTAATACTCATGGTTCAGCAGAAGATATCGCAGCGATTACTGGATATATTGATGGTGAACAAAACTTAAATATTTATTTTCAGTATCCTGGTGCAATCCAAAATGTATTAGATGATTTATATTTTAACGGTAATTATTGGCTTTACTACTACCGTAATTACTTCAGTGAAGATAAAACCTTACAAGCGTTATTAAATGTTGTAGAAGCTGCATACGATGCAGAAGATACAACTTTCTTAGATACAATTAATCTTAATTTTTATATTTTAGACTCTATAAGAGACTATAATTTACAAATTGAAACCTACGAATCAAGGGTATCTCAATCTAATAAAACTATTTCAATGTTAGGTGATGTTAAAAACACTTTTATTAGCAATAAAGCAGACTTTAGAGTTTCTTTAACCGCAACCATTTCTTACATGTTAAATATGTATGATAATATGGATAGTGGATTTGTGGTTGCCTTAAATAATTTAATTATGAGCGAACAAGCAACCCCAGAGGAAGCATTTATACTAAAAGACGAACTGGTAAGTTTACTTAAAGATACTTTACCAAGTGCTTTAGAATTTGAACAAATGTATTTAGCGCTTGTAATTGTGATGAATGAAACGTTAGAAATTGATCCAAGTGAAATGATTGGATTCGCTTATTCTTTAGGTCAATCAACCAACTTATCAATGAGTTTAATGATTGAATTAATGAGCGATTTTGATCAAACCATGTTTAATGAGATAAAAGCTATTACCGATGGTATGGTGATACCAGGTACTTATGATCCGTATTACGGTTATACACCTGATACTTATGATTACCGTAAAGTAGTTGAATTGATAGTGTATTTAGGTAATTTCAGAAATGAGTTTACGACAGAACACGCCGTTAAGATTGCTCAACTTGAAGCAGTAAACACGACAAGATTTGAAGAACAATTTATCTTAGTTAACAAACAATTTATTACCAAAGTTATGGAATTAAATGGGGCTACTACAAGCCAAATTAGTCTAGCATTAAACTTAATTGCCAATCAGGTTATCTATCAAGATGCGATGGAAATAGTCTATAAGTATGGGAATGATGTCTTTAACTATTTCATTGAAACAAATGGTAAGCTTGCCCTTGATATTATTACTTTAATTGAAGACGCTCCAAATTGGAGTGATGTAAAAGCCCAAAAAGAAGCCTTAAAATTAATTGGTGAACAAGTATTTACTTATCATGATATGGTACTACCTAAACTAACGGCAGCAGAAATTGATGTATTGGCTGAATATATTGTTGAAGTTGGAATATCTAATGTCCTTATGGCAAATATGAATGCTATAAATAATGTTGAATACAAGACATTTATTGCTGATATTAAGCTAACTGTTAAGACTCTATTAAAGAATGCAATCACTTTAGAAATTGAGTTTGCAAATGCATTAGAGTCAAATAATGCTTTCTATGAATTTGCAAACATGAGTGATTTATATGAGTATTCCGATACTGTTGGTCAAATTCAAGTTGCCCTTGCGTTAAATGTAGTATTTACTGAGTCCAATAAAACCTTAATTAACACCTCAGTGGATTTAATATTTAATGAAATTATGAGTCACAAATTCATTTTAAATTTAAATAATCAAACTGAAACCAGTGTCAATGAATCTAAGATTAGGTTTAAAGCAGAACTGGAAATCTTCTATACGGATATAGCAAGAGTTAGTGGTTTTGATTTCTATAATCTAACCCCAGCCCAAAAAGACGATTTTTCAAGTATTTGGCAATTTGGTGAAACACCACAAACAAACTAGTTACTAACAAATTAATTATTATATAAACTGCCTTTTATACTCTAACAGGCAGTTTTTTTTCGTAATTGACAGATTTTTTAAGTCGGTTTGTAAATAATTAGGGATATTTATTAAGTTATTGTAAAAATTTATTGGTAAACGAACGAGAATATTGTATAATGAAAGTGAATAATAAATCATAGTAAAACAAGATATTAACTGGCAAGTTTAATTTAACCAAGGAAAAGAAAAGAGGGGTGCTATGCCAGAAACTTTATATGATAAGGAGTATGTTTACGAACCCTTATTAGCTTACGATAAAATATTTAAAGAAGAACATCATAAAAACACCACAGCGTTTTTTGATGATTTGGTTAAAAAATCTAAAATAAACACAGAAGAAAATAAACTAACCAATAAAGAACTTGTGGCACTCGATAAAAAGCGTAATGCGGTCCTAAAAAAGATTAATAACCAATCCGCATTAAAAGGATTCCTGATTTTTTTATTGATAGCGTTCGTGGTCGTAATTGGCGTATCGATTTATATGTGGGTCGATTCAGGATATCACTATATTCAACCTATCCTAATCGGTGTCAGTGTTATCTTGTTTGTTTTATTCTTATTACTGATTATTAAGAAAATAAAGCCTAAATTAGTTATTTTAAAAGGTGAAAAGGCCGTTCTTGATAAGAAATATAAAGAAACACTCGAGTTAGCTTGGGCACAAATGGCACCACTTAATAATCTCTTTACCTATGGACAAAATACAGCTATTTTTAGAAAAACATTACCACTAATCGATT
The DNA here is from genome assembly GCA_002410615.1 of Acholeplasmataceae bacterium UBA5409. Taxonomy (GTDB): domain Bacteria; phylum Bacillota_I; class Bacilli_A; order Acholeplasmatales; family UBA5453; genus UBA5409. Next base: position 23,572 of record DHNT01000009.1, read on the forward strand.
TAGATAAAATGTTTGATAGTAAACGTCTTGATTATATGGTGGCGAAGTTTGGCCTTAATAGTACACCTGATTTAGATAGATCGGCCTTATATGTTCAATCTGGGGATATCAATGGCAATCCATTTTATATCGCAAGAGATTTAGTCCATCAGTTGGGAACAAAAACATATACGGGTTCAATTGTAATCCACTGGACGACGGTCTCCACAGATTCTAAGGGCAGAGCTAGGACCGTTCATCATTCTCAAACCTTAACCGCAACCGTTGTTAAACCATGTCCTTATTACCATGAATCTCCTTATATTGTCTATGCGAATGAAGCAGCACCGGATTTAATTTTTTCAAGAGAAGATTCTAATGCGGAACACATGGAAGAAAAAGAAATCGACAAATTTGTTAAAAAGCAGTCGAAGAAACTAAGAAAGAAACAAGAAAAAGGGTTGAAAACGGGTAGTAATTATACGGTCATGGGAAATACTGAATTTGAAGTATTATTTGGTGGGGCTAACCGTAATAATGAAGTTCAATTTAGATTATTATTTACCGCTTTAGCCCAAAAACAACTCTTACAATTAATGAAAGATAAGAAGATTGGGTTTGGCGATAATTTTGACTTTAGAAAACATCAAATGATCAATGTGGTTTTCCCAGAACATTTACAAAGTTTCGATTTAAATGTCAGCCCAAGTTATTTTAAAGATTATAATATTGATGAGATAGAAAAGAAGTTTATTGATTATAACAATAGTTACTTTAAGGCGATTTACTTTGGGTTTGCCCCTATCTTATCAATTCCACTTTATCAACATCAAAAACCACATGAATATATTTATAAAGACAAGTATAATAGTTATGTGTCCTTCTATGAACATGAACAAGTGGCTAATATGATGAATGAGACTCAATTTAAGCACCCACTATCTAAAACAAGAAACATCTTAAAGACCTCAACGGTTAAGAGTGGTAATCACTGTGATACAGTAAAGGTTACTGCCTATGGTTATGATGCCATTCCAAGAACTGATTATATTAGTAAAATGGGTGGAGACGGTAGAATGCATATGGTTCCTGTGAATTGGGTCGAATATATTTCCGTTTCTCAAGATACAAATGTCGATATTAATGTCTTGGTTGAAGATAAAAAACCGGAATCTTATAATGAGAAGATTAGGGCTATCTTTGAAAAATTCCAAGATCGACAAGTAACAACAGATGATATGGTTAAAGTAGGACCATTTATCGCATATATTGCAAGTAAAACAAAAGATGTCATATAATATTAATAAATAGTAAAGGAGAATACTAATGGCAAATGAATTAGATGAAGTAAGAGGTCCGGTTAACGAACAAGGACGAGATGTAAATGTTATTGAAAAACAACTACCAGTCAAAGTGGGTTGGGGTTCAACTTTCTTTGAAGTAATGTTGTGGGTATTAGGGATCATTCCAGGTGTTATTTTCTTATTTATGAAGATAAGTGCTAGAAACTACCTAAAACAACTTGAACAACGTGTGCAACATAACGCATCACAAATTGACAACTATCTAGAACAACGTGTTCAAATTCTACAAAACGCAGTGGGCATTGTTGAAAAGAGTGTTGACTTAGATAAAGATGTTATGAAGACCGTTGCAGCATACCGTGGTGGGGTTCATCCCGATGATACGAACCGTAACCAAGTCGCTGGTGAAATTGACGCCGCTATGCGTAGTATTAATGTTGCTTTTGAAGCTTATCCAGATTTAAAGGCACACCAAACTTTAGCGGATGCGATGCAACAAAACTCTTATTTACAAAGAGAAATCACTGCCGCAAGAGAAGTTTACAATGATACTGTCTTAAAATGGAATACAGACATTTATAGATGGCCAACTAAGATGATTGTTGCAGCAAAAGCTGGTTATACAACAAGAATCCCATTCTCAGCATCCAGAGAAACTAAAGAACAAGCGAGAGCGAAATTCTTTTAATCACTAGTAATTTAATAAATGACCATATTTCAGTTGAAGTATGGTTTTTTTATGAATTGATTAATAGGATAGTTTCTTGAATTATTACCACTAAAATGGTAAGATTAAGTTAACGATAAAAGGGAGGGTTACCATGACTGAAAAAGAACAAAAAGTAATTGAAGCCGAAGTTGTTGATGAAAAAAAAGAAAATGCTGATAATAAATCTAAAGAATCTAGGAAAGATAAGGTTGGCTCATTCTTTAAAGAATTAGGCAAAGATATTTCTGATGCCGCTAGACAAGGCTTAGCTTGGACGGATAAACAAATCCAAAAGATTAACCAAAGTGAAGCATTTAAAGAAGCTTACAAGAAACAGACAGTAAAATTTAAGGTTGTTGGGACAAATACCTCTTTTAGAGGGTTTAAAGAACAAAACCAAGTTTTAGTTAAATTAGATGATCAATTTAACACAAAAACAGTCAAAATTAATTCCATTTTAGAAGTGGAAGATGGCACTAAGTTAAAAGTGATGAACATTGACTTAGAAAAAGCGGTTCATAGGGAATTGACTATTAAAGGGGATAAAGTGCCTGTGGCATTATTTGCCATTTTTGTAAAAGTAGAATAGGTGAATTTTAAAAAAACAGGGTAACCTGTTTTTTTGTTAGTTAGGCTTATTTCGTTTTAGGAAATACCAAAATATAAAGATGATTTGAATTGGGATAGCGATGATGAAGACAAGATAGATATTTTGTACAGATATGGAGATGAAGATAGTTAAAGCTAAGCTCCATAACAATAAACTACTAATGATTAGTGTGTAATAGAATTTACCCCATAAGGCATTAAAGATCAGTAAAACAATAAATGAAGCCGGAATCGCATAAATAAAAGCAAGCCAGAAATAGTGAAATTCGGGAAGAAATATTTTACCTAAGGCAAAACTAACGGTAGCCAATAACCATACTAGAGCAACCGATAATAAAGTAATAATCAGCCGGTTTTTATAGAATACCGGTTTTTTAGGTTTTACACCTTCTAACTGATTTAATAAATCATCAACAGTTATTCCAAAAATATCAGCCAGTTTCTTTAAAACCGTAATATCAGGAATGGCTTCAGCCCTTTCCCATTTTGAAATAGCTTTATCAGAATAATCTAGCTTTTCTGCTAGTTCTAATTGCGTCATATTTAGTTTTTTTCGGTAGTAGACAATATTCTTCGCAACTACATTCTTTATATTTGCTTCGCTCATAAACTAATTTTAACATTAATGGCCCTCTCTTGCAAGAAAATCATGAATTCTACTAATCGTAGAGTTACCTATTTTAAGTTCTACTAGACTGACTTTAAACTGTTGAGTTCTAAAACTTATCTGTAGAGAAACCTAATGAATATTATGGGGTATCATATCAGTTAAGGAAGTGAGAATTATGAAAAGAAATGTGGCAATATTTGGAGACTCTATATTAAGAGGGGTCATCATCGATGAAGAAAATGGAAAATATAAATTTTCAGATCATATCGATTGGGAATTTGTTGAAGATAAATTAAATATTAAAATTGACAATAACGCAAAGATGGGCGCTGTTATTGGTTATGGTAAAAAGAAATTAGAAAAGTATTTGGACACACATGATGATATGTTTGCGGTATTGATTGAATTTGGTGGGAATGATTGCGATTTTAATTGGCAAGAAGTTGCCAACAATCCTCAATATAATCATCAACCCAAAACTCCGTTAAATGAATTTAAAAATACATTAATTGAAATGATTGATATCTTACAACAAAAGAATATCAAACCAATTTTAATGAATTTGCCGCCAATTCATTCTAAGCTTTATTATGATTGGATTAAAAAGGATTTAGATAATGGAGATAATATTTTAGAATTTCTAGGGGACATTGAACAGATTACGAGACACCAATCTAGATATTCTAATGTCATCGCAGAAGTCGCAAATTTAAAAAAAGTTGAATTAGTGGATGTTAGAAGTGCTTTCTTGTCGACTAGATCCTATTTAACTTATATGTGTAAAGATGGAATTCACCCAAATCAAAAAGGGGGACAATTAGTCTTAGATGTTTTTTTAGAGTATTATAAAGCGGGAATAAATTAAATAGATTAAAACAAAAAAACTACTTTAAATAATATTAAATATTTCATGAAAATAGATGTACTAACTTAAATAAAAGTTATTTATTTATGTAAAATGATATATTTTAGTGTCAAAAGCGGTAAAATGATTATAGAGGTAGTGATAATATGAAAATAGGTTTACTAATCCATTCTTTTAGTGGGAATACATTAAGTGTGGGAACCAGATTAAAAGTCCATCTTGAAGTTCAAGGGCACAGGGTTCATATGGATCAAATTATTGATGCCAATGAAGACCCAAAATCGAATAGACCGGTTTTACTAACGCATATTCCAGATCTTAATGATTATGATGTTATTATCTTTGGTGCCCCTGTTAGAGCCTTTTCGCTATCACCAGTCATGACGGCTTATTTAAAACAAATTAGTGATATAGAAAATATTAAGTTTTTTGCCTATGTTACCGAAGGCTTACCTAAACCATGGATGGGTGGTAACCGAGCGATTAAAAAAATGAAGACATTTTTAGGAATGAAAAATGCATCGATATTAGATACCGCCGTAATAAATTGGTCAAGTCGAAAGAAAGAAACACAAATCGATAGCATGTTGAACCGGTTCTCCAACAGAATTGGCTCTTTATAGTGCCTTAATATTAATAGAAAGCATAACACTTTTAATATTTATTATTATGGCTATAATAAATATGAAACGGAGGACTTTTAATTGATGTCAAATTTAAGAATTGGGATAATTTTATCTACGACTAGACCGATGCGTAAGTCAGTTGATATTGCGAAATGGTTCAAAGCCTATACAGATTCAAACCGTAAGGCAACTTACGAAATTGTCGATTTAAATGAGTATCATTTACCACTCTATGGTGATGAGTCAAATATGAATGGGGTTAAAGCATTCAATGACAAAATTAACCAATTGGATGGTTTTATTTTTGTCTTAGCAGAGTATAATCACACAATCCCAGCAGCATTGACCAATGCAATCAGCTGGACACAAGATGTTTTTCACAATAAAGCGGCAGGAATTGTATCTTATGGCGCAGCTGGTGGTGCTAGGGCAGCCGAACATTTGAGAAATGTATTAGCACAAATGCAGGTTGCATCCGTTCAAGCCCATATGTTAATAAGCTTATTCCATGATTTTGATGAAAACGGATTTAAACCTTTAGCGGTTCATCAAAAGAATTTAGCGTTAATCACAAACCAAGTCGAATCATGGTCACAGGCTTTAAAAACTTTAAGATAAACCAACTTTTAATTTAATTTGAAGTAGACCCGGGTCTACTTTTTATTTTTATATATAGGTTTAAACTTAATAACTAAATATTAAAATGAAGTCTTAAGAAATAACGTGAAATGCGTTTTTTTACTTAACTATTTATGATATACTAATCTTAGAGGCGTGATATTATGACTGATCAAACTATCCGATTTAAGGATTGCGGTATTTACTATTTAATGTATGAAAATCCTTTAAAAGAAACCATTGTTTTACTACATCCCTATGCATCAAGTGGATTAATTTTTGATAGCCTTATTATTGCCCTAAAGAGAGACTATCAACTTATTATTATTGATATGCCAGGACATGGTAAAAGTGGTGTGACAAGGAATGTGACGTTTGAAGACATGCCCGAAATAATTAAGGTTATTCTTGACCAAGAAGAAATCTTAAAAACCCATATGGTTGGGATATCTGAAGGGGCAATTGTTTCTCAAGGGTTTGGACAAATATTCTCCGATAGACTTTTAAGCTTGGTTGCCATTTCAACATTTTCAATATTCCATGGCTCCTATAAAGCAGTGTATGGTGAGTTAAGAAAAACTAAAATAAAACACTTGTTTTTATGGCTGTTTTCTTTTAAAAACTATAAAAAATATTATATTGAAAAAAGTAGTTTAACGAATTCTGGTAGAGATAAATTTGAGAAAACCATGAAAGGTTTTAAACGGAAGAGTATTTTAGCTAAAAAAGGTTTAAAACGATTTTATAAGATGGGAAAACAAAGTAAGCTTTATCCGACTTACACGGTTTGTGGGGAGTTTGATTTAGATATTATTAAAGATGCTTCAATTCAATATGAGCAAAAAGTACCACTTACGACGCTAGAGGGGTATAATAATACCAAACAAGTTGTTTTTTTAGACAATCCAAGGTTATTTAATGATCATTTAGTAACATTTTTAAAAAGCGTTAGTATGATTGGGGAAACATATGGCAGAAAGCACAAGAAACAATAAATCAAATAATAGTATTAAACAAGATAGAAAAACTAATCTCAAAAAACTAGGAAAACAATTTCTAGATTTTTTAGTTGTCTCTTTTAACGGGATGGCGTTTGGGTTATTCGCAACCCTTATAATTGGGGTTATCATTCAACAAATAGGTTTGTTAATTGGAGAAATTCCTGGGGCATCAACATTGAGTGAGTATATTATTCAATTAGCCACTATCCTTAAATCTTTTATGGGGGTAGGGATTGGCATTGGTATCGCTTATATGTTAAAATTAGAAGGTTTAAAATTGGTAGCTGGTGCCTTAGCGGGTGGTATTGGAACGTTGTTCAGGTATGGAACTGGTAATCCTTTAAACAATCCAATGGTGGCATACTTTTGTGTAATAGGGGTTTATTTAGTATTTAAATACCTCTTGAAGAAAAAGACACCAATTGATATAATCTTAGTGCCACTTATTGGGGGTATTATAGGTTTTATTATTGCCTTCTTATTAGGAGCACCTGTAAAATCATTTATGGATATGTTAGGTGCATTTATTCAAACTGCAACCGATTATCAACCATTCTTGATGGGGATAATTATTGCGGTATTAATGGGAATGTTTCTTACAATGCCCATTAGTAGTGCGGCGATTGCTATTAGTATTAGCTTAGGTGGTATTGCAGGCGGGGCAGCAGTAGTGGGTTGTTCTGTTCAAATGTTAGGGTTTGCGGTGATGAGCCGAAAAGATAACAACATTGGAACCGTTATTAGTGTTGGAATTGGAACAAGTATGTTACAATTTAAGAACATCCTAAGAAAACCAATTATTTGGTTACCAACGATTATCGTATCGGCAATCTTAGGGCCGCTTGCTACATTAGTATTTAAAACCCAAACCACGCCAATTGGTTCAGGAATGGGAACAAGTGGTTTAGTAGGCCAAATTGCAACTTTTGATGCGATGGGCTATACATCTAGTGCATTTCTATCCATTGGTATCCTTCAAATTGCATTACCAATCATCTTGGTATGGATTTTAGATGTCCTATTTAGAAAAAAAGGTTTAATTCAACCTGGAGATTTAAAAATATAGTATAATAGTCCATGGCTAGTTTAAACTAGCCATTTAAATGGAGAATTACCCAAGAGGTTGAAGGGGCGGGCTTGGAAAGCTCGTAGGATGTAACAGTCGCAAGGGTTCAAATCCCTTATTCTCCGCCAGAATAAATAACAACAGACTTGAGGTTACTTAAGTCTGTTTTTTATATAATAAATTGAAATATATTATCGGGTCAATCAGTAATAAAATCCTTGATAACAAGCAATGTTATTTGTTCATCAAAAAGAGTTCCGGTAATTGAATAAAAAGTTCGACATTATACACGTTTTAGGCGTATAATAATTTTTGGAGAATTACCCAAGCGGCTGAAGGGGTTAGTTTCGAAAACTAATAGGAGGTCACACTCGCAAGGGTTCAAATCCCTTATTCTCCGCCACGATTAAAATTAACCAAAATATTGGTCCTGAGTACCTTTGAGTAGGTACTTTTTTTATTTACTGTGCTATAATTATATTAAGAATTAACGAAAATCTTAACAAAAAAATAATGTAAAAACGTGAAATAGATATTAAGTTATAGACAGATTAGGTGGTATAATAAATGGATTATTTATATGCGATAGTATTAGAAGTAGGCTTACTCTTATTTTTGATAGGTGTACTAAATAATAGATTTTGTAAACGTGAACTAGGTTTTTATAACAAAAAAAAATCAAATTATCAAATAGACAAATAGTTTTCTTGAGATTAGGTTTTAGTATTGTGGGTTTATGTTTAATTGTGATTAGTTTATATAAATTGATTGAATGGTAATAAACGACTGGATTATAGAATTCAAAACCCACGATAAGAAAATCATTAAATAACTGTTTTGAGACAAAAAAAACGGGTAAAAACCCCCGAATATTATTTTTGTTGTATGAGATACATATGATTAGATATAGATTATCTTAAAATTTAATAGCGGTTCTTAATTTAGCCGATCTTGCTCTAGGGTTATGGTAAACTTCATCTTTAGAAGGGATTAAAGGACCATTAATTTGACTGTAGATGCCATTGTTGTAAAAATGTTTAAATGCCTTCTTTACTAACCGGTCTTCACCAGAGTGAAAAGATAAAATAGCAACCTTACCACCCGGATTTAAATAATTAGGTAATTTATCAAGTAGTTCAAATAATACTTCATACTCACTATTAACATCAATTCTAAGGGCTTGGAACGTTCTTGTTGCAGCCTTTTTTAATTCATCTTCATAAATATTTATTGAAACATCTTTTAAAGCCTGTGCAATAACGTTATAAAATGCTTTGGTGGTTTCACAAAGATTCCCTTTTTGTCTTTCAAGGATTATCTCTTTAGAAATCTCTTTGGCGTAAACTTCATCCGCATTTTCTATTAACATCCCTCTGATTTCAGACTCGCTTAATTCTAAAAGTCTAATATAAGCTGGAACCCCTTGATTAGGGTTCATTCTTAGGTCTAAAGGGCCATCTTCTCTAAATGTAAACCCTCTTGAAGGATCATCGATTTGCATCGAAGAAACCCCTAAATCAGCTAAGATAAAATCAAAGCCTTTAACATTAGTTTGATTGAAATCTTTGAAGTTTAAATGGTGTACGGTAAAATCAGAACTTGTATAACCAAATGATTCTAATCTTTCTTTAGTTTTAACTAGTTCAATCGGATCTTGATCAATGCCATGTAAATGTCCGGTATGATTAAGTCGTTGTAACATTTCTTTAGTATGGCCACCAAATCCTAATGTTAAATCAAGTCCAATTTGATTGGGTTTAATATCAAAAAAAGTGATAATTTCATCAACCATGATAGGACGGTGCATCCCGGCTGGGGTATTACCTTTTTCCATCACTTTTTGAATTGTATCTTCATATTTTAAAGGATTTTGTTCTTTGTATTTTTCTTCAAATTTTTTTGGGTAATTTCCTGAATATCTTTTCCTTCTAATACGTTTATTGTTTTCCATAGTATCACTCCTAGAATACTATATCAAAATAATCAATATTAAACAAACTACATATAATTTATTAGAAGTAGAGTATAATCAAATTAGATTAGAATCTTAATATTTATGATTTTTGAGGTTAGTTTAAAGGGTGATTTTATGCAAGCCAATATTTATTCTGATGTTTTTATAAAATATAAAAAAGGAAACAAACTATTATTCAACCGAAGTAGTCGTTCTTTAGAACCGCTACTTCAACTTATTGAAAGTCAAGAACATAGAACCCTTGTTTTATGGGCATTTAAATTTGTTCGTGAACTAAGAAATTCTATTCAAGATTTTTTTCCTAATGATGAAAGAATTGATAAAGCCGTTTCCTTATGTGAATCTTGGGCTAAGGGAGATATTAAAATGCCAAGAGCTAAAAAAGCAATTCTTGAAGTCCATGCCATGGCAAAAGAAACACCAAACCCTATAGTAATTGCTAAACTTCATGCGATAGGACAAGGTTTATCTACTATACATGTAAAAACACATGCGATAGGACTATTATTTTATGAACTAACGGCAATTGTATTAGAAAATGGTATCGATAGATTTGAAGGGTTTACTACAAAAAGAATTAATGAATATATGGACATAGTGAACTACCCACCACTTAAT
>DHNT01000019.1 GCA_002410615.1 Acholeplasmataceae bacterium UBA5409
ATTAAGTGGTGGGTAGTTCACTAAAAGATTTAATGACTGATATTAAAGGAACTATAAGCAACATATAAGAGACTGGGAAATACATTGGGAGGGATATCATGAACAATAAAGATAAAAGTCATTACGCAAACTGTTTATTTAAAGTTCCTATTTTCAGGCATTTAAACGAAAAAGAAAAAGCAGGCATCACTGAATTAATTAACGTAAGAAAATTAAAAAAAGGTAATGCAATCTATAATGCTGGTGAAAAATCCTCGTTTTTATATATAGTGCATCAAGGTAGTGTAAAAGTATCTAGATATAATGAAGATGGTATGGAACAAGTGGTGAGAGTTTTAAATTCTGGTGATTTTGCTGGTGAAAAATCACTGTTTACGAGCACAATAGCTGACGATTATGCTATATCACTAGAAGACAGTATGGTTTGTGTACTAGATGGTAATCAATTAAAACAACATATGATGGATAAACCGGAAATTTCAATTCAAATTATTAGTGAATTAACTAATCGCTTATCAGATACTGAAAACAAATTAGAAAAACACAACCTAACTTCTGTTGAAAAAAGAATAGCAACTTCCATTATTGAACTCAGCAATGGAAGAAAATACTTTATATTACCAATTTCAAAATTAGACTGGGCATCTATGTTAGGTACAACGAGTGAAACATTAAGTAGACGACTTAGAGATTTTAAAGATAAAGGTATCATTGAATTAAGTGGTCAAAGAGGCATAAAGATTATTAATTTTAATAAATTAGAAGAAATTTAACAAAAATAGACTAAAAAATTGACTTGGGTCAATTTTTTTTTAATACTTAGATGCTAAGATAAGGGTGTAAAGAAAAGGAGTGATTGGAAATGAACAAAATTAACAATGAGTTTTTAGTAGTAAAAGATAAAAATCTTAAAACATTAAAACAATTTATACCTATAGTAAATAGAGTACATGGAAGTAATCATCAAGAATTTAAAGATGTTGTGCTAGAATTTGATAAAATCACAGCAAAAATTGGAACAAATAATTTTGAATTAGATGATGAATTTAATAAGTTAAAAGAAATTACTAAGAACTATACAGTACCTAGTGGGGTTTGTGAAAGTTATGAATCAGTCTATGTAATGCTTGAAGAGTTAGACAAAGCATATCAAAGTAAAGGAGCATAATATGCAGGGCTTCATATTAAGAAACAAAACCCAAATATCTTTTATAAGTTTAGCTTTAATAGTTACAGCTTTTGTTAGTCATTATGCATTTAGCAGTGAAATTGTATTTGAAACAGCTTTGATTATTGCATCTATTATCGGAATTACACCTATTGCAATTCAAGCTTACCAAGCACTCAGAGTAAAGGTAGTCAGTATTGATCTTTTAGTTACAATTGCTGTTATTGGAGCATTTATTATTAGAAATTTTGAAGAATCAGCAATTGTTACATTCTTATTTCTATTTGGTGGTTATTTAGAACAAAAAACTTTAAATAAAACAAGATCAGCAATAAAATCTTTAACTGAAATGGCACCAGAAACTGCCCTTAAACAAGTGGAAGATTTAACGTTTGAAGAGGTAGATATATACGATGTTTTAGTTGGTGACATTCTCTTAGTTAAAACAGGAGCAAAAATACCAGTCGATGGTAAAGTAATTAGTGGTGAAGGATATATAAACGAGGCAAGTATTACAGGCGAAAGCACGCTAGTTAGTAAAAAAGAAGGATTAGATGTTTTTGCAGGCACAATATTAGAAAATGGTACCCTACAAATTAAAGCTGAAAAAATTGGTGAAGATACAACCTTTGGTAAAATTATAGAGTTAGTCGAGGAAGCGCAAGATTCTAAATCTGAAGCAGAACGTTTCATTGATAAATTTTCTAAATTTTATACGCCATTAGTATTAATTTTAGGGACTATCGTCTTCCTTATATGGAAAGATGTTGAATTAGCCGTTACTGTTTTAGTTCTGGGTTGTCCAGGCGCATTAGTAATAGGTGTTCCAGTATCAAATGTTGCAGGTATCGGCAATGGTGCTAAAAATGGTATTTTATTAAAAGGTAGTGAAGTTATTCATGATTTTGGTAAAGTTGATGCAATTGTTTTCGATAAAACAGGCACATTAACAATTGGAAGCCCTAAAGTTGTCGATGTAAAATACTATGGTAAACCTGATGAAACACTTGCTTACTTAAAAGCAGTTGAACTAGAATCAGATCACCCACTAGCAAATGCAGTTGTTGATTTTATCGATGATGTAAAAGCATATGAAGTCACTGAAACTCGTGTGATTAAAGGTGGCGGTATTAATGCAACTGTTGCTGGTAAAAATATTCATATTGGTAATAAGAAATTAATGGATGAATTCAACATTAAGTTAAGCCAGGAAGCACTAGAAGATATTAATGCTTTTGAAAAAGCAGGTGAATCAATTGTAATGACAGCAGTTGATGGTGAATTAAAGGTATTAATGGGCATTAAAGATAAGATTAGACCAAACGTAAAAAGAGATTTAGATCAGTTAAAACGAATGGGTGTTAAAGAATTAATAGTTCTTTCAGGGGATAACCAAGGAACAGTTAACTTGGTCGCTAAAGAATTGGGATTAACTAAAGCATTTGGTCATATGTTACCAGATGATAAACAAGCCTATATTAAAGAATTACAAGATAGTGGTAAAATAGTTGCTTTCGTTGGTGATGGAGTTAATGATAGTCCATCACTTGCAACAGCACAAATAGGCATTGCAATGGGATCTGGAACTGATGTTGCGATTGAAACTAGTGATGTTGTCTTAATGAATTCAGATTTTAGTAAATTACCGCATGCATTAGGACTAACAAAGAAAACAGCGAGAAACATGAAACAAAATATTTTTATAGCCGTTGGAGTTGTATTAGTATTACTCTCAGCATTACTATTTAGTGAATGGATGAATATGTCAGTAGGTATGTTAGTCCATGAAGCAAGTATATTAGTAGTTATATTTAACGCAATGAGATTAATGAATTATAGTTTAAAAAATAAAAAAGGAGTGAAGTAAAATGAAAAAAACAACAATTCAATTAGAGACATTATCGTGTCCATCATGTTTACAAAAAATCAATAATGCCATTAAAGGTTTAGCGGGTGTAGATAAGATGAGTGTTGATGTCATGTTTAATGCCAGTAGAGTTAAACTTAATTTTGATGAAGAACAAGTTGACATTAAAACAATTGAAAACGCAATAACAAAATTAGGTTATGATGTCAAAAGTTCAAGAGTAACGGATTTATAAACCTATTAATTGAGCCACTAAAAAAGTAGCTCTTTTCAATGAAAAAAACATTCAATAAAACAAATAAGAATGAATAAATCGTACTAAAGTTGTTAACCCAGTGGTTAAAGACTAAAATCAAAGATGGGAAACATCGTGCATCATTAACTAAAGTAACAGACATTATTACAAGTAAGGATTCTTACTATTCATGTCTACTGTTCTATACTAAATACCGTTCAACAGAAGCAAACAATACTTTTAATCTTTCGTATTCAATTTGTACTTTATCAATCACTGTCATTTCTAACTCTCACTTTCGATAAAATAAAAGCCACCGCAGTGGCTTTCATACTTTTTAAGTATCATTTTTTGTTTTTTAGTTCATTAATCCATTCAATGATTCCATCCGCATTTATTATTGCTGGTATTACTATGAAGATCATTAGAATCATTTTCACTATCTTTAGTTTAAAGTCTATACTGTAATCATTCATAGGTTTTCAGCTCCTTATATTATATTATACAATATGTTCTTTTAGGTGGTACCTATGTGTCCCACTTTTTCGTGGCAGAGCAATGTTCTCACACTCAAGAAAATATATGCTTAGAGCATAGTTTGATGTTTCCACAATGATTTTGATATGTTTCCACATTGGGCAAAAACAAAAAAAGAAGCATTTAACCCAGTTTTAAAGGGCTAAATGCTTCTTTTTCTATTATATGAATGGCTTTGTTAAGCGGTTCTTAATGAAAGCAATGTGATAGTTTCAACGTGCGTTGATAAGATTGAATTGCTTACAAAATCAACGTTGTGTGTATCAAAGAAACATCAAAATCAGCCAAAATATGTTTACCTTCACAAGGTTAAAAACTGTCTATAATACCAAAGTAACATAATTAATATCATATAGGCGGTCAACAAATCTAGAGTTTATTTGTGCTATATAAAGTAATAGATATCGATCATCATTCAAACATTCTTTCATTTACTGAAATAGATTTCTTATCAAAATCAACTTTACCTTTAATCCCATAAGGAATAATGGTTCTTGGTAGTGAATGTCCAAAATTCAAGTTATATACTATGGGTTAACCAAAATCGTTGGATATCTTCAATAATACTTCTTTATATTCTTGATAATAAACCTCATCGTATGGTTTGCCAAACAATAAGCACCTAACATTTCTTACAACACCTACTTCTATTAAGAAGTAAAGCATACATTGTAACTTTTCCGGTGTTGGCTTTTCTTCACTTGTTTCTAGGAATATGATTTTATCAGTAAAAAAATCTTTGTTAGGGATTAACCCATACTGATCATAAATATTTCTTTGATCTTGATACCTCTCACTTGTATAAAAATCATAGATGCTTTCTAGACATCCACCCCAAAAAACACCTTCAATGACACCTGAACCATTAAGGAATTCATGCCCTTTGTTTTCATCTAATTCGTTTAATGGAACAAACAGTTGATCTACGCCATAGTTTGTTCTATTCAAATACCATTTAGGACTAGATTTTATTTCAAACTGTTCATCATTTATAAATAATCTCTTGTAGCTGTTCAGTGTGTATGGAATCATTTCCTTTTGTAGTTCACAAAGGTCTGATAAAAAATTTAACCCATAATAAGTAACTAATCCTAATTGATTTAGCATTAGATGATTATTGGTTGAATCTAAAAAACCTATAAAAACTTTTGGATTTGAAAGTACCAGACTTTTAAACTCCTCATTCATAAGATACGGTATTGTTTTATAAGTATCGTCACCACCAATGGCGCAAATAATGCCTTTTATAGTCGGATTTTCAAATGCAAGTCTTAAATCATCAGCTCTTTTACTTGGATTGTTTTTTACAAAGTCTAATCCTTTTAGCGAATTAGGCATAAAAACAGGTTCAAGACCTAATTCCTCTAATCTTTTTATACCAAGTTCTAACTGGTGTCTAACGTTAAATTCACCTAAGATTCCTGATGATAAACTAACAATGGCGATTTTGTCACCCTTATTAAGTTGTTTGGGTTTAATCATTATTATCCTCCAAATCTACTTTAATTTGCTTCGTAATGGATATAAAAAATTCGCGACTCCACAGGTCTAAACTAGACTGATCCTTAATAAATGGTCTAACATCGGATTTGGCAGTATCATAATCAATCTGGTCAAATCGTTGTTCTAATATGTCAATTAATAAATCTCGAGTCAACCTGATGTTTTCGTCAATTGTTTTAGTTTGTTTCAGTCTAGATTCTAAGTGTTTTAAATTCACTTTTGTCTCTAAACTTAAATAATATACGAAATCGTATAAGTCTCTACCCTTTATACGGTTCTTCCAACTTCTAGCAATTACAGCATGAATTTTGCCAGCAAATAACGATGAGGCATCATAAACTCGAACTTGGTATGGGAATGGTAATAATCGAAACTTAATTTCTGTATGTGCGTATAACGGTGGATTTACATCTACTTCAAACTTAATGATAATCTTTTCATTATGGATGATAAGTCTAGAATCCGATGAACTTGAATAAATTGTTATTAGGGTTTCTTTTGTATTACCTTTGATGAAAGCCGAATCAATATTCGAGTTCACTGTCTTTTCTTTTTTTAAAACTTCAAAATTAAGTCCAAGCGAGTTTACGGCATCACTTATTGGTTTGAAATATTCACTTATATCAAAAGTATCATCTGCTACAAGTAGGCTAAAGTCCAAATCCTCGCTAAACCTATCCATCCCATAAAAGATTCTTAAAGCTGTTCCACCATAAAAAGCAGCATGGGTAAAAAAGTCGGTTTTAGAAAGACCTGCCAAAACCACTTCTTGTAAAACTTCTTTTATTGCGTGTTTCTTATCTTCTAACGTTTTCGGATTATACTTATTGATCATCTGCTGAATAATTGTCATTTCATATACTTACTTTCAATGTATTTTCTTAAGTAATTCATATTGCTCGAGATGTATTTATCAGATAAAAACAGTATTTCATCAAAGTTAAGTTGTTCAAAGATATCCTTGTTTATCCGTAAATCATCAAAAAGTAACATTTTTAGTTCTTTCATACTTTTTACTGGTTTTCTTATATATAGTAAATCACATAGTGCTTTTTCTGGGTTAGCCATAAAATAAGCATACCCGTCTTTTTCATATGCTTTTACTGAAAAAGGAAATGCAGCATTTGGAACATCTCTATAGGTATAAAGTCCGAAATGGTTTTGATAAACTTTGCTTTTTCTTTTGTTGAAAGTTGCATTTGTATAAGTAACAACCCTTTCAGGGATGAGATTATGATATGATAGTGCATATTCAAAAGATAAGTATGATGGACCATAAATATATGAAGCAAGTAAAAACCCATCAACTGATTCGTTGGTTTCATAAATACCGCGTACAAGTGGAAATAAGAAACCATTATCAATATCTCTTTTGATTTTGCCATTAATATCCGTATAATCCTTATACTTTTCTTTTAGGTTTAGTGTTGTAACAATCATATTATTTCCTCCACTTAATTTTATTATATGCTATTATCTGGAGAAAATCAATATATTTAGTTTCTTTGATATCTTTTTGATCAGAGTAATTAGTATTTTTCAAAACAAAATAATCGTTGCCAAAACATATCATGGATAAAACCAAAAAAAGAAGCATTTAACCTACTTTAATAGGTTAGATGCTTCTACTACTATTTTATAAGCGGCTTTGTTAAGCGGTTTTTAGAGAAAGCAATGTGATAGTTTCAACGTGTGATGTATGTGGGAACATATCGATTGGAGTAATGTTTTTAACCTCATAAGCTTGTAAAAGTTCATCTAAGTCTTTCGCAAGTGTTGATGGGTTACATGAAACATAAATAAGTTTTTTAGGACGATATTTTAATAAAAAGTCTGTAAATGCTTTACCCAATCCCACTCTAGGGGGATCAAATAACATCACATCAGCTTGAATCTTTTCTTTGTTAATAACTGTCTTCACATCCCCTAATAAAGCAGAGATGTTATTGATGTTATTCGTCTTAATAGTATCTACTAAAGATTCATGAGATCCTTTTTCAAGTTCAATTGAAAATACTTGTTTAACTTGTGGTGCGATATAAAAGGCAAATGGTCCTACGCCTCCAAATGCATCTACCACTACATCCGTTTTCTTAAACTCTCCAATTGAAACAACTTTCTCATAGAGTTTAATGGCTTGAGGGGTATTTAATTGGAAAAATGCGTTAGGTGCTAGTTTATAATTAATTCCACCAAGGGTTTCATTAATGTTTGGTTCTCCACCAACAAGCTTAATCTGATTGGTGAAAAACTCACGATTTTTGAGGTTAGAATTAACAACTTCATACGCACTCTTAATGTAATCGAATTTATCGACTAAGTATTTACCAAGTGCCCTTACTTTTTCTTCTTTTTCTTTCACAATAAAAGTAATTTGAACTTCTCCTGTGTGATGCGCTCTTCTAACGATAATAAAACGCATGACACCACCATGATTTATCGCTTCTATTTTTCGTTTTTCCATTTGATTTAAAATGAGTCGATAAACCTTGTTTAATTCTTCATCTTGAACCGGACAGGTTGTAAAATCAACTAAATGATTCGAATTTGGTTTATACATACCAATCGTGGTTTTTTCATTTTGAAACATCACTGGAAGACTAGCCTTATTACGATAATTATAAGGATTTTCCATTCCAATGGTTTCTTTAACTAAACCAAACTTAATCTTTCCTTTGGTATAACGGTTTAAAGCTTGTAAGATTAGTTCACGCTTTAATTTTAATTGTCCTTGATAACTTAAATGTTGAAGTTGACAACCACCGCACTCAAAATAAACACTACAAAAAGGGGTCACTCGATCTTTTGAAGGTGTGATGATTTCAATCAATTTAGCCTTGTAATAAGTGTTAAGATCTTCTAATATTTCCACTTTAGCAATTTCTCCAGGAAGGGCATAATCAACAAAAATTGCTTTTTTATTGTCATAAGCAATCCCTTCTCCGTTAATTCCTAAACGTTTTATTTCTATTTCTATTTGTGTACCAATATTTAATGCCATAATATTACCTCTTTATTATTATACCATAAACAAACACTTTAAAAGTTGTCCTTAAAAATAAAAAGCACTTCTTAAAAAGTGCTCTAATAACCTGATAGGATTTATTGAAATAACAATGCCTGTTGTCTTTGAATTTTTAGATGAAATGATCTCAGTTTATACTTTTTCTTAGGAGACAATACTTCCATGATGGCACAGTACTTATCCACTAAAGAAACCAATAAAGATTCTTTGTATTTGGGGATAGTCCTCAAGACAACCGGAAACATATGTTTTAAGATGATATCCTCTTCCTTTTGATTTATTGTAAACTTAGCCTTACTTTTTTCTAAGGCAATCTTAGGATGCATTTTACGATGGGTTGTGCCTTCATATTTGACCTTACGCCAATCATACAAGTAAAAATCATGTAATAACCCCGCTCTGGCAACACTAACATAATCAAGTTTTAATTTTTTAGCTATTTTAAAGGCACTATAAGATACATAGATACTATGAACTAACGTTGATACTTGGCCGTGTTGACGGTAATTATCCATTTCCAAGATAGTTTCATCTTCTATTAAATCTTTAATGATTTCTAAATATTCTTGAAATAATTTTTGTTTGAACCCTTGATTGGTTTTTCTATAATTCAAATTAATTACCCCTTGCGTATAGTCCCTATTATAACGAATTTTTTTACGAATAAAAGAAAAAAGCCTACCTTGGTAGACTAATCCCTAATTTTCACTTAATTATCTAAAATGTTTCTTCAATTGTAAAAGAAAATGGTTTATGGGTTCTGGGATGTCTAAGGGTAATCTTTTTAAAGTGTAACAAAAGTCTACTGTTAGGTGTTTTTCCGTATAAAACATCACCCACTAAAGGATGCCCAATATAAGCCATATGAACTCTAATTTGATGCGTTCTTCCACCCTTGATTTCTACTTCAACTTTTGATTGATTCTCAAACTCATTGATTACCTTATAATAGGTAGAGGCATCTTTTCCTGTATCAGTAACGACTTGTTTTTTAGAATGTCTATCTTTACCAATTTTATAAGTGATTTGACCTTCTTTTTTAGTCATGAGGTTATCTACCATGGCAACATATATTTTTTTTACGCTTTGATCCTCGAATTGTTTTGAAAGATCGGCTAAACTCATAAAATGTTTCGCAAACACGACAATTCCAGAGGTGTCATAATCAAGTCTATGGGCCGGTAAAACCGGATAATCAATGCCTTGTTGTTGATAATGAAAATTGAGCCTGTTAGTTAATGTATTAAACGTGTTCCCATCTTCATGAATCAATAAGCCACTTGGTTTATTAACGATAACTAAATCTTCATCCTCATATACAATTTTAACTTCACCATTATAGGGTTTAACAGCCCCGTCTAACGGCGCCAGTTTAAAAGAAATAACATCATTTTCTTTAACGCGATCATGAAGTTTTTTAATTTCACCATTGACACGAATTAAATTGTACATTTCTTGTTTATAAGTTGTTTTTTTAGAGACGCCAAACGCTTCAATAAATTCTCTTACTGTCTCATTTTTTGTAATCGTGAATTCAACAAAGTTTGCCATAAAGACCTCCTAGTAATTACTTAAATCTATTATACATTATAAAAAGGGCATCAGCCCTTTAATATTATTTTACAAAAGCCAAAGTGTCTCTCGCAATCATAACTTCTTCATCGGTCTTTAAAACAAATACTTTAACCTTTGAATCTTCTGTCGTGATCACTTCAGCACCTCTTGTGTTATTAAGTGTTTCATCCATCTTAACGCCAAGAACTTCAAGTCTATCTAAGACTAATTTTCTTAATCCAGGTGAGTTTTCACCAATGCCCGCAGTAAAGGCAATCGCATCCAGCCCCCCCATATAAACATAATAAGAACCAATATAGTCTGCAATCCGTTTTGCTTGAAGATCAAAGGCTAACTTAGCCCGTTTATGACCTTTTTCAATCGCTGCTTCTAAGTCTCTTGCATCACTTGTTAAACCAGAGATTCCAAGGTAGCCACCTTTTTTATTTAAGATGACATTCATTTCATCGGAATCAACATTTAATTTATGTTCCATGAAATTTAGAATTGCTGGGTCAATTGAACCCGTTCTTGTTCCCATTGGAATTCCTTCAAGCGGTGTGAATCCCATTGATGTATCGACACAAACGCCATTTTTAACCGCAGAAATACTTGCGCCATTACCAATATGACAAACAATTACTTTAGTATCGGTTCTACCTAATAATTTATTTACTTCTTGGCTAATATATTTATGGCTGGTTCCATGAAATCCATAGCGTCTTACACCATAATCAGTATACCATTCGTATGGCGTTGCGTACATATACGCATCTTCTGCCATTGTTTGATGGAAAGTTGTATCAAATACTGCCACATGAGGGACATTGGGCAGAATTGCTTGAAACCCTTTAATCGTTACGGCATGGGGAATATTATGAAGCGGTGCCATATCGGCATACTCAATAATCTTTTCTAAAGCTTCCGGTGTCACAAGCGTGGATGCTTTAAAGTATTCGCCCCCTTGAACAATTCGGTGGCCAACCCCTTTAATTTCACTCATATCGTCCAAGACACCAAATTTGATTAAACTATCGATGATTTCTTTCACACCCGCGACATGATCTTTAATCGGTAAAATTCTTTGTTGCTTATCGCCATTAAATTTAATGGTCGAAATCGCATCTGTAAAACCTATTTTTTCAATTTGTCCACTTGAAACAACGCGTTCCTCTGGCATATCAAATAATTGAAATTTGATACTACTAGAACCGCTGTTTACACTCATAATTTTCATAAAAAGTTCTCCTTAACATATGTATTTTATCAATTAATCCGTTTATTATCAAGACTATAAAAGATGTAAGTAAATTGCGAAAAAATGGAGGATAGTTCCGCCCAATACAAATAGATGCCAAATAAAATGGTTATACTTGAATTTCCTTAATCCATAAAACAAAGTTCCTAATGTATAACTAATGCCACCGGCTAATATCCAGTAAAAAGCGGCTGGACTGGCTTGATATAATGGTTGAAAGACCAAGATGCCACTCCATCCTAACAATAAATACAAGACGAAATGAACCCATTTATACTTATAAAATCGAACCGTTTTTAAAGTAATCCCCGTTATGATGATGGTCCATTGTAAAATGATGAAGATATAATCTATTGGATGTTCAAAAACAATGAAGAAGATAGGAAGATAAGTCCCCCCAATCAACAAATAAATACTCGCATAATCAAAACGTCTAAATACTCTTTTCACAACCGAATCTCTTTTAAAGGCATGATATAAACAACTCATCGTATAGAGAATGATGGCTGAGGATCCAAATAAACTAACCCCAACAATGGCTTCAGTTGTTTGCGCCTTAATAACCATTAAGATAAGTCCTACGATACTTAGTAGTGCCCCTATCCCGTGGCTTATCGCATTTGCGAGTTCTTCACCCAAGGTTTGATATTTTGGTAATTTCAAGTATGAACGCCTCCACTATTTCTTTATAATCTAAATGGTTAATCGGTACATGGATGAAAACTTTTAAACAGGTACCAGGCTCATTTAACAGTAAATAATAAGCCATATTACATAAAAAAGAACCGGCATCTTCAGATAAATCAAACTGTTCTAAATTAAGTTTATCAATGGGAAGATTAGTCCTTAAGTTCAGGGGCATGTCTCTTAGTATCGGTTGGTTCCTAAATTGGTTACCCCCGTTATCCTTAATACGCATATCAAGCTGATTCTTGGCAACAAGTTCTAAGGTAATATTCGTTATATTTGCCTCACCTAACATGATTACTATATCATATTTATTAACTGAAAGTTTTTCAAATGCTGAATAAATTTTAATCGCGTCAACGGGTAACACTTTTTTATCAATAGTTAAGTTCAAACTGTCTAGTAACAACAAACTCCGATTCGTTTTTCTATTTTCAAAAGGCTCAAAAGCCGTCACTAATATGCTCATAAGAAATCATCCAAAAAATCTTTCCCTTTCAACGTTTCCGGTTCATGACGTTCTAGATCAAAATAATCAAACTGTCTTAAGTATTCAAAAGCCGCAATCGCAACACAATTAGATAAATTTAGGCTCCTTATTTTATCAGTCGTGGGAATCCTAAAGGTTAGCTCAAGATGATTTGCCAAGATATGTCTATCAACCCCCGTGGATTCTTTTCCGAAAATTAAATAAACATCACCTTCATATTTCTTAAAATCAATCTCACTATAAACATGTTTTCCATAGCGTGTTAAGAAAAAATAGTGTCCTTTATTCTTAGCGGTGAAGTCATTATAATCCAGATAAACTTGATAGTTTAAATCCTTAATATAATCAAGTGCGCTTCTTTTTAAGTATTTCTCTGATAATTTAAACCCAAGCGGTTCAATTAGATGAAGTTTTGCGTTAATGCCGACACAGGTTCTCATTATATTACCGGTGTTTTGTGGGATTTCTGGTTCATATAAAACGATATTTAACATAATTAACCTTCTAACTGTTCTAAGACATATTTTGCGGTATCTTTATACCAATCTGGATAAAAAGTACTTTTCAGTGATTGTCTAATTAATTCATTGTAATCTTGATTATTTTGTTTGAGTAAAATCGTTAAAGCATTTCGCATCAACAAGGTTTTACCACGCCATAGATAACTCGCTTTCCCGTATCGGTCTTTGAATGCCTTGTTTGATAGTTTAAATAAATCATTTATTTCAACATAAGCGTGTTGCTGAATCTTAAAAGCTTCATGGTTCATTATCTTTAGTCCATTATTTTTAGGACAGACTCTTTGACAAATATCACAGCCTAATAATAAGTAGTTGTGTTTTACTTCTTCTTTTGTCATGGTCTTTTTTGTTTGATTGTAACCACTAATACATTTATCGACTTGATAACCCTTATTAAGAGCCCCTACTGGGCAAGCCTTAATACATTTAACACAAGTCCCACAAGAATTGGTATTTTCAACTATTATTTCATCATAATGGATTTTAGACAAGATTAAACCAATAAAGAAATAACTCCCAAACTCAGGGTGTATCATCAAGTTATTCTTACCTCGAAAGGCTGCTCCAGTCAACTCTAAGGCAGCTCTTTCATCAAGGTCATGATTATCGATAAGTCCTTGATAATGATCATCTAAATTTAGATGACTAAATATCTGATTAAATACCAAATGATAATCAAGTCCGTAGGTATAAATAGAGGCTGTGAGTGCCTTCTTTGTCTGTGGCAAAATATCATGATTATAGGCAAGTCCCACAACAAACATTGATTTAAATTCACTTAAATCAACCTTAGTGTTGGTGTAACTTAGATATCTTTTAATATCAATTACCCCGACAAAATCAAATTGTTGTTTTAATTGGTTGAGCATCAATTGTTTTCACCTTTTTTTTAAATCAGTACTGCCCTAGTGTTCATACTAACACATGACTTATTACATAAACACCCGGTTATCAATCGTGGTTTCATACATAAAGAATAACACAAGTAAGACTAGAATACGCAGTTTAGATTATCGCGTATCTTAGTTTTCTTACTTCATTTTAGTCACTAACTTTAAACCTTTTACACACAATATCTATTATAGACAAAAGTGATGCTTAATTCAAATGGATTTGATGTTTAAAAAAACCGTTCATTAAACAACGGTTTCCTTATTTTTGATTTCATTAATGATATCTTGTCTTAAATCCCACAATGGCTGCGATAAATCAACATAGTATTGATGTGGGTGTTCAAAACGTTTAACTTCGTCCCACATTGTTTTCATTTGAATTTGATGATAGGCTCTTATTTCATTTAAAGTAGGTTTTTTATAAACCAACTTTCCTTCGATAAATATCGGTTCATGTAAAGAAACTACTTTAAAATTTCTAACTGTTTTGTTTTTATAAGGGTAAACTGGATCAAATAAAAGATAAGGTTGATTCGGATCAATCACTTCATTGGCACAAGTAATCACGTCGGCAATCATCATGTTTTTTTCATCAAAGAGACGATATAAACGTTTTTGACCAGGAATAGTCGTTTTTTGTGGATTATCAGATAGTTTCATCTTAGGCATCCATTGACCTTCTTTTTTTAAAGCCGATAACTTATAAACGCCTCCAAACACGGAATCACTTTTAGAGGTAATTAGTCTTTCACCTACGCCAAATGAGTCGATTTGTGCCCCTTGTCTTAAAAGTTCTTGAATAAGATATTCATCTAAAGAATTAGAAACAGTAATCTTACAGTCCGTTAACCCAGCCTCATCCAACAGTTGTCTGGCTGCCCTCGATAAATAAGTTAAATCTCCAGAATCGATTCTAATGCCTTTTAAACGTTCTCCTCTGGGCTCTAAATACGTTTTCGCAACCTTGATTGCGTTTGGTAAGCCTGAATGTAGTGTCGAATAAGTATCAACTAACAATACTGTATTGGATGGATATGTTTTTGCATAAGCGAGAAAAGCTTCATATTCTGAATCAAAACTTTGAACATAAGAATGGGCCATCGTGCCCAGTGCCGGAATTTGTAACATCATATCCGTATAGGTATTTGCTGATCCAACTGCTCCAGCAATATAGGCAGCTCTTGCCCCAAAGTTTGCCGCATCATAGCCTTGAGCTCTTCTTGAACCAAACTCCATTACCGTTCTCCCTTGCGCCGCATGGACGATTCTTGCAGTTTTGGTTGCGATTAAACTTTGATGGTTAATTGTCAACAATAACATGGTCTCAATTAACTGACATTCAATAATGGGACCCGTGATGGTTAAAACAGGCTCCATAGGAAATATTGGCGTTCCTTCTCTTATCGCATGAACTGTTGCTGTAAATTTGAAATTTTTTAAATAATTTAAAAAACCTTCATCAAATATCTTCTTACTTCTTAAATATTCAATATCCTTATCAGAAAACTCTAATTCTTGGATATATTGAATAACTTGTTCTAATCCTGCCATAATGGCATAACCACCATTATCGGGAACATCTCTAAAGAATAAATCAAAGGTTGCATATTCATTCTTATCTAAAACATAAAAACTATTTGCCATCGTTAATTCATAAAAATCAACTAACATTGTTAAGTTTCTCATCATAACACCTCACCCATATTATACAATAAAATAACCTAAATATTCTAATGAAACGATAATTTTTATCGTAACTTGATGGAGTAAATTGACAAAATTAGATATAATGGACCTGTGAGGTATCAACATGCTAAAAAGATTTCTAAAATTCATGACCCATAAAGTCACAATCATCGCCTTCTTGGCATTGTTACAATTAACCATCTTTGTGCTTGTGGTAATGCTATTAAACGAAAATTTTAAATATTTTCTTTATTTCTCAAATGCCTTAAGTTTTATCATGGTCATCTTCATCTTAAAAAGCGACCAACCGACTGTCTATAAAGTAAGTTGGGTTATCCCAATTATTATCACCCCAATCTTTGGTGGTCTTTTTTATTTGTTTTTCAAACCGATTACGACGACTAGAAAAACCACGAAACGGGTAAATCAAATTAATGAATTTAGAAAATCACAAATGTTACCCTTAATTCATGAAGCTCATAGTGTTAAAACACCATATGATAAACAAATAAAAAATATCCAAAGTGAGGTTTACCCTCACTATGAGAATACAGAAATTACTTTCTTAGAAAGTGGTTCAGTTAAACTACAACAGGTTATGAATGAACTTAAAAAAGCTCAAAAATTTATTTTTTTGGAGTATTTTATCTTAGAAGAAACTGGCCAAGTTTGGAAAACAATGTATCCCATTTTACTAGAAAAAGTTAAAGAAGGTTTGGACGTTAGATTAATTTATGATGACTTTGGCTCTTCGGTAAGAATCAATAAAGGGTTTAGAAAAAGAATGGAAAAAGTTGGCATCAAAACAGTCACTTTTAACCCGATGAAATTACGTTTAAATGTCTCTTTAAATTATCGCGACCATAAAAAGATTATTGTGATTGATGGCGATGTTGGCTTTACTGGAGGCATTAATATTGCCGATGAATATGCGAATATTAAAAAACGCTTTGGCCATTGGCATGATGCCGCAATCATGTTAAAAGGCGATGCGGTATTTAGTTTAACAGCTTCTTTTATAGAAGCGTGGGATTTACATAGAAAAACATCGACTTTATTAGAACCTTTTGCCCCAACAAGACTATCAAAACCGGATGGGGTTGTCGTTCCCTTTACGGATTCGCCACTAGACAAAACTTATTTAACTAAAAATGTTTATACCCAAATGATATACAGTGCCAATAAAGATATCTATATTACGACCCCTTATTTTATTATTGATGAGGATATGTTAAATGCCCTAAAGATTCAAGCTTTGGGTGGGGTTAAAATTCATATTATTGTCCCTGGTATTCCTGATAAAAAAATGGTCTTTATCGTCACAAAATATTACTTAAAACAACTGGTTAGTTTCCCGAATGTGTTTATTTATTCCTATGAACCTGGTTTTGTTCATTCTAAAATGATGTTAATAGATAATGAAGTGGCTACCGTAGGTACCTGTAACTTTGACTTTAGATCATTTTACTTACACTACGAAAATACGGTTTGGTTTTATAAATCCAACGCATTAAAAGATGTCAAGAACTTCATGGATTATACCATCAGTAAATCTAAATTAATGGACTATCGCGCCCTCAATAAGAAGAATATTTTCTTTAAAGTCTATGAATCCATCTTAGTCGCTGTCAGTCATCTCTTATAAAAAAAATGTAGATTGCCTACATTTTTTTCTTGTCGTATTTTTGAATAGCGGATCCGATTAAATAGACTTTATTGCCATCGGTTTGTCGTGATAAAAATCTTAACAATTTATTGGCTTTAGGATATTTATTGGTAAGTTTAATTAATTCTTCTAAATCTCTTTTATAAAATAGATGTGTCATATCATGAAGATTATCAATGTATTGTAAACTCTTAGTGTTTTGATTAAAAAATTTATATAAACTAAGTAATAATTCTGGGGTTTTATTGGTTAAATATTTTGGCGTAACGGTTTCAATATCACATAAGATTTGATAAATTTTGATCGCCTGAGTTTTAATTAAATATTGAATGACTTCATCGTATTCTGGATCTGCATCATGCCAACGCTCTAGTAGTTCTAAAAGGCTAATACGCCATAAGACTCTATTTTGAGACTTCTCTTCAATTTGATGTTCTGTTTTGAAGGCTTCTTTAAGTTCTTGTAAAAGATTATTGTCATAAGCTTCTAGTTGTAATTTAGAATAAAACAAGTAAGCTTTTTCTGATAAATTGGTTCCGGTAGTGGGTTTGATTAAATGATTTTTCACTTCACGAACAATAATACTTGCCTCATCAATAAAAGCCTGCATTAGTTTACTGGTATGAACTTCTCTTTGATTAGATTCATGGGTCCCTTTTTTAAAAAAGTGGGTATCGTAATAAATTGTTTGTTTAGTGGTTTGTTCAATATTAATTTGTGAGTAACCAACACCACCCGCTGAATAAGTTCGATGGGTGGGATGACCAACGATATCATTTCTAATATATTTAAGCGCTCTTAAAGTTTCATTTTGGTTAACGTTCACGCTATATTTATAATGCATGGTCATCTTACTTAAATCATATAAGGCGTCAATCGAGACAAATAAGTTTTGTAACAAGCCATAAATATCTAAAAGGATCGCACCAGTATGTGAATTATGCTCGGTTTTGAAGGCTTCAAAAATTAAGGGGGTTTGTTTAAGAATACCAATGGAAGAAACACTCTTATAATAATTTTGCGTGTCCGATTTAACCAGTGCTTCCTTTATTTCCTCTAACTGTGTTAGATACATCATAATGCCCCCTTTATCAAACGAACTATTTCTTCAAAGGTGAATGTTTTGTCAACCATTTTCCCTCTAATATAATCAATCCCGATTTGTTTTAATAACAATTGGTCTTTTGGTCTATTAACATGATAAATGACTAAACTCATTTCCTCAGCATCGGTAAATACCTTCATATTTTTAATGAAGTTCAAAAATTTATCGTCTAGGTTATTCGGTCGATCTTTGAAATGGAATAGCTTCGTTTGTGGTTCTTTGATAAAGTTTAAGGTGTCGGTTCCGATTAATATCCCTAAAGCGGAAAGTTCTTTTAATTTCTCATAATCACTCATTTTTCCCTCTTTCATCGCTACGACTATATCTAGGACATGATAAGGAATCGCATGTGATTTATATAACCCAATTAAAAACGGAATGAAATATTGATCACTTAGAGTATCGCTATGGATTGTTACAGATAATTTTATATATTTTTTGGTTTGTGCATAAATCTCTGATAAAGCTTTAAATGTTTCTCTTAAAATATATTTATCTAATTTTTCAATCATGCCACGTTTATAAGCGACCGTATAATAATAAGCTTCATCAATCTGGAGTGATTTACTGTAAACATTGACATCATAGGCATAAACTTTATTGGTGGTTTGATTGACGATTTGAGTAAAATTCAACAACAAGGTCTCACTCGTTATTAACCGGTCAATTTGGTTAATAACTTCTGTTTCAAAGAGGTCTTGTTGATAATCTTCAAAATTAAAATATTGATGTGTTTTATTGGACTGAATCATTTTTGCTTTATATAAGGCTTGACTTAAATAAGCGTATATTTTCTTTAATGAGGTTTCTTTCGTGTTAACCGGATAACGGATCACACCCATGTTATACTTATAAGCCGTTTGTCCTTCTTTAATTGTATTTTCTTTAAGGATACGTTGATTTAAAGAATCGATTTGTTTTTCTACCGCTCTAATATCATTTACTTCCAGCACAATTAATAAAGTTGAACTGTCATATTGATACACGAGTTCAAACAAACTTGATACGACCAAAGAAAACTCAATAAAGTAGTTATAGACATAAGCTTTACCATAAATTGACTCTAGATGATCTAACCCATCTAATTCCAATAAAATAAAGGTCGTTTTAGAATTAATGAACGCTTCAAATCTTAATTCAAACTCATGGAGTGTCAATAAATTTGAAGTTGGGTTGGTTAGAGCCTTGGTAATCCATGCTTCTTTTTCTTTTACTTGGCTCGTTATATCTAAATAGATGCCATAAATTGCCTCAGCTTGTTTAACTTGTTTAATCCACAAGACTTGATGATTGAATGGGATTTCTATTTCAAAGGCGCCAATTTCTTCTCTTTCAAGCTTTTGAACCTGATTTCTAAACTCAATTTGATCGGTCGGTTGAAACACTTTTATTAACTGTTCAATGGTATCGTCTTTCTTTAATTCAAAAAGGCTATTAAAATGTTCATTTCCTATAAATGTTTCGTTTTTATAAATTGAAAAACCAGCCGCATT
Source organism: Acholeplasmataceae bacterium UBA5409 (assembly GCA_002410615.1). GTDB lineage: Bacteria > Bacillota_I > Bacilli_A > Acholeplasmatales > UBA5453 > UBA5409. The sequence goes on from DHNT01000019.1 coordinate 19,689, forward strand.
ACTATTAAAAAAATGAGTCATCGTCGATTCGTTTTGTTTAACTTTATTTAAATGGTTATATAGGCCAAGTTCGTAGGCGACAAAATCGCTTAACAACTTAAAAGTTAAATCATCATATAACAACTCTTTTTCTTTTCTTTGATAAAAACAGAGACTAGATTCTTTAGGAAGGGCATAACAATAGACTTGTTTAACATCCGTTTTTGTCAGTGGTTGGTTCGTGATAATATCATAGTCATATTTAATAAGTTTCACTTTTTCAATGATATCCGTATAATTATTCGCTGATATCCCTAAAAGTGAGGCATCAATGGTATGTCTATCGTATTTTTTTTCATAAAGTCTTTCTACTTTATAATGGAACACTTGAGGTTTAAGATAAATAAGAAGATCACTAAAATCAAAATATTTTGACATAATGATAAACATTCTTCTTAAATGTTCATGTAAAGACAAATCCTTATTTATCGACAAAACTTCTAAGATAAATTTATCGATTAAATAAAGTGGTTTTTGATGATTCAAACCGTTTTTCTTTATAACCACTTCTTGGACTGGTTCATCGCTTATTTCTTGAGGTTCTTCTACCAACTTAGGCAGGCTAAAAGCGGGGATAAATTTAGGTAAGACGGTTTGTTTTTCTTCTTTTGAAAGTTCTTTATTCACTTTTTTTAGCTTACGTTCATACGTTTCAACACTTCTTAAATCTAAGTGCTTATTATAGAATGTAACCAATGTTTCATAGAGCCGTTTTTGAAGGTTCAAAGGTAAGTCAAAAAAATCATTTTCATGTTCGACTTCAAGAATTTGAGTTTTTTTAAAATCGTCTTGTTTTACATAAATTAATAGTTGATAGAATACGTCTAACAAACTGTTTTTTTCTAATGATTCTAACAGTTTTTCGGTTTGGTTGGTTTCATATAAATGTTCATAAAGCATTAAGTCTAATTCTTTGATAAGCGTTTCATTTGGTTGTAAGTTTTTAATTTCATTGATTTCGGAAATTAAGTCTAAGCTGGGACTATTTAATAATCTCTCTAAGAGTAAATCAATTAGGGTCTCTTTAGGAACAGAAGTCTCTTTAAGTGAATCAATTAAATAATCATAATCTTCATCAAAGGCCTTTTTGTATTCAATTAGATTTAAGGTATATTTATAATAGTCTAAGACAACTAAAGACTCTTTTCTGATATTAATGTATTTAAGGGCTTTTCTATCTGTTAAAATTAATAAACTATCAATAATTTTAGTCAAAACTTGATCATATAAAGGATCTTCTTTTTGGTGTTTAAAATAATCTAAGGTTTGAATTAATTGTTCTTGGGATTCTAGGTAGTAATGCTCGTTGAATAACATAAAACCCGCTTTTATACGCGCATAAAAAACTTCTTCATCATCGATAGAAGTATTTATTAACGCATAAAGCAGGTTAATTGATTCTTGGGTTTCATTTAATTGGAAAATGGTTTCTTTAGTCAATCAAATCGTAACGCTCCTTCAAACTGAGTGCTAAATGAAGGTATTTCAAAGAGGCTTTATCAAATGGAATTTTTAAGGTTTCACTCATGCCAACCTCATGTTTGAATTTTGCCACCAAGTGCCATTGTAGACATTGAAAGATTCGATAATAATAAAGTCTTTTTAACGCTTCGTTGGTAGGTTTTTTCTTTAAATAAACTTCAAGTAACGCCAGTGCATGTGAAAAATCAATATTCCCAAAACAAGCTAAATCATAATAGGGGTCATTATTGCCACTAAATTCAAAATCAACGATATAATTTTTATCTTTACCTATAATAAAATTTGAAGGTTGGGCATCGCCATGTATCAAGACATGGGGGTATTTTGAATAATGGGATTGATAAAGGTGTATCATTTCGTTTTTTAAATCAAAGTATTCTTTGGTTAAATGATGATTAATCTTTTCATACTGGTCTAACCGTTCAAATAATTGATAATCATAGTTTGATTGAAGTTTCGCATCATGAATGGTATGTAGTAAATTGGCTACTTCTTCTAAGTGATCGAGGGGATTGATATGAGAGAGAATCTGACCTTCTATAAATTCACTTACCTTAACCCCTGTTTGATCATCAAAATAGATTGTATGTGAAGTAATGCCTAATTTTTCAAAAAACTGAAGATGATATTTTTCTTCATGACGCCAAACAAATTTATCCGCATGTTCGCCTAATATTCTTACGGTATACAGTTTACCTTCAGATTTAACAACATAAGTATAATTACTCATCCCTCCGAGTAATCTAAATTCTATGATTGGATCTTTTAAGGCGAGACTTGCCGCCTTCAATATGGTTGTTTCCACTGTTTTCTCCTTAGAATAATTTGATTTTACCATCCTCATAGATGGCGTATTCTAGAGGTTTACTCATAATTGCACCAGGATTGATGTAGGTAATCTTATCTTTTATGCTAATACTTTGTATATGCGTATGTCCGTAAATACAATAGTCAACATTCGCTTCTTTTGCTAAAAACTCTAGTTTTTCTGTACTATATTTAACCCCTTGAAGGTCGCCATGAACGAGTAAAAACTTTTTTCCGTCTAGTTCTAATAGGCGTGTTAAAGGTAAGTTTGAATGAATATCGGAATTTCCTTTAACGGAAATAATATTATCGTTATTTAAAGTGTGTTCAGGTATTTTTGAATCGCCTGCATCTAAATGATATTCGCAGTCTTGATGCTTATTTTTAACCGCCATTAATGCCTCATAATTACCATGTATATCAGATGTTATTAAAATTTTCATTGAATGCCTCCTTTAATTTTTCTAAAGCTTTGCCTCGATGAGAAACTTTTAACTTTTCTTCTTTCGTTAATTCTGCTAAAGTCTTGCCTATTTCAGGAACATAAAATACTGGATCATAACCAAAGCCATTTCTTCCGATTAATTGTTCCGTGATTTTTCCTTTTAAAGTACCTTCAAAATATTTAACTTCATTGGTATTAGGGTTATAAAGTGCTAAAACCGTTTTAAATTGAGCGTTTCTATTCTGAACATTTGTTAAGGTATATAATAATTTTTTGTTATTTTCAAGGTCATTTCCAGTAAACCGAGCTGAATAAACACCGGGTCCCCCATTTAAGTGTTCTACTTCTAAACCAGAATCATCACTTAAACTTAATAGTTGGTGTTTATGACCAAAATAGGAAGCCTTGATATAGGCATTTTCTTGAAAGGTTAAACCATCTTCGATGACTTCTGTTTCATCGTTTAGGTCTTTTAAAGTAACAACCTCAATATTTAAATCTAATAGGGTTCCTTTGATTTCATTGATTTTATTTTCGTTGTGTGTACAAATTAACAGTTTTATCATGATGCTCCATCGATAATTTATCTTAAAATAGCTTCAAATTTTGAAACTTTATTATGCTTAGCAATGATAATGATGACGTCATTAGGATAAATAACGGTATCCGCTTTGGGTGAGAAAGTTTCCTTTCCTCTTTTAATTAATAAGAGGTTGACATCAAACTTATTTCTAACATCCATGTCAATTAATTTAGTGCTCTCAAAAGTAGGACTTACTTTAATTTCATAGACGCCATAATCATCGGTAATGTTATAATAATCAAGGACATTATCGCTTATTAGCTTTCGCGCTAATCTTCTACCAGCACTTAATTCACTATCAATAATCTCTGTTGCGCCAACCCGCTCTGATACTTTAGCGTGGTATTCATTTTCAACTTTTACTGTAATCTTTGGTACTTTCATCTCTGATAAAATCATCGTCGTTAAAATAGAGTTTTGAACGTTACCAGGAATTGAAACAATGGCGTGGTCTACATGAGGTGCACCAATTTCTAGTAAAACAGCTTCATCTGTAGAATCCCCTATCGCCGCTTCACTAACTAAATTCACAGCCTTATTCACGCGTTCTTCTTTAATATCTAAGGCAACAACTTCATAGCCTAAATGCGTTAGTTCTTCTGCGACGGCTAACCCAAAAGTATCTAAACCAATTACTAGGAAAGTCTTTTTCATAATATCCCTCTTTTTACTAGTAGTTTATCATATTAAGTAGTAAAACTCCAATGATTTTAGTGTATAATATGACTAGGTGATAACATGAATGAAGAAAAAAAATACACGTTTGATGACCTCTTTGAAAAAAAAGAACAAGAAAAAATCGAAATAGCCGAACATAAGTTTTCTGTTAAACAGGGCATTTTAGTGATTGCGGTCTATTATTTGATTACGATTATTCTAGTCAATCTGGTTGGATTGTTTTTTTATACCATGCCACAAACAAGTGTTCCTATCAGCCAAACAAGTGTCTTAGTTGATTATGTGAGAAATAATGATTCGGTTGGCTATACGACACACATTGAGTTAGATAAAATTGAAAATATCGATGGTATCGCAACCGTCCCCCTAGATGATACCTATGTCTTGATTCTTACAAGGGATTTATTTAGTCATGATGCCTTTGATGGATTAACAGCTGAAGAACTCACAACTATGGTATTTGAAGGTGAATCATTTGTTTTAAAAGGCAAAGCCTTAAAAAGGTTAATTTTTTCTGATAATAATGAATTTTTTACCGCTTACGAGATTGATATATCTAATATTGACACAACTACAATCAGATCTAGTCGCGCCTTAAACTTATTTGGTGCAAATCTCTTAAATACTATCATGTATATCATGCTACTTGTGGGCATAGGCTACTTCTCTATTACGGTACTTAAAAAGGACTGGAGACTTCTAGATAAAAAACCGACTAAATTGATTTCAATGGCTGTTATTGGTATCGGCATCATCTTCATTGCGAACTTAATTGCGAGTGTATTGGCTACCGCTTTATCTGATATATTTAACTATACTGATAAAACTTCTGTTAACCAAGCGGCGATTATTCAAATGTTGAATAGTCCTTATATGATCTTAATGGTTATTAATGCCGTCATATTTGCGCCAATAGTTGAAGAGTTGGTGTTTAGAAAAGCTTTCTTTTCCCTAATAAAAAACAAGTGGGTCGCACTTGTTGTTAGTTCATTGATGTTTAGTTTAATCCATATTATTTCTGAACCAACCCTAGGCGGATTTATGGTTAACCTCGTTATTTATGGGGCCTCAGGGGTTGGATTTGGTTATATTTATTTAAACCATAAAGAAAATATTTATTCTACCATAATCGTTCACGCATTATGGAACTTAATGAGTATCGTTCTTACCCTAATTCCAGGATTACTAATGATTATCATCTAATAGGCTAATAATGTCTTTTTCTTTATTTCGCTTTGCATAATCATAAGCATAAAGTAAATATTCATCTTTTTTATCCGCAATTCCTTTATATAGTATATTTCTAACATAATCTAAGTCCGCTTTGATAACGCCATATCGAAGGGGATTTTTTTCAATATTATTTTTAACAAATGAACTGCTTAAATAGTCTTCTAACAATTGACTAATTTCATTATCTGAATTGAGCCCGGAGATATCTAATAATGTTTGGCCGTATTTATTTTTAGTATCTAGATAAGATCCATATTTAACAAAGAGAATAATAAGGTCTTTATTATTTTTCTTAATGGCTTCAAAGATCGGCGTTTCTTTAAAGTTATTCTTAAAGTGGGGATTTTCTGATAGTTCTAATAAGTGCTTAGTCAGTTGATAGTTACCCAGTTCAGCGGCTAAATGTAATAACGTATTTCCGTTTTTATCGTTCTTTTTTATTTTTGGGGATAACATTCTAACATAGTCAAAACAACCGATATTTTGGCTTTTTAATGCATAATAAAGGATGCTTTGACCAAGTTCATTGGTTAAATACAGATTCGCGCCATTTTCAACCAATAACATAATCATATCCAGATTGCCTTTTTGGCATGCCAAATGAAGGGGGGTTTCCCCTCTTTTATTTTGAATGTTAAGATTAGCATAATGTTTAATTAACTTCACAACCAAATTAAGTTTGCCTTTACGAATCGCCTCAAATAGTGCCGTTTCACCTTTTTGACTAACGATATTAGGGTTGATATGATTTTCAATTAGATAATAAGCCATTTCTAAAGCATTACCGCGAATTGCATAAAAAAGAAGCGATTGTCCTAAATCGTCTACAATATCTAAATGGATGGGGGTTTGATAAAAAAAGTTTAAATTATTATTCCTTGCGTGAATAAACGGATCCATAAAATCACCAGTTCCATTATACCATAAGGCATAAAAAAAAGACCCTTAAGGTCTTTTCCTTTTTGCTTAAAGTTTTACAGCGTCTTTTAATCCTTTACCAGCTTTGAAAGCAGGTGTTTTTTGAGCAGGAATATCAATTTCTAAACCAGTCTTGATGTTTCTTCCTTTTCTTGCTACACGATGTCTAACTTCAAATGTACCAAATCCTGTGACTACAACTTTTTCACCATGCGCTAACGTTTCTTGAATTGTGTCGATAAGTGCAGCTAAAACTAATTCTGCATCTTTTTTAGTAACTACTGCTTTTTCAGCAACTACTGCAATTAATTCTGTTTTGTTCATTGAAGAACCTCCCTCTTGTCTTTATATCGTTATTATAACATTAAATATTTTTAAGTGCAATAATTTTAATATAAAAAAGTTTATTTTTTATCTTTATAACGCGAATAAATCGATATTTAGTCTAAATTTTAGGCAATTATTTCTTTTTTAAGTGTCGCACTCAAGATGCCGTTAATAGCGTCATTAACTGGCATTTTATTAAAAATTACCTCATAAGCATAATTGATAATTGGCAAGTAAATGCCTTCACTGTCGGATAAGTGGTGCAAAGCTTCAATCGAACGAATTCCTTCAATGGTTTGCGGTTCAGCCGCATATATCTCATCAATACTTAAACCTTGACCGATTTTTTTACCGGCTCTAAAATTTCGGGAATTTTCACTGCTTGCTGTCACAATTAAGTCTCCAACGCCCGTCAATCCAAAGGCAGTTTCACTTTTTCCGCCATAATATTCGACCACTCTACGTATTTCTAGAATCCCTCTAGTGATCAATGCCGCCCGGGTGTTTTCGCCCATTCCGTATCCAGTGGCGATACCACTCACCACCGCAATCGCATTTTTAGCCGCGCCACCCACTTCACAACCAATCACATCATCCGAGGTATAAACACGCATATAAGTATCATTTGAAAAGACTTGTTGGAGTTTTTTTGCATAAGCTTCATCAAGAGAAGCAACTGTTAATAAGGTTAATAATCTTTGAATCACTTCTTCGGCATGCGAAGGTCCAGTTAAAACAGCATAAGCCCCATAATAAATTGGGGTTATTTCTTCTTTAACCAAATCACTCATCCGTTTGCCTGTTTCTGGTTCCAACCCTTTTGATACATCAATAAAATACGTTTTTTTAGTCAACAAAGCATTAATATTCTTTAAGACATCTCTCATAAACTTGGTTGGTACAGCTAATAATAAGGTGTCCGTAAATTGAATCACTTCCTGTAAATCAAGAGTTGCGGATAATGTAATAGGAAGATTTACATCAAAAAAAGGATGTTCATGTTTTTGATTAATTTTATTTACTAGATTGGCATTTGTATCATAAATAAGGGCATCATGTCCATTATCAATTAACAATTGGCCTAGGGTTGCGCCCCAGGCGCCACCACCAATGATTCCAATTTTCATATTAAACCTTCTTTCTAATTAATAGTTTTATTGGAGAACCCGTAAACTGAAAGAGTTCTCTAAGTTTATTTTCTAAATATCTTTCATAAGAAAAGTGTACATAATTTGGATTATTCACAAACACCAAGAAGGTGGGTGGTTTGGTTTGAATTTGTGTCATATAACTGAATTTAGCCATCCCTTTATTAAATAATTTAGGTGGATTCATGGCCGTTACATCCATTAAAAACTCATTTAAGATTGAGGTTGACAAAGTTCTATTATAAGATTCATAAGCTCTATCAATTGCTTCAAAGATCGTATGAATTCGTTTGTTGTCTAAACTTGAAACAAAACAGATCTCCACATAAGGTATAAAATTGAATTCATCCCTTAAATCATCTTCAATTTTCTTCATGGTTTGAGTTTCTTTATCAACTAAGTCCCATTTATTCACCACAATCACTGCAGCTTTTTGGTACTCTTGAATAATCCCACCAACATGTTTATCTTGGTTAATTAGTTCTCTTGAACCATCCAACACCAATAATAAGACATCAGCCCGATCAGCTGCCTTTAGAGCTCTTAATAGGGCATATTTATCCGTTGATTCATAAATTTGTCCGCTTTTTTTAATCCCGGCAGTATCGACAATGGTATAGTCTTTTCCATCTCTAACAAACTTAGTGTCAATCGCGTCTCTAGTGGTTCCAGGAATATCAGAGACAATGACACGTTCTTGACCTAATATGCGGTTGGTTAGGCTACTTTTTCCAACATTGGGATAACCGATAACGGCTAGTTTAATTGAATCATCGTCTTCCAAGTTTCCCTCTGTAGGCATCTGTTTAATAATTTCATCTAATAAATCACCCATCCCGATACCATGATTGGCTGACACGGCAATTGGTTCTCCAAAACCCAATGAGTAAAATTCGTAAACAGTTCCTCTAAGTTGGTCGTTATCGACTTTATTAACCGCAACAATAACTGGTTTTTCTGCCGGATACAAAAGTCTCGCAATATAGGTATCTACTTCTGTTAAACCAACCCTTGAGTCAACGACAAAAACAATGAGGTCCGCTTCATTAACAGCCAACATTGCTTGAGTTTTAATTTGTTCTAAAAAAGGAGCATCGCCAATGTCGATGCCCCCTGTGTCAATGAGTCCAAAATGTCTTGTTAGCCAAGCGGCACTGCCATAAATACGATCTCTTGTAACGCCTGGTTTATCATCTGTAATCGCCTTACGATCACCTATGATCCGATTAAACAGGCTTGATTTTCCAACGTTGGGTCTGCCTACGATTGCTACGGTGTATGGCATAATATCACGCCCTTTATTTTTATTTTTTTATCTCTTATTCTTCAGATTCGTCTTCAGTGTCTTCTAAAACTGCACCGAACAAATCACCAATGGTTGTTCTTTGAGAATCTTCTGTTAAGTATTGTGCATACTCATCTCTCGTGTTTTGTTGAAGTTTTTGTTTAATAGAAAGTTTTAAATGCCAATTTTTTGGGTTAACTTCAATTACTCTTGCTTCAACTTCATCACCTACGGCAAACAATTGATTCGGATCCGTTACTTTTTCAACCGCTAACTCAGCTACCGGAATAAATCCGTCAACGCCTTTAGCTTCAACGAGTAAGCCTTGATCCGTTACTTCTAATACTTTTGCCTTAACATCTTCGCCACGTTTAAAGTTAACATTCTTCCAAGGGTTGTCGGTTAACAATCTTCTAGATAAGCTAATCTTATGTTTTTTAGGATCAACTAACGTAATAACCGTTTCTAATTTATCACTAATTTTAACATAACTTGAAAAGTTATCATTTGGATTCCAAGAATATTCACTCTTATGTAATAAACCTCTTACGGATTCATTCAGTTCAATAATTAACCCAAAAGGTAATTTTTGGACAACTTCACCCGTAACCTTATCACCTTTTTTATAATTTTTTTCAAATAATTCAAATGGTGTTGGTAATAATGCCTTCATAGATAGGTCTAATGATTTATCTTTCTTGATAACTTTTACGGTAATAATGTCGCCAACTTTAAGATGATCGTTAATATCTTCTACTCTTTCATGTTGAATTTGAGAAATTCTTAAGCGGCCTGTTGTGTGTTCAAAACGAACCACAGCCATATGCTTTTCAATTCGTTCAACACGACCTTCTAAAACATCACCCGTGTTAATATTTTCAAATTCATCAGCCCGTAATTCTTGACGTTTTTCACGTTCTTCAATGCGTTTTTGTTCAAAAATCTTCTTTCTTGAAGCAATAATTCGTGGGCGTCTTCCCGGTTTTACTTCAATAATATTAACGGATAAAGTTTCTCCTTTTAGTTCATCTTTTCTTTGAACTAAATCTCTATCTAAAAGTCCATATGGTAAAAAAGCGTCAAAGCCAAGAACATTTACGTGTAAGCCTTTTTCATCAACTTTCGTAATTTTCACGTCAACGACGGTTTCATTTCTATATACTTCTTCGACTAATACAAGGTTTTCGTTTTTAACAATTGCTTTACGGTCAAGTAAGACTGAGATATTTTCATCAGATTCTTTAATCGATGAAACAATCGCTTCAATTTCGTCTCCTTCTTTAACTTCTCCGATAAAAGAATCAATTGGTTTGCCGTAGTGATCTTTGTACATTCTCGCTTCTTGATTATTCTCAAGTGTAACGGTAATGACATCTTCATCTACCATAAAAATCTTGCCTTTAACCAACTGGCCCTTTCTTAGTTGAGATATCTCAACATCATCCATTGTCATTTCTTTAATCTCTGCCATGATAAGTCTCCTTTTTCAATATTTCATGTTTTATTCGATTCACTGTATCTTCAATCGTATAATGGGTTGTATCTACGATAATTGCGTCTTTAGGAATAATGAGCGGTGACGCCTTTCGCTCGGAATCTTTTTTGTCTCTTTCTTCTATATCTTTAATCATTGTCGTTAAATCAATGTCTCGACCTTTTAACTGAAGTTCACGCATTCTTCTTTTCGCCCGTTCTTCAATATTAGCGGTTAAAAATATTTTTAAATCCGCATTGGGTAAAACAACTGTTCCGATGTCTCTTCCGTCCATAATGACATTTTTACCTTTAGCTGAAGCCTTTTGAATCTCAACTAAGTAAGTTCTCACACTGGGAAAGCTAGACACCTTGGATACATTCTTTGTGACAATGTCGCTTCTGATCTTTTCAGTTACATCTTCACCACTTGCATATATTTTATCATTTGTATACTCGATAGTTATATCCTTTATGAATGCATATGATTCTTCGTAATCCAAATTAATACCTTCTTTAATCGCCATGTAGGTAATTGCCCTATACATCGCACCTGTATCAATATGGATAAGATTCATGTCCTCTGCTACTTTTTTACTGATTGTTGATTTCCCGCTACCAGCAGGGCCATCAATCGCTACTTGAAATCCAAGCATAGAATCCTCCACTATATCTAATATTATAACACTAATAATATATTATTTCTATTTTCTAGAATATTTTTTCACATAAGCATAAAGTTTTTTTACTTCATGAATTTTCAAACTTCGATAAGTTCCTCTAGCAACACCATCTAAATTTAAATCGTCGTATTTAATTCTCGTTAAATTTTTAACAGGGAATCCGACACTTCTAAACATATCTTTAATTTGATGATTTTTACCTTCCGTAATGGTTATTTCAACTAAAGAACTTTTCGCTGACTGATTTCTCTCTTTAACGAACACAGTGGCTGGTTTAGTCTGATAGTCTTCTAACGTCACGCCTTCTCTTAAGCGTCTAATCGCGTCTTTACTGATTAACCCTAAAACTCTTACTAAGTAGGTTTTCGGTACTTCAAATTCAGGCCTAGTCAAAGCGTATGATAAAGCCCCATCATTGGTTAATAAGATTATCCCCGCAGTATCAAAGTCTAACCTTCCAATCGGATAGACACGTTCATCTCTATCTTCTTTTTGAAGTAAATCAATCACCGTTTTTCTACCTTTTTCATCTGATACCGTAGAAATGATGCCTTTGGGTTTATTCATTAAATAATAAACAAACGTTTCCGCCTCTAAAACAGTGCCTTGATAAGTTACCTTATCTTCTTTTAAGACTTCATAACCTGGTTCTAATACGACTACCCCATTAACTTCAATTTCACCATTTAAAATGATTTCTTTACTTTTTCGTCTTGAGGCAACGCCACTATAAGCTAATACTTTTTCTAATCTCATTAAATCACCTATTCAATTATACCATAAACTCCGTAAAATGAAGGAGATATTTTATTGTGTACAATGATTATTTAACCAGCACAAAAACAAAGAAAAAAGGTGAGTTTCACCTTATTTGTTATCTCTTGATACGTAAGATCCATCTTGAGTAGAAACAATAATCTGTTCCCCTTCAGATATAAACATCGGTACTTTAACTAATAAACCAGTTTGCATAATCGCATCTTTCATCGCGTTTGTCTTGGTATCACCTTTAACGCCTGGGACTGTTTCTACTACCGTTAGTGAAACTTTATCAGGTAAGATAATCCCTAATACTTCAACGCCATTATAATACATAATATCGACCGCTAAAGACTCATAAATAAACTTTGATTCGTATTCCATATGTGTTAATGGAATTTCAACCTGTTCGAATGTTTCAGTGTTCATAAAAACATAAGTATCGCCCATTGGGTAAATATACTGCATTTTTATTTTTTCAATATTGGCTTGTTCCATCTTTTCACCTGCTCTAAAAGTGTAATCAATGGTTGCGCCAGTTCTTAAGTTTCTTAATCTTGAGGTTACAAAGGCAGCACCTTTACCTGGTTTGACATGTTGAAAATCAATAATTTGAAACAAATTATTATCGTATAAAATTGTTAATCCTGTTTTAAAATCGGCTGTTGATATCATAAATATACCTCCTTAAACCTTATTAATTATATCATAAAAACTCAATTAGTAAAGAATTTATTAATTAACGCTTCAATTACTTTAAGATAACTTTGTTCTTTAAGCCCCGAAACATAACAATCTGCCAATGGTTTCAAATAATCAACCCGTCTAAAATATTCTCTTGATTGGATATCTGATAGATGACAAACCCCTTTGGGAATACTAACCAGTTCAAACGCATCTCTTAAAATAATACTCGTATGTGCTAACCCGCCAGGATTAATAACGACAAAATCATAATTATCTAAGTTTTGTAATAAATCAATAATGCTGCCTTCATGATTAGATTGATAAAAATCAAACTCAATAGCCTCAAAACTATCGATAATCAGTTGATAGATGTCTTCTAATGTTTTAGTTCCATATTGATATTTATTTCTTTGTCCTAATTTGTTTAGATTAGGCCCATTAATTATTAATGCTCTCATGATTAGTCCTCACAATCGTTAAGATATTTTTTACCGCATCTTCTACTAAACCGTTATTTTCAATCTTGTGGGTTTTAAATTGTTCATATAAGTTCCTTCTCTCATTATATAAATCATATAAAGAAGTTTTTAAAAGAAGGGGTCTAGAATAGGATTGATTCCCACGCTCTTCAAGTACTTCTATATCGGTGTCAATATAAATAATTAGCCCCTTCATGAAAGTTTTATTGACTGGCCGTTTGACGATCCCCCCACCAGTAGAAACCACTATATTATTTTTATCTTTATAACTAGCTAAAACAAGGGTTTCATAAGTTCTAAAAGCTTCTTCACCCTCTTCTTTAAAAATATCTTCAATGGACGTTTGATAAATTTGTTCGATTTCGTTATCTAAATCAACAAATTGAAGATTCAGTTGTTTTGCCACCTCTTGTCCAATTAAACTTTTCCCAGAAAATGGCATTCCAATTAAATATAGTTTCATTATTCCTCCCAAAACTGATCTAAAATGGTGGTTATATCACGAAAAGCTTTATCAGGTTCTTGCAAATCAATCATCACACTGTTCATTTGATTTTTGAACCAAGTTTCTTGTCTTTTCGCAAGTCTTCTCGTGTTCTTTTTAATCTCTTCTATTGCTTCTGCTAAACTGTATTTTCCATCTAGATATAAAGACAGTTCACGATACCCTAAAATATTTAAATGAATGTTTCTTTCTTTTAAGGTTTTAACTTCTTCTATGAATCCCTCAGCAATCATTAAGTCAACTCTTTTATTAATCCGGTCATAAAGAATCGGTCTAGGCAGTGTTAAGTAAAATAATTGGTAATGATAAAAGGGGTCATCTTTTAGAATGCGATCACTTCTTTTTTTCTTGTCAGCTAACCCAATCGCTCTTAAGACACGACGTCTATTATTCGGATGAATTTTAAGACTACTCTCGGGGTCTTTATGAACTAATATCTGATAAAGTTCTTCATTACTTAAATTAATATATTGGTTTTCACTATCAAAATCTCGTTTTTCACCGCTAAAATCATAGTTATCTAAGGCCGCTTTAATATATAACCCTGTCCCGCCAACGATCATTGGATATTTTACTTGATTAATTAAAGCTCTCGCATTTTTTTGAAACAGGCTTACATCATAGGTTTCAGTCGGTTCTAAAATATCAATTAAATGATGTTTAACACCACGCATTTCTGCTTTAGTTATTTTAGCAGAACCAATATCTAAACCTTTATAAACTTGAACCGAATCGCCAGAAATGATCTCATTATGATATTTTAAGGCAATGTCTATTGATAATTTTGTTTTTCCAACCGCTGTTGGTCCAATAATCGCCACTACTTTTTTCATACAATTCTCTTAAATAAATGTTCAATATGACTGTTAGAAAAATAAACTATCACAGGTCTTCCATGGGGACAATAATAGGGGTTTTGGGTTTCTCTTAAAGATTCAATTAAGTGCTGTATTTCATGGTTGTTTAAAGCCTTATTGGCTTTGATTGCCCCTTTACAAGCAATAGATTTAGACAAATTATCTCTTAAGTCTTTTAAATCTAGTTTTTTATATTGTTCAAGTGAGATAAGAATAGCTTGGATAAAATCATGAATGTCTTCATCTTCTAACCATATTGGTAAACTCTTTAAAAATAACCCTTCATGACCAGCTGCTTCAAAAGTTATTCCGATATTGGTTAGCGCTTCTGAGTTTTCCTTAATTAAAGTTTCTTCAGTCGGTCTAAATTCAAATAATTCTGGAATCAGTAAGGACTTAACCGGACTTTTAGTTCCGAGTTTATCATAATATATTTCATATCGAATTCGTTCGGCAGCCGCATGTTGGTCAATTAAATATAAGCCCAATTCATTTTGAAATAGTAAATAGGTCCCACTAAACTGCCCAATATAATCCATTGGGGGAAGCTTTTCACTACTTTTTTGATAAATTTTTGTTTTATTTTCCTTATAATCTAGTTCTAACTCATTAATCAAATAATCAAACCCACTAATTTGTTGATAACTTGAAATTTCTGTTGAAACATTCTTGGTTGATTGCGAAAATGATTCTCTAATCAAATTACGAATCATGGCGGCTAGTTGATATTCATTTTGAATTTTAACTTCTCTTTTTTGGGGATGGACGTTAACATCCACCAATGAAATATCCATTTTAATGTCCACGACTGCGACCGGATATCTGTTGGTCATTAATCGGGTATGATAGCCTTCAACAACCGCATTCGATAATAAAAAATTCTTGATCGTTCTTCCGTTTAAGATAATAATGATATCGTTTTTTCGAGATTTCGTATAATCAGGACTCCCCAAGTAAGCGGTAATTTCAATTTGGTCTTGATGGATACTCGTCGTTAGTAAATTATTGGCAGCAGATCCACCAAAAACAATTTTAAAGAGTTCACTATAAGATTCATGTCCAAAAGATTGTCTTAAAACATTCCCTTCATGGGTTACTTTAAAAGCGATCTTAGGGTTTGATAGTATAAATGAATCACAAACCTCCATGATATTGGCGAGTTCCGTCTGTGGACTCTTAATATATTTTAATCTTGCGGGAACATTGTAGAATAGGTCGTTGATAATGACCATGGTCCCTTGGTTCAAAGCAGCTGGTTTTGCCTCAACAAAACGCCCCCCCTCATAAGTAACCAAATTACCATCAAGGTTTTCTTTTTTTGACTTAATGGTCATTTTAGAGACACTGGCAATCGCTGGAATGGCTTCGCCTCTAAATCCCAGCGTAAAAATATGTGCTAAGTCATATTCGGTTCTGATTTTACTGGTGGCATGTCTTTCAAAACTTTTCTTTAGATCACTTAAATCCATACCAATACCATTATCCGTAACTTTTATTTCTTTTAAGCCACTGTCCAGTATATCAATATCAATTTTTGTCGCACCAGCATCAATCGCATTTTCGATGATTTCTTTTAATGCACTAGCAGGTCTTGTCACAACCTCACCAGCAGCAATCATATTGCTAATACGTTCATCTAATCTAACAATCATATTATCCCTACTTTAATTCATCCTGGTATTTTTTTAACAACAATAACGCTTCTATTGGCGTTAAAGAATCAATATCCAATTCTTTAATCTTATTCGCCACAAAGGCATTTGCATGATCGACAATTGGTGCTGCTTCATCCTCTTCAAAATTAAATATATTTAAATCCATTTCCTTTTTCTTATCCACTTCTAAGTGGTCGAGAATCATTTGGCTTCGATTAATTAGTGGTTTAGGCAATTTTGCGAGCGCAGCGACATTGATCCCGTAAGATTTATCCGTTGGACCTTCTTTGACTTTATGCATAAAGACTAAAGAACCTTTATCTAAAACCGCAGATACATGAATATTCTTTAAGCGCTTTAAGGCGGCTTCTAGTTGAGTGAGTTCGTGGTAATGGGTTGAAAACATCATCACTGCTTTCACCTTTTCATGAACAAATTCGATAATTCCTTGGGCTAGTGCCATTCCATCATAAGTTGCGGTACCGCGACCAATTTCATCAAAAATCAATAGTGAATTTGCTGTTGCACTTCTAAGTGCTTCATTAGTTTCAGTCATCTCCACCATAAAAGTGGATTGACCACTGGTAAGGTCATCTTGAGCCCCAATTCTAGTATAAATTCCATCATAAATAGGTAATTTTGCTATTTTCGCGGGAACAAAGGACCCAATTTGAGCCATCACAACAATGATCGCAAACATTCTCATATAGGTCGATTTACCACTCATATTTGGACCGGTAATTAAAAGTATCCCACCTTCAATAATGGAGATATCATTTTCAATAAAGGGCGTATTATTAAAGTGTTCTACCATCGGATGTCTTCCGCCTTCAATATAAACCTCTTTGTCTTCTCTTAAAAGCGGTCTTACATAATGATTTTCAGTCGCTATGATACTAAAGGCTAACATCATATCTAAAAAAGCTATTTTATCAGCCAAAATTTGTAAAGAGTTCGCATAGTTTGAAACTAATTCTCTTAATTCAATAAATAATTCATATTCTAATTCAATACTTCTTTCAGAAGCGTTCAAGATTAATGCTTCTTTTTCTTTTAAGGCTTCATTGATAAATCTTTCAGAGTTAACAAGGGTTTGTTTCCTGATGTACCCAAACTCATCTTTGACTAAGTTTAAATTACCTTTGGTGATTTCAATATAATAGCCAAAAACACGATTAAATCCAACCTTTAAATTTTTAATTCCGGTTTTTTCACGCTCTTCTGATTCAAACGTCGCAATCCATTTTTTACCATGTTTTTCCGCATCTCTTAGTTCATCTAGTTCTGCGTGATACCCTTTTTTAAAGATCCCACCGTCTTTGATTATTAAAGGCGGGTCATTAACAACCGCTTTATCTAATGTCTCAAATAACAAGGTATGCGGATTAATTTCTTGAGCATATTTTGTTAAATTGTCACTATGATATGCCAAAAGGGCTTCGATAATATAGGGTATCTTACTTAAGGTTAGTTTTAACTGTGATAAATCTTTGGGGCTACTATTTAAACTGGCAATTCGAGAAGTAATTCTTTTTAAGTCATAGACACCTTTAAATGCTTCGGTTAAATTAATCCGCTGATTATAATTTTGATTTAAAGCTTCAACATAATTTAATCGTTCATTAATTTGGTTTATATCTGTTAATGGATTTTCAATTTGATTTTTAAGTAATCTTGAGCCCATTGCCGTTTGATTTTTATCTAAAAGTTTAAATAAACTATGATCTTTCGGATGATTAGAACTCGTTAATTCTAATGCCGAGATACTATTTTTATCGAGTTTTAAATGGGTCTGTTCTTGTGAAATTTTTAGGGTTGTAAAAGCATCTAACATTCTGACTTCTATTTTTGATAGATACCCTAATAATAACCCTACTGACCGCTTCTTAATGCCATCCAAATTATCTAAAAGCGGATGGTTTTCGACTAGAGTATCATGAATTGACACCAAAACTAAGCCTTTTAATTTCTTTTCAACATGACCTAAATCAGATGTTAGCACAACTTCTTTTAAATTTAGTTTTTCGATTTCTTTATATAATTGGGTTTCACTCAAAGGGTTGGTTAAATAAATCTCACCTGTGGAAATATCTGCGTAACTTAAGGAAAAGTATAGTCTTTCTTGAGAAATACCACCAATATAATTAGACGTCTTTTGATCAAGGATACCATCATCAACAATCATCCCAGGCGTAATCAGTTTAACCACTTTTCGTTCCACTAATCCGTTTCCAGGTTCAGTGACTTGTTCAACAATGGCGACTTTATAACCTTTATTAATCACTTTTTGGATATAAGGCGTGACACTATGATAAGGCACACCACACATCGGAACTCTATCCTTTGCGCCAGCATCTCTAGCCGTTAAGGCAATTTCTAATTCTTTAGACGCGGTAATAGCGTCATCAAAAAAGAGTTCATAAAAATCGCCTAATCTAAAAAAGACTAAGCTGTCCGCATAGTCCTTTTTAATTTCAAGATATTGTTCCATCATAGGGGTATATTTTTGTCCCATGATACACATCCTTTTTTTTATTCAGAATCTATAAACGATACCGGAACTGGTTCTAGTTTACTAAGTTTTCGTTTTCTATTCTTAATATTCTTTGCTTCGATTTCTTTAATTTGTAAAAATTGTTTTTGCGTTACAGTTGTTTTAAATGGAAATAAAATAACCG
Organism: Acholeplasmataceae bacterium UBA5409; assembly: GCA_002410615.1. GTDB lineage: Bacteria > Bacillota_I > Bacilli_A > Acholeplasmatales > UBA5453 > UBA5409. Next base: position 38,410 of record DHNT01000019.1, read on the forward strand.
GTTCTTGATCACTTAAATCCGCTAAGTGACTATCATTTTCCTGCTCATGTTCATGAGGATGATGATGGTCGTGATCGTGGTCTTCATGACAATGACATTCATGGGTATCTTCATCAGTATAATGATGATAATGATGATGTTCATGAACATGGTGTACACTTGAATTTGGTGTTTCATCCTCTTCTTTAACAGCCAAGGACTTAGATTCTTTTAATAAGTCTTTTAATTTTCTGTTTTCGATTTCTAAATCAACGATTTTCTCTAAAAGTTCCGCATCACTACCTAATAAGTTTTCTTCGAGTTCAGCTAACTCTTCTTTATCACCAAGCGGTGTGAACGCTTCTTCTAATAGTTCTTCAAATTCATGGGTTTCTTCATCTACCAAATCGGTTGGTTCTTCTAATTGAGTATCTTTATCTTCTTCAGGTTCAACCACAACCGGTTCTTCTACAGGATTATCTAAAACTTCTTCTGGTTCTGTTAAAGGTTCAATTGAATTAGATGATTGGATTGATTCATAAACACCAGGATTGGTTGGCACAAAATATTTTTCTTTGGTTTCTTTGGCATTTTTAATGATATATTCAATAATTTCTTCTTTTTTTAGTTCAATAGAGGCTTTAATATCATGATCTATTGCATATCTTTGGAGAGGAATAACTGACATTTTATCTATTTTAGCTTCTTCAGCAGGTGTTAATTGATTTTTATCATTGAGTTCTTGTTTAATTATTTCAACAAGCTCTTGTTTCTTAATTCTTCTTGGGACTTTAACACCGTATTTTTCACCAATTTCTCTTATTTCAACTGTCGTAGAACTCTTAAATAAAATCGGTCTAAAGACATCCACGGATAACCCATCAATTTCGTCTGGATTATCATAAAATAAAACATCAATTTTCTTATTAAAAACCACCACATCAAAAAAAGGTTCATACTGGTATTTTTGTGAAAGTTCAAAAAGTTTAAAGGTATCAGACTCACTCACTTTTTTTGAAACGATATAAGACAATAAATTTAACCAAAGTTCATCTAAATACCTGTTAATTAAATCATCATCATTAAATAGTGGTAATAAGTTGATAAGCTGCGTTTCTGAAAAGTTATCATACCAACCTAATCGGTATTGAACTTCGTCAGATAAGTTTTCTTCAACAATCATCTTATTCTTGACCGATGGATTTAAAACCGTCCTTAAAACACTTATTCTAATTTCTCTAGGAACCATTAAACCGATTTCTTTGAAAAAATCCACAGTCGCATCTGCAGGTAAATTTACTAGTTTTTCTACAAATTCTCCAATGTTTATTTCTTGGCTATCGATTAAAACAAAACTGGCTTTTGATAACGTTGTCATATACATCCCTCACTTTATATAAATCATACACTAAAATGATTATTTTTACAATAATCAAACAGTAAAACATCACTATTTACTGTTTTTCCACAACCAGATACTAAGTAATTATTTTTCAATTTGGAGTCCGTCTTCAATAATTTCTTTAATCGATTTTAAAAGCTCGTTAACTTCGTCTTGTAAAATCAAATAATTATGAATCACCGGATTGGTTTCAATCAAAGCTCTTTTTACACGATAATCATTTTCCAGTTTTTCAGCCATTTGAAGTTTATCAATGTACTTTAATTGAACAATTTGTTGTTGCATATCAAAAAGCTCTCCAACCGCTTTTTTTAAATTATTGTCACTATTGACTATATTCTCAAGCTTTTGGTATTCAACAACAAGTGGGTCTTCTTTAATCAGTTTAAACAATTCCTCTTTAGCTTTCATCGTATTCACCTAATAAAAACCATGTTCTTGCTTCGGTTATCTTTACTTTAACGATTTTACCTATCATTGATTCATCGCCCTTAAAATTTACCAATTTGTTATGGGCTGAATACCCCGCTAAAATGGAATCATCTTTTTTAGAAAAACCATCCACCAAGACCTCAACAATTTCGCCTAAGAACCTTTCAGTCCCTCTTAGATAACCAGCGTTAACAACTGCATTCAATCTTTGAAGCCTGTCTTTTTGTTCACTCTCAGTAATGGTATTTTCAAATGAAGCTGCGGGTGTACCACCTCTTGGAGAAAATATAAATGTATAAGCGCCTTCAAAATCAACTTCATTAACTAAATCTAATGTTAATTGGAAATCTTCTTCTGTTTCAGTAGGGAAGCCTACAATAATATCCGTTGTAATACTAATACCTGGTCTAGCTTCTTTTAGGGCGTTGATGACATTAAGATAATGCTCTTTCGTATAGTGACGATTCATCTTTTTTAAAACACTATTTGAACCACTTTGAACTGGTAAGTGTAAGTGGGGCATCAAATGTTTTGCGTTTCGATAAGCTTTAATTGTTTTATCATCAATATCTCTGGGATGGGAAGTGGTAAACCTAATTCTAGGCATTCCCGTTTTATCTAGGTCCATTAATAGATCACCAAATGTATAATCTAAATCTTTAAAATCTTTACCATAGGCATTGACATTTTGGCCTAAAAGGGTTACTTCTTGGTAACCTTGTCTTGTTAACTCTTGAACTTCTTTAATAATTTCATCTTTATTTCTAGAACGTTCTTTTCCTCTTGTATAAGGCACGATACAGTATGTGCAAAACTCATCACAACCAAACATAATGTTTACCCACGCTTTAAACTGATGTGCTCTTATTTTTGGTAAGTTTTCGACGATTGATCCTTCATAAGAATAAACCTCAATAACACGTTCTTTATCGAACATCGCACTTTTTATATAGTAGGGTAGTTTATGGATATTATGTGTTCCAAAAACGATATCCACATAAGGATAACTCTTTAAGATTTTTGAAACAACCCCTTCTTCTTGAGCCATACACCCACATAGTCCAATTAATAAATCCGGATTTTGTTTCTTAAAACTTTTTAACCTGCCTAACTCGCCCCAAATTCTATCTTCAGCATTTTCTCTAATCGCACAAGTGTTTAATAAAATAACATCACTGTCTTTTTCTTCAGACGCTAAAGTATAACCCATATCTTCAAATATGCCTGCCATAATTTCACTATCGGCTTCGTTACCTTGGCAACCGTAAGTTTGGATACGGTATGTTTTACCATGTCCAATTCCTTGAAATTCATTTTCTAATTCAAAAGCGATATAATCGGCATCACCTTTGCGTTTTTTGGCATCTTTTAAGTTAGGTTTAAAATATTTTTCTATATCAATATTATTACCCATTTTTATCACCTAATTTAGTATACTATAAAAAATAACTTCATTCAAACAAAAAGGGCGAATCGCCCTTTATTCTTCGATGTGAATTCGGTTAATTGAATTTTGATTCAAGTCCACCATAACCGCATTTAATTGTCGTTTTCCTTCTTCGACTTCATTCGGTATGGTAAAACCATTTAAAAATCGATTAATCACAATTTCTCTTTTAACCCCAATAATTCCATTGAGTGGTCCAGTCATCCCAACATCACTTATATATAAAGTCCCTTTTGGTAAACTTCTTTCATCGGCAGTTGGAACATGTGTATGGGTGCCGACAATGACCGAAGCGATTCCATCTAAATAATGTCCAAACGCGATTTTTTCACTGGTGGCTTCCGCATGAAAATCAATAAAAGAATAATCCGGTTTAACTGTTTCGATTAACTTCTTCGCTAAGGTGAAGGGGTTATCTAGATTCGCATCCATGAAAGTTCTCCCTAAGAAATTCATAACCATTAACGTTTTACCATTATAGTTAATTAAATCATATTGTTTGCCTGGCGCATCATTATAATTAGCCGGTCTACAAATATGGGCACTATCAATGTAGTCAGCTAACGATTTTTGACCCCAAACATGGTTTCCCATCGTAATGGAACTAACACCCATTTCCATCAGTTCTTTATAGTATTTGTCAGTAATACCTCTACCATTATTGGCACTATTTTCGGCATTGACAATGATTAAATTGGGTTTATAAGTTTCTTTTAAAAAAGGTAGATTTTCTTTAAAATAGTTTCTACCTGCTTCACCGTATATATCACCCACGAATAATATTTTCATCCTTCGCCTCATAAATATCATTAAAGGGGCGAGTTGCCCCTTTAGTATTATTTTGCAACGTCTGTCGCTCTTGTTTCTCTAACCACAGTAACTTTTATTGTTCCAGGGTATTGTAAGTTTGCTTCAATTTGTTCTCTAATTTCTCTAGCAATCTTGAAAGTCATCTTGTCATCAACCTTATCAGGTTCGACGATCACTCTAATTTCACGACCGGCTTGAATTGCGTATGAACGTTCTACACCTTCGACTGAATTACTGATTTGTTCTAAGGCTGCAAGACGTTTAATGTAGTTGTCCATCGACTCACTTCTAGCACCAGGTCGAGCCGCACTTAATGCATCAGCAGCAGCTACTAAAACAGCAATAATACTATGTGCTTCGGTATCACCATGGTGTGAGGCAATCGCATCAATAACTTCTTTTGGTTCTTTGTATCTTGAGACAATGTTTACCCCAATTTCAACGTGAGAGCCTTCAACTTCATGGTCAACTGCTTTTCCAATATCATGAAGCAATCCCGCACGCTTGGCAATGACTTCGTTCTCACCAATTTCAGCAGCTAATTTACCCGCTAAAAAGGCAGTTTCAATTGAGTGTTTTAACACATTTTGACCATAACTCGTTCTAAAATGTAATTTACCTAATAACTTGATTAGGTCTGGATGCATTCTACCTACACCCGTTTCAAATACAGCATTTTCTCCAGATTCACGAATAAATGTTTCAACCTCAGCTTGAGATTTAATAACCACTTCTTCGATTCTACCTGGATGAATTCTACCATCTTCTACTAAACTGGTCAATGACCGTTTAGCAACTTCTCTTCTAACTGGGTCAAATCCAGATAATACGACCGCTTCAGGTGTATCATCAATAATTAAATCCACCCCTGTTAAAGCCTCAAAGGTTCTAATATTTCTACCTTCACGTCCAATAATGCGGCCTTTCATCTCTTCAGTTGAAAGGGTCACAACACTAACTGTACGTTCAGTAGTGGTTTCACTCGCATATTTTTGAATTGCTAATGTTAATAATTGTTTCGCTCGTTGATCTACTTCTAATTTCGCTTGTTCTTCTTGTTCTTTAATGTACAAATTAATTTCATCTGCCATATCTATTCGGACCCGGTCCATAATTATCTTTTGGGCTTCTTCGACAGATATACCAGAGATTTCCATTAATTTATCTTCTTGTTCTTTTAAAATCTCTTCCACTTTGCTATGTAATTTATCAATTTCAATTTTCTTCTCATCCAATTTAATTTCTTTAGAAGCCATATGCTCTTCACGTTTATCTAAATTGGCCGATCTTTTGTTTAACTGATCCTCCCTATTGTTCACTTTATTCTCTAAGTCAACAACAGCTTGTCTTCGTTCTTTTACATCTTTATCAAAATCACGCTTTAAGTTAAAAATCTCTTGTCTGGCTTCAAGAATGCTTTCTTTTTTTGTTTTTTCAGCTTCCTTTTTGCCTTCTTCAATAATGTTTTCTGCTTCTCGTTTGCTATTCTCTAATGATTTTTCATGGTGCTTTACACGTAAAAAATATCCTATTAAAGTCCCAGCAACTAATGCTAGCAAAATGGAGATAATCAATATTATTACTTCTGTTAAACTCATAATATACCTCCATTATATATTTAATTTTTATTTTGTATGAGCGTTACAAATAAACATTCAAATTAATTATCAAAAATACTTTATATCTTAATTCTTACAAGTTTATTATAACATTTTATTTCTATGATAGTCAATTTATGTTTTTTCTCTTTTATTTTCAGTTAATATCATGTATAATGAATAGGATTGCGAGGGATATTATGGCAAACAAAAAACAACCAAATCAACCATCTTTTTTCACAAGACACCGTTTATTAAGCCTCATGTTAATCTTATTTTTAGTCGTTCTTCCTTTGGTTTTTATACCTAGTGTCTATATCTACAAATTCTCAACTAAAAACCCTGTATTATTTGAAACCAAAGGGGTTAAATTAGTTAAACCTGAAGATTCAATATTTAATACAGAATTTATACTATCTGAAATTAAGATGCCTAATGAAGATAACTTAAAAGGTGCCTATGTGTTTAAATATAAATTAAACCCTAAAGAAACTGTCAATACCATCACAAACGTTAAATATCAATTTCAACTTTCTGTCATAAATGATAAATACACGACTTATTCTTTAGAAAATTTAACCGCTGTGCCAAAAGATAATTATAGTACAACATCAATTGAATTTAATTATAATATGGACAAATTTATTCTTCCTTTTATTAGTGCTAAAGGTCCAAATCTTTATATTAAGATTACCTACGATGAAGTTTTACTGGAGCTTGGAACAACCAAAACCCACACCATTTATATGCGTTTGGATTACGATGACTCTACCACGAAAGTGACACTACAATAAAATTATATTTTAAAAAGGTATTTGGAAAGCTCCAAATACCTTTTTTTGTGTTTTAAGTTAAATCGTAATGTGTTCTAATTAATCCTTCAATCTTGTTTTTAATCTCAATGTTTGTATCTAAGAAAGTTTTAGCGTTTTCACGTCCTTGACCAATCTTTTCACCTTCATAAGCATACCATGCGCCACTCTTTTGAATAATGTCAAGATCACTGGCAATATCGACAATCTCACCTGTCTTAGAAATACCTTGTCCAAAAATCAAATCAACTGAAGCACTCTTGAATGGTGGTGCTACTTTATTCTTAACCACTTTACAATTCGCTTTAGCGCCAATCATATCATTACCAACCTTTAATGTTTCGCCTCTTCTAATCTCAAGTCTAATAGAGGCATAAAATTTCAAGGCTCGACCACCTGAGGTCGTTTCTGGGTTACCAAAGACAATCCCCACTTTTTCTCTGATTTGGTTTATGAATATACAAATCGTATTGGTTTTACTAATGATACCTGATAACTTACGCATCGCTTGGCTCATCAGTCTGGCTTGAAGTCCAATATGTGAATCGCCCATTTCACCACTAATTTCAGATTCTGGCACGAGCGCTGCGACTGAGTCAATCACCACGATGCTTACCGCCCCACTTCTAATCAGTGCTTCGGTGATTTCTAAAGCTTGTTCTCCGGTGTCTGGTTGGCTTAATAAAAGATTATCGACATCCACCCCAAGGTTACCTGCATATTTCGGATCAAGCGCGTGTTCCGCGTCAATAAACGCTGCAGTGCCACCTGCCTTTTGAATTTCTGCAATCGCATGCAATGCGAATGTCGTTTTACCTGATGATTCAGGTCCATAGATCTCAATAATTCTTCCCTTTGGATAGCCCCCTATCCCAAGCGCGATATCTAGTGAAAGCGAGCCTGAGGAAGAGGTCTCAATATCTCTATCCGCCTTGTCGCCTAATTTCATAATTGAACCTTTGCCAAATTGTTTTTCGATTTGTTTTAGTGTACTTTGTAATACATCGTTCTTTTTGTCCATACTAGACCTCCTAATTTATAATACACATTGACTTTGATAATTTACTTTAATCTTCTTGTAACACAGCTCTATTTTTATATAAATAGTCTATTCCACTCAGTAAGGTTAATAAGACTGAGATATAAAATAGGACATCTGTTAGATAATGACCTTGACTACCTAAAATACTATCCAATCCAAAACGGTTAAATAAAATTAAGACTAAGGTCGGCATGGTCACAATCGTTTTAATCTTTCCAAACCAACTTGCCGCGATAACGACTTGCTTATTAGCGCCTAACATTCTAACAGCACTGACCAATAATTCTCTAAATATGACGATCAGCACTAAAGTCCACCAGAATGAAACATATTCGGTTCTAAAAATAGCGATGTATGTCATCGCCGAAATAACCAATAGTTTATCCGCGATAGGATCTAAAAATTTGCCGAATGTGGTGATTTCATTACGTTTTCTTGCGAGATAACCATCGAGCCAGTCTGTAATAGAGCCTAAGGTAAATAAAATGGCAAATAGTAATTCTGCCAAAGATAATTCAAAGATGGTTTCTTTGTCTTGTAGGACTGGTAAAAAGAGCAGAATAATCATAATAGGAATGACAAGCATTCGGGAAATAGTTAGTTTGTTTGAAATTGTCATGGTAAAACTCACTTTCTTTTTATTAAATTTCTATTTTTTTCTTGCAAAATAATACTAGTTTTGTTATAATCAAATACGGTTAATCTCAGGAGGTGAGAAAATGGCTAATATTAAACAACAAATTAAACGCAACAAGACCAATGAAAAGCGCCGTTTACTAAATCAAAGTTTTAAATCTTCGACTAAAACAGCAGTTAAAGCAGTTCATAAAGCAGTTGAGTTAAAGGATAAAGACGCTGCGGTAAAAGCACTTAACCACGCAAATAAGAAATTAGACAAGGGTCAAGCTAAAGGCATTTATCACCGTAACTTCGTCGCTAACCATAAGTCAGATTTATCAAAACTAGTTAATTCTATCTAAACCACATCTTCGGATGTGTTTTTTTTATCTTTTTTCTAATTCTAGACGGTTACCATATTGGGGAACGTAGGCGACATGAGGCGCTTTGAATTTGGATGGGCCGTATTTAGGGTTGTATCCAATCACATTAATGTACTTATCAATGGTGTCTCTTTCCGCAATCATCTTGGTTAAGGCGATCACTGTGGCTTTAACGTCATCTAAGGCTCGGTGCGTATTTGGGACTTCAACTTGATATTTTTCTACAGCGCTTTCTAGACGGTGCGGAAACGGATGTCTATCTTTATAGACAGCCATGACGTCCAAAATATCATTGGTGATAAATAAATTAGGTTCATTTAAATGTTTGCGATACAAAAAAGTTAAAAAGGCATAGTCAAAACTTAAATTATAGGCGACCAATAAGGCGCCTTTTTTATGTAACAATTTAAACTTATTGAATGCTTCTTGTTCACTAACGCCTTCTTTTTCTAAAAGTTCATCGGTAATCCCGGTAATCTCAACTATTTTAGCTTCTAATTTAAAATCTTGTTTTACAAGCGCATTCAATTCTTCTTCAACCTTATAAAATTGTCCTTCTTTTTTAAGTAAGAGGGCACCCATTTCAATAATCTTATCATCGGCTGGATTTAACCCAGAGGTTTCAAAGTCAAAAGCTAAGATATATTCATATTTTTCGTTTAACATATTAACCTCCCAAAAGCCACAACTCTAAGCCTATCTTCGGTTCCACCTCACCACTTTTAATCCTATAATCTAGGTCAGCTAAAGTATCATAATAGTTCTTTAATTCTGGCATTGCCATGCTGTTGGCATTTTTAATCATATAATAAGCGCGACCTTTTGATACATTGAAATAATCCATAATACTTTTTTCATTGTAACCTTGATCAAGTAAGTGTTTCGTGGTAATAATTTCTTTTAATTTATAAGAAATATTTAAAATTAAATTAACCGGTGTTTCATTTTTTGTCAATAAATCATAATAAATTTCTAATGCTTTTCGCTTGTTCTTAGCGATGATTGCGTTCGACAATTCAAAAATATTATCTTCTAAGTTTCTTGGCACCAATAAGTTAACGTCCTTCAAAGTAATCTTTCTGTCGTCATAAGCGAATAATTTAAGTTTTTCAGTCTCATTATAAAGACTATTAAAGTCGTAATTGACACGGTCAATTAATTCATTAATCGCTTCATCACTGATTTGATATTTAAGTTCGGCAAAGTAGTTTTTAATATAGGGGTAAAAATCTTTTTCCTCCATTTTATCAACCACTTCAAACCGGATATATTTTTTGGCTTCACGACTAATGAGAAAGTTCGAATCAACGTCCTTCTTAAGCAAGAAAATCAGTGTGGTATCTGTCTTTGGATCTTGAAAGTAACGAATTAAACTTTGAAGATTTTCACCTCTATCTTCATAAAAAAACCAGGCGTTTTTAACCTTGATTACTTTTTTGTCTGAAAGTAAGCTTATTGTCGTTATTTCTTGTAAAAATTCGTATAATTCTTGTTCTTCCAAATCATACGTTAAGACGTTAAACGCTTCTACTTTTAGTTTTTTTACGAGTTGGTCCACTTCATTTTTAACTAAAAAATCATCTTCACCAACAAAAGCGTAAATGTAATCTTTCATATCATACCACCTACGCTATATTATACTACAAAAATCAATGTTTTGTACAATAAAAACTAACTCACCTAAGATTATATTTTCTAAGAATGATGGTCCTTTCCTCACTGGTTAAAAGAATCTCAATATTTTCCTGTTCTAATCGCCAAATAACCTCATTGCTGGGGTGACCATAATAATTATTTTTCCCAACACTAATAATCGCTTGTTTTGGATTCACATATTTTAAAAAGTTACTGCTGGTAGACGATGATGAACCATGATGGGCAACATGAAGAATATCACTTTTTAGACTTTGTTTATAATAATTAATTAATTCATCTTCGACATCACTAGAAACATCTCCCGTAAAAAGGATCGTTTTATCCGATAAAACAAGCTTCAATACCAATGAATTATCATTGCTATTGTTATAATTTCTTAGAGGACCTAATACTTCTATTTCTATCTTCCCACACGTTATGCTTTCTTTTGAGATTCTTTTTAAACCATACGGTTTTAAGTCATTGATGTAACTCGAGTTATCATAAGGATTTGTATAAACTTGTTTTACGGAATGGTTTTCAACGACTTCTAAAGCTTCACTGCTGTGATCATAATCGCCATGTGTAATAAAGAAATAGTCAATCGTAACATCCCCCAACCCCTCGATAAAATCACTGGTTCCAGTATGGGCGTCAATCAAGATATTACACGAATCAAATGATCCCTTTATATAGGTTGAATCCCCCTGTGACACATCTAAAAAATAGACCGTATCACTTAAATCGATATGGGGATATAAGTAAATCCCTAGAATGAACCCACCAAGAATAAAACTTCTTTTAAAAAATTGCTTAAAAGTTTCACTTAATAATATAAAGACAAATAACCCTATGTATATCACTATGATTAATAAACTAACATACGGCATTTTTATTTTAAACGTTGTACTAGACTGATAAATACTTAAACTGAAGCCTTTTAATAGTGGATTGGTTATAAATGATAATGGTTTAATCATTGCTAAACCAACAAGTGGCATGACAACATAGGGAAATAACATCATATAGATAAATCCAAATAAAAGCCCATCTAAATAGATGCCACCATTTAGGTTTGAGACAATCAGTAAACTTGAAAAAAAACTCGTTATTTGAATCAAAAAAAACCCTTTAAGCCCTTTTCTAGGTTTCATTATGACAATAAAGAAGGTGACTAGAAATGACAAGATAAAACTATAACTATACCGATAAAATGGATTGATTAATAGTAATATGATGAAACTAAGTGATAAACTATCTAATCGAGTGAACCCTTTTTTGCTTAAAGCTAAGTAACTAAGGTGCATAATAAAGGCCCTTAATAAACTGATTGGAAACCCAGTTAGAAACACATATAGGCTTAAAAATACCACCATAATTAAATTTTTCTTCTTAATCTTAAAATAATCTAATAAGCTCCCTAAGATTATAATTAAAAAATGAATATGTAAACCTGATAAAGCGAATAAATGTGAGATCCCTAAGGAAGCGATTGAATCCTTAAAATCAGGTTCAAAAACATTATCAGAAAAAACAAGCCCATAAATATAAGATTTTGTGGGTTCTTCATAATCCTTAAAATAGGTCTTAAGTTTATAGGGTATCTGATTAAAGTGAAAGCCTTTTTTAACGAGTGTACTATTTTTAACCTTTAATTCGTAAAATATCCTTTGGGAGGCATAATAATGGGCCTCGTTAAACCCACCAGGAATCTTGGTTTCTTCAAACTCTTGATACGTATAATTAAGTTCTATGTAATCGCCTATTTGATAACTATCTTCAGACAAGAAAACATATTTATGATTATTTTCTCTAACAATATAGCGGTTAAATGTCTCATATTCTTTTAAATTAACCACTTGAAATACATTATTTTTAGGGGGCTTTTTCTCAAAGTAACTAGCCTCAATAAAACAATAACTTAATAAACCTACGGCTATAACCGCCCACTTATTAGAATACCCTTTAATTAAATATAAAAATGGCAACAACAATAAATAACCTGCTAAATGCTCATGTCCAAGTAAAACAATCAATACGATAAACGCATAATAATGAAAATAATTATAAGGTAATAAAGTCTTTAATTTTCTCATACGTCTTTTCACCGATATTATTTACTTTCATTAAGTCTTCCAAGTAAATAAACGGCCCGTTTTTAATCCGGTAAATAACAATGGCTTCTGCAGTGACCGGTCCGATCCCATTAATCGTTTGCAGTTCTTCTTTGGTCGCCGTATTGATATTAATTTTTATTGCTGGAACGTCCTCTTCAATGATATAAATGGCTTGATCCCTTAATACTTCATCTAGTTCAATTTTATCTTTGATGGCATTTCGAGTAAATCCACCCGCATAATCAATTAAATCTTCTAACGTATCATCTGGTGAAACTTGATAAGTTCCCGGTAATAAAATTCCCCCCTTAATTTCCACTTCGATTAAAACTGGATCAGTCGCTATGGTTGAATTTGGTTGCCTCAAGTAGATGCCATATAAGATAAATAAAATCATGATTATGCCATAAATCGTTAAGCCTTTTTTCATAGTATCACCCAACTAATATATACCAAGTGAATGAGGATATTTCTCGAAAAAAAAAGCCCTCAAGGCTTTATTTTATGTATTGTTCAGTCAGTTCATTGAACCCCATGAATTTATCATCAAAATTATAGAAACTTCTATTTTCTTGATCAAAAATATGAATGATGATATCGCCTAGGTCAATTAATAACCAACCCGTTTGTTTACCTTCAACACCTTTGATCTCAAAAGCATTTTTAAGTTCATCTTTTAAGTACCCGATTAAGGCATCACTTTGTCTAGAAGTCCCTGTTCCAATGATGACAATGTTATAAAATGGGTTTTTATTTTCTAAATCAAAAATTCTTAAATTGGCTAAGTTTACATGTCCAATCGCATCTACTGTTTTATTTAATAATGTCATTTATTCTTTTATTCTCCTTTTTTAAATAATAATGATAAGTATCTATTTGATCTTGATGTGGTGTGATTTGTTTTTCTTTTAAATGTTTAAGGGTACTTTCAAGCATATGAACGTATGCCTTATCTAGGTCTATTAGCGCCATTTGATAAACCACTTTTGCGTCGCTAAACGTCCGGTTTTTTTCACAGTAATCACTCACACAAAGTATCATCGTTTCTAATGCCATCTCAATTTTACCCCACATATGGTATTGAATGGCTTCTAAGGTCACTGGGTTAGTAACACCGATTGATTTTGCGTAAATAGCGGCACTAATCGGGTGATATAACTGTTCATGAAAATGATCCGTAATCATCGGGTTATTAATCAGTTTTTGATGGGCCTCCGTTTTCCAATACTTCGTCATATCATGGAGATAACTCGCCACTTCTAAAACCTCTAAATCGGCATCATAGATTTTACCTAATTCTAAAGCCCTGTCTCTAACCCCTAAGGTGTGTTTAATACGGTCTGGGTATCCTTTTAAAGCATTTTCCATAAGAACCCTATAGTCCATGAAATACCCCTTTCCTTATCCCAATAAAGGCGCCTTTAGGCGCGTAAAGTTCCAATGTGTTGGGACCTTTGGCGATAAAAAAACCTAAATCTAATAAATTTATTAGATATTCCCCAGAATCTAGTTTAATAAACTGTTTTTCATAAGGTGCCTCAGAAACCGGGTTAAATAAAGTGCCTTGATGTTTCTCAAACTGATGATAAACATTTTCATATTTGGTTCGATGAATATTAATTTCACCTAAATAAAAAGTAAAACTACTTCTCTCACCTTTGATAAAACTAACGATCACTATGCCACCAATAATAATGGATTGGCTTGAATCTAGGTGATAAGTGGTAGGCCTAATTTTTTTACTGGGTATATAAGTCTTATAGTCATCATAGTCTAGAAAATCACTAATAAAGCCTCTTTGATAAACACCTGGTGAATCAATAATATAACCATTTTTATAGGGTAATTGAATAAAGTCTTGAGTCAGTCCTGCTTTAGGTGAACTTAAAGCTTTAACATGCCCATCTATATGTTCTGAGATCCGGTTTAATAAAGTGGTTTTACCGCTATTTTGTAAACCAACTAAATAAACATTCCCGCTGTGATAATGATCAATCGTTTCTAATAAAATAGTTAAATAATGACCTTTAAGACCTGATAGAGGCATAATTTCTAAAAAGTCTTTAAAATATGAATGTAAATCTTTAACCCATAAATCAAAATTAATGGTTTGAGGCAGTAAATCAATTTGGTTAATCACTAAAATTTTCTTTTGTTTGGGGTAAAACTTAGTGAGATCAAACAGCGGTAATGTGTTTAAATGTAGGGCTGAGACAACATATAAAATTAAACTGTTTTCTTCAATAAAAGGAAAGTGTGATTTCAAAACTGGTTCTAAGGAAATATTATAGTTCTTTAAATTATGACAACTTAAACAGTACTCGTGTTCCACTGCTTTAACATAACCTAAAGCATTTGGATCATGCGCCTGTAGTGCGATCCCGCAGCCTTTACATTTCTTCATAGTCTTTTAATCTTTGTTCATATAACGCTGGATACTTAGACTTAATCTTCTTAATAATTTTTCTTTCAAAGAAACGGTTAATGCGCGTTGATCTAGTATCCGTTCCTCTTTCAATTGGATGGACTAAGATGGTAAAAAAGCCAATCTTTTCGCCACCTTTTACATCAGTCATGATTTGATCCCCAATATTAATGACTTCATTGATAGGATAATCTTTAGTAGCTATTTTAAGGGCTTTTTTAAAGCCTTTCTTGAGAGGTTTTAAAGCGAACCAAACCCCTTTTAACTTAGTTTGTTCCATCACAAGACTAACCCGTTTTCTATTATTATTAGATATTAAAATAACTTCAAACCCTAAAGTTTTAATCGATTCTAATAATTTCAAGGTGTCTGTATCCGCTAAAGCCTGATCATATTTAATAATGGTATTGTCAATATCAAGTAAAACGAGTCTAAAACCTTGTTCATAATACGCCAAAAAGTCGATTTCAAAAATCGACTTATAAGTAATATTCGGAATGTAATGTTTTAATGCCATTAAGATATTTCTAAGACTTCAACGTGAAAAGTATTCCCGTTTTCAAGTCTTACAGATACTGTGTCACCAACAGAGGTTCCTAAAACGGCTTTACCAACCGGTGATTCGATTGAAATAAGGTTTTGAGCAGGATTTGCTTCAATGGTTCCAACTAATTTATAAGTAGCTTCTTTCTTTCTTTCAATAAATTTAATTTTAATAGTTTTACCGATGTTTACTTTATCATCGTTAGAGGTAACACGAATAATCTTATAGTTATCTAAGATGTTTTCTATTTCTTTTATTCTACCTTCAGTATGAGCTTGGGCTTCTCTAGCTGCGTCATAATCTGCGTTTTCAGATAAGTCGCCTTGAGCTCTGGCTTCTTGAAGTTGTCTAACGACTTCAGGCCGTTTGACATCTTTTAATTCTTCAAGTTCCGCTCTTAGCTTTTCGACCCCTTCTTTGGTTAATTCAAATACTGGTTTGTTAATCGCCAATTTAATCACTCCTTATGCTTTGTTATTATACAACAATTTCTTTTTTTTTAATAGTTTAAGCCAATTTTTTTTAAATTCCTTTGTGTTTCTTTATGGGGTGGATATAGTTTATCTAATAATTGATAAAACGCGCGTTGATGGTTCGCAACCTTTTGGTGCGCATATTCATGTAGTAAGACGTGCTTTGTATAAACTTTATCAATAGTGGCCAAAAATGAATTTAAAGTAATTTCATTATTCCCTTTATGGTAAGAACCATATTTACTTTTTAGTTTCTTTACCTTAATCGGTACTAAATATAACCCATGTTCCTTTAATATCGGTTGGATCTCCGTTTGAAGTATACTTAAATAGTTTTGTAGTTCAGCCTTTAAAATACTATCTTTAAAATGACTATAGTCAGACGATTTTGCATAAATAATTATTTCTTTCGCTTCGATAATATATTTTTTTTGACTTGATTCAACCCATTTTAATGCATAATCTTGTCCCCATAAAGACAGCGTTGTTTCGTCTTTTTTTAAGGTTTTTGTGTAATAAAAATCAAAATTATCTTCGATCTTTTTAAGGATGGGTTCCATTCGCATCCGGCTCGATTTAGAAATTTCAACGTAGCCATCTTTTTGTTTAATATAGGTATGTTTAATGTTTTTTTCATTCACTTTGATGTAAAGTGTTTGATCACCTTTTACCAGTTTAGTCATTGGCTTTACGAATTAAATCATAGGGTTCAACTTTAAACGGTATTTTAATAAGGACTTCTTGTCTAGGGTGTCTTGCCGCATCCAACAAATTCATCTCGGTATCGTAGATGCTTTCGACTTTGAAAGTACGCGGCTTTTTCCCTGGTCCAAATACTTCTAAAGTATCCTCAGGTCTAAAGTGATTTCGTTGTTCAACTTTAATATAATCGTTGAACGGGCCTAATACTATTCCCACAAATGTTTTAGTAGGTATTTCACTTCGATTGTTATAGAGTTGGTAATTCTTATTCGGAAACTCGCCTAAAAAACCTTCTTTAGTTAATCTGTTTTCAGCCTTGCTAATTTCATTTTCATAATAGTCAAAATCACTTATTTTACCGGTGGCTATGTACTCATCAATTAACATTCGATAAACCCACACCACGGTGGCAATATAATGAACTGATTTCATTCTTCCTTCAATTTTTAATGAATGGACACCCGCGTCAATCAGTGAGGGAATAAACCTCAAGGATTGAAGGTCTTTTGAACTCATTGAAAACAAGGTCTCATCGCTAATTTTTTCATTCCCATCAAAAAGATCATAATTCCAGCGGCAGCTGTGTGCACATCCCCCGCGATTCGCATCTCTTAAGGTAAAAGTATTTGATAAGGTACATCTGCCACTATATGAGGCACACATGCCCCCATGAATAAAGACCTCTATTTCGGCTTGACTCTTTTCCACGATGGTCTTAATTTCATCCACATTCAATTCCCTACCTAAGACAACCCTTGAAGCACCAATATCTTCAAAGTATTTGACGGCGTAGTGATTTAACACGGATTGTTGGGTAGAAATATGAACTTCTAAGTTTGTATGTTTCTTGGCCATCTCAACGATATAAGGACTTGCCACAATAATGGCGTCGATATTTGCCTCTTCTAACCCTTTTAGATACTCAATTAAACCTTCATAGTTTTCATCATGGGGAATAATATTTGCCGTAACATAAAGTTTTTTACCGAGATGATGGGCAAAAAGAGCGGCTTCTTTAATCTCAGCTAAAGAAAAGTTAGAAGCTCTCGCCCTTAACGAATATTCTTGTCCGCCGATAAATACGGCATCAGCACCATATAAATAGGCTATTTTTAGTTTTTCTAAATCCCCAGCTGGGGCTAATAATTCTATCATCGTATCAAACCTTATAGATTGTCTTTAAATATAAGAAACCAGTATCCCAGGTTTCATGATATTTTTCTTGTAATTGAGAAACTTGATTGATATCTAGATTATTTTGATATAGTTTTAAAATATCTATCGCGTAATCATCATCATGGAAAATTGAATCGATCACGAGATAATCTAAAGCCTTAATATCTTCCAAAATATCTAATGTAGAGGTGACTTCACTTCGGTAAACATGGGTCCCAAATTGATCTTCAATAATGGGATGAAATGGCTCTCTTTTTTCTTCTTTTAATCGCATGTTTTCATGATGATAATCATGGGTCTTGCCAATTTCCTCAAAGTAGCTATTCAGTAATAACCTTCTAGAATAAAACATGTTCAAATAACCGTGTCCAGTCATAAAGAGTTGACCTTTTTTGTTGGTTAACATCGCTTTGATTTCACCTAAGTTCACTTCTTTTGAAATAAATGTTCCTTTAATGCCTAACTCAAAATAGGTGTTCAAATCGTAAGTGTTCGTTAGTAAAGTTTCCGGGTTATAGATAATATCTTTACCAGTTTCTTTTAGTAAGTAATAATACCCGATATCACCAATAATATAGCCTGTAAAAGGGTAATCATTAATGGTTTTAATTAAATGATTAAACTCAACAACCGAAGGTTCGTGTAACATCATTTTAAATGATACATATAGTTTTTTATTTAGTTTAGTGGTAAGTGCAGTGATTTTTTTAAATTCAGCAACAGAAAAACTTGATGTTTCTCTGGTAGAATGATCTTTAATCCCGACAATTAAACCATCTGCCTGTTTAAGTAATTTTTCACCGTTTTCAATTTTATAAATGGTTGTTAAATATTGCATCTTTTCTCCTTGTTAAACTCATCCCATCGCCTTCATCAGTAAATTTAGTCTCAAATGCTTCTTGATTCATTAAAAACAATTTAAAAGACTCCAGTTTTTCGATTAATCTTTTTGTCCCTTTAGAGACCTTGTTTTTATCGAGATGGTGAAAGTTTAAGTTATCACAAATAATAATCCCTTTATTTGATAAATAAGGGCTAAAGTAGTTAAAATATTTTTCATATTGGGCTTTGGGACCATCGATAAAAATTAAATCAAACAGCCCTTTAGGTTTATATAATATGGCGTCGGTATGAACAACTTTTATTTTTGATTCTAAGTTACTTTTTAGAATATGTTTGTTTGCCAGTTCAACCATGGTTTCATCTTTTTCTAGTGTGATGATTGAATCCACGTAATCACTCATCATAATCGCGGAATAACCAATTGCTGTGCCAATTTCGAGAACCGACTTAACTTGATGCTGTTTAATCTCTTTTAACAAAAAAGAAAGACCCTCATCAGAGATGATGGGGATTTTCTTTTCTTGGCCAAACGCTTTTAAATACGCATTCATTTAGATGTTTTCTTCATCCTCATCTTCTTCTTCAACATCATATTCTTCTGATTCGTCGAAGTAGTCGGATAATATTTCATCTAACAATTCCCATTCTTGTTCAGTTTCGATGTCCTCAAAGTAACCTTCTGTATCAGTTTCTTCATGGTAAACTGCAGCGCTAATTTCTTCACTATCCATAAATCTGAACACAACATAGGTTTTATCATTGTCTTCATCATGGTGAGTAAATAAAATTTCCGCTACCTTTTCTTCATCATCAATGGTGATGGTAATTAAGTTATCATCTTGCATAGCTTTCTCCTTTACTATCTAAATAGTTTTGTAATATTAAAACAGCGGCTAACATGTCTTTTTTTTCTTGACGTTTTTTTGTCGAAAGACCGGCCTCTTTTAAAGTATAAGTTGCTTGTTTGGTCGATAGTCTTTCATCCCACAATACGATAGTGGCATGAACTAATTTTTCCAATGATTCTTTAAAATTAATCGAAATATTGGCTCTAATCCCGATATCATTGTTCATGTGTTTAGGAAGCCCTAAAACCACTACATCTACCTTTTCAGAGTTGATATAATGACTAATATAGTTTACGGCATCTTCATAATTATCTTTTTTAAACCGATAAGTAGAAACCCCATAAGCAATAATCCCAGAATCACTTCTAGAAATACCTAAACTTATTTCACCTAAATCTAATCCGATATATGTCATAGTTGGCTCAACTCACTAATTAATAAATCCGCCTTAGCGGTATGACTGGTGCCACCTTGTGCGAAATCAGGTTTACCACCACCGGAACCGTTTGAAATTTCATTTAAATGTTTAATGATTTCTCTAGCATCATTTTGGTTCGTTTTAACCATATAAGTAACTTTATCATCACTAATATTCAACAAATATACTTTGTCTACTTTCATTTTATCATAAATTTCGAATAGTAAACTTCTTAATATATTAGTTTCTAAATTTTTTGTAACAATTAAATTGTTTTTTCTGTTTTGAATCAGTTCATCGGTATGACTTAATGTTAAAGCATCTTTTTTTGAGTTAATTTGTTTTTCTAACGTTTTATTATCTTCTTTTAAGTGCTCAATATAATTTCTTAAATGAATCATATCTTGATAAGATCCTTTTACTTCTTCTAAAACGGGTGATTGGTAATCATGCATGAGGTTTAATGATTTAATTTCCTTTATGAGCTGTTCGTGTTTTGTTAATAAAAGATTCATTTCTTCATAAACTGCTTCATTTCTAAGAATAAAATTATTGATATAATTAGCCCCACTAAAGGCCTCAATTCGATAAATTCCCGAGCCAATTGATTGGCAACTAGAAATCAAGAAAGATTCAATCTCTTGGGTGTTTTTAACGTGTGTACCACCGCATAATTCAATGCTATAATCAGCAACCGATACGACTCTCACAACATCGCCATACTTTTCACCAAACAAGGCCATTGCCCCAGTATTTACCGCTTGAAGATAGGGCATTTCTTTTATCGTTACTGTGGTATTTTGTTTAATATGACTTTTAACTTTGTCTTCAATTTCTAGTAGTTGTTCATGGGTGGGTGATTCATAATGATTAAAGTCAAATCTTAACAAATCATCCTTAACCAAACTACCTTGTTGATTAACATGGGTCCCTAAAACTTCTTTTAAAGCTTTATGAAGTAAGTGGGTCGCGGTATGGTTTTTCATGATGTTGCCTCTAGTGTTTTGATCCACCACTGCTTCTACTATTTCACCTTCATCAAAGTGACCATCAACCACGTGTAAATGTTGACCATTAGGTAATTTAATCACATCTTTTACTTCATACCCATTGATATCACCACTGTCCGCAACTTGTCCACCCATCGTTGCGTAAAATGGTGTTTTATCTAAGACTACGCCATCTTCAAAAACCTTAATCACTTTTGCTTGAACAGCTAATAATTCATAGCCCACAAAAATGGATTCTTCCTTAAAATCTAGGTAGGCTTTATCTTGAGATTTCATTGAATTAACTGATTTTCTTGATTGACGGCTTTTTTCTTTCTGAAGTTCTAATAATTGATTAAACCCTTCTTTATCTAACTGGATATGATAATCAGTCGCATATTCTTCTTGAAGTTCGATAGGAAAGCCATACGTATCAAAAAGCGTGAAAGAATCTTCTTTTGATAAGGTACCTTTTTCAGCCATAATTTTCTTAATTAAAGATTCACCGGTTGATAAAGTTTCTAAGAATTTTATTTCCTCAACTGAAATAATTTGATTGATGAAGGTCATATTTTCTTTAACATTTGGATAAGTATCTCCCATAATAAGAGAGACCTTTGAGGTTAGCTTGGTTAAAAATGGCCCTTCAATTCCTAATTGCCTTCCATGTTTTAAGGCACGTCTTAAGAGTCTTCTTAAGACATAACCTCTGCCTAAGTTAGAGAGTACTGCCCCATCACTAATTGCCATCACAAGTGTTTTAATGTGGTCGGCAATTACTTTAAAACTTATTTGACCTTGATAGGTTGTTTTAGAAATAACTTCGATTTCTTTAATAATGGGCAAAAATAAATCTGTTTCAAAGTTTGTTTCGGTATTTTGTAAGATACAAGCAAATCGTTCTAAGCCGGCTCCAGTATCGATATTTTTAGAAGGTAATTCTTTATATTCACTTCTAGGCATGTTTGGTTTTGCGTTAAATTGTGAAAAAACAATGTTCCATATTTCAATATAACGATCGTTTTCGATATCTTCTTTGATCAGTTCAACACCACGTTTATCGTATTTTTCACCCCGATCAAAAAAGATTTCTGTATCTGGACCGCTTGGTCCTTCACCAATCTCCCAGAAGTTTCCTTCCACAGGGATGATATGCGATTCTTTGATTCCTAAACTTAACCACTTTTTTTGAGTCGTAAGATCGGCTGGATAATAAGTCATGTAAAGTTTATCAACTGGCATATTAAAATAATCTTTTCCGGTTAGTAATTCTAGTCCGTACTCGATCGCGATTTCTTTAAAATAATCACCAATCGAAAAATTGCCCATCATTTCAAAAAAAGTATGGTGTCTTGCGGTAAAACCAACATGTTCAATATCATTTGTCCGAATACATTTTTGAACATTAACAAGCCTTTTCGAACTTGGAATTAAGGTTCCATCAAAGTACTTCTTTAATGGCGCAACCCCGGCATTAATCCATAGTAAAGTTTTATCCCCTTTCGGAATCAAACTCGCGCTTTGTTCAATTTTATGACCTCTTTCATTAAAGAAACGTAACCATGTTTCTCTAATATCTTTACTTGACATGTATCTCATTTCAATCACTCCTCATTCAAAATAAAAGTCCTTAGAAAAATATTTCTAAGGACGAAGTTAATCGCGGTACCACCTTAGTTCCGTATAAACGGCACTTCATTGTGCTTTTAAGGCAAGCAAACCAGTACTCCTAAGTAGCCTTCACAAATGGTTTTAATATCTTTTCACCCACCAGATACTCTCTACATAAAACACATTTCTTACTCGTCTTATTCAACATACTAAAGTTATTTTATCATAAACAAACTAAATTTAAAACATTTATTGTTTAACAAATTTGGATTGCCCATTTGGCTTAAATAATACTTTAAATATATACATAACGCCAACTGAAGCCCATAAAGCAACTAAAAAGTAACGAATTAAATCGAAAATATAATGATCTCCCATTAAAGCAAACAGGGGTTTGGTTCCTTCTTTAATCAGCAGTGCGCCAATAATTCCTATTAAAAACTTCAAGAGTTGAACCCACCAAATTTCTTTAACCTCATACTTAACATAGCGTTTTTCCAAAAAATAACCTAACACTAAACCGATGTATCCCCCGGCGGCAATATAAAACTGTTCATTATAAACAAAGAATAAGGCAACGATAAATAAAGGAATAACGACCATTGCTTTTAGATCTTCCGTATTTTCTTTACCCAAGCCTAATAGCCATAAGAAAAACAGTCCTAAGACAATGCCTAATAAGGAACCGACTAAAACGTCTTCTAGGTAATGTTGACCAAGATACAATCTTGAAAATGGGACTAATATCATTAAAGCAATTGCCACATATTTAACCCATTTAATCTCGTAATATTGGTAAATCAACATACTAGACAAGGCCCCGCTTGCCTGAGCATGACCACTTGGCATTGATGAGCCTGTGGTTTCTTGTAAGATCGCTTCTGCCCCTTCTTGATAGGGACGAAGTTTGTTGGTGAAATGTTTAATAACACCATTAATCATCGCACTCAAAATATAAGACACCATTAACTTAAAAGCAAACTTCTTGTCGACAATCCAATATAAAAAAGCACCAATAAGAATGAAGAAATAAATATCTCCTCCTTCAGTAATAATACGCATAATCCAATCTAAGACAGGATTAGATAGTTGTTGTATTGCCTTAATTATTTCCATGGTTTCGCTCCTTTTTTCTTAACTGAGATTCTTTATTACTACACATTATCTTAATATTAGCATTAATATAATCAGGTACATCAATTATCTTAAACACGCCACCATTTTCACAAATTTTCACTTGTTGATGATCCAGTTTAAACACACCCTTACTGATACATTCTTTAATCATTTCAGTGGTTGCGTAATAACCATACTCGATTCTGTTTTCAAATAATTCTAAGTTAAAATTTAGAGCGACTACATACCTTTTAATGGCCGTTTTTGGCAGTGCTTCTCGACTGGTTAAATTGATCAGTGTGACATGATGTTCCTTATATTTTTTATAATTGCATTTGTTGTCTAATGATACCCCTAAAATAACATCACAACCTTGATTAATTAAAATATCGACTGGATTATTATTAGTTAAACCGCCATCAATATAATACGAATTACGAACCCGATTGGTTCCAAAAACAATGGGAACGGATGAAGAGGATATGGCATCTTCAAATGGAAAATCTGATTGATTCAAATGAATAATATCATTTTCCCACTTCCATCTCATCACAACCCCAGATAGTTTAGGATTGTCAACCTTTGTTGTCGAAACGAATAGATCAATCTTCGTTTGTTCAAACAGGTGAGGATCCAAATACATCTTATTCATTTCTCGTAAAACTTGCAGTGAAAATAATCCTGTTTCATTCTCTTCTTTTTTGCGATTTCGTTTTTTAATTTGGATAGGGTTATTATTTATCCCATAACGCCAACTATCAATCACTTGATTAATGTTTAGGCTAGATAAATAAAAATAACCGTTTAAGGCTCCGATAGAGGCACCCGAAATACAATCAATTTGATTGATTAAATTGTATTGTTCTAACGCTTTTAAAACGCCTAATTGGTAAGCACCTTTAGCGCCACCGCCTCCCAGCATTAAACCTACTTTCATTTAATACCCTGCTTTCTAAGTCGTTTTTTAACATCTTCTTCTTTGAGTGATTCCCGTTTATCGTATAATTTCTTTCCTTTTGCCACCGCAACTTCAACTTTAACTAAAGCCCCTTCAAAATATAGTTTTAATGGAATTAAGGTAAACCCATCACGTTCTTTTTTATTGAGTAGTTTGATAATTTCATTTTTATGCATCAACAGTTTTCGATCTCTTGTTTCATCATGGTTAAATGATCCCGATGCTAAATAAGGCGATATATGCATCCCCACGATAAAAATTTCGCCATTTTTAATGTCGACATAACTTTCATCTAAACTAACTTTTCCCGCTCGGACAGATTTTATTTCAGTCCCTTTAAGCTGAATTCCAGCTTCATAAGTATTTTCAATAAAATATTCGTGTCGAGCTTTTTTATTTTGAGCCACTATTTTCATATTTTCACACTACTTTATTAACTTAAACGATATTTGTCTTAAACTGACATTAACATCCATTAATTGAACCTTAACTTTATTACCTAATCTAAAAGTCTTTTTACTACGTTCTCCAGTTAGCGTCATCTTCTTCTCATCATAGACATAATAATCATCCATTATCTTGACATGAACCATTCCTTCAATCCCTTTTTCAGTTCTTACAAATAAGCCACTTCGCGTCATTCCTGACACGGTTGCTGTAAAGATTTCTCCAATATGTTTGTTCATGAATTCAGCCACTTTAAGTTTGTCTACTTCACGTTCTAAATCATCACTGATCTTTTCCATTTCAGAAGCGTGTATGGCGATATCGGGAATGATGGATTCATAGAATTGAATTTGCTTTTTAAGATTAGCTGGGTGTAACAAGAAAGCCTTGACTAATCTATGTAATAATAAATCGGGATAACGTCTAATGGGTGAGGTAAAGTGACTATAGAATTGAGAGGCTAATCCAAAATGCCCAATGTTAATTCGGTCGTATTTCGCCTTACTCATAGACTTTAAAAATAAATCTGAAATAATCAGTTCCAATGGATCACCTTTGATCGATTCTAATAACTTTTGAAGCCCTTTCGGTGAAAAATGTTTCCTTATTGGGACATTAATCTTCAAAGGCTTTAATTGTTCATATAACAATTGGATTCGTTCTTCTTTAGGTTTATCGTGGACTCGATAGATACAAGGTAAATCGAGCATGGTTAAGTGTGTTGAGACAACTTCATTCGTAAGAATCATAAAAGATTCAATAATCCCTTCACTAATGCCTACCTCTCTTAAAGTAACATCAATAATATCATTATTATCATCCAAGATATATTGATATTCTGGTGATTCAAAGACAAGCGCCCCACGTTTGTAACGTGTTTGTTCAAGAAGATTAGATAATTCCAACATTAAATCGATATTATGTTCTAAATTGGAATCATTTAATGTGCCCCCATTTAAATAAAGATTTACTTCTTGATAGGATAGTCTTCTATTGACATTAATGACCGTTTCTTTAATGTCATGGGAGATTATGTTTCCTTGTAAATCTAGCACCATATAAACACTTAAGGCATACTTTTCAGTCCCTACGTTTAGACTACATAAATCATTGGATAATCTTCTTGGTAACATCGGGATAACCCTATCAGCCAGGTAACATGAAGTTGCCTTTTGATAGGCTTCTTTATCAATTATACTGCCTTCTTCAACATAATGGCTTACATCCGCAATATGAACGGCTAAATGGTAATAGTTGTCAACCATTTTTAAACTAATCGCATCATCTAAATCTTTCGCATCAGACCCATCAATTGTAACAATATATTCATCGGTTGGAAGATATCTCGATTCTAAGTTTATGGTTCTATCAAGCGATTCAGCATAAGCTAGATTTTCTTGTGAAAACTCATAAGGAAAACCCGCTTCATAAACTAATGATAATATATCAATACCGGGATCGGTGACAAAACCTAAGACCTTCTTAACTGAGCCTAACACGCTAGTGTCATAATATTCATCCAAACGGACTAAGATAACTTCTCCACCAATAAAATCAACCGGATCCTTTAGTTCAATGGTTAATCTAAATGGTTTGTTAGGGATTAAATAGATTTTTGTTTTAACTTTTTTTACGGAACAAACCAGTTCATGCGTTGCTCTATTTAAGATTTCAATGACTTTATTAAAACGACCTTTTCTGACTAATACAATATCTTTATCGAGCCCATTAGATAAGTCTCTATCTTCTAGGTACAAATCATCTCCATCAAGTAATAAAAACCCAAATCCTTCTTTTAGGTCTATTTTACCAACATAAAAATCATGCTTTAATGAATAAGTATTATTCTTCTTGGTTAATCTTTTTTTGGTTATTTGATATTCTAATTGCTTATTTAATTCTTCTGATTTTAAATTTGTTATTTCTAATAATTCATCAAATTCTAATGCGCGTGCTTTTAAAAAAGCCTCTAATATGTGCATAAATTCACCTTCAGTATCATTATATCACATCATGAGATTAACTTTTTTCTAAATTATTTATGTTTGCCTATAAAAAGAAAAAAAACACTCTGGTAAAAGCTAAAGTGCCTTAACTTATTATAGTATTCTATCTAGTTGGATTATTTTTTATCATCATTTTCCAATTTTTTTAATTTTTCTAAATCTTCTTTGTTAAATGGTTTGTCTTTATCGTAAAACTGATAATCTTGCGCGTTAATTTTTCTAAGCACCTTCGCAGGATTACCGACAGCGATTGAATTTTTAGATATATTTTTAGTGACCACAGCACCAGCACCAATAACTGAATTTTCACCAATTGTAACACCTGGCAAAAATTGTAACGTTACCACCTATCCATACATTATCTTCAATCGTAACATCACGGTTATACATATATTTTCTCAATTCTGGATGTATTGGGTGTTGAACTGTTGCTATTGTAACGGCAGGTCCAAACATAACGTTTTTGCCTATTTTAATGTAACCATCATCAACAAAATTACAATTGAAGTTTATATAACTTCCTTCTCCTATTTCGATATGTGTCCCGTAACAAAAATAAAATGGTGGTTCAATCCATGCATTGGTAGGTTTGGCAAATATTGCTTGTAACAATTGAAATCTTTTCTCAAAATCTGAGGGAATGCCAGAAGAAAGATTAAATGCGAAAAAATTGATGTATGAACTTAATCATGCAGATCCCTCAACCATATCTGAAAATAATAATCCTTGTTTCATTCTTTCTTTCATTGTCATTTAAATTACCTCCCTTATATTCATATAGTAAATTACCTATACTTAATGCACTAATATCATAAATGTTTTGAAATCTTTTGTAAAAATACATTTAAATAATATTTAACTTATCCTACTTCAATTATATCAAAAAACCGAGTCCTTAACCAGACTCGGCTTTTATTGATTGGGTGTAACTTATTTTAAGTTATAGAAACTTGCTTTACCTAAGTATTTAGCAGTATCTCCAAGTTCATCTTCAATTCTAATTAATTGATTGTATTTTGCAATACGGTCTGTTCTTGATGCAGAACCAGTCTTAATTTGACCAGCGTTTGTGGCAACGACTAAGTCAGCAATTGTCGTGTCTTCTGTTTCACCACTTCTGTGTGATACAACGGCAGTATAACCAGCTCTCTTAGCCATTTCAATTGCTTCTAAAGTTTCTGTTAAAGTACCGATTTGGTTAACTTTAATTAAGATTGAGTTCGCAATCCCGTTTTCAATCCCATGTGCTAATTTTTCAGTGTTAGTCACGAATAAGTCATCACCAACTAATTGAATCTTATCACCTAAAACTTTTGTTAAGTACTTCCAACCTGCCCAGTCATTTTCATCTAATCCATCTTCAATAGAAATAATTGGATACTTATTAACTAGAGTTACATAGAAATCTGCTAATTCTTCAGCGGTGAATTCTTTGTTGCCTTCACCAGCTAAAACATATTTCTTCGTATCTTTGTTATAGAATTCACTTGAAGCAACGTCCATCCCTAAGTAAATATCTTCACCAGGAACATAACCTGCTTTTTTAATGGCTTCCATAATGACTTGGATAGCTTCTTCATTAGAACCTAAGTTTGGTGCGAAACCACCTTCATCACCAACCGATGTATTTAAACCTTTAGCTTTTAATACCGCTTTTAAGTTATGGAATACTTCAGCGCCCCAACGAATCGCTTCTTTAAAACTTGGCGCACCAACCGGTAAAATCATGAATTCTTGGAAATCCACGTTATTATCTGCGTGAGATCCACCGTTTAGAATATTCATCATTGGAACTGGTAGTTGTCTAGCATTAAATCCACCAATATAGTTATAAAGACTAACACCTAAAAAGTCAGCAGCAGCTCTAGCGACTGCCATAGAAACGCCTAAAATAGCGTTGGCACCAAGTTTAGATTTGTTTGGGGTACCGTCTAAAGAAATTAATAATTGGTCAATCCCGACTTGGTCAAGTACGTTAAATCCGATTACTTCTGGTGCTAAAATTTCATTAACGTTGTTAACAGCTTTTAAAACACCTTTACCTAAATAACGTTTTTTGTCACCATCTCTAAGTTCAACTGCTTCATGTTCTCCAGTCGATGCTCCACTTGGAACAAGGGCGCGACCAAACGCACCAGAATCTGTGTAAACTTCAACTTCTACAGTTGGGTTCCCTCTTGAGTCTAAGACTTCTCTTGCATAAACATCTGTAATAAATGGCATATCAAAATCACTCCTTTATTTATTTTTTATAATTTGTCTATTACCATAGTAATTATACTAATATTTTACCATAATTCAATAGAAAAGTATTAGGTAAACACTTACATTGCTTATCTTTTCATTCTTCTATACGTCATAACAATAATATAGGCGTATATTAATATATTTAAAAGATTTAAAAATATATGGAAAGGATTGAGCGTCCAAGAAAATAAAAACTGGAAATGAATGATTGGGTTAAACAGTTGCCAGATAATCAGTCCTTCTGAAACAATAAACCAATATAAAACATTATAGGTAACGCCCATAAAGTAATCCCCTAAAAGAATAAAGAAAACCGCTAATATTGAATAGATAATATGATAAAAACTAAAACTACGGTACAACCTATTAACCATAAACACATAATATATTAAAAATGTGAACAATGAGATTAAACTAAAAGCTGAATTTCGCAAAAAGAAGTTTATTGCCCCCATCATGGATCCAAACACAATTGCGCCCAAAAACCCTTCTAATAAAAATCTTCTTAGATCTGGTTTATGAATGGGTTCTTTTAATTTGTTAATAAAATTTATAAATTTTCTTTTCATCTAAATCTCCATTTGTTTTAATCGATAATGAACTAATTCAAAAACAACCATTGTCAAGATACCTTTAATAAGATTAAACGGTAAATATACAGAGACGATTCCAACTGTATATGCCCATACTGTTGTCCCTAAAAAGGCATATTGTGGGTCTTTAATAATTGTCGTAAAAAAGATATGACTCCCACCTGAAATATAGATTGGTACGGATACAAAGAAATTCAATGCTACCATTATTATACTAAAAACTAACATGACAAAGCTGATATTAATAATATGTTTAACAAATGGTGTTTTCTCTGGGTTATCTTCTTTTTGCCCAAATAATGGTTTGTGGTTAGTCTTAGTTATGTATGTGATCAGCATATAAGATAAGATAATCACCACAGATGCAATAATAGCAATGACTTCTCCAAAATAAGGAATAAAACTGGATACTGTGGTTGTTAATCCAATTAAGAGCCTTGTTGCACTTCTTAATACAATTGCAATACTTGCATATTTAAATCCTAAAGTTATGAAACAAGCTAAAATGATAACTTCACTAAAATCAATCGCCAAATATGGTGCAGGTGGCCAAGGGATTTGAATAAATCCAATCACAACAGCCAATGCCGCAAATATTGCCGTTAAAACACTTTTCTTTAATGCTTCATTTTTCATTTTATGTCCTCCTTTTAAATAAAAAAATCGTCACTAAAGGGCAGACGAATAAAAAGACATAAAAATCTACATTCTCTTCTTCCATCCAGACTATACTGTCGGTACCGGAATTTCACCAGTTCCTGCTAACGCTCGCGGACTATAACCGCCGATCGAGGAATTACACCTCGCCCTGAAGTATTCATGTTTATTATAAGACCACAGGTGTGGTTTGTCAACCAATATCGGCCACTAACGAATGAATGATTGTCTTAATTGCTTCTATTTCGTTAGTTAAATCGTCTAAAAACTGTTTATTCAAAGGTCTAAACATACGAATCGTAAAAAGCTCTTTTCTTGAATCGATTGCGATATATGTAGCGTGTTTCTTAACGGCGACAAATAGCTTCTTATATTTTTCATTCACTTGAATTAGTGCTTCACTAAAAGGTGTTTTAAATAATTTCTCAACGCCACTTTTATCTCTTGAATAAACGTCAAAGGTGGAATCAATTAAATCATTTGAAGTAACTCTTTTGTTTTTGAGTGGTAAATAATCAAATTGTTCACTGCCTTTAGGAATAACATAGACACTATCAGGTAATCTCGATTCTAGATTGACTTGAATAAAGAGCCCACTAAAAACAATACTACTGATTGGCTTTTTGAAGTTTGCCAGTGTATCATATAAAAATATTTCACTCATTTTATACTTACGATTATAGAGTTCACCACTAATCAAGTCTTCGCTAATAAATCTTTCGTGTGTTTTAAGGAGGTGTGAATTATAAACTTCACTTTGAGAAAAACCTTCACTTGGTCTATATAGACTACTGCCTAAGTGTTCTCTATAGAGTTGAGGAACGATATCTTCTTTGATGTTTCTTCTGACTGAGTTATAAATAGACTTACCGATAATAGTAATTAACAGTCCACTTAAAAACCCGAAATAAAAATACGGTTCAAAATAAAACATAACCGCAGAACCTATTGTGATTAAAATACCTACTAAAACCAATATTTCTGCTAAATATTTCTTTTTCACGATTTGTTTAATCATCTTCATCACCTTTTAATATTATAAAGAGTTTTCACTTTTTTTTCAATTGAAAACCTTTTCTTTTATACTTTATAATTAAATAGTTTATAATATGATTGAATAGGAAGTGACATAATATTATGAATCAACAATTTGTAGGATTAATTATTTTAGACGGGCAAGGGCTTGCCCCAGCAAGTGATACAAACAGTGTTACTTTAGCAAACAAACCAACCATGGATTACCTTTTAGCCAATTACCCTCATAGTACTTTAAAAGCTTCAGGAACCTCTGTAGGACTACCTGAAGGTCAAATGGGTAACAGTGAAGTGGGCCACTTAAACTTAGGTGCCGGTAGAGTTGTATGGCAAAGTTTATCAAGAATTAATGAGGCTGTTAAAGATAAATCTTTCTTTGCTAATAAAGCCTTCTTAAATGCGATCAAGCATGTTAAAAAACACAATTCTAAACTTCATATTTTTGGACTAGCTGGTACGGGTGGCGTTCACTCAAGTAGCCTTCACATCACTAGTTTATATGAATTAGCCAAAACACATGGTTTAGCAGATAAAACTTATTATCATGCTTTCTTAGATGGTCGAGATACCCCTCCAACTAGTGGTTTGGAATTTGTTAAAGATATCGCAAAATCTGGTTTAAATGTTTCGACAGTGAGTGGACGTTATTACGCCATGGATAGAGACAATAACTGGGATAGACTACAAAAAGCAATTGACAACTTAACTTTAGGGACTGGTGCTAAATTTAATACATTTGAAGAAGGTATCCAAAGTTCTTACGATAACGGCGTTACCGATGAATTCGTTATTCCCTTTTTAGTCAATGAAAACGGCTTAGTAAAAGACAATGACGCGATCATCTTTGCTAACTTTAGACCTGATAGAGCCATCCGTATCGCGACAGCATTTTCAAATCCAACTGCAGTAAGCACCTACTATACAGCAAATAAACCTACTTTTAATAGTTCTCATATTCCTGCTAATATTCATTTTGTTTCAATGTGTCATTATGCAGAAACGGTTAAAGGAGAAATCGCTTATGATTTACAAACTCTCGATAATTTATATGGGGATGTTATATCTAAAGCTGGTTTAAAACAATTAAGAGCGGCTGAAACCGAAAAATACGCCCATGTCACCTTCTTCTTTGATGGTGGAATGGATAAAGAACTAGAAGGTTCGACTCGAATCCTTGTCAATTCGCCAAAAGTAGCAACCTATGACTTAAAGCCTGAAATGAGTGCTTATGAATTAACTGATAAAGTGGTCGAATCTTTAAAAACCAAACAATATGATACGATGGTGTTAAACTTTGCTAACCCTGATATGGTGGGTCATACGGGATCTATTCCTGCAACCACAAAAGCCGTTGAAGCCGTTGATGAATGTTTAGGTAGAGTATTAAAGGAAATTGAGGCTTTAGGTGGCGTCGCCATCATCATTGCCGACCACGGTAATGCAGAAAAGATGCGTGATGAAAACGGCGAACCACATACCGCTCACACAACCAATCCAGCGCCTGTTATTATTACTAAAAAAGGGATAGAACTTAGAAATAATGGTGCGTTATGTGATATCGCCCCAACGATGTTAAATCTCTTAAATATTAAACAACCTAGTCAAATGACTGGTAAATCATTAATTATTAAATAAAGACAACTTCGGTTGCCTTTTTTATACGCTAAACATGGAACCGCTTACAAGTTTAAACTCACCCAGTTTAAAAGATAAATATTGTGTATAATTAGATTGACTATTGAAGAATGTGAGGTTTTTTTAAAATGTCTAATTTACTAAAACTCAGACAAGTCCTAGAAAATTCTAAACCAAATCATGGTTTTAACTATGCAATTCCTGGGATTTTTAATTTATTTAATTACAACAGTATAAAATTAAAAAATGGGGAGGAACTTGTTAATCCTTTTGATTTTTTGATTTCATTACTAGACGAGGTTATCCTTAAAAAACATGTTCCCTTAGAAACCAAAAGTTTATCTTTAATCAAAGGTCTTAAACCTAACAAAAATGGGGGTGACTGGATTAATAAAAGTGTTGTCTACTCAATGATGATACGTGCTTCTTCTAGCTGGGATCATGATAGAAATGGTTATCTTGATGAAGATAATATTTATCATTTAAAAGAAACAGGTACATTTATTAAAACCTTAATGTTACTCCCGCTTCTTCAAGAACTTGGGGTTGACACTATTTATTTATTACCCATCAGTAAGTTTTCCTTAAAAAACAAAAAGGGTGAACTGGGTAGTCCTTATGGTGTTTCTAACTTTTTTAGTATCGATCCAGGTTTAGATGATCCCATGGTATCTGAACATATGTCTTTGGAAGAACAATTTAATGCCTTAATTGAAGCTTGTCATACGCTAAATATGCGTGTTATGATTGACATTATTCCTAGAACAAACGCAACTGAAAGTGAATTAATCATTGACCATCCAGATTGGTTTTACTGGATTAAAACGAAAGATTTAGACATCTATAAGCCACCTTATGTAACTGCGATTAAAGACAAGACAGTAGCCCCTGACTTAAAATATATGGAAACCGTTTTTCAAGATGAATCCGTTAAAAACCATATAAAATTATTTGAGTTTGATCCTAAATCACAAGATCCCTTAAAATGGAAAAAAGTGGTTAGTGCCTATAAAAAAGGAAATCCAAACATTCTTGATTTAATTGATAAACACTATGGATTAACTATCGCACCCGCCTTTAGTGATCACATCAACGATATTCAACCCCCATGGACAGATGTCACCTTCTTTAGAATGTATCTAGACCATCCTCAAGAAACGATTAACTTTTTAGAAAACAAAGATACAGCCCCTTATATTTTATTTGATACAATTAAATCCAACCAATATCATGGCAAAAAACCAAACATGGAATTGTGGGATACTTTATCAGATATTATTCCTTACTATCAAACTAATTTTGGGATAGACGGGGCGAGAATTGATATGGGGCATGCTTTACCTGAAAAACTTATAAAGATGATTATCGACAAAGCACACGCGATTGATCCTGATTTTAGTTTTATCGCTGAAGAGTTAAATCCAAAAAATGCGGGTAAGGCAAGAAAAATGGGTTATAACATGATTATTGGTAATGGCTTTTCAATGGAATATGAAATAGATAAGCTTAAGATGCATGAATTCATGTTAAATGCGCATAACCTACCTTGTAAACAATTTGCCTGTGGCGAAACACATGATACACCAAGACTTGCCGCAAGAGATGGCGGAATGGTACTTTCTAAATTCTTAACTGTTATGAATATGTTTGTTCCCAATACGGTTCCTTTTATTAATTCAGGTCAAGAAGTCTATGAAACGCAACCAATGAATACAGGGATTGGGCCGCGTGAAAACGAACTTTACATGTTACCAGAACATGATCCATACTACATGAAACTTGCCTTATTCGATAAATTCGCCTTTCATTATCTAAATCACATGAGCTACGATATTAAAGATAACTTGAAAATAATCAAACCAATTAGAAAAAAATATTTAAACGTTATTACAAATAAGAAAAACTATCTTTCCCTTCACTTTACTGAAGGACACAACATCATTGGTTTTGCTTATGAAGCTAAAAATGAAATTTTATTCATTATTGGCAATCCATATTATCAGTATTCACAAAATGTGAAAGTTGATTTATCAAAAATTAGAAAAACCATTGATTTAGAATTCAAAGGAAATATGCTCTATGCAATGCATGAAAAAGGGACAAGAGAAATTCATGAATTTGACTATCAAGGTAACCCTTATTTCTTAATGGGAAATGGTGAAGTAAAAATTTTTACAATAAAAAAGAATTAATAACAACATAAATTATTTGATAAAAGCGTCACTTACGATATTAAGTGGCGTTTTTTTATATTTATTTGTTTTTATTTTTCATATTTAATTTATGCTATTTATAATATTATTAATATTTATAAAATGCGTATTAATTATTTTACCCTATTTTATTATGCGTATTTTTAAGGAAAAAAACATGATTTTTAATAAATCATGTCTTCATAAGCGGCGAATTCACTGGAAATTTCAAGTGATAAAATGGAGTCCAAAGGGTACCAATAATTATCAACATGCAGCTGTCTTTTTACCAAATCTAATTTTTTAATTAAGCCTGTAACATATATAATTGATTCGTTTTTATAAACATATAGTGAAATAGACTTTTGAAATTTTAAGGCTGTCGAAATTTGATAGTCCATTATCGCCAGTTGATCTTCAGATAAGATCGGTTTACTGGGTTTCAATCGTTTATTTTTAAGCTCATAAACCGCCTGTTTAAATCCGGTTAAGGCGTCAAATGGGAGCCATTTAATTAATCCACGGTCTAAATCTTTAAGCATTGTGACCACCTACCGATGCTTCACGTCTCCGTTTTGTCGAGGCTTCATATAAGACAGATGCTTTATCAATCGAACTTGGTCCATAATGATCTTTTAGTGCATCAACTGCTAAATCTAATTGATACTCAAGTTGTTCCGCCTGATAATCTTCAAATAAGCTAAGTTGCTGATTAGTTGTGGTTGTAAGATTGGATGCGCCGATATGAATTCGTCTAATTGGATACTCCTCAACGAACGAATCCAATAAATGATATAATGCTTCTAAAATTTTTTTTGGATTTGACGTTTTATTGTCTAATCTCATTTGTCTGGAAAAACCGCCACCATATTCCTTTGAATAACCAATACCTAAGCTAACGACCAAACACATTTTTTTATTTAGTCTTAGTCGTCTTGTTAAATCATCCGTCATTTCTCTAATAATTAACTTCGTATCGTTATAATTATAATTTTTAAATAACACTTGACCGACTGAATAACTCTGGTGAATGCTTTTTAATTCGCTTTGATCTTGGATTTTCGATTCATCACGACCATTCGCATGATTATAGAGTTCCACCCCCATAATTCCAAAATACTTATGAAGTTTTTTAGGATCATAGTTGGCTAATTCACCGACATTATAAATACCTAAACGATTTAAATTTTTCTCCATTTTCGGTCCAATCCCCCACATTTTTGAAAGTGGTTTTACTGGCCATAATTTTTTTTGAATATCGTCTTTA
This sequence comes from Acholeplasmataceae bacterium UBA5409, assembly GCA_002410615.1. Classification (GTDB taxonomy): domain Bacteria; phylum Bacillota_I; class Bacilli_A; order Acholeplasmatales; family UBA5453; genus UBA5409. The sequence continues at coordinate 74,867 of DHNT01000019.1, forward strand.
GTCCAACTTGCGATAAAATCTTTTTTCTTTTTTGATTCTAAATCTAAAGCAAGTTTAGAAATTAACATGTTTGGACCAATGCCACAAGTTGCATACAAACCTAATCTTTCATGAATCGTTTTTAAGATTTTTTTTGCTAAATCGTAGGCATTCATATTGTAATATTTTAAATACGAGGTGACATCTAAAAAAGCTTCATCAATAGAATAAACAAACAAATCTTCGTCACTAATAAAATCTAAATAAACATCTAAAACTTTAGTAGAATATTCAATATAGGTATTCATTCTGGGTTTAGCAAAAATAACATTATGAATCTTATCAATCTCAAAAATTCGGCATCTTGAAGGAACCCCTAAATTTTTCAAATAGGGCGAAACCGCCAAAACAATTGAACCGCCACCCCTAGATTCATCCGCAACAACTAAAGGCGTCAAAAAAGGGTTAAGGTCACGCAAAACACATTCTACACTGGCATAAAAACTTTTCAAATCGATACATAAAATTTGTCTTTCCATTCGAATAACCCCTTTCTTAGTATGCCTATTATATCAAGTTTTTGGACAAAAAAAAGACTAATTCAAATGAAACTAATTAGTCTTTTTTTCATTAAAAATGATTTGTTTTAAAGGGGCGTTCGAACTCCATCAAAACCGGTATTTATACAAATTGTAAAATCTAATTATTTGAAATTAATGCTTACACCAAAAGCAGTTAAAATTGCAATCACAGCAATAACAATAAATATAATGCGCCATACTTTTCCTAACCCTTTTGCATATTGCCACCCTAACCAAATAACCACTAAAATTAAAATGATATTGGCAATCGTTGTGAATATGCCAAGGTTAACATTCACATTCATAAACCCTAAAATGATTTGCAGTGTCCAAACAGCAGCACTTACAATAAGCGCCAGAAATGCCAACATACTAGCCAATTTACTTTGATCTTTATTCATCTATAATTCCTCCTTAATTAAATCTATTTTATCATAATTATATTTTGTTTTTATAAAATAGACTTACTATTAACCAATAAATAACTATTTATGGGAAATTTGAGTAAAAAAATAACGGGCTACGTTAGACTGCCCGTTATTATTAATTAAATTTGATCGTCTCCCTCATCCTCAACATCAAAAGCAATGATTCGTTTTTTCTTACCTTCTGGAAACATAATGTAAAATACTGGAATGACCATAAAAATAATCCAGCCTGGGTGCCATAAGCCCCAAATGAATCCCATCAATAAGTAAGTCGCCACTACAATAAGTGGAAATAACCCTCTAACAGCCGTTCTTGGTTTTAATAATGCTGGCATTAATGGGATGAGAATAAAGATAACCCAACCTGGATGCCATAAATCAAACTGAAATCCCATTAGTAAATAAGCCATTGTTACTAAAATTGGTGTTGCTGCAATCAAACGATTTGCAAATGTATCGTATTTAGATCTTTTTCTAACCATATTTAATCCTCCAAATTATAAATAGTGTAACATATTTTTAACAAAATTTGTTGAATAACTTAGATTAATTCAACATAATCTTTAAACGCTTGCATTTGAGCGTATGTTTTTTTCTTAAAAACTTCTTTATCTACTGGTTTGTTTTCTGGAAATATAAATAAAACATCCATTTTCCAAGTGGTAATTCCGTTTTCTTCAGTAAAATAATCTTTACATTCATTTCTTACAGACCCTAAGGTATATTCACGGGTTATTGAATTAGGTAGGCTATTTTTTAAGATAGCCTCTTTCATTATTATCATCTCTTCATTATGTTTATAGTAAAGTTCAGTAATCGCGCCTTCTAGGGGTGGTTTACTTTTTATATTCACGTGGTGATCTAGTTTTGGGGCACCATAAAAACACATTTGATGGTAATCAAACATAATTCTTAAAACATCGCTAATAGGTTTATCGATGGTAATACTAAGCTCGTATGTAATTCTCATTTTTCTGGGAATGGAATGGCATCAAAACGCATGCCAACTGTATTATCAACTTTCATAGAAAATATAATACCTCTAGCTTCTGTGGTAACCCCATATTTCTGATTAATTGACTGCATCAAATCATATTTTTGAGATTCCAAACAAACAATCATTAATATATCTTTTTCTGGGTGGACTGTAATTCCAAAAAACTTTTGTTTTTCAGTAGAAAGTGAACTACGTCCGTGTAAAACGGTCCCCCCTCTTGCTCCAGCTCGTCTTGCCTCATCCATAGCTTGATAGGCATAGCCATTATTACAAATATAAACAATTAAAGCTTTATCTTCCATCTCTTATACCTCACTTCCCATTAAATGTTTAAAAGCTAACCGGTTTATCGAAGTTAAACTCATTGTAAATGCACTTCCGTGATGTTTTCTATCCAATTCAAAGTGCTTGTTTAAAGTATCTAAAATAATTTTCTCATCGGAATCATTGATTAAAGAAAATACAATTTCTTTTTTTGTATCCGCCAGTGACAAATATTCCATCATGGTGTTAGAGGCTGTGCCTTGTCCTAAAAAGATTACTGAAAAATCAACCTTACATTTAGAAATAAGATTGGTTACTTCATCTCCCCTACCTCTTTGGACAATTGTGACTAGTAATTTCATAACACACCTCTATTATAAATAGTTATCCATTATTGTGTTACAAGTTAATATATCTCTTATATTACATCTTCATTACCTATAGTTTAACGGAAAAAATCATTTTTTACAATCATACCATCATAAATATTCGTTTTGATACCTTTAAGTTAAAAAAAAACTCCATGGTAGGAGTTTTATTGTTTTGGTTTTAAATTACTTGAATCAAAATTAATCCCTATACTATCCGCAACATCAATCGCAAAGATGACACCTCTAGCTTCTGAAGTTGCCCCGTATTGTTCATTAATAGCCTTCATGATAGCTTCTTTTTGATTTTGTAGACAGACAATAAATAATAGATCTTTTTCAGGATGTATTGTAACCCCAAAAAATGTTCTATGTTCACTGGTCAGTGAGCTTCTCCCATGAAGGATAGTGCCTCCACCAGCTCCAGCCGTTCTTGCTGCATCCATTGCAGCATAACCATAACCATGATTACAGATATATACGATTAACTCTTTATTTTCCATTGTTCATCCCCTTTTCTAAAAGATGCTCATAAGCAAGCCTATTTATAGCATTTAAATTGATTGTTAAAACTGATGCGGTATTATTGGTTGAGATTTCATATTCTTTTTCTAAGCGGTCTAAAATAGGTTGTGTATCACTATCTGCCACTAAGGAAAAAACCACATCTTTACTTCTGTCATTAAGAGAAAAATATTCCATCATGTTAGGTAATGCAGTACCCGATCCATGAAAGTTGATTGAATAATCAACTTTAAATTCACCAATAATTTCCATAACGCGTTCACCTTGACCACGTTGAATAACTGTTATTAGAAGTTTCATTCTGTTACCCCGCTTAAATCCATAATATCATCAATACCCTTATAATCTTCTACAATCTCTTGTTTACGAGCATACACAATACCTAATATTTGAATACTAATCACTGGAGCCATAGAAGCTAATACCATAAGCCCGTAGGCATTGGTTAAGACATCCACATCAAGTGCTATAGCTGCTCCAATTGCAAATGGCATTAAAAACGCGGAAGTCATTGCGCCTGTAACCGCACTTCCAGAGTCAAACCCTATTGCAGAAAACATTTTAGGCGTAAAAAACATCAGTATCAAGGCGATTATATATCCAGGTATAACAAACCATAATAAATTAATTTGCGTTACAATACGAATCATTGATAGTATTAATGCTATCGCAACACCGATAGAAATCGCTCCTAGCATTAATTTACTAGAAATTGCTCCAGCTGTTACTTCCTCAACTTGTCTATTAACCGCAATAACAGATGGCTCTGGTGCTGCAACCAATAATCCAAATACAGCCCCTACCAAAATTAATAAGAATGTATTATTCGCAAAATAACCTCCAACCAAAGTCCCCATTACTGAAAATGCTCCGTTTGCACCAGCTAAGAATAACACTAAACCTACATAAGTATATACAAATGCGATTAAAATCTTTATGACTTTTCTCTTTTGGTATCTAAAGTCAATAATTTGAAATATTACAAAGAAGACAATGAATGGTAATATCGCTATTGCCATATCTTTTGTATATTGAACTAAATATTCAATTAATGTTGGTGAAACCGTGACAACATTCATAGCATCAGGAGAGATATCTCTAAAGAATAATCCCAGTATTAATATCGCAAATATTGGTCCAATAACCGTGATACCAACCAATCCAAATGAATCTTGTTCGCTTGCTTTATCGCCTCTAGCTCTACTAATACCATAGGCTAAACTCATAATAAAAGGTACGCTAAGCGGCCCACTAGCGAATCCACCAGCATCAAAGGCCAAAGGAATAAAGGATGGGTTAATACTATTTACAACAAGTGCTAAAATAAACACTAAAGTATAAAGAATGATTAATAAGGTTCTAAAAGATATATTAAATAGGATTCTTAATAACCCAAGGGTTAAGAATAATCCTACTCCAATTGCGATTGTATATACTAATAACATTTCTGGTTGTATCGCAATGCTTAATTGATCCGCTAGTACTCTAACACTAGGTTCCGCTACAATAATTAAAAAACCAAGCATAAATGCGACAATAATAAAAATCGCTAGGTTTCTTTTCTTTACAATATACCTACCGATATCTTCTGCAATAATACTGGTTGACTCAAAAGCCCCCAGTTGAAATAATGCCAGTCCAACCACTAATAACAATGCACCAAGTAAAAACCACAACATGATTGAAGTTTCGACTTTCATATAAAATCCTAATAGGATTAAAACTGCTGTTACAGGAAGAACAGACTTAAATGATTCAATTAATTTGTCTAAAAAAACTTTATACATATTTCACCTTCGTTTTCGTTTTACCAATCTTTATTTTAACGTAAAAGCCGTTAATAATCAAGTAATGTGTTAATTAAACGTTTTCAGTTAAGATAAAGTGATTGTTATGAGATTTATTTTTTTATCTATCTATTTATCAAACTAAAAAAGTCAATTTCTAAATATTCAAGTGTAATCTAACAAATTTATTGTTTTTTTTGTATAATAAGATAGGTGATAGAATGAAAATCAATATATTATTGTTAATAAAAATGACCTTAGGTTTTATAATTGGCTTTTTGATTGCTGAAGCTTTTTCTTTAAACTATGTTTATACCGCAGGGGTTATTGCGGTATTATCTTTAGAACCCACTAGAAAAAGATCAATGGAAATCGGATTCATTCGTATTATTGATTCGTTGATTGCATTAGGGTTAGCATTCCTAATCTTCTATTTTATGGGGTTTAATATGTGGAGTTTATTTGTCTTTATTCTAATCTTTATACCCGTAAGTTATTTTACTTATGTGGATAGGGGTATTGTGGTTTCATTGGTTTTAGTCTCACAAATTTTTCTAGAACAGGATGTCTCCTTTGGGTTAAATGCTTTTTATATATTAATCATTGGGATTGGAGTTGCTTTTATTTTAAACCTATATATGCCTAATTTAAGTAAGAAAATTAAACTAGAAATTAATACGATTGATAAGAGTATTGAAAAAACAATCTTAGCGATTGGTCATAACCAAAATCCATCCTTTGATGAATTAGATTATCTTATAAAATCAGCAAATGAAAACATTCAACAAGAACTTGAAAATAATAATTTAGAAGCACTAATTGATCGTCTAAGATATGTTGAAATGCGTAAAGAACAAACACTTATTTTAAAACGTATTAACGAAACTCTAATAGCGGTGAGTCCTTTAGAAGAAAAAAATATTATACTAAATTATTTAAATGCATTTGAAGGACATATTGGAGAATCTAATTATGCTGTCCATCTTAAAGATAAACTAGATGGATTATTAAATTACTTTAAAACAACTAATTTACCAAAAACTAGAGACTTATTTGAAGCAAGAGCACAACTATATCATGTATTACTAGAAATGCATCAGTTCTTACAACTAAAACTAAACTATCATGAGTTAAAAAAACACGGAAAATAAGTTCCGTGTTTTTAATAAATAAATATATTATTATTCAGTTAATGTTCTCACATGTGCGATAAAAGTCATATGGTCAGCAGCACGTTCTAAGTTTGATACTAAGTTAACTAGTACCGGACTATTATTAGCAGAGCATGTGCCTTCATTTAATCTTCGAATATGACTTTCGATAATTTCTTTACGCATTCTATCGACGTCTTCTTCTAATTCATCTACTAAATGTAATTCTTCTTCCGAATTTAATTCAAATGTTTTCATAGATACCTTAAATAAAGCATTCACTTTATCCATCATATTGTTTAAATCTTCGGTTGCGGTATCGCTGAATGTTAATTTTTCATAGACATAAGTATCTGTATATTTAGTTAAATTATCAGATAAGTCTCCAATTCTCTCTAAATCATTAATAACACTATAAAGTATAGAAAGTTCTTTTTTCTCTTCTTCATTCAGTTCTTCGCCTGAAAGTTTAACCAAATACTGTACTATTTGTTTATTAATATGATTAATATTGGCTATTTTTTCTTGAATTGTTTCTTTACGATTTACATCCTTATCAATGAATGCATCGTAAGCATTGTTTAGACTTTCAATGGCTAAATCAGACATAATGCCAATTTCTTTTCTTAATTGGTGTAATGCTAAACTTGGCGTGCCCAATAATCTTTCATCAAGAACAACAATTCTTCTACTCTTGTCATCTTTATCTGGAATTAATCTTTTACTTAAATTCACAAATTGTTGAGAAAAAGGTAAGAATAATGCTGCACATATTACGTTAAAGAACGTATGAAACATGGCAATTTGAGTTGCTTCAAGATGAAAATATCTGGCAAATAAATCATCTTTGAAGTTTGGCCAAACAAATAAAATAATCATGAAGATTACAGATCCTAAGACATTAAAGGTTAAGTGAATGAATGCTGCTCTTTTAGCGTTTGTATTCGCTCCTACAGACGACAACATTGCAGTAACACAAGTACCAATATTAGATCCAAGGATAACAAAAAGGACATCATTCCCACCATTACCTATAACAATTCCAGCTACCGCTAGTGAAATTACAATTGATGTAATAGCGCTACTACTTTGGAAAACGGCTGTTAACCCTGCACCAATTAACAGCAACAATAAAGGATTTGTTATACTTGATAATAAATCGACCACAAAAGGATCGTCTCTAAATGAACTCATGGCTGACCCTAGTAAATGTAAACCTACAAAAACAAGCCCTAAGCCACAAAGCACTTTACCAATAGTCCTGATCTTTTCTTTTTTTGCCAACATAACCATAAATGAACCAATAAATACAGTAATCATCGCAAATATAACAAAATCAAAACTTTGTAATGAAGCAATATGACCCGTAATCGTGGTTCCGATATTTACTCCCATAATCATGGTAGTTGCTTGTAACAATGTAATCATACCTGCATTTACCAATCCCACAATCATTACTGTGGTTAAACTACTAGATTGAACAATTGCAGTTGTACCAGCACCAATACCAAGTCCAACTAACTTCTTCTCTGATGTTTTATTAAAAATAGCCTCTAACTTTGTATTGGCTAACTTCTTCATATTGTCAGATAACATTGCCATACCAATGAGTAATGTTCCAACTCCACCAAATAAAATCAATAAACCCTCAATATATTCCATGAATTGTACCTCATTCCAATTAATTTTACACAATTTTTATCATTCTTGATAGCCCCTATTTTATAAACTGTTTACAATATTAAAAAAACGAGCCTTATAAAGGTTCGTTTTTTATATCGTTTTCTTATTTATCATGTTTTATTTCATCAATATATTTTTTAATCTCTTTGTAAGTTTCATAAGGATTTTCTATTGATGTAAAGGCAAATACTTCTGTGGCATTAGCTGGGTTGATAGGTCTTGCCATTGACCCAAATTTTATATTTCCAGTATTTTTATTTAAGATTTTATCTAAAACGTTTACAGAAACATCAATAGCCCCAATCATATCAATATCTAAGGATTTATAATCAACCCCAATAATACCATTTCTAATAATCATTCTTTTGTTAGTATAAGCGTACATTCGTTTGGTGTAATAAAGTCTAAGACCTATTAGATCTATTATACCTATCAATATCCATCCACCAGCAATCAAACTGACATAAATCTCTGGAGCAGGAATATTTGGGTCTTCCATAACAGATAATAACACAATGAAAAATATACCAACTAAAAGTAAAATTAGCAAAAACAAATAATTTGAAAAATACAGTTTAAATTTATTTGGTTTAAACGCTTTAACAATCTTTTCATTTTCACCTAATATATGATCAAAATTATCAATCATTTTATCACCTCTTTAATCTAATTATATCACTAGTTAAACATCAATAGAATAAAAAAATCATTAAATGAGAATTATAGAAATTACAAGAGCTTTAGTATATAATAGTATTATAGTGTATACCATTTTAGGAGGTAATTATGGAACCCATAAATATTAGAAACTTAAAAGATCAATTTTTAGAAATGTTACAAGCAATTTCAAAGATGGAACTAATGATTAACTTAGCACCTTTCTTACAAGGTGAAGATGCTTTATTGTTACATATTTTTTTAAATGGTCCAACAAATCCATCTATATTAAGTAGTGAACTTAAAGTTACAAAAGGACGTATTACCGCAATTATTAATAGTTTATCTAAGAAAAAATACATTCTAATTAAGCTAGACAGCAGCGATAGAAGACGAACATTAGTAACCCTGTCTAAAGATGGTAAAACATATCTTGAAAAGAAACTTACTACTGCGGATGAACACTTTGAAAGGTTATTTGAGAAAATTGGATATGAAGACGCCAAAACATTTGTTGAATCTTTAAATAACGTCATTAAAATTGCACAAGAGGTGAAACTATGAAAGCAATGGTTGAGTTTGTAAATGTAATGAAAACTTATCAAATTGGGTCTCAACAAATCATTGCCAACAACAACATAAACTTTACCATCGATGAGGGTGAATTTTGTGTTATTGTTGGACCTAGTGGTGCTGGCAAGACTACCATCTTAAACATTTTAGGTGGGATGGATAGAGTAACAAGTGGCCAAATCCTTATTGATGAAAAAGATATTAGTTCCTATAATTTGAAAAACTTGACACAATATCGTAGACACGATGTTGGGTTTGTTTTTCAGTTTTATAACTTAATGCCACAACTAACTGCCTTAGAAAATGTTGAAATCGCGACTGAAATTACCAAACAACCCCTTGATCCTAAGAAGGTTTTAGAACAAGTGGGTTTATCACACCGCATGGATAACTTTCCTTCCCAGTTATCTGGGGGTGAACAACAAAGGGTTTCTATCGCTAGAGCCTTAGCTAAAAACCCTAAAATATTACTTTGTGATGAACCTACTGGGGCACTTGATGTAGAAACCGGGATTCATATTCTAGAATTACTTCATAGAACATGTAAAAATCATAATAAAACCGTTATTTTAGTTACTCACAATCCCATTATTACTGAAATTGCTGACCGTGTTATTACAGTGAAAAACGGTCAAATACAATCCATTTCACTGAACAGTAATCCAAAAACCCCGGAGGAGGTTGATTGGTAGTGAACAAGTATCTTAAATATATATTTAAAGATATCAAAACATTGGCCTCAAAACTTGTCGCAATTATTTTAATTGTAATGCTTGGGGTGGGTTTTTTAGTTGGTTTAATGACTACAGCTCCAAACATGCGATATAGTGTAGAAAGATATTATATCGATAATAATGCTTCTGATATAATCATACAATCAGAAACACCACTAACCAATCAGGCGATAGAAACCCTTAAAGCAAGACCTGAAGTTAAAGATGTCATGCCTTATTTTATGATTGATGAAATTATTAAAATCCATGAAACAAACCGTATGGCCAGAATTATGTTATTAGATTTTAATAATGGCATTACAATTAACAAATTAAGGGTTATTGAAGGTAGACTTCCAAACCCTAATCACGAACATATTGAAGTGGTTGTTGAGCAGTCCCAAGCCTATTTAGTCGATATTGAGGTGGGGTATAAAACCACTGTTATGGGTCAAATCTTTGAGGTGGTTGGGATTGTTCAACACCCTTGGTATTTTGCTTATATTCAAGAAATATCCCCAATTAGTCAAAGACCTATTGAAGCCATGATTTATACCGATGAATCCTTTTTAGTGGAAAAGACCTATACACATTTAGCAGTTACTATTGATTATCCATCTAGTATTAATATGTTTTCAAAAACCTATAAAACCTATATGGACATTGTAGTAGAAAATTTAGAACTCTCTTATAATGATAACTTTTATTACACCACAAGAAATCAAAACCAAAGTTATGTGAAGTTTCAAAACGACGTTAAAATTGTTGAAATTATTGCTTTAATATTTCCACTCTTCTTCTTTTTAATTACAATCTTAGTTTCAATGTCTTCAATCACAAAAATTGTTTCCGATCAAAGAATTCAAATTGGCACCTTAAGATCTTTAGGTTACTCTAAAACTAGGATTATGAGCAAATATGTTTTCTACGCCATATTAGCCTCCCTAATGGGTGTAATCCTAGGTATTGGTTTAGGGATCTATTTTATCCCAGCTGTCGTTTATAATGCTTACCTTAATTCTTATAATCTTCCATCATTGTCTATTGATGGAAATGTGTTAATGATATCATTGATTTCACTTGTGATGATTATATCAGTTTTAGTTGTGACAATAAGTAGCATTGGCGCAACCTTAAATGAAAAGCCTGCTGATTTGATGCGTTTAAAACCACCTAAAAAGGGTAAACAAATCTTTTTAGAACGAATTACTTTTATCTGGCCACATTTGAAATTTAAGTATAAATCAACTTTTAGAAACATCTTTAGGAATAAAAGAAATCTGATTCTTACTTTAATTGGTGTTTCAGGTTCAACTGCTTTATTAGTTGCGGGATTTGGGATTAAAAACTCAGTAGATTATACTGGTCAATATCAATACCGCGATATGCAACTCTATGATATTGAAGTATCCGTTAATCCAAATCAAACTAATATTACTGCATTAGAAGGCTATGATAAGATTAACATTATGAATTATACATTCAAATATAATAATGAAGATTATATTAATGTGGTAACCCCAGAAAACAATTCTTATTTCCATGAATTTCTTCATTTGAAAAATATACATAGAGCTGATGTTAACATGGAAGCCAATTCTGTGTTTGTAACACAACAGTTCGCTATTAAGCATCATATTAAACCAAACGATACCATTGAACTTAGTTTTAGAGATGTCAAAACATCCTTTACAGTAACTGAAATTATCGACTTTTATTTTGGTAATTATATCTATATTTCAAAAGAACTATTAAATCAAACCTATCCTGAAATCTATAATAAAATCTATGTGAAATCAGGCATTAAAGATCCAATAAAACTAGATAATCTAAAAACTATATTAAATTCAGATCCGAATGTATTACAAACTTCATTTAATGAAGACATTAAAGCTGCCTTCGATAAGACTAGTGAGAGTATCAATAGTATTATTATCGTCTTAGTTGTATCTGCCTCATTACTCGCGGTCATTATTAACTACAATATTACTTTGATTAATATTAGTACTAGACAAAAAGAAATCGCTACACTAAAAGTATTAGGGTACTTTGAACGTGAAGTATCCGGTTATGTTTTTAGAGAAACCATGATTATTTCCACTGTCGCTATATTTCTTGGATTAGGATTAGGTAGACTCTTACACTGGTTTATAATCAGTAGAATATTTTTAGACGGAATTATGTTTGTTAATACCATTAATTGGCTAAGTTATCTATTTACAATTATTTTATCTTATGTGTTCTTAGGTATTGTTTATTTCATATCTATACCTAAGATGCGTAATATTGATATGGTTGAGGCTTTAAAATCATTCGAATAAAAGAAAACCATCAGCGTAATCCTGATGGTTTTTCTTATACTAGATCAAAATAATACGATTCTAATAAATAGGTTATGTTATTTTTAACAGCTAAGTTAAATAAATACTTTTTCATTGATTTCACACTAAGCGAACCCTTTTTAAGTTTATCAAGCTTCTTTAAGTAGTTCTCTTTTTCTATTAAATCGGTCTTAAAGTAACCCCACACATGATCAATGGCATTAATTTGATTGTTTAATAATAAAGGTTCATTTAACGCATTATCAATCCTATTATAAAAGTGCAATGGATCTAGATTAGTTTTATCTTTCAAAAGTTCTCTTATTTGAAAATAAGTATTAGGTGAATACTCTAAAATACTATATTTATACTTAGCCCAAGAACTTTCAAGGTCTTTGGCTTTTAGATTCTTATTGGTGCAATCTTTAATCTTTACCGCAGAAACATTTTTATCTTTCACCTCTAACATAATATCGATATCATCTCTATTTAGTAAGTGATAATAATCTAAAAATGTGTTCGGGTTAATGGTTTTTGAATGTGCTCCAGGTTGTTTTAATGGGTCTTGTTCAGAATAGTGGACTTTTTGAGTTCCATCTTTTTCCTTAAATGTTAATCTACAAAGATTAATCCATTCTTGGTCTGTTTTTTGAACATTTGGTGGATTTATCTTATGATGTAAGTTATCAAAAACAACAGGAATATTTAGTGATCTACTAATCTCTAAAACATCAGCAATATTATAACTTCTGTCATCGTTTTCAATAATCAAACGGTCTTTCACGTTTTGAGGCAACCGTTGATAATTGTTCAAAAATCTCTTCATTGCGGATTGTTTATCACCATAAACACCACCAATATGTAAAATAATTTTTGATGTACTTTTTGTTTCTAAATAATCCAATACTTTAGCGTGATAAATTAAGTCTTCAATCGATCTATCCACTACCTCTTCATTAGGTGAATTTAAAACTGTATATTGACCCGGATGCATGGAGACTCTAATTTGATTATCTTTAATCTTTCTTGAAAGCTCTTTAAATTTATCTTTGAATATAATCCACCATTCTAATTGATTAAATGGACTAGAACCAAATGGAATTACATCACTAGATATTCTGAACAATTTGAGATTATTTTTAATATTATAATCAATAATATAGCTAAGTGATTCTAAATTATACTTGATAATTTCAATCAGCTTTGAATCCGTAAGGTTGTCTTTTCTAATAGTTTTATAATCATTATGATAAACCCCAATAGATAAACAAGCAAAACCTACGTTCATGCTTTTGGCCTTTCAGTTAAGATTCCGTCTGTTATAACATAAACTCTATCACAAAACTCTAACATTCTTTCATCATGCGTAACCATGATGGTGGCTTTCTTTTGTTCTTTGGTTTCTTTTGCTAACAGTTTTACCACTTCATAAGCTTTCTTGGTATCTAAACTTGCAGTTGGTTCATCAGCAAATATAACAGATGGTTGATGGTATAGTGCTTTCGCAATCGCAGCTCTTTGTCTTTCGCCACCAGACAATGAATTTGGGTATTTATTTTTAAGCTTTTCCACATCTAATTTTAAGAATAATTCATTCATCCAAGGTTGATTAACTTTGGTTTTAGTAATCTTGTTGTACAAAACCATTTGTTCTTTAATGGTTAAAAATGGTATTAAGTTAGAAGTTTGTAAAATGAACCCAATATTATCTAATCTTATTTTTGATTTTTCTTTAACATCCAGTTCACTAAATGGTCTACCATTTAAAAGGACTCTTCCTGTGGTAGGTTTTTGAAGCCCACCGAGGATGGTTAAAAAAGTTGATTTGCCAGATCCAGATGGACCAATAATGGCAATTAATTCACCTTCATAAGCCGTGAAGTTCGTTTCTTTTAAAGCTCTAATAATATTATCACCTTGTAGGAAGTCTTTCGTGACTCCAATCATTTCTATTAATGGTTTCATAATTAACCTCCGATAGCCTTTAATGGGTCAATCTTTAATACGGCACTCACAGAAAATAATGCCCCAAAAAATGCGAATAAGAAAAATGCTGCTGTTATAACGACATAAAACAAAATATTAACTGCAAACGGTATAACATCCCCTAAGAATATACCCGTTAATAAAGTTAAAATACCTCCAAGAATAATTCCAATTAAAACCAGTAAGAATGTTTGTAATACAACAGACCCACCAATATAGCCATTAGAAATACCTTGAGCCTTCATAACCCCAAACATACTGGTTTTTTGAATGGTCAGTACATATATAAATATCCCTAAAACAAAGGCCACAATGATAATTAAGAAAACAATCATGGTGGTAAATGTTAAAACTTGGGCCGTATAGCCTGGTAATGTTGAAATATAATCATCTGTTTTATAGATTAATAAACTCTTGTTGCTAGCATCAATTGTACTTTCCCCTCTAACAATAATCCCACTATATAAATCTGGAGGGGTTTGTGTATTATATCGGTATTGCTGCCAAGACTCTAAACTCATATAGATTACTGGGGCTGTTTGATATGTTGTTTTCTTAGAAAATCCAATAATCTCATACGTTTGTGTACTTCCGGATATCCCAAAGATATCTCCTATTTTATAGCCTTCTTTTTGTAAGGAATCATCTGCGATAACTTTATTACCTGTTAAGGTTATACTTTGATTCGGTTTAATAAAACTATCATCTTCTATTCCAAAAAAGAACACATCAATTCTACTACCTAAAATATCATCAGCCGTAGGGTTATTTATCACCGCAGGGAATAACCCTAATTTAGTTTTAGAACCTGTGGTTATAACTGAATCATAATCATCTTGATCCATAAATGACATCATAATAGAATCATTAGCATCGATGGTCATAATAATTTCATCTGAACCCCATTTTTCAATAGCATTCGTATATGAAGATGCTAAACCATACGCTAGTGAAGTTAAAAAATAGACTAAATAACTAACAAGGACAATCACAGCGATAATTAAAGCAAACTTCATTTTTGAATATTTTAATTCTTTTAGTGCTAAAAACATCCCTAATTCTCCTTCTTGTTTTGAGCCAACAATAACTCAATATCTTTTCCTATTTTAGTTGGTTTAACGCGTGGTGAGTAACGTTTAATAACTCTACCTTCTTGATCAACTAAAAACTTCGTAAAATTCCATTTGATTTTCCTACTCATAAACCCTTTTTGGTGCCTCTTAAGATAGGTGTATAAAATAGATTCGTCCCTCCCATTGACATTAATCTTTTGAAACCTTGGGAATGTGGTTTCATACTTATCCACACAAAATTCATTGATATCTTCAATTGAACCTGGCGCATCCTTCCCAAATTGATTACACGGGAAATCTAGTAATTCAAACCCTTTATCATGGAATTTATTATATAAACTTTGTAAACCTTCATACTGCGGTGTGAAAAAACATTCAGTAGCAGTATTGACAATCAATAAAACTTTTCCTTTAAACTTCGATAATTCTACAACTTGATTATTAATATCTTCTACTCTAATTTGATATAAGCTCATAAACCCTCCATTATTATTTATAATATTTTTGTTTACTGCAACTACAATTTTAATCGAAACGATACTATTTTGCAAGATAATCGACTAATTATTTTTATCATTATATTAAATAAAATATTTATTTTACTTTTTAAAATATTAATAGTATAATTGAGGTAACATATCCGGTTGAGAGGAGTGAAAAAAATGTATTGGTTATTTATGCTTGGTGTAGTTTTGATTAGTCCGCTTACAATGATTATTTTAGGATTAAGTTTCACTTATAATCCGCCTCAAACAATCAATGCTTTTTTTGGTTATAGAACCAATAGATCAATGAATAGTAAAGAGGCTTGGGATTTCGCCCACAAATACTTTGGAAAAATTTGGCTTATTTCCGGCATCATTACATTAATAGTTTCTATGATACCTATGCTCTTTTTAATTAATAAAGATAATAAAACCATCACTATTACGAGTATTATTATCATTATAGTTCAAATGATCCCTTTAATTGGACCCATTATACCTACAGAACGCGCTTTAAAACAAAAATTTGACCATTTAGGTAACTCAAAATAAACATTAAATGACAATAAAGCTCCAGCATCATGCTAGAGTTTTTAATTAACTGGAGTTTATATTATGATTTCATTGTATTTTTTAACAATCTAGTCAAGAAGTCCCCTTCCTCTATA
>DHNT01000011.1 GCA_002410615.1 Acholeplasmataceae bacterium UBA5409
ACTATGCACCTAAGCCCAGTTTTATTTTTAAAAAAAAGCAGGCAATTGCCTGCTTAAATCATGATTTTTTAACGTTATTAATAATAAGATAGATAATCGCTACTGGCCAAAATACAATTAATAAAAGAATGAAGATGCCCCAACTAAAATTGTTATTAGATTGAGCTTCGTTTGATGAAGGGAAAGTGAAATTGTAATTGGGTTTGGATTCTTTTTTGAATGATGGATTGTTGGTACCGCAGTATTTACAATTGCTTTCGTGTTGCCCCATTTGATAGCCACAATTTGGACATTGTGTCATTTATTTAAGCCCCTTAAATTGATTGTTTTCATCATAGAGCTCTTTAGAGTCTTGGATTGGAATCGTGTTACCTTGATATTTTTTGTCTGATTCTAACATCTTATCATTGCTGATAACAGTACCACCCAAAATTAATAAGGCAATAATCAATGATACGATTAGTGTAATAACACTCCAAACCATTGGATTGTGACTGGAATTTAAGAAGAATCTAATTAAAAGGGGAATTAATTGGTAAATTGACACGGTACTCATCGTTATCACGACAACCGCATTGGCTTTTTTAGAGATAATACTGTAGATAAACGCGACAATCAATAAAATGATTGCGACCACTTTACTAACAATATAAATAGTCAAATAACCATTATTATTGTCAAAAGTATTATCCAATAAAAATGGTAAGATAACCACTAAGGCTAAAAGGAGTGTAAAGCTGACTGAGGCCAAGATATTCTTTTTCATTCTTTTGTCTCCTTCTTATAAAGTGACTCGCCACATTCGTTACAGAAGTGGTAACCTTCTGGTACCTTATGTCCATTTGAGCATTCAACAACAATCTTTATGCCACATTCAGGACAAAATTTGGTACCTTTAGGAATTTGTGAATCACAGTTTGGACATTCAAATGTTTTAGTTTCATTGGTAGAAGCTTGAGGAATAATCGAACTCATTGAACCAGTGGCTTGATTTGCCATCCCCATCCCTAAGCCAACTCCCATCATTTGACCAGCTGAACCTTGATTAGAAGCGCCTTTTTCTAAGACATCATAACCTCTTGAAGTTCGATAACGATTATCGCCTAATTGTTCAAACTCGGCACGACGAATTAAGATATCGTTTAAAGCTTCTAGGTCACTATCGGGAACATTGATTGATTCAATGGATAGGTTAACTAGATTAAACCCAAATTTGATAAAGTCTTCCGTTAATGAAACTTCTAATGCTTTTTGAATTTCATCAATTCTTGGATTAATTTCATAGAATGAGACTTTGTTGTCTAACATGAAACTAGAAATAATTTTCTTGAGTCTTTGATTCATTATCCCTCTAAAGTAGCGTTTGATGATTTCAAAAGAAATAAAGTTTCCTTGAATTAAACTACCGACTAAGGTTTCGAAAAAGAATTGATAGTTAGATAATCTAACCGCTAATTGACCTCTAGATCTAATGTTTAATTGAATTTGATAGACGGGGTCAAGGATCTTAATAGCGTCTGTTGTTCCCCACAAAAGATCAAGTTTTAAACGTTTGTTGATGAAATAAACTTCCATCTTGTAAGGACTTTTACCAGAGTGGACTGCTTTAACCATTCCAGAAATGAAAGGTAGAAGTTCAGTGTCTAATTTATAAGTGCCTTCTTCACATATTTTTTCAATGTGTCCATTGTGGACAAGAATCGCGACTTGACTAGTGGTTACTATGAGTTTAGAATTGACGTTAAACTCTGTTCCGATAAACTTGTATAATAACCAATCACTCGATGAGCCCTCAAAACTAACAACATCATATAATGCCATAATTTTCACGCTCCTTAACGTAATTTTAGTTTAACATAACAATGTTATTTTTTCAATTATAAATCAAGAATAACTGTCATTATTTACGAAATAATGACAGTCAAATATGATATAATATGAATAGGTGATAGTGTGGATCAAATTATTAAGTTACAAAAATTAATCAATCAATCCAATCATATTGTCTTTTTTGGTGGTGCGGGTGTCTCAACTGAATCGGGAATACCTGATTTTAGAAGTGCTAAAGGAATCTTCAATGAAAAAACCCTTTATCCAGCCGAAACAATCGTGTCACATTCATTCTTTTTTGAGAAAACGTTCGAATTCTACCAATTTTATAAAGAAAAAATGATTTATTTGGAGGCTGAACCGAATGAATGTCATAAAAAACTTTTTAAACTGGAAGAGGCAGGTAAACTTAGTGCGATAGTGACTCAAAATATTGATGGACTTCACCAAATGGCGGGCTCCATAAATGTATTAGAGTTACATGGAACGATCCATAAAAACCATTGTTTAGTCTGTGGGAGGTTTTATGGACTGGAACGTATTTTAGAAAGTGATATCCCACATTGTGACTGTGGCGGTATGGTAAAACCAGATGTGGTATTATATGAAGAAGCTTTAGATAATGATATTTTATTAAGAAGCATTGAGGCGATTAAAAATGCCGATTTATTAATTGTTGGGGGAACCTCTTTGAGGGTGTATCCCGCTTCAAGTTTAATTTATTATTACCCTAAAGGAAAACCACTCGTATTAATTAATAAAGACTTAACAGGTAGAGAGAATCTTGCCGACCTCGTTATTCAAGCCCCAATTGGGGGAGTGTTCAGTAAGATTAAAGTAGACTAACTGATTTGTAACTAAAAATAAAATAATTATTTGTTATAATAAAATAAGAGGTGAAGATATGGCACATAATACAAGACTAGATTTAAGAAGTATCAATATATATCAAGTATTTTTAAGACAACATACTAAAGAGGGAACTTTTATCAGTTTAATTGATGATTTAAAGCGGATTAAATCATTAGGGATGGATTACCTTTATTTACTTCCTATACACCCAATTGGTAAACGCCATCGTAAAGGTAGCATTGGATCACCTTATTCTATAAGTGATTACCGAGCGACGAACCCTGATTTTGGGTCGATTGAAGATTTTGAGAAGTTGATAAGAAGTGCGCATAATGAAGGATTAAAAGTAATGATTGATGTTGTTTTTAATCATACCGCTCATGATGCCGTTTTATTAGAAGAACACCCAGAATGGTATTATAGAAAAAACGGTAAACTCGCTGGTAAAGTTGGTGACTGGTGGGATATTACCGACTTAGATTTTAGAGTCCCTGAACTGTGGGATTATTTAATCGAAACCTTGGTTTTTTGGACCAATAAAGGGGTAGACGGATTTAGATGTGATGTTGCCTCATTGGTTCCCATGGAGTTTTGGTTAAGAGCCCGAAAAGAGGTTAAAAAAGTAAATCCTAATGTTGTTTTCTTAGCCGAATCAATTCATTCGGGTTTTGTTAAACACACAAGAGATTTAGGCTTTTATGCCGCCAGTGATTCAGAAACCTATGAAGCTTTTGATATATTATATGATTATGATATTCATGATGAATACATAGACTATGTAACGGAAAAAGGTAGTTTAAATACTTGGTTAAAGGCTATCTTGAAACAAGAATCTATTTATCCCGCTAACTATGTAAAACTAAGAAATTTAGAAAATCATGACCAAGAAAGAATTGCCCATTACATTAAAGATGATACAAGATTACTGAATCTAACAGGGTTATTGTTCTTCTTAAAAGGGGCGACGATGATTTATGCGGGTCAAGAATACGGGGTTTCTAAAAAGGTTGATTTGTTTGAGGTTGATAAGGTTAACCTAACCCCCAATAATATGCACATTAGAAATTTGATTCATAGAATGGGGCACTTAAAGAAGGACTCTTTATTCCAAAAAGGTGTCTTCAAGATTCATTTTCAAGCCTTAGAAGCGGCAGTCATCACTTATGAAAATGAAACCTCATGTACAGTTGGAATATTTAACGTCGGTAATACAGTAGGTGAAGTAGAAGTACCACTAGATAATGGTATATATCAAAATATTTTATATCCAAATCAAGTGAAAATCGAAGATCATAAAATCACTTTAACGGATAAACCAATTGTCTTGTTTACCATGAAAAAACAAATTTAATCAGTAAAAAAGCGACCCAGAAGTCGCTTTTAATTTATTGATGGCAGGGCCAGCAGGATTTGAACCTACGAGTGATGGAGTCAAAGTCCATTGCCTTACCACTTGGCTATGGCCCTATTTATTTTGCGACCTGGGGCGGCTAAAGGGACTCGAACCCTCGGATGCCGGGACCACAACCCGGTGCGTTAACCGCTTCGCCATAACCGCCAACTGTCGCAAACTCTATTATACAATATTTTTATATTATGTAAAGTCTTTTTATTAAAAAAAGTTAGAGATGTGTTAAAATAATTTGGAAATGTGATATAAATTTGGTATTATTGTATAGTACGCAAGTAGGAGGTTTATTATGAAGTTTTTAGGAAGAGTATTATTTGGTTTCGTCATCCTGATCATCGGGCTTAATGTTTTTACACAATCAAGAAATTATGCCTATACTAAATCGATTGGATTAAATGGTGATGCAGCAGTTAATGAAGGAAATTATGATTATTTTAGAGGACTTAGAGGTTATTATTTAATTGATGATGTTATCAATGAAACGATAACTTTAGAAGAAATATCTTTTAATCTACATGCGTTTTTACAAAGTAATGGCGATTTTAATGTGATGACGGTTGTGGTAGACCACTTAGAAGGTATTGATACCCAAATGTTAAATATAAAGGTTACTGGAACAGGGGGTAATTTTGAACAACAATTAGTTAAACTCAGTGAAGGTAATTGGTTTATTCAATATATCTTCTTGGAAAACTTATATGTAGACCAACCAGACTTACGAGATGATATTTTAGATGTTTCGATTTGGTATGTTGACAGCGATGAAGAAGAAACAATCGTTCCATTATATGATTATGATGAAACACAAGGACCACTTTTATCAGCCAAAGCGTCCAATTTAGCAGCTGTTATCAGTGGCTTAAATCATTTAGACCATAATCCAAGTAAAACGATGGTTCAATCAGAAGCCATTCAAGCTGTTCCAACTGAACAAACCAAAGGCACTTCAAAAACTTATAAAGATGTTATCTTTAGAGTTAAAGCACCAAAAGATGTCACAGGCGATGCTTATATCAGTGGTAACTTTAACAACTGGGCAGCAGCCGATAGTAATTATAAATTGACTTATAATAAAACGACAAAAACATTAGAAGGCAAATTTGATATTACGACTGACTATACCACGATTCAATACCAAATCAATTTTCCGAACAACTTAGTTGAAGTTGATGCCGATAATAATGTGGTATTACATACACATACCTTATTAACACCAGATAATGTCACTTTATCTGATTACAATATTGTTACAGTTGAATCAGGATTACCCGAATACAAGTTTAATGAATATAATTGGGTTATTTGGAGAAACATGGGAATTTTCGCCTTAATATTCGCCGTGCTTACCTATTTATTATTCTTTAGAAAGAAACAAAAGAAGACGAAAAATGTTTATGTAGCAGAAGGGATTAAAAAGGATGAAGTTGTTAAAAAACAACCTCAAAATTTAAACTTAAAACAAATCTCTGATGTTGAAGAGAGAGATAAAGTTTATGAAGCTTCACAAGAAGTCAAAGAATCTGCTAGTTCGGTTGAAGTTAAAACGGAAGATAATCAAACTGAATAAAGTTTAAGATTGTAAAAATATTAAACGTGTGCTATATTAATAATGCACGTTTAAATTAGGGATATGGTGTCAACGGTAGCACAGCGGTCTCCAAAACCGTTAGTCCGGGTTCGAATCCTGGTATCCCTGCCATTAGTATCAATTAAAACCGAATTATTCGGTTTTTTTATTTAATAGGAATTGATAATGCGGGGTTGGACTTTTGGGTTGTTTACTTTATAATAAGTGTGAGGTGATTCAAGTGAGAGTAGCATTAGTAGCACATGATAAAAAGAAAGATAATATTGTCCAATTAGCAAAGCAGTACGAAAAAACTTTAGCCCAACACGAATTGTTTGCGACAGGAACCACTGGAAAATTGATTATGGAACAGACCCATCTTCATATTACAAGAATGAAAAGTGGGCCCTTGGGCGGTGACCAACAAATTGGGTCAATGGTTGCTGAACAACAACTAGATTTAGTTATTTTTTTAAGAGATCCTTTGACGGCTCAACCACATGAACCTGATGTATCCGCATTATTAAGATTATGTGATGTTTTTGCGATCCCACTCGCAACCAATGTTACCAGTGCTAAGATCATGTTAATGGCATTAGAAGAAGGGCATATTAAGGTACAATACGGGAAAGAAATATGATTGTTGATTTAACGAAAACGATTAAAGATAAAATGACTGGATATCCTGAAGATCCTATCCTTAGTTTAAAACAAATCAAGCATTTTATTAAAGATGGCTATAATGATTATTTGTTAAAGATGAATATGCATACAGGGACCCATATAGATGGACTAAACCATATGGGCAGTGGGTCTTTGATGAGTGAAATTGAGTTAACACAGTTTATGGGGACTGCGAGAGTTGTTGATCCGCTTAATTATACTTATCAAGGTGAAGAGGTCGTGGTGATAGAATGCCATGGTCATTATTTAGAAGAAAACTTTGTAAGGCAATTAATCGAACACCCCTTAAAATTTATTGTGATCGACAATGATTCAGTGGATACGGTACCTTATTTTTTACACAAATTATTATTTAATAAGGGAATCTATATTGTGGAAAATGCCATTAATTTAGATAGACTACCGAAAGATTCTTTTTTTGACATATTTGCTATTCCTTTAAAAATAGAAAGTGATTCAAGCCCGATTAGACTTTTCGCAAAAATAAAATAAAGTAAATATTCTCTTTCATCTCTATATATTATTTAGAGGTGAAGAACAATGAAAAAGATTTATTCGATTTTATTTTTAAATGTCTTATTATTGTTACAAGGTGTTTTGATAAACGCGGAAGGGATAGAAGATCCGAGAAGAAATTTAATCGACTTGACGAATTTAGTTGTTAAAGATTATCAAACGGAAGGGTTAGGAAATACTAGAAGTCTTGAGATGGTTAATCCGGTGGTGGTATCGGAGAATCAAACATGGTATACCTTCGTGATTGGAAAAGAATTTTTCCCGGATGATTATTTTCAAACACCCGATCCAACCGAAGATTATTTATATATTGATTGGGGCGTTGGTATTGATAATTATAAATTAATTCGTTCAGCAGATGGTAATTACTTTTATTCGTTTTTTGGCCCTGAATCTAATTCATTAAGAATTGATCATGTGATGATTTTTGATGAATGTTTAGAATCGATGCCTGCCAGTATTATGTTATATGCTGGTAAGATTGAAGATTTCACTAAAATTTATTCTGTTAAATCTAATTTGACACCACAAGTTGGTTATTATTTGATGGATTATGATCAGTTAAAAAGTCCAGCGGATATCCTAGGTGAACTTAGTGCCATCGATGAGAACTCGGATGTCTCTAACCATATTATTATTACTCAAGATGACTTTACGCCAAACAGTTCGATTTTAGGAGAATACTTAATCCGTTACGAAGTATCTGATCGTGTTTTTAACACATCCATCTATGATATCTATGTGAAGTTAGTTGATGTTACGGCACCGGTCATTGAAGGCACAAACAACCACACCATTGAACTTGGTGTTGATAATCTAAACGCTGAAGATATTAAAGCTTTATTGAGTGTATCAGATAATTATGATGTCCAATTATCAAATAATGATTTGGTATTAATAGAAGATACATTTAGTGATTCCCAATCACAAGTAGGAACTTATAAAGTGGTTTATGAACTCAGTGATTCTTCATTAAATAAAGCGACTTACCAAGTTAATATTGAGGTGGTTGATACAACAAAGCCAGTGATTGATGGACCACTTGAGGTGTTTCGCTATACAACCGATCCTTTTATTACTTTAGAAGAGATAAAGACCTATTTTTCAGCTTATGATATTGTGGATGGGGATGTCTCATCGGCGCTTATTTTTGAGGGGGAGTACCCTAATATACCGGGTAGATACCCTTTAACAATCAGTGTTCATGATAGTTCTAATAATACCCAATCAACCACCATTTACGTGAATGTGGTTGATGGAATCCCACCAGAGTTTACAACCTCAGAGCTAATTATTAGTTTTGATGCGTTAAGTTCAATGGATGATGAAGCTATCAAAGCTTGGTTAAGTGATAAGTTAATGGTCAATGCTGAGGCAATCGAAATCTTATTGAATGAATCAAAGTATACAGAGGCTTCTAAATCAAGTTATGTTTACTACACATTTGAAAAAGATAACCGGCTTAATTATGGCAGGATAACCGTTCAAGCCAAAGAACAAAGTATTTTACCCGCTATCATCGGCATAAGCGTAATCGTCTTGAATGCTGGTTTTACCGTATTCTATTATAAAAAACACAAATTTTAAAGGGGATTAGTTCCCCTTTTTCTTTTAAAATGATTTAAAATGGTTTATACTATGACTTAGGTGATAAAATTTGAACAAGCATAATCAAAAATTATTAATATTTATACTACTATATTATGTATTGAATATAGTAAACACCTACTTTGTGACAACAGCACCACTGAATCGTTATTTAACTGCGTTTGAAAGAACACCCTTATTTGAATTAAATTCAATAGTGGGTAATTTTGCGGTATTAACGATTATTCTTTTTGTGGGTTTTTTGATATTCACTAAAACAAACAAAAGATTAATCTACTTGATTGTGGTGACATTTTTATTAAATGGGTTAATCTTTGCCTTAGGGATTTTTACCAAGTATTACCAAACCATTTTCTCATTTTATGAAATGACTTTATTTAAAAACCCAGCGACGACCTTAGGGATATCAATTTTATTAGAATCGTTAAAGGAATTAGTTGTTTATTACAGAATTATCGTTTTTGTCCCAGGGATTACTTTAATCGTCTATTATACTTATTTAAAAAGATACTATAGTAAAACAGAAGTGAAGATTAAAGAAGAAGCATTATTAAGCTTTAAACCGCTAAATGCGATGTTTGTGGTAGTGGGAATCATTTTAAGTTTTACCACTTTAGGGATATTTAATATTTCAATGAATTCCAATTGGACCATTTACGCTGAAAGACCACTTTATGGGGTTCAAACAGCGGGGTTATATAATTATTATTTCGGACAAGCTTTAGGCTTTAAATACGATTTTGAAAATATTGTTGAAGCAGATCCGAGTTGGTATGTTGATTATAATAAAAACCAAAATACCTATACCAATGTTTATGGTGAGGTTTATTCAAATAACTTAACTAAATCTCAAGCCTCAACTGTGATCCTTGATGGCACAATAGATAATAATAAGTTAAATGGTATATTGAAGGATAAAAACTTAGTCTTAATTCATCTTGAATCATTTAATCATTTTTTATTAAATGAATCAGGACCTTACCTAGATGAAACTTACTTACCCACTTTAAAAGCCCTGTTAGAACAATCTTATGTATTAGATAACTTTTACACAAATGTCGGACTCGGCAATAGTAGTGACGCTGAATTATCTGTTTTAACGGGATTATATCCTTCAGGGGACACAACGCTTTATTGGAACTATAAAGATGGCAATTATACCTTGCCAGCCTTGCCACAACTGTTTTCTAACCGGTTAAGTATTTCACTACATGGGGATGTATTAGAGTTTTATAATCGTGGGGTTGTTCATGAACAACTGTTTGGGTTTGATGACTTCTATTACTATAATCCTCAAGAAAATAACTTTGAAGAAACAAAGAATGGTTATTATAAGTTTGAAGATATTACTTATGCCTCAACGGAAGACTCACCTTGGTTAAGTGACTTAGCATTATTGGAATGGACAAAAGCTGTTTATGATACCAAAGGGGACCAAAAAGTGTTTTTATTTCCGATTACGATACAACCCCACACCCCTTATGAATACAATCCTTTTGAAGATAGATTTACAAACGAAGATATCAATCTTGAAGCGACCACATTAAGATATTTAAATTATGAAGCTTATCTTGAATCTTTTTATAAAAAATTTATTGAAGTTTCTCATGAATTAGATAACACAGCTTATGTGTTTTATAGTGATCATGGCTCAGGCATCCCACAAGATGATTTAGCAACGATTCTTGGTTTAGAATCATCTAATGGAACCTCTGAAGTAAATGATAATGTCTTGTCTAGATTAGAGTACCAAAGAGAAATGATTAAAACTTTAGCCTTTATTTATGTCCCAGATGATACACATGAAACAGACGGACTAAAGCGTGGATTAATGACAGGCACACAATCACTGGTTCGATCACAAGTTGACCTATATAGAACGATTATTGAACTATTTGACTTACAAACAGATAATTATTACTTTGGGGTTAACGCCTTATCGGATGAACATACTTTCTCTATCGACTCAAGAACTTTCAGCGTTGTTACCGATGATTATTATATTATTGGGAAACGTTTGCATAACACAAATGATCTTGATAAAGATAATATCTTCATTATTAATGAGAATTATCAATATGATCCAATCAAATTTTTAGAATATGTTTATTTATATAAATACCGCATGGATAGGGCGATGCGAACCAATTTATATCAACACTTGAAGAATTAAATCCTAATATTCTATTGACATATAATTGAAAAAACGATATAATTCTTTTTGCGCGGGTGTGGCGGAATTGGCAGACGCACTAGACTTAGGATCTAGCGCCTTAGGCGTGCAGGTTCAACTCCTGTCACCCGCACCACATAACACTAAATGGTTTGATACAATTTGTATCAGACCTTTTTTTCGTGCAGATAGGGAAGCTTTTCCTATATTCCAAAATTAGGTGAATAATAAAAATCTTTATTAGGACAATAAATGGGTTGATGGTAGATACTTCATATATTAGATAACACGATTACGGCCTTAAATACACGATTACAACTTTATTTATTACTGCGGGGTTGAAACCTGGTCATGGCGGTTATTGGCGAAATTAAACCGAAATTTATATATTAATTACATTATAAATAGGCACGTGATTAAGTTTTCTTTGTCATTTGATAAAAAAGTGTTATAATTTTGATATAAACGTTGAGGTGATAACCATGACATACGCTGAGGGGATTAAAGAATTAAGAAAAAAACTCATTCTTACACAAACTGAGTTTGCTGAATTATTGGGAGTTTCCTTTCAATCTATCAATAGATGGGAAAAAGGTAAACATGAGCCAACCATTAAAGTTAAAAGAAAACTCGCAACATACTTTAATAAGCATGGGA
Source organism: Acholeplasmataceae bacterium UBA5409 (assembly GCA_002410615.1). Taxonomy (GTDB): domain Bacteria; phylum Bacillota_I; class Bacilli_A; order Acholeplasmatales; family UBA5453; genus UBA5409. Next base: position 11,299 of record DHNT01000011.1, read on the forward strand.
TTGAGGTGAATTAACTTAATGGAACTATTAGATAATAAAACGAAGTTATTAGGTGATGATCTACGTAAAGAAATCATCCCAGGTAGTAAAGTAAAAATAGTAGCATCATTTTTCTCTATTTATGCTTATGAAACACTAAAAAAAGAACTTGAATCTGTAGAAGAACTAGAGTTCATTTTTCCTGCACCAACCTTTGTCAGTGAAGGTATTAAAGGCACCATAAAGAAAGAGGTTAAGGAGTTCTATATTCCTAAGCAGCTTAGAGAAAGTTCTTTGTATGGTACTGAATTTGAGATTAGATTGAGAAATCAGCTTACTCAAAGAGTCATTGCAAGAGAATGTGCTGAATGGATTAAAACCAAAGTAAAATTTAAATCTAATATTACTGCAAGAGGTTTACAAAACTTTATCCATGTGGATAATAAGAAAAAGAAAATAGCATATACACCTATCGAAGGTTTTACTGCAGTTGATTTAGGTTATGAACAAAACAATATGTATTTTCAGGGTATTATGAAACAAGACGATGAGAATTATGCGTCATTTTTCTTTAATCAATTTAATACACTATGGAATGATGACAGTAAAATGGAAGATGTTACTGATTCGATTGTTGAATATATATCTACTGCCTATAAAGAAAATTCACCAGAGTTCATTTATTTCGTTACACTATACAACATATTTGCAGAATTCTTACAAGATACAATGTTTGAAGATACTTTTCCAAATGAGCTCACGGGCTATCAAAATTCATTGATATGGAAAAAACTATATACTTTCCAAAAAGATGGAGCAATAGGTGTTATCAATAAGTTAGAAAAATACAATGGTTGTATACTCGCAGACTCAGTGGGTTTAGGTAAAACATTTACTGCACTTGCAGTCATGAAATATTATTCTTCTAGAAATAAGAACATTTTAGTGTTAACACCTAAAAAACTAGCCGACAACTGGAATAGATACAAAAACAACACAAAAACTAATATATTCTTTAACGATCACATCAGATTCGATGTGCTATATCACACGGACTTAGGCAGAAAAAGAGGTTTTAGTAACGGCATTAATTTACAAAACTTTAACTGGGATAACTATGATTTAGTCGTTATTGATGAATCTCATAATTTTAGAAACAATCCACAATACAGAGACAAAGATACAAGGTACTCATTCTTGCTTGAAAAAGTCTTAAAGAGTGGTGTTAAGTCTAAAGTATTAATGTTATCAGCAACACCAGTAAATAATAGATTTACAGATTTAAAGAACCAGATTGCATTAGCCTATGGTGATGATGAAGAAGAATTTAATGAAAAACTAGATACAAAGAGGAGTGTTAATGTTGTATTAACTCAAGCTCAAAGGGCGTTCAATGACTGGACTAAACTACCGAAAAGTGAACGTAATGCAAAAGAGTTAATGAAATCCTTAGATCTTGATTTTTCTATCCTTTTAGATAATGTGACGATCGCCAGAAGTAGAAAACATGTAACAAAGTATTATGATGTATCTGAAATCGGTGATTTCCCTAAAAGATTACCCACAAAATCTTTTTATACAAATATTGCTAGTAATGAAGACATGATTAGTTATAAAACGATTTATGAAGAACTCATGAATTTAACTATGGGTGTTTATGCACCAACCTCTTATATTCAACCGTCTAGAATTCATAAGTATGATAAGTTATATGATATTGATATTGCAGGAAAGTCTACATTTAAACAATCTGATCGTGAAAAATCACTTCAAAGATTAATGACGATTAACATGCTAAAGAGACTTGAATCTTGTGTAGATTCTTTTAGAATAACCATACAAAATGTTAAGTCTGCATCTGATAAAACGATTGCCTTAATTGATGCTTTTGAAAAAAATGCTAATTATAGTTCCATTCAAGAATTTGATAATATTCAAGTGGATGACTATGAAGATGATGACTTTGATATGGATGAAAGAGGCACTATTGGTAAAATTAAAATTGACTTTAAAGATATGGATTTACGAAAATACAAGGCCGATTTAAAACATGATATACAAGTGCTTGAGACCTTATATGATATCATGTCTTATATAACCCCTGAAAAAGATTTGAAATTACAAAAGTTAATAGAAGAAGTTTCAAGGAAGATAGAAAATCCGATTAATAATGGGAATAAAAAAGTTCTTATTTTCTCAGCGTTTGCTGATACAACTAATTACCTATATAAGCATTTATCAAAATTTGTTAAGGATAAATACGGAATAGAATCGGCTAGAATTCAAGGTAGTGCTCAAGGTAATACAGCAACAATTCCTGGACCAAAAGATACAGACCGTTTACTTACTATGTTCTCACCAATATCAAAAGAAAGAGATTTAGTGTATAAAGACGAAAAGTATGATATTGATTTATTGATTGCAACCGACTGCGTTTCTGAAGGACAAAACCTTCAAGACTGCGACATATGTATCAACTATGATATTCACTGGAATCCAGTAAGAATTGTTCAAAGATTTGGTCGTATTGATCGTATTGGTAGCAAGAACAAAGTCATTCAACTTATGAACTTTTGGCCAAACATTACACTGGACGAATATATTAAGCTTAATGCTAGAGTTGAAGACAGAATGACTGTTGTTAATGCAACAGCAACAGCAGATGATAATATCCTTTCTCAAGAAGAAATAGAACTTGATTATAGAGCATCTCAACTTAAAAAACTGCAAGAAGGAACCTTACAGGATTTAGAAGACGTTGATGGGCAAATTACAATAACAGACCTTGGACTTAATGAGTTTAAGATGGATATGATTCAATATATTAAAACACATGGAGAACCAACCAATATTCCCAATGGACTATATGCAGTTGTTGAAGAGGATTTAGAAAAGAATATTCAAAAGGGCACGATATTTGTTTTAAGAAATCGTGATGATGGCATTAATATCGAAAAACAAAATAGACTACACCCTTACTACTTACTTTATTTAAAAGAAGATGGACAGGTTATTGTTGATCACACTGATCCGAAACGTATTCTAGATATACTTAGAACTACATGTAAACATCAATTAGAGCCTTTAAAAGAATTATGTGCAGAAATGAATAAAGAAACTCAAGATGGTTATAATATGGATAAATACTCTGCACTGCTTCATGATGCAGTGAAAGCCATCGTTCACAAAGAAGAACAAAATGATCTAGCATCGATATTTCAAAAAGGAAGTCAGGTATTATTTGGTAAAAACATCTCTGGACTTGACGATTTTGAGTTGATTACATTTGTGGTGGTAAAATAATATGTTTAACTTTTCTAGCAAAACGTATGTAGGTAAAGAATATAAAGTTTCTGATTTCCTTACTCAAATCAAAGCCATTAAAGAAGTCAAAGATGATGCTAAAAAGATAAAGACCATAACCTTTAAAAATGTCATTAATGCGCAATCTTTAAATGTAATTGAGGACAAAGAATTTCAAAATATTTATGTCATTCATTTAGAACTTAAAGAGCGTAATATACCTAAATTGTTTATTGAAGAACTTGATAAAAATATCTCGTTTCATACATATTATATTTTTGAATATAATAATGAATCTGCAACGATGATTGCATATAAAGAGATTGGAACAAAAGTAAAGATTAATAGTAAGTATTATATAAGTGAGTTTAAAGTTCCTGAATTTGTTGATGTACCAATGATTAATAGTGTAAAAGATATGTATAAGTTCATATTAGGGCATGAAATTGGAATACCATCAAGAAATAGTGAAACGCCAAATGAATATATCACGCGAGTAAAAGCAATCAATAAACTTAACTTTCAAATATCAAAAACTGAAAGTGGCATTATTTATGAAACACAACCAAAAAAGAAGTTTGAGTATAATGAACGACTTAGAAGATATAAAAAAGAATTAGAAGAACTGATGAGAATGGAGAAATAATATGGCAGAAAAATTAGAAATGATGAGTAGCAATATCATCCAAGAAAATATAGATTATATTGCAAGTAAATTCCCTAATGCTTTAAAAGAAGTTAAGGAGAATGGGAAACTAGTTAAGAAAATAGACTTTGATGTCTTGAAGCAAGAGTTATCTACAGTTGTTATTGATGATAAGCAAGAAAGATACCAAATGACATGGCCAGATAAGAAAAAATCTATTCTATTAGCAAACAGTAGAATTAATGCAACCCTAAGGCCTGTAAAAGAGAAATCTGTTGACTTTGATAATACTCAAAACCTTTATATTGAAGGGGATAATCTTGATGTTTTGAAGCTTTTAAGAGAAACCTATCTTGGTAAAGTCAAGATGATTTATATTGATCCTCCTTATAATACAGGAAATGATTTTGTGTATGAAGATGACTTTTCTCAATCTTCAGAAGAATACTTAGAAAATAGTGGTCAATTTGATCAACAGGGTAACCGTCTATTTCAAAATACTGATTCAAATGGAAGATTCCATACGGATTGGCTAAATATGATATACCCTAGACTGCGCCTAGCTAAAGATTTGATGACTCCTGATGGTATTATTTTCATAAGTATAAATGATGTTGAATATGCTAATCTTAAAAAAATATGTGATGAAATTTTTACTGAGAAAAATTTCATAACTACGTTTATATGGGAAAAAACTCAACATTTTGGTAGGCAAACCAAAAACTACTATTCTAATTCTGATTATATTTTGTGTTATTCCAACGGATTATTCACCGATAAAATTAATGAACTTTTAGTAGAGAGAATTAACACTGAGTTACTTGATGCACCTTTATTTAATGCTTCCAACAATCTAAAAATATTAACTTTCCCCTCCGGAACTGTTAAATTTAACTTAAAGGATGGAATTTATTCTAAATCATCATCTTCTGATTACAAATTACTTAACCCTGTTACAGTGAAAAATGGTCACAATTTAAACGAGTTCAAGTTGGAATTTAAATCAAGATGGTCAAACTCAACAGTTCAAGAAGAAATCAAGAAAGGCTCTACTTTTTGGGTTAAAACTGAGAATTTTGCAATCAGGGTAATCTATGGTGATGGAAAAACATCTAGAGTAGCACCACGACAAATAATTTTTACAAATAGTAATAATAAAATGTTAACCACGAGCAGATTTAACGAGAAAATAGGAACAAGTGAGAATGCCTCATTAGCATTAAGCAACTTAATGGATAAACCTGTATTTTCTTACCCTAAACCGGTGTCTTTAATTAAATATTTTATATCATTGTTGTACAATGAAAAAAGTGATTCTCACATTGAAGATTGCTTAGTACTTGACTACTTTTCAGGATCTGCTACAACAGCACAAGCAGTAATAGAATATAACATGATTTCCCAAAGTCATATAAAATTTATACTGGTTCAACTTCCTGAAAATCTAGACGAAGCGATGAAGTATGCCAATAATTCATCTTCTAAGGAGTTAATCTCTAACGCAATCGATTTATGTGATAAATTGGGGTTTGAGCATGAACTTACAAATATTGGACAGGAACGAATTCGAAGAGTTGGTAAGAAAATCAAGGAAGAAGTAGGCTTTTCAGGGCAAAACCTTGATATTGGATTTAGAGTACTAAAATTAGACTCTTCCAATATGAACGATGTCTACTATAATCCAAAACAACTCAATCAAAACATACTTGATCAATTAGTTGGTAACGTTAAAGAAGATAGAACGCCGCTGGATTTACTATTCCAAGTGATGCTTGAACTTGGAATTGAATTATCTGCCAAAATCGAAGAAAAAGAACTACTTGGTAAAAAGTACTTTGTTGTGAATGAAAATGATATAGTAGCTTGTTTTGATGATGGAATCAATGATGAATTGGTAAAAGAACTTGCTAAGATTAAATCTATTTATGCAGTCTTTAAAGATTCAGCATTTACGACTGATTCAGCAAATATCAACTGTGAACAAATCTTTAAATCCATCTCCCCTTCAACAACCATTAAGGTGATATAATCATGAAATTTAGATTTAAAACACAACAATACCAAGTTGATGCAGTAAATGCTATCGTTGATGTATTTAAAGGACAGCCACATATAAGTTTTGAAGAATATACAAGAGATTTAGGTGTAAATAAAAAGAGTAGAGTCCAAAAAATATCAATGTTTGACTCCGATGAAAATTCTGCTTCTATAGCAGATGATAATGACGATATAGGCTATTCAAATGCTTACATCAAATTAACAGATGAAAGACTACGGGAAAATGTTAGAGAAGTACAATCTAAATCAAATCTTCAAGAATCTAAAACGCTTATAAATTCATTAGGTTCCGTTTCTTTAGATGTTGAAATGGAAACAGGAACTGGAAAAACATACGTTTATACACGTACAATTTTTGAATTGAACAAGAGATATGGATGGAGTAAATTTATAGTTGTTGTACCATCCATAGCTATTCGTGAAGGTGTGCATAAGTCACTTGAACAAACTCAAGAACACTTCATGGATCTTTATGGAAAGAAAATTAGATTCTTTATCTATAACTCTAGTAATCTTGGCCTAATTGACCAGTATAGTAAAGATAGCTCAATTAATGTCATGATTATTAATATACAAGCATTTAATACTAGAGCCAAAGATTCAAGAAAAATCTATGAATCACTAGATGATTTCCAATCAAGAAGACCAATTGATGTGATTGCTAAGAATAGACCGATATTAATACTAGATGAGCCACAAAAAATGGGTGGAGATGCAACTCAAGAATCACTTAAGAACTTTAATCCGTTGTTTGCTATTAATTATTCTGCTACTCATAGAGTACAACACAATTTAGTACATGTTCTTGATGCACTTGATGCATATAATCAAAAACTTGTTAAGAAAATTGAAGTTAAAGGTTTCCAAATTAAAAACTTAAGAGGTACAAACGGATATTTATATCTACAAAAGATTGCTATATCAACCAATAAGCCACCTAGAGCCTTAATTGAAATTGAAATTGATTATAATAAATCTATTAATAGGGAAACACGTTGGTTTGATGTTGGTGATAACTTATATAACACATCAAAGAACATGAACCAATATAAAGATGGATTTACGATATCAGAAATCAATCCAATCAATAATACAGTTACATTTTTAAATGGAGAAGTTTTATCTGTTGGAAACTCAACAGGAGATGTAGCTGAAAATGATATAAGAAGAATTCAAATTAGAGAAACCATTCTTTCACACTTTGATAAAGAAGAAGAACTCTATGATAAAGGTATTAAAGTATTATCACTATTCTTTATCGATGAGGTTGCAAAATACCGTGAATATGATGAAGATGGCAATCAATTATTAGGTATCTACGGAAGAATATTTGAAGAAGAATATAAAAAAGCACTAAATGCGAGAGGGCTTCTTTTAGATACGCCTTATGATAGATATTTACAATCGATTGAAACATCAAAAACACATAGTGGCTATTTTTCAATCGATAAAAAAGGAAGATCGGTTGATTCTCCAACAAAGAGAAATAGTGACGAATCAGATGACATTTCAGCGTATGACCTTATACTTAAAAACAAAGAAAGACTACTTTCTTTTGAAGAACCAACACGTTTCATATTCTCACATTCAGCATTAAGAGAAGGTTGGGATAATCCAAACGTATTTCAAATATGTACCTTAAAGTACTCTGCAAATGACGTTCAACGTCATCAAGAAGTTGGAAGAGGTTTAAGGATTTGTGTAAATAAAGATGGAGAAAGAATGGATTCAACAATATCCAATCTAAAGTTTCATCAAATAAATAAATTAACAGTTATAGCTAATGAATCCTATGATGATTTCGTTAGAGGGCTTCAAAGTCAAATTAAAGAAAATTTATTTGACAGACCCACCAATATTAGCGAATCTTATTTTAAGAATAGATCAATTAAAATTGATGGAACTGATGAATTAATGACAATATCTTCCCAAGAAGCAACGCAAATTTATTTCTATTTGGTGTCAAATCAATATATCGATATCAATGGGAAAATCACGGACCACTATAAGAATGATGTAGAGAATGATACATTAAAACCATTACCAGACACACTTCAAAGAATATCGACTGGTGTGCATATGTTAGTTCAAAGAGTGTATGATAACTCAGTTGGTATAGAAATTGAAAATGCAAATGCTACTAAAGTTGAAACAAATGCTTTAAATGAAAACTTTTACAAAAAAGAGTTTAAAGAATTATGGAATCTTATTAACCATAAGTATGCCTATACAGTTCAGTTCGATTCTGATGAACTGATTAAAAATTCAGTGATAGCAATTGATAAGGAGTTAAATGTAACAAGACTAATGTATACAGTTGCTACTGGTGAGCAAAAATCTGAAATGGATAGAGAAGAAATTGAAAAGGGTCAATCATTTAAGAATGCAAAAACAAGAAGTGATGCAATTCAATCTTTTGCAAGCGATAGTATTGAATACGATTTAATAGGTAAAATCAGAGAAAAAACTCAACTTACTAGAAAAACAGTAGCCGAAATCTTAAAGAAAATTAGCTTCGTCAAGTTTAGCCTGTTTAAAATCAATCCAGAGGAATTTATTAAAAAAGTTTCCAACATCATCAACGAACAAAAATCTACCATGATTGTTCAACATGTCTCCTATAATAAAACACAAGAAGCACCATTTGATAGCGAGATATTTACTCAAGAAAAATCGAAAGCAGATTTTATTAAGGCATTTAAATCTAAGAAGAATGTACAAGATTATGTGTTTGAAGATTCTAAAGGTGAGAGAAAATTTGCTGAGGAATTAGATAATGCAGATGAGGTCGTTGTATATGCGAAGCTTCCAAGAGGTTTTTACATCCCTACACCGGTTGGAAATTACTCTCCAGACTGGGCAATAGCATTTAATAAAGATGCAGTTAAACATGTTTATTTTGTTGCTGAGACAAAAGGGAGTTTAAGTAATTTACAAATTAACCCGATAGAAAAGTCTAAAATTGATTGTGCTGAAAGATTATTTAAAACAATGTCGAACAGCAAAGTAAAATACGGGAAAGTGACAAATTATACTGATTTGTTTAGCTTAATTCAGGAATAATTAATGAGAAGAAAATTAACTGAACCTATTCAAATACAAACTAAAGATGGCAGAGTCATTGCAGAATACCTTCAAGATGGCAGAGTCAAGGTCTATAAAGGATCGTTTTTTAGGAGTGTTGAAGTCAACTCAATTAGACAAAACGTAAAAAATGAAAGACTATATCTCATCAACAATGGGTACATAATCAATCATCAACTCACCAAGGATTATATTTTTGATAATCCAAGTTTAGCTATATCTACACTTTTAGGTCGTATGGAAACAGGTAACCAAGCCTTTGTTACGATGGATAACATTGAACTTGGTTCATATATAGACATAGATCTAATAACAGCATATGAGCAAAATAATAGACTTAATGAGTTTATTGATAAACTAACTCATGATAGAGCAATTGGTCTACATACAAAAAAAGCAATTGATGAAGATGATTATGACAAAACTGTATCATCAAACGATATTAGCGACTCAATTGATACAAAACCATCCTACGTTCCACTAGATAAACCAGAAAAAATTACCGGTGAAAAAGTGTCATTTAAACGTAATCCAGAACTAGCAAAGAAAAGCATTTTATTGGCAAATTATCAATGTGACTTAGACAAATCTCATAAATCATTCTTTACTAAAAATGGTAAACCTTACATGGAAGCTCATCATTTAATACCTTTAAGCACTCAAGATTATTTTGATTATAGTTTGGATGTAGATGCTAATATTGTATGTTTGTGTCCGAATTGCCATAGAAAATTACATTATGGCGACAACTTAACAAGTGATTTAATAAAATTATACGAGGATAGAATTCATTATTTGAAACTTTCAGGAATAGATATTTCATTTGAAGAACTTATAGAACTTTACAAATAATTATATCTACTCAGGCTCAAGTCAATATAGGCTTGGGTCTTTTGCTATATAGATAGCGCTAAAACTATCTTTACCTGATAAAGCAATACCACAGTATTTTTAACTTAATAATACCAATACAAAGGAAAATCAGTTTTAACCCAAACAAGTGGATCAGTTTCAGCTAGATCCTTTCCGTAAAGATAATGATTATTACTCTAATCAAGATACTACAAGTAGATTTATTAGAAAGAAAAAAAAGAGTGAATATAGGGGGAAAAGTGATGCCTCACTCACAAAAAATCGCATTTTGAAGAAAGGGTGAAATCTCCTATATTCGTTAGTGAATAAATTCGCGAATATAGGGCTTATATATATGTTGTTCGTTCACAACACGCTGACGCATCGTTTGTAGGATAGGGCTTATGACCTTGCCCTATCCCAAACCATGCATCAACGTCAGCACTACCTTTCTTCACAAAAAAATAAAAAAAAGTGGTTAACAATTACAGCTATTTCCTATAGTTTCTATCTTCTGCAGTCTAGCAGCCGATATGATTAGTTTGATATAATGAATTGAAGTGAGGTGATATCCTTTGCACATACAATGTACGAAGGCAATGCTAGATTATATCAAACCAGAACTAACTGAACATAACACAAATAATGATATATATGCTTGGCATGCACACTTTTTAAAACGAAGTGGGAAGAATCTACTCGTCCTGATGCATGACCTATCAAGATTCACGGTTGTCTTTTTTGGTGTAAAGAAAAGTCATATTAAAGAACTCTATCCTATGATTAGTGTTGGTGTAATGAACGCTATGATGGATGCTGGTATACCATTAGAAATGATGGGAGCTTATATGGAAAGACAACCACAAGCACTATCATTTAACAAAACTAAGAATAAAACATTGGTTGCTAGGTTAAATAAAGCAGTCGAAATGGCTGATCATAAATTAGGTGTAGATGGCTATCATCCAGACTCTATTGAACAAAGACATGCGAGTTTGTTTTGTAACGATTTACTCGTTTGTGAAGATAATTATAAAGTCTGTTATTATCCAAAAGAAAAGTTAAGGGAGTATTTAGAACTTTTTTTGGATAAATGACTCCCCCCGGTCAAGAGAACTTAAGGCTTAAGGGGTACCGTCGGGAGGGCATTTGATTTACGCAAGCCTATTGTTTTGAAAATCCAAGAATTACTTATGAGTTTTGATGAATACTGGATAATTTGCCTTATAAACCCTCAACGATTTGACGTAACGGCTTTTATCTGCTAGTTTGCATATATAAACTTTAACTAAACATAAAAACCAATCGTTGAGCCTATAATACGCATTGGTTAATATCGATAATCTAACTTAATTCAATATGGTGACACACCTATTCAATCTTGCTGAATGAATAAGTGTGTTTTTTACTTTAGGATTAAATATAGCAGATCATGAAACCCTCATCAATATAATTAAAAAACTAGCTTCAAATATTGATCAAGCAAAAGAAATATTAGCCATCAACAGCTATGAACAAGCCGTTCAATTAGATCTTAAAGAAGCCTATGACTTAGGTATTACATAGTTCCTACATTTGTCATTGATAGAAAATACGGCATTAGCGGTGCACAAAAAGAAGGTTATTTTTTAGAAATGATCAAAGCCGCCTACGATGAACTTTACCCTAAAAACTTAAAAATGGTTAAAGAAGACTTATCGTGCACAGCAGATGGATATAAATAAAAAATACTTTACTTTTGTGAGGAACTAAACCTAAATTGACAAAACTTAATCACATGGTATAATAAAACATAGAAAGAGGTGAGCGCAATGGAAGAACCGCAGAGTAGATTCATAAAAAACAACAATTTCAAAAGAATTAATCAAGCGTTAAATAAACATTACCCCATGGCTCATCCTGGATCTTTTTTGTGATGTTATTTAACGCCTAAGGGCGTTTTTTTTATGCTCTTTAATTAAAGGAGGAAACACCATGAAAAAGAATAAGAAAAAAAATGAAATTTTAGAAGTAAAAATTGAACATCAAATTGAAACCTATTCTAGATTAGACCATCAATCTTTATTTCTAAAATTTGATTCAAATCCAAATGGATTAACCATAGACAAAGCAGAGTCAAAGCTTATTGAATTTGGCAAAAATAAAATAGAAACAAAGAAAAATAAAAGCAAATTTTTAAGATTATTAGATGCTATCATCAACCCTTTTAACTTAATCCTACTCTTGGTTGCGATAGTAACTTTATTTACCGATGTTATTTTTACAAAAGACAAACCCGACTATTTAACCGCAATCATCATCTTATTATTAGTCCTTATCTCAAGTGCGCTAGCATTTATTCAAAACGAAAAATCACATAACGCCGCAGAACAACTATCTAAATTAGTAACAAACAAGGTCACAGTACTAAGAGATGGTAATTGGATAGAACTTATGACAGAAAACATTGTTCCAGGGGATATTTTAAAATTATCAGCAGGCGATATCATCCCTGCTGATATAAAGTTTTTAACAACCAAAGATACCTTTATTGCACAAGCCGCCTTAACAGGTGAGTCATATCCAGTAGAAAAATATGCAGAACTCAAACAAGAAACATATGATTCCATCACAGATCTAGATACCATTGGTTTTATGGGGTCTAACATGATCAGTGGAAGTGCCACCGCTATTGTTCTAAATACAGGAAATCTAACCTATTTTGGGTCTATGTCAAAAACTCTATCTGGAGATAAAGCCATTAAAAGCTTTGAAAGAGGTATTAATTCAATTAGCAAATTACTGATTAGATTAACTTTACTCATGGTTCCAATCGTCTTTTTAATTAACGGTATTTTAAAAGGTGATTGGGGACAATCTTTACTATTTTCAATTAGTATAGCTGTAGGGCTAACGCCTGAAATGCTCCCGGTTATTATGACCACCACCCTTGCTAAAGGTGCTATCACTATGTCAAAACACAAAGTCATCATCAAATCATTAGGGACCATTCAATCCTTTGGAGAAATGGATATTTTATGCACAGATAAAACAGGCACCCTAACAGAAGATAAAATCGTTTTAGAAAAATATATGAACCTACACGGTCATGATGATCAAAGAGTTTTAAGACATGCATTTTTAAATAGTTATTTTCAAACAGGATTAAAAAATCTTATTGATATGGCAGTTATCAACCGCTCATATGATAAAGGATTTGATCAACTCATAGAAAATTATACGAAAGTAGATGAAATTCCTTTTGATTTTTCAAGACGTCGCATGAGTGTTGTTTTAGTTGATAAAAACCATAAAAGACAACTTATTACCAAAGGTGCTGTAGAAGAAATGCTTCAAATATGTAGTTATGTAGAAATAGATGGACAGGTTTTACCAATGACAGAGCAATATTTAGACCATGCAATGAAAACATATGAAAAACATAATAATGATGGTTTAAGAATATTAGCTGTAGCTCAAAAAAACGAAGTCCCACAAGAACACGTTTTTAGCATTAAAGATGAATCGGAAATGGTTTTAATTGGATTTATCGGTTTTTTAGATCCACCTAAAAAATCCGCAAAACAAGCCATCGATAAACTGCGTGAACATGGTGTTAGAACCATAGTTCTAACTGGCGATAGTGAAGGTGTAACAGCTAAAGTATGTTCTGAAATAAATATTGATGCACAAACCATCGTTTTAGGAAACGATGTAGAAAAAATGTCTGATGAAACATTAAGCGAAGCCTTAAAAAAATATGATGTTTATGCTAAACTTTCACCAAATCAAAAACAAAGAATTGTTGGCATACTACAAAATGACGGACATACCGTAGGATTTATGGGTGACGGTATTAATGATGCATTAGCTCTTCATCAAGCAGATGTTGGTATTTCAGTTGATTCTGCAGTAGATATTGCCAAGGAAACAGCAGATATCATCTTATTGGAAAAAGATTTAATGGTATTAGAAGAAGGAGTCGTAGAGGGTAGAAAAACATTTGGAAACATCATGAAATACCTTAAAATGGCCGCAAGCGGTAACTTTGGAAACATGATTTCTGTCATCATCGCAAGTATCTTTCTACCTTTTTTACCGATGCTACCAGTTCATATACTAACACAAAACCTTTTAAATGATTTTTCACAAATAGGAATGGCATTTGACGATGTAGACGAAGCATATTTACTAAAACCACAAAAATGGGATCCTAAAGGACTTAAAATATTCACATTTATTATGGGTCCTTTAAGCTCAATATTTGATATTCTATGCTTTATCGTTTTATGGTATGTCTTAAGAATAAACACCCAAGAGCTTGCACCACTATTTCAAGCAGGATGGTTTGTTTTTGGGACTATTTCACAAGTGTTGGTCATCTATGTTATTAGAACTCAAAAAATAGCCTTCCTTCAAAGTAAACCGGCAAAACCACTTTTAATATCCACCATCATCATTACAGGAATTGCTTTACTAATAGGATTTACACAAATTGGAGTTGCTATTGACCTATATGTCTTACCAGTATCTTTCATTTTATGGCTAGCCATTCTTTCTCTTTTATATATGATCAGTGCAGAATGGGTAAAAAAATGGTATTTGAAAAAATATAAGGTTTGGTATTAAGATAGATAAAACCATGATAATATGAGTGATGAATGATAAAATCTAGTTATAGAAACACAAAAAAGGAGAACAGAGAAATGAAAAAAAAGATATATATATATCTTTCATCTGATTCCTCCTACATATATATTAGTTTACACTAAGTACAGGTTTTTGGTATCAGTTCATTGCTAGGGGTGCGTAAAATATTTACAAGTGTGCACTAATATTTAGTAGGGGTGCAGTAGTTGTATCAATATAGGTTAAGTAACCCATATTAGCACGACAATGTTGATACAATAGTATCGACTTTAAAGAATAGGAAAATAGGGAGATAATCCCTTTTTTCTTTCTAAAATATCAGTCTATGCATCACATAATGAATGTGATTTATAGATTTTTATCTTTTTATGTCTAGTAAAAACACGAAAGGTTTATTTTATATACTGTGCCTCTCCAAACAAACAAGTATATATGAACATGTTCAACAAATTGGTATAACAAATCTTGTCATAGAGATTACTACCAGTATGTGATAAAATATAAACAAGATAACGATAAATTTAAAAAATTGGAGGGTAGATACTAACATGAATAAAATACTTTTTGTCACAGTTTTTCTTTTTTGTATTTTTATTCTATCATCATGTGATGCTGTTAATATAGAACAGTAGACATAAAGAGTAAGAATCGAGAACCCTAAGGATCCATTAGAAGGGTCTTATATATTAAGAAAAGACATGACTAATCACATATAAGCTTTGATAGGAGAACTAGTATGGAAGTATTACTTGAAACACAAAGACTCATTTTAAGAAGATATAAAGAAACTGACCTCATGGATTTATATGAGTATTTAAGTGATCCTGTAGTAGTCAAGTATGAACCTTACCGTACGATGTCATTAGATGAGGTTAAGGAAAACTTAATGTGGCGTATCTCTACACATGAGATGATTGCCGTAGTCCTTAAAGAATCTAATAAGATGATAGGGAACTTATATCTAGGAGATAGAGACTTTCAGTCAAAAGAACTCGGGTATGTATTCAATCGTTCTTATTGGGGTAAAGGATTTGCAGAAGAAGCCTGTCGTGCTCTAATAAAAAGATCGTTTTCTGAAGGTGCCCACCGATTATATTCAGAGTGTGATCCTAATAATACAGCCTCATGGAAACTACTCGAGAAACTAGGGTTTATAAGAGAAGCACATTTTATTCAAAACGTGTACTTTTTTATCGATGAAGAAGGAAAACCCCTTTGGAAAGACACGTTTGTATATAGTCTTCTTAATCAATAATAATATTTTAGTAATCAAACTTGATAATATTCAAGTTTTTTTATTTTTGAATGATTGAGTTATCACGAAAAAACTAAAATGTTGTGATAAAATGAAGGTGAAAAAGGGTAAGGGATGTTCATTATAAATGGTTAAATAATAGTACCCAATAGGAGGTGCGGACAAAAAGTTGGACTTTCTATTTGTAATATAAACTCCTATATTCATTTGGAGTAAGTCCGTTTAAACTTTTTTTTCCTCTAGAATTATCATACCATCCATCCTGTATCATTGAATATATCTTTTCTCACTGATCTATATCCTTTTTCAGGATGGATGGTATCAAGCTACTTAATGTATCAATGTTTTAAAGAGATGGGTATCTATTCTAGAGCACGTAGAAGAGCATTTAGAAGACCAAAAGGTGTATCGGATAAGTTTCCTAAGGTGATTGATGGAAACTGGCAAACAAGAAGACCGTTTGAGAAAGTATGTACAGATACAACCATGATTGTTCATCATAGAAAGAAATATGATTTAAATCTTTATATTGATGTCTTTAATAATGAAATTGTAGGTTATGATTTAGTAAATTATCATCATAGGAATGGTGTCATGAATCATTTAAGAAGTTTAGAAGATTTCTTGCGTATTAAAGATCAAAGGGGCTATGGTGAAGACCATACAATCCTACACAGTGATCAAGGCAGGGTTTACGCATCAGTTAAGTTTGAGAAAATGCATCAAACATATCCAATCACAAGATCAATGAGTAGAGCTGGGACGCCAACAGATAATCCGGTGATTGAATCACTCATCGGATGGATCAAAGGTGATTTGAAACACTATCTAAAATTACATGACTTTAATGATATTAATAAAGCTATAGAAATCTATGTAGATTATTTTAATCATCATAAGGTAGCTTATCGATTAGATTATATGACACCAGTTGATTCATCGAGATTGCTTTATCTGCCATTGAATCAAGCCTGCAGCAAATATAATCTTTACAAAGAAGGAATCTCTAAATTTATCTACGACAATATTGGTTTGAAATATCTTGAGTACTACTGTGATTGATTCTATATTCGTTGCGTTTCACTATGTAGTTATAACAACTTTCCTACTTAGACTTTCTTCGTTTAAATAAATAACATGCCCGTCGTACACAAAAAAAAGATAGCAAACTGTAGCTATCTCCTTTAAATATAATTAATCACTTAACAAATGGTATTTGAATCTCTGTCAAATAATTGTCTTCATTTTCCTCATCCCAACAACCGTGGATATATACTTCACGAATTGGACCGGATATTGAATAACCTTTTTCTTTTACATAATTTACCGCATACGCATAAGCTTCTTGCAAATTTTCATATTTGCCCTTATGGATAATTGATAATGCCCTAATCTCAGGGTCTTGTCTAAACTTAATAGTTTCATTTTCAACACCAAAAGATTCAACTTCTTCAACATATTCTAATTCAACATCTCTTTCTTTATATTCTTTTGCAGTATATGTTACATAACAATAATTCTTGCATTTTAATGTTGGGTTTAATCTCCCACATTCTTCTCCTGCAGAAAGAACAAAATTAAATAAATCTTGCATTGAATCAATTACACCGTGTTTATAATAAACACTTTTTGAAGGTACTACTATTTCTTTTGCTTCGAATTTTTCCATAAACTCACCTTTCTTTGCTTTCAAAATATATTTTTTTATCAAAGAGATTTGTGTTATTTTTTTATTTAGTTCTTTTTCTAAATTCATTCTTTGCTTTTCTAATACTTCTTGTAGATTATTGTTATTTTTTAAAGTTTCCTTAATATCTAATAAAGGAACATCTAATTTACGTAATTCCACAATTTTAAGCAATTCATTAAGTTGATCAATTTGATAATATCGATAACCATTATCGTCGACAAATACTGGTCTCAATAATCCAATCTCATCATAATATCTTAATGTCTTGACAGTTGTTTTAGCTAAGCAAGAAAATTCTCCTATTTTTAACATCTTATCACCTCTTTGCACAATTCATTATATTTGCTCCAGTAAGGGGAGAGTCAAGCACTATTTTATTTTTTCGTCGTATTATAAATAATCCAACAAATACTTCAAACAAAAAAATCCTTGATTCATTCGTTAACTCTTCTTTCAAGTTCCGCTTTCAGCAAAAATGTTAAAACAAGGTTTTTACTATAAATCGGTTTATATTTAGTATCATCATTAGAACACCCATCGCAGAGGCACGACGCTAAACTCGGACTTCATAACTTTGAGTCGCTTGGAAGCATTCTAGACTGCTCGAATAAATTTTACTATAACAGTCTTAAAAAGTCTATTATTTAAACCGTGATTCCCTTGCCATTCACGAACTTGAATGTGAAGGTTTTTTTGGTAGAATAAAAAATGAATTTTTCTATGGAAGAGATTGGACTAACGTAAGTATTAATAATTTTATTATACTTCTTAATAAATATTTAACTTGGTATAATAATTCTAGAGGAAAAAGAAGTTTAAACGGACTTACTCCAAATGAATATAGGAGTTTATATTACAAATAGAAAGTCCAATAAATAGTCCGCACCTCATTTATATACATCTTATAGTATCATTTATAACATTTACAGATAGGAAAACAATATACTTTTGTGGTTATTAGATATGCAAAACCAAGTAAATATGATTAAATTGAAAATTGTGGCTTTTGGTATAATTGATTTTATTATTGACTTGCTTCGAAGTAAGGAACATGACAAAATAGAGAAATATTCAATACTCATCAACAACTTTTTAAGTCGTTGGATTTCGAGTTTTGAAAGTGGTTATTAATAATCTTATATACAAATTTAAGTTTTGTCTCTCTTATCTTTTATTACATTTGTGGTAATAAAACTTAATCAGTGGTTCAGTAACAAAACAAAAAAGGAAAACAAAGCAGGTTTGATAAGAAAGCACAAAGCGACGCCTTAAGAGAGCCACCCCCTAAATATATAGTTAGTGTTAAAAAACACGATAAATTACAAGGGAGACTGTAACGAAATAAAATAAGTTATAGCCCCTTTTTGTTTATATGGGAGTAGTATTCCTTATCTACCGGCATTTTCATGTATATCATACTATATTTAAAGAGCGTATTTAAATTAATACATAGCGACTCAAAAAACAACTAAAACATAATTCTCGTTGCAAAATATCAATCAGTATTATATTGCTGCTTATTTTAGATTTACACGATAGATCTGTTTTCAATATGATACTCATAAACGATAGATTTTAAGGGTTAAACGATTTCAAGTTATTAACGTATTTTGAAAAAACCGCAACAGTACACTAAAAATAAAAAGAGAAGATAAATGGATGATAAAACGTGATACTTATTTAATCAAACTTATTTCTAAAGAAGAGAACTCAGCAATTAAAGTAAAGACAGGGATGAGAAGAACAGGCAAATAGTGGAAAAATCGAGTAAATTAATTTTATTTTATTTGGTATAATTAAATTAGATTAACGAGGTGGCTAAAATGATAAAGAAAACTTTAATTTTAATAACCATTTTTCTATTATCTTTTATTTTGTCTTCTTGTGATAACGATATTAAGTTTACTGAAGAAGCGGTTATCATTCAAACTGACAATTACCAAATGACTGGTATGTTGACCTTGCCAAACGGAATTAAAGAGAACCTCCCAGCGGTAGTGCTCATTGGTGGATCAGGACCGACTGATATGAACTCTAGCGTGGGTGAGTTGGAGCCATTTAAAGATATTGCATATGGGTTAGCAAAAAAAGGAATTGCCTCCATAAGATTCAATAAAAGAACCTTACAGTATCAATCTGAACTTGTAACCGATTATAACTTTACCCCACAAGATGAATACATAGATGATGCACTATCAGCCATTCATCTTTTATGGGATGATGAAAGAATCGACAATGAAAATATATTTTTAATTGGACATTCACAAGGTGGACAGTTTGCGCCTGTCATTGCGAACCAAACAGATAAATTAAAGGGTATTGTTGTTATGGCTGGCACAACTTCACATATTCTTGATTTATTAATGGAACAAATACTAACCAATTATGGTCAAACACAATATAATGAGTATTTACCCTATTATGAAGCTGTTATTGATATTCAAGCACCAGACACTAGTAAGTATAACTATGCTTACTTTGGAGCATATTATAATTATTGGCTTGAATACAACATAATAGATTTCGAAGCAGAGTTGTTAGAATGTGGTCAAAATCACTCTATTTTAGTCATGCAAGGTGGAAAAGATATTCAAGTCTATCCAAAATACTATGAAAGATATCAAGAATTATTACCATATAGTACCGAGTATTTAGTTAGTCACGTTTTATATCCAAAACTCAATCATATGTTTGTTGACGGGGGTAATGAAACAATTTATACTGCCTATTCTAAGAAAGCAAATGTCGACCAAAATGTGATTGATACACTCGCAGATTCTATATTTGGAATTTGGCCGGATTAGTTAAGATAAAATCAAATAGTAAGTATTTTAAAAAAAATTGAAAAAAGTCAATTTAAAATAGAACAGAAAACCGCATACTCCATAAAGCATCAAAACGTAATATAAATTTATCAGAAAAGCGTTTGTTAAATGAGGAAGAAAAATATAGGTTGGTAAGCTATGATGGAGAGGTACCATTTAAGAACTATATAAAAATTGATAATTCTGAATTAACGCCTGATGAAGTGGCAGAATTAATTAAGAGTACATTTAATTTATAGAGAGATAAATTCTAATTTAGTTGTCGACATAATCATTTCAATTGTAGCTGGACTGTCCAGTAGTTTAGGATGTCTTAAATAGGAAGAACATGTACTTGTATGGATAATGGGTATGCAAATAGTGGAAAAAGCGAGTCAATAAGGAAGGTGTTTGTAATATGCTTGTAAGAGACTATAAAAACATTGATCAATATAAAATTATTAGTATTTATTTGAAAATAATATCAAAGCATTCAGGTAATAAACATCATACGATTGCGCACGCTACATTTAAGCATGACATCAATGCTCAAATCATTACAGTTGTAGACTTTTAACTATTTTCTATTCCATCCAAAAACATCTAACTATATATGGCAAAAAACCCCTATTGATATTGACAAAAAAACCGTGCTGGAATTGACAAAAAAGCCGTGTTAGTATTGACAAAAAAACCTTATTGATGTTGAAAGGGAAGAATATAATATATATAAAAAACAGATAAATATAAGCCATCCCTAAACCACTCAAATAGACTTAAAAAACAGCTCAAATCTAACTCTCATTGTAAAAATGAATCGATATATTATTTCTCGTTGCAAAATGAATCGATAAGAATAATCTCGTTGCAAAATGAATCGACCAATTTTTTCTCGTTGCAAAATATCAATCAATATGATATAGTATAAATGTGAGGTGTTTAATGATGAATTTTGTAGAAAGTAAGACAATGGAATTCAAACAATCTTTTACGACTAATATTTATAAAACGATATCTGCCTTTTCTAATTTAGAAGGAGGAACTGTTTTATTGGGCGTTCGTGATGATGGAGAAATTGTTGGTTTAGAAGAAATTAAAAAAATTAAACTAAATATTGAAAATACAATTAATGATGTGTTTAACCCAAGACCGATTATTGAGTTTAAGAATCTTATTTTAAATGATAAAGAAGTATTAGAAATAAAAGTAGAAAAAGGTAAATTCCCACCATATTTTTATAAAAATGTTTCTTATATGAGAACGGATACTTCAACTGTTCCAATGGACATGAAAACATTAGCCAAATATATGTTAACAAGTGAAAACGTTAGTTTTGACGAACTTGATATTAAAAATACAGCATTAAACTTTGATTATCTAGAAAAAGGCTTGAAAGAAGCATTAGGATTAGAAAAGCTAAATGACTCTGTATTAATTACATTAGGACTCAAAAAAGACGGATTATTTAATCGTGCTGCCATGCTTTTGTCAGATGATAATAGTATCAGTAACGCATATATTGATATTGCTAAATTTAAAATAAGCACTGATCAATTTGTCGATAGAATTAAATTCGAAAAAAATTCACTTTTAAAATACTATGATGATTTACTAGAGTTGTTTAATAAATATTATCCAAAACTAAGTATCGTGAGTGTTCCAAAAAGAATTGAGAAAGAACAAATTCCTTATGGCGCTTTTAAAGAAGCTATTTTAAATGCCATTATTCATAGAGACTATTTGATTGATCGCGGTATTCAAATTTCAATGTATGATTATATGATCGAGATTAATTCTCCTGGTGGATTACCAGAAGGCATCAGTAAAGAAGTATTTTTAAGCGGTGGCACATCAATACCAAGAAATAAAGTTTTAGCATCAGTCTTTTTTAGACTAGGTATTATCGACCAGTTTGGGACGGGCATCAAAAGAATTATAAACAACTATCATCATACTGATGAAAAACCATCATTTGTCATTAATGACAACCAAATAAAAATCATTTTACCAGTTATCGGGTATGAATATCATAAACTAAATACTGAAGAAGCGATTGTCACGTATTTAAAGGCACATCCTTATTCAAAAAGAACAGAGATAGAAAGTAGAATTAATGTTGAAAAAACAACATTATTAAGAAGACTTAATGAACTAATTGATAAAGGACTTATTCATAAAACAGGCGCTAGTTTAAATACTACCTATTATATTTGAATAGGGGACTTGTTAGGATGTAATTAATAAGAACATTAAAAACTGCAATTTAACAATAAATATGATCAATTAAAAAGTAAAAGAGTTGGCTTAAGAATTATCGGTAAGAATAGGGGAAATACTGATGAAATACCCTGTTATTACGATGATATTTTACTAAGTCATACAATCACTCAAATTGAATAATAAAGGTCAACAAAAATAATGTTCACTTTAAAAGATTTTGATGCAGATGGCGTATGACAAGACAATGAATTAATTATTCCTTTTTCAAGCATAACGAGTGTAACACTTCGAAGTAGATATATTAATATTTAATAAGAAAACCACAGATTATTTTTATGTAATCTGTGGTTTTCTGATGTAAAATTCAGTTATTAATTTTTTTTCTCTAAATTGTCTAACATCAATAATAGATAAAACAAGAGGAGGCATAATTGATGCTGAAACGACAAAATTTAATGCAATTTGCATAAACGGAAAAATCAATAGAATAGCATTTATGCCTATAAAGTTTTATCAACTAAGATTTTATCTGTTTTAAGAGAGTTAATTTCAATTTTTAAGTCAAGTGCGTCAAGTATTTTAATTAATGTATCAAGTTGAGGTGAATTGACATTATTTTCAATTCTAGCAATTGTTGGTTGCTTGAGTCCAGTCATTTCTGCTACCTCTTTTTGAGTTAACCCTTTCTTTTTTCTTGTTGAAATTATAGTCTTTATAATATTTTCTTCAATTCTGTATAAATCTCCCCATTTTTTAAATGTTTCATTGTTTTTTTCTAA
>DHNT01000006.1 GCA_002410615.1 Acholeplasmataceae bacterium UBA5409
ACACTATGCACCTAAGCCCAGTATGGAAAAAAATTCAAACAAAGGATTAAAGAAATTAGTTTTACTATTATTACTATTTGTTGGTTTAGGAGCAAGTGTTACTGCTGGAGCTTATTGGTTAGAAAGTTTCACTGTTAATCCCCCAACTCAGGGAACTGGCGAAGTAGAAGTCACCGTTGGTGTAGGTGGTGAAGTTACAGTTAGTACAAATCTAGATGATGTAGATGTAGATGGAGATACTGATGTATTAATTCCTAGTACTATTACGCCAAGCACAGGTGAAACAATTGAAAAGTCATTTATAGTTACAGCAACTTGGGGCATAACTGAAACCGCTGGTAGCATTGGTGTTGTGCAAGGCGACATCACTCAAAATGGTATAATCGAATATAGTAATGTTGTTATCGAAGGCTCAACACTAGAAGATGGTGATGATAAATTATTCCACGTTGATATAACACTTGAAAATAGTGGCGAAATTGAACTTTTTGGTACAAACGCTATTACAGTAAAAGTAACAATGGATGAACCTCTCAGTGAAGCACAATATTTAAGAGTGAAAAATGCAGTGATCACTATCACTTTCACACTTAGCATTACTGTTGGTGAATAATTTAACTGATTTATCTAATTTATAAGTCTTAAACGTAAAATATTAAAAAAGAAAAGCGCGATACTATGCGCTTTCTTTGACTGATTATAAAAATATTCATTTATTATAAAAGGAATCGAGGTGACAACATTGAAAAAGATAGCATTACTACTTATATTATTATCTTTATTACCTAATACAGTTGCTATAAATAGCTACTGGGCTGGTAATATATCTTTATCTGCACCCAATGTTGTCAACAGCGGATTATCAACTACTATTGGAGAGTGGGACTATATTCCTCTCTTTGATCCTGATCCCGTAGTACCTTATGAACCTGGTGATGCTTTTGTTTATGATGATACTATTTGGATTGTAACTGGAAGTTGGTTCGATCCTGATCAGTTTCTAGATGAATTTGGTAACGTTAATCTATCTTACTTAAAGCCGTATGGACCCGTTCAAGAAAACACGATCTATTGGAGAGTTTACAACACCTACTATGCTGATGATATTGTCATTCATAATGGTTATTCATGGGTAGCACGACATGGAGGAGCTAACGCTCAAGAACCTGGTACCTCTGGTAATGGATGGAATCGAATGAGTAATGAATATTTCGTTTATAATACATATGCTAAAGGTGATGTTGTTTTATACAATGGTATCTATTATGAAGCGAAACATAGTGGCGCTAATAGTGTAACACCTGGTACTGATATTTATGCATGGGCATCAATTACGAACACCTACAATGCTGGAACTTCATATGCGAATAACGCATATGTCCTTTATGAAGGTCTACCATGGAAATCACTTGTAAGTAATAACACGGGTCATACCCCAGTTTTAGGATCAAGTTATTGGGTAATGGCATTAAAATATTAACTTTAAAAAGTATGTGGAAAAAATCTACATACTTTTCTCTTTAATAGCCATGATGATACATAAACTTCTCTATATAACAATAAAATTTACCTTATCAATTAACTAGATAAACAGTTTAGTTATAAAACGCATTTAATTGACAATAAGGAGATAGATGGTATAATTTTCATGTATTATAAAAAATTATTATATTTAAAAACCTAATTAAGGACTTGTGATATGATGCTTAATGATAATGATAATAAAAAATCAAATGGAATTATATACCGATTCAAAAAAAACAGAAGAATTGGCTTTTTGATTTATTTGACATTTGTTACTTTAATTATTTTCATGCTCGTTTGGGTATACTTTAATGACAGCCTACCCTTTAATTTAAGCAAGTATATTTATGTTAGAGATGAACCAATTTCATACCAAACAATCATTACGAAAATCTATGGTGATGATGAGACTGAAAATACTGTATTAACCCCTTCTTCTACGATCACTAGAAAAATAGATTTAATTTGGGAAGTAACGCCAAAAAAACAAAACCGTAAAGGGTCCATAACCTATATAATTGATTCTATTACCAACGAAGATGGTGTTGATGTATCAGGCATTATTTATCTTGAGTTTGAAGAATCCGTTAATGATATTTATTCTAATCAACCGTTTGTGGTAACAATTTTCATTAAAATGCATGACCCAAACAATCAAGCTGAATATGATTTAGTTGCTGGTCATCAAGTGAAAATTCAATTTTCTTTTAAAATTAATCCCGCTTTAACGACTAGTTTAAAAAACGACTTCCTATTTGAAAGTCGTTTTTTTATCACCTAATTCTTTTTTAAATATCACATGTCCGATTAAAGTACCAAAAGATATTGCGAGTAAGTCAAATGTTATTTTTAATAATTCTAGGGGATAAAATGATTTTAAACTAATAAACTCAAAACAATAATAACTTAAAAACACGATTAGACTTATTCCCAGGATAGAGAGTTGAGAACTTACCATATTCATTCTTAGATTCTTATAGATCATCCAAAATATAAAACCGATAACAGCCCCAGTTACCACCAACCAGACTAAAACGGAAATAGTATGGTTTGTTTTAGGTTCATCGATATCGATTATAAAATACAAGACACGAAATAAAATCCATAAAACACACACAATTATACTGGCATAATAAGATCTAGAAAAATCGATTAGATGTTTTCTAGGGCTTGATAAATAACCTAATAACACCCCATAAATGAGCATCGGAACAAAAAATATCAGCGTATCTACAAAATAATCGATAATTTTATCATAAGTGTTTGGTTCAAACCTTAAGACAAACCACACTAAAGATATCGAAAGACTATACGACAACCCTTTAGACAATTTTGTAGAAGGTATTTTATTATTCATATATATAAAAACAACCGTCAATATGACAAAAACTAAAAAATTCACTAAAATAAACTCAGTAGGTATGTCCCCAATCGCTGTTTTTAATGAATTAAAATTTTGAAAACCATCTTTACTTAATAGTTGAGCTAGCATTTTAACAAGTGTAGATAAGACGCTAATCCATGTAATCTTAAACACTTTCTTCATTTTCTCACCATCTCAACTTTACTCAATAATTAACGAATAATCAACATTAAAAAATCATTATGTAAAGATTAACAAATTATTATGTATATTATCATTTTTATTCGTTATTAATTGATAGATTTCTTCTATGAATAGTGCATTAATAATTGTTCACTATTAACAAATTCATCATTTTCACCCCTATTATATTAATACTGAAGTGGATAAGCTCGATTAAATTATCTCTATTTAGTTACCCTTTATAATGCTATAATGAACTAGGTGATTAGATGCGTTTAGACAAATATTTGAGTGATGCTGGGATTGGTTCAAGAAGTGAAGTTAAGAAAATTATCTCAAAAGGACATGTTACGATTAATGAATTAATTGTTAAAGATTCTAAAATAAACATTTTTGAGACCGATGTGATAAAGGTACTAGGTAATATTGTAACTTATGAAGTGTTGGTTTATTATATGTTGAATAAACCTAAAGGCGTTGTCTCCGCCTCAAAAGATGAAGTAGATCAGACCACAAGACAATTAATCACGGACTATCAAAAGGATGATTTATTCAATGTGGGGAGACTAGATAAAGATACGGAAGGCATCATTCTTCTTACAAATGACGGTTTATTATCTCATCAATTATTAAGTCCTAAATACCATGTTGAGAAAACCTATTTGGTTGATTTTAGAGGTGATTTTTTAGAGACTTATATCACTTATTTTGAAACTGGATTAACACTCAGTGATGGTACTGTTTGTAAGCCGGCTAAAATAGCTTTAATAAACGACCATCAAGCTTTGTTAACTATTCATGAAGGCAAATATCACCAAGTTAAAAGAATGTTTGGCTCACTTAATATGGGCGTTACTGGATTAAAAAGAGTGTCATTTGGTCCTTTAAAGTTAGATAGCAATTTAGCCAGTGGAGATTACCGAAAATTAACCCCTTTAGAAATTCAGCAATTACGTGACATTATCTAAAAAATAACTCTTTGTTTCTCTTTTTATTTTACTAATTTATGATATACTAATCATGGTGATTTTAATATGTGGGAAAGTTTAATTGATATACTAACAAGAACGTCGTTCTTAGAATTACTCTTAATTTTTATCGCAAAGATTGTTGAAGTGACGATTTCAACTTTAAGACTGATTTTGATTAACAAAGGCTACCGTAATTACGGGGTTGTTTTAGCGTTAATTGAGATTTTTTTATGGGTGTTTGTGGCAAGTTCAGTGATAATGGGGCTTTCTGAGTCTCCAATGAAAGGTGTTGCTTACGGGTTAGGGTTTGCTGCTGGGGTCTATTTAGGTTCAACGCTTGAACAAAAGATCGCCGTTGGTAAGGTTTTAATCCAAGCCGTCTTACCTTATGATAAAGGACTACTGATAACCAACAATATTAGGACCCTTGGATTTGGCGCTACAACACTTGATGCGCATGGAAAAGATTCTAAAAGAATGGTTGTCATGGTATTCGCAAACAGAAGAGATTCTAAAAATGTGGTTAAAGAAATCAAGGCCGTTGATGATAAGGCAATGATCATTTCAAGTGAAACATCTAATTTATCAGGCGGTTATATGAGACAAATAAGACATTTGATTAAATAAATGCCACAATATACGGATTTTTACAAAGATTAGCCACATTGTTTGAATTAATAAATTGTTGGTGATAAACTTTATTTCATAGGAGGTTTTAAACATGCTTAAAAGATTTATTGCAGAAGTATTAGGCACATTTGTATTGGTATTTATCGGGACAACTACCGCTGTTCTTACTGGTGGTAACTTGCTCGCGACTGCCCTTGCATTTGGTATGGCTTTAACCGCAATCATTTATGCATTAGGTGGTATCTCTGGTGGACACTTTAATCCAGCCGTATCACTTGGACAATGGATTGCTAAGAAAATAAGTTTAGTTGAGTTTGGTTTCTATGCATTAGCACAATTAGTTGGTGCATTATTGGGTACCGTATTATTATGGGTATTCACTGATTTCCAAACAGCTAATCTTGGTGCGAATCAATTAGCACCAATGTTCGTAGCTGCTGACTTAGGTTTACTTGTCGGTTTATTGGCAGAAGTTGTTCTTACATTCATCTTTGTATTCGTTATTCTTCGTGTTACTAAAGATGAAGATAAAGCACCAATTGCTGGATTAGTCATCGGTCTTACACTTACAATGGCTGTCATTGCTGGCTTTATGATCACGGGTGGTTCATTGAATCCTGCAAGAAGTATAGCACCTGCATTATTCCAAGGTGGTAAAGCACTTGAACAAGTATGGTTCTACATCGTGGGTCCACTTGTCGGTGGTGCCTTAGCTGGTGTTGTTGCTAATTACTTACATGCTGAAGAATAATTTTAAAGCTTAATATAAAAAAGGGACTGTAACGAAATAAAA
>DHNT01000002.1 GCA_002410615.1 Acholeplasmataceae bacterium UBA5409
ATTAATCCCCCAACAATGACAAACAAAATATTTAAAAAAACCGCTTTATCTAGTTTAAATAAAACATCGGTATTGTTCGGTCTCGCTTTAAACATCCCATATAAGAACCCTATTAACAAGACGCTAATAAATAAACTGTTTCCTAGTTCATTTCTTTTAAAGTATAGGGATACACCAAAATAACTGATTACCCCCAACAAGACAACATAGTACCCACTGTAATTGATTATTCGTTTCTTCATTTTACACCTCTAACAATAGATAACCCTATTATACCTAAAATTAAGGATTATTTTAAGCCTATTTTAAGAGATAGTTTCATTAGTTAATTAAGTAAACCAAGATACGGTTGCTTAATGAATGCGCTACCATTATTACAAGAAGTTGAAATGAGGGGTCTTTGTGATATAATGTATTTGGTAAATTTTATTTCAATAAAGAAAGGAAAATAATATGAGTAAAAAATACGTTTATCTATTTAATGAAGGTAACGCAAGCATGCGTGACCTACTAGGTGGTAAAGGTGCAAACTTAGCTGAAATGAGCAATTTAGGTCTTCCTGTTCCCTTCGGTTTTACTGTTTCAACAGAAGCTTGTACAAAATACTACGAAGACAATAAGAAAATTGCCAAAGAGATTGAACAAGAAATCTTAGCTAGTCTTAAGAAAGTTGAAGAAAATGCGGGTAAAAAGTTTGGCGACATTAACAATCCATTATTAGTTTCTGTTAGAAGTGGTTCAAGAGCTTCTATGCCAGGAATGATGGACACTATCTTAAACTTAGGTTTAAATGACGCGTCTGTGGTTGGGTTAGCTAAACTTACGGACAATCCACGTTTCGCTTATGACTCTTACAGAAGATTCATTATGATGTTTGCGGATGTTGTGATGGGTGTCGACAAAGAAAACTTTGAACACATCTTAGAAACAAGAAAAAAAGACAAAGGCATCCATGATGATAAAGATTTAACCGCTCAAGATATGGAAGATATCGCTAAAGCATTTTTAGTACGTTACGAAGCATTAAAAGGCGAAAAATTTCCTCAAGATCCAGTTGATCAACTCCTAAGTGCGATCTCAGCCGTATTTAGATCATGGGATAACCCAAGAGCGAATATTTATAGAAGATTAAACCATATTCCTTATTCATGGGGTACTGCTGTAAACGTCCAATCCATGGTATTTGGTAACATGGGTGATGACTGTGGAACAGGGGTTGCTTTTTCAAGAAACCCATCTACAGGTGAAAACACTTTATTTGGTGAATACTTATTTAATGCCCAAGGCGAAGACGTTGTTGCCGGTATTAGAACACCAAAACCAATTAGTGAACTAGAAAAAGATTCTCCTATCATTTACAAACAATTCCATGAAATCACCGACAAGCTTGAACATCACTACAAAGATATGCAAGACTTAGAGTTCACGATTGAAAGATCTAAATTATTTATCCTACAAACCAGAAGCGGTAAACGTACTGCTCCTGCTGCAGTTAAGATTGCTACAGATATGGTTAAAGAAGGTTTAATTAGTGAAAAAGAAGCTGTCTTAAGAGTTGAACCTAAATCATTAGATCAACTTTTACACCCTACCTTTGATGTTAAGGCATTAGCTGCTGCTAAACCAGTTGGTCAAGGCCTAGCTGCATCACCTGGTGCTGCTTATGGTAGAGTGGTATTCACCGCTTCTAAAGCCGCTGAACTTAAAGAAAAAGACGGACTTCCAGTTATCTTAGTTAGATTAGAAACTTCTCCAGAAGACATCTCTGGGATGGTAGTTGCCGCAGGTATTTTAACCGCTAGAGGTGGAATGACTTCTCACGCAGCAGTTGTTGCCAGAGGTATGGGTACTTGTTGTGTTGCGGGTGCTGAAAACCTCGTTGTGAATGAAGAACAAAAATTCTTTGAAATAAATGGTAAACGTTTTGTTGAGGGTGACTATATTTCACTTGACGGTTCTACTGGTAAAGTATATGGTGAAAAGATTGCCACAACTGAAGCAACTATTTCTGGTGAATTTGCTGAATTAATGGCTTGGGCTGACAAATATAGATCTATGGAAGTTAGGACAAACGCTGATAGCCCAAGAGATGCTAAAGTTGCTTATGACTTTGGTGCTCAAGGGATTGGTCTATGCCGTACAGAACATATGTTCTTTGAAGCAGATAGAATTAAACCAATGCGTGAAATGATTCTTTCCTCTACTAAAGAAGAAAGAGAAAAAGCCTTAGCGAAGATTCTTCCGATGCAACAAAAAGACTTTGAAGAATTATACAAGGCGATGAAAGGCTATCCAGTTACCGTTAGATACCTAGACCCACCTTTACATGAATTCTTACCTCACACAAAAGCTGAAATTAACGAGTTAGCTAAAGATATGGGTGTTTCCTATGAAAAACTTCAAGAAACGGTTGATTCTCTACATGAAACAAACCCAATGTTAGGCCACAGAGGGGTAAGACTATCTATTACTTATCCTGAAATTGCTGTTATGCAAACTAAAGCCGTTATTGGTGCAGCAATCGCTGTCACAAAGACTGGCTTAAAAGTTGAACCAGAAATCATGATTCCTTTAGTAGGTGAAGTAAAAGAATTAAAATACATCAAAGACTATGTTGTGAAAACAGCGGATGAAATGATTAAAGCTTCAGGCTTAGATATTAAATACCATGTTGGAACCATGATTGAAATTCCACGTGCTTGTTTACTAGCCGATGAAATTGCTAAAGAAGCCGACTTCTTCAGTTTTGGTACCAATGACTTAACGCAAATGACATTTGGATTTAGTAGAGATGACGCTGCTAAATTCTTAAGTTATTACTATGATACTAAGATATTTGAAAACGATCCATTTGCCCATATCGACCAAAATGGGGTTGGTAAATTAATGCAAACTGCCGTTACATTAGGTAAACAAGAAAAACCTAGCTTAAAACTTGGTATTTGTGGAGAACACGGTGGAGACCCTCAAAGTGTTGAGTTCTGCCATAACATCGGATTAAGCTATGTCTCTTGTTCACCATTTAGAGTTCCAATTGCGAAACTCGCTGCTGCACAAGCTAACATCAAAAATCCTAGATAATAATTAAATAATAAAAAGAGAAATGCGATAAACATTTCTCTTTTTTTGTCCTGTGTGATAAAAAAAGTTCTCTCACTCGATTTTGAGAAAGAGAACAATAAACCCTAGGGTTTTGATCTACCAATAATTCTTAATTTTAACCAGTTTAGTCAGTCGTTGGTTATTGTCTCATCAGATAGGGTAATTGCTTTCTTGATTTTTTTATTCTCATAACTAGAAAAATTATTTCTATTTGTTTCCCATAACTGAAGAAAATTAGTTTCTACCGTGGCAAGACGCATTAAAAGATCGTGTGTTTTATCTTGAATAGCGCCGTTTTCATATCTAGTGATGGTTTTTTCACCAAATCCAAGTAGTTTGGCTAAGACTGCTTGTGATAACCCGTAGTTTTCTCTCATTGTCTTTATTTCTTCTGATGTCATTAGATTGTTTTTTCGCTTATAATCATCAAATAATATCCGGTCATTATTTATCTCATTCTCTTTATTATATATTTCTTCAACACAATTTTCACAGCGAAGAATGGTTATCTCTCCGCTTACTTTGGTGCCTTTTATTGTGTATTCTCTAAATTCTTTAACTTCTTTAATTGTATGTTCTCTTTGACAATTGTAACAGTATTGTTTTCTCATAGTCCCCACTTCCTCGTTCTTTCTCATTTACATATAATCTATATGACAGCTTAAACACCTAATGATTTTCTTATTTTTTATGATAATCACTTCTTTAAGTTTAATATATAACCAGTGCTCCTTTTCATAGTAATGTTTAAATATCCAAACTTTTCTTTTTTTCGTTAAATCATAATCGTCATTCAGTTTTTATAGATTTCATCGGCTGTTTTAACTGAATCTACAAATCTTTTAATCTCACCGACATCATCCATATTGAACCTCTTTTATAGTATCATGTGATACCATTATATCATTTTATTGTTTAATTAAAAAAACTCTCTTACTTTTTTACAAGTATGAGAGTCTATATTTTAATTAATTGATATACATTGAACTTCTATTATCATACATAACAATATCATCTTGAATAATGTTTGTTAATAGCACATTAGATTGGCTTGTAAAAGGTTCATAGGTAGCAGATGGTGTTGTTCCCCATATTATACTAACAAACTCAGGATAATCAATAAATGGATTTCTATTGCCTTGATAACTATAAATGACTTCATTACGGTTTCTTTCAAATTCATCAACAGGATCATCTAAATGCCATTGAAGTAATACTTCTAAGTTCCCCATCTTTCTACCAGCATCATTGGTATATCCACCTTGTTGAACAACTAACTTAAACCCATCATCTCGATAGGTAACGGCCATATACATTATATTTTTCTGCATCTTGAACCACTTCCCAATAAATAAAATTAGTGGCCAAAGAAACACTTGCTGGTTTATCTAATGTTTTATCTTCACTAATACATGCAACTAAAACAATTGAAGCCAGTGTTACTGTGATTAACAATAATACTCTTTTAATATTTTTCATTTTTACTCTTCATTCAATAGTGTTTTCTTTGATATTTTATCATAAATTATCTTAACTTAGTAGTCTTAACTTATTTCATTTAAATACCCTCTTAATTAACACTTTAGAAAAAAAGAGCACAGCCAAGGATGGTTGTGCTCTAAATCATTAATTTTTATCAAATAACCAATTAAAAATTAAAGTTATTCTTTGCTTTTGTATAACGAGCGTTATCCAGGTGCAACCATTCCATAAATCTTAACATCATCAATGTATAATCTATCATCTGCAGTTGGAATTGGATCAGTTACTACATAAGTAAATTTAAATTGAACAGCACCAGTTTGGTTAGCTTCTGGAACATCATAAGTATATTCTGCTTTTTTGTTAGTTAGAGTAAATACTTCTGGAGCAATCCATGTAGCTCCACCGTCAACTGAAATCGTAACTTCAACTTTACCACCTTTACCGTAATTTGCGGAAGAAAATGTTATCTTAGTTGCGTTTGTGCTTTGAAAAGCTGTATAAGCATAAATTGGATCTGTCGTATATGATCCAGAAGCTGCTCTATACCATCTCATTTGTAAAGATTGTGCTCCACTAATAGCTCCTGTTGTTGCTGGTGTACCATAACGAACTGCCCATTGTAAACCGGCAGGACCTTTTAAAGTTTCAGGTAGGTTATATGCAGTTGCAGCTGTGAAGTCAGGTGCTTCAAAACCAGTTTCATAAATAACAGCTTCAACCTCTGCCCCTTCAGCTGGAACCACAACGTTAAATTCTTTTGTTAATGATTCTGTTCCAATTGTTAGAGTTGCAGTCATTTTAACCGTTGTTCCTTCTTCCGGTAATGTAACAACGCCATCATTAGTGATAACGGCTAGGTTATCACTTTCCCAAGTGATAACCGAACCCTTTGTTCCTATTAATGGTAAACCCATGTCGCCAGCTCCAAGAACGTTTAATTCAATGGATAATGCTGCATGGTCAAGTGCTACTTTTTGTGCATCAGTCAACTCTCTCTTAACAATGTCGCCAACTTTGAACGGTAGTAATTGTAAAGCGTTATACCAACCGACATGAATATTATCTAAATTTACACGATCTCCGATACTTAAACTGCTTAATATGTTAGCTTCAGAAGGAACGTTTGCATCAAAATATACTACAACATCATTTAAACCATCTGTTATAGTTAAATTACTTCCTGAAATAGTCTTAACTTGTAAATCTTCTATAGAAATTCTATACCCTTGGTTAGTTATGTCTAATCCTGAAAAGGATGTTAGTTGAGTAACAGTTGGAAGAGTATTGTTTTGGCTTAAAACGGTCATAACGCCCCCATTACCAACTTGAAATAAACCATTATATACATCAATAGTTCCTGAAACTTTAATCATATCACCTATTTCAACTGAACCAGAAGGTTGATATAAGTGAATAGCTGCAGTATTATCTGAAATAATAACAGTTCTTATTCCATCAAGAGGGTTCCCATTTCTATATTGGATACCTGTTACAATACCTTTTGTTGTAACAGGATCACCTTTAGCATATGATCTAACTTCAAGAATAGTATCTAATAATGAAATCTCATTACCGCTATATTTTACTATTTGAGTTTCTCCATCTTTAAAGATTGCATAAGCTCTAATAGAGTTATAGCTGTCTGCTGGAAAGCTTCTTAAGAATTCATTGGTGTTAATATAATAAACATTTGATGGTATTACGATGATGTTTGGTGTTTCTAATGTTAGATTAGCTTCACTAAGATCAGAAACTATGAACCCATATTCAATCACATCTAATCCGTTTGAATCAAATTGCCCAATATAAGATGTATAGCCTTCTCTTAATCCAGTTTCAGCAATCATATTAACAACGGGTGCTTTTACACCACCGGTTGCACGAACAACTTCTCTGTTCGCAACTAACATTGAAAACTTAAATGTTTCTGCATAAGAAAGAACATTGCCATCTCCGTCTTCCCAATGCGTAAATCCTTCGCCTAATGTTAATGAAACAACACTATTAATCGGATAGGTAGTTGGTGTCCCACCATCTACAACTAACTCAGCTGTAACTTCGTTTTCTGTATAAATCGCAATAAACACTGTATTACTGGTGATTGGATCACTAATTACAACTGAACTTCCTAATCCCTTCCATCCAGCAAACGTTGATTGCGGTTTACCCGGTGCTGCTGGAACAGAGGCTTCTGCTACAACAGAACCACTTTCAACAAACAAATGATTAATGTATTTACCATTTGAGTCAATGAAAGTGACTGTAGGATTGGTTGGGTGACCATAAACAGCGACGAGTTCAGTGGTTGATCTTGTAACAATTGATAATTTTCTTGCTAGGTCAGTTCTTAAAATTCCGTTAACCAACCAATAGTTAAAATCTCCACTGTCACCTACGTTTAGAGGTGCCTCATGAGTCAAAGTAGTTCCATGGGCTTGGCTAAAATCTGCTTGTTTGATATCTACATTATCTACATTATAAGTTAGCTTAACCGTAATGTCTCCAAAGGCAGCACTTAACCCAATCCCTGTTCCAATTAGTAAAAAGAAGGATAATAATAATCCAAAAAATTTCATTTTTCTCATCATTATTCTCCCCAAATTTCCTCACCGAATAGTGCTCCGGATAAACCACTACTTGCAGTGATAGCGTCTTCAATTTCAAATTCCACAATTTCAATTTGTGGTGCTTCATAAATTTCTTTGTTATTCACTTTTACCCTCCTATAAGGTTTATTTATCTTGATTATAACAAATGTAGGCGTTTTCTTCAACTTTTTTTTCAGAATATTTGTATAGATTAAGTAAAATACACTTTATCTGATAATATATTGCTAATTTCATTAACTTTATGTTAATATTCCGATAAAAAAAGGAAGCTTGTCAAACTTCCTTTTTTAGTTATTAAACGAATAAATCTTGTTTTGGATTATAGTAGTCAATACTTGTTATGACATCATAATAATCATAAGCTACGATCGCGATTGACATAAAGAAATCATAGATTGGTTCAAATAATTCTGGGTGATCAATAAATGGATTTCGATTACCTTGATAACTATAAATGACTTCATTACGGTTTCTTTCAAATTCATCAACCGGATCATCTAAATGCCATTGAAGTAATACTTCTAAGTTCCCCATCTTTCTACCAGCATCATTGGTATATCCACCTTGTTGAACAACTAACTTAAACCCATCATCTCGATAGGTAACGGCCATATACATTAACATTCTTGCGACATCGCCCTTATCTCTCTTACCAGGGAAGAAACGTTGTGTGCCTAATGCCCATCCATCGGTTGCCCCTAAAACATCATTAAAGAAATAATTTCTTCTGGTTTCATTGGTAACAGCGTTAGCTGCTCTAATATGATGCATATCAGATTTAAATGGTTCTGCTTCACCAAATGAACTTTGAGGCCAAATATGTTCTTTATTCCAAACATCTGGGTATTGATCTTTTTTAATTGGTAAGTGATCATACATGCCTCTAATACTGGTTGAATCTGTAGGGTGTTGGTCTGCTTGTTTAAGAACGTTAGTGGTACTAGCATAAGCTAAATATGAAACACCTGTATTAAGGATATCTTCTAACTTATCAATTAAGGCTTCACCTTCTAATCCCGTTAAATCTTTATAATAACCCGTATATTCACCTGCTCCAGGTTCATCACCGGATAGGTAAATATCTGTCATTACTTTGGTAAGAAGGATAGATGGGGAAGGATCTGAGTTTCTGTAGCTATCTCCTACCGCAACAATATAGAGTGGGGTTTCTTTATCAATATAAGAACTATAGAGTTTTAAGTTAATTGAATTGGAACCCCAATTACTAATAACTTCACTACCTATATAAATTTCATAACTCTTCGCATTGGGAACGCTTGTCCAAGACAATCTACTCTCAAGAACAGTTAGATTGGTTGGGGCACTTAGTTTTTTATCTTTTAGATAATAAACTTCATTTTCCCTAACTAAAGTAACGGATACTGATGGTTCACTATTCGTATGTTCTGCCCCTTTCGCAATAACATATAATGTTAAATCACCATTTTGACGATTCAAATTAGATAGTTCATAGACATTTGTGGTCACCGTTCCAAACAATGAATTATTAAAGTAAATTTCATATTCATCCGCATTCGTTACTGCTTCCCATGTTAAAGTTCCATTAGTTGAATTAACTTCTAATTTAGTTGGGGCTTCTAAAGCATTAGCTGGTTCAGTCCCACTAATATAATAGTTCCCGTCACCCGCTCTAATAACCCTCAAATTAGCAGTTTTTGGACTAACTAAATAACCCGTTGCCTCAGCGGTAATATAAATTGTAAGCTCGCCTTCTTTTCTATTTAACTTAGTTAAGTCAAATGCGTTTTCAGTGGTTGTGTCAAATATAGAATCATTAACATACACATTATATTTCTCTGCATTTTGAACCGCTTCCCAATAAATAAAATTAGTGGCCAAAGAAACACTTCCTGGTTTATCTAATGTTTTATCTTCACTATTACATGCAACTAAAACAATTGATGCCAGTGTTACTGTAATTAACAATAATACTCTTTTAATATTTTTCATTTTTACTCTCCATTCAATAGTGTTTGCATTGATATTTTATCATAAATTAGCTTAACTTAGTAGTCTTAACTTATTTCATTTAAATACGTACTTAATTAACACTTTAGAAAAAAAGAGCACAGCCAAGGATGGTTGTGCTCTAAATCATTAATTTTTATCAAATAACCAATTAAAAATTAAAGTTATTCTCTGCTTTTGTATAATTAGCCTTATCCAGGTGCAACCATACCATAAATCTTAACATCATCAATTGCCAAATCTGTTCGTCCGCTATTTGTTTTTAAGCTAAATTTAATTCTAAAATTTCCAGATAAATCACTACTTAAAATATTGTACGTATAATCTATTGAAGATGTTGTCAATTCGTATTCTTGACCGCTAATCCATGTAACTCCACCATCTTTTGAAATTAAAACTTCTAGAACGGTTCCTGAATTAGCTTTTGCTTTAAATTCAACCTTTGTCACATCGACAACATCAAAATTAGTTGAAGCATAACCATTTGGTTTTCCAGTATACCAACGCATTTGAACTGATTGTGCGCCTAACAATGGACTTGTAGTCGTTGGTGTTCCCATTAAAATACTCCATTGAAAATTAGCTGGCCCTACCAATTTTGCAGATTCATTATTATAAGCTGTTGCTGCTGTAAAGTCAGGTGCTTCAAATCCTGTTTCATAAATAACAGCTTCAACTGCTGCCCCTTCAGCTGGAACCACAACGTTAAATTCTTTTGTTAGTGATTCTGATCCAATTGTTAGAGTCGCAGTCATTTTAACCGTTGTTTCTTCTGCTGCTAATGTAACAACGCCATCATTAGTGATAACGGCTAGGTTATCACTTTCCCAAGCGATAACCGAACCATTTGTTCCTGTTAATGGTAAACCCATGTCGCCAGCTCCAAGAACGTTTAATTCAATGGATAATGCTGCATGGTCAAGTGCTACTTTTTCTGCATCAGTTAA
This sequence comes from Acholeplasmataceae bacterium UBA5409, assembly GCA_002410615.1. Lineage (GTDB taxonomy): Bacteria > Bacillota_I > Bacilli_A > Acholeplasmatales > UBA5453 > UBA5409. The sequence goes on from DHNT01000002.1 coordinate 10,133, forward strand.
TACTGATTCAGCAATGGTCATATATTGTGTAGGTAATAATTGTGGATTGTTGTACCAACCAATTGAAACATTGGTTAAATCAACCGTAACACCGTTTCCTGTCCCATTTAAGAAAGTTTTAGCTGCTTCAGGGATTGTAGTAACTCTGTTATCCCATCTAAAGCCTATAGTCTTACTACCAGCAGTGGTTAGTGTAAATGATACGTTACCCTTACTATCTTTAGCATAGTTGCTAATGGTAACTTGACTAATTGAGACAAGTTTGTTTTGGTGTGGTAATAATGTAGCTGCATCTAATAGACTTTCATCTAATGATAGTGCTGTTGGAAGTTCACCGTCACCAACTAGAACTGCCTCAGTAGGGTTAACTTGTAACAAACCATTAAAAGCCCCTTTAGTCCCTGTAACTTTAATTTCTTTACCAATATTTCCAGCTAAGAAAGTCTTAACGGCTTCTGGTGCATTTTCAACATAGATTGAAATTGCAGCTGTATCATCTTGTAAAGTGTAAGTATTGTTATTAACATAACCTGTTAAAACACCTTCAGTTAGAATAAATCCACCTGTAGCTACTTCTAATGCTTCAGCAACGGTCATCACTGAAACCGCACCAACTTCAATCATAAAGTCTTTAGTTTGAGTAGTTTCACCTAGTGTAACTGTAACAGTTAATTTAACATTAACAATTTCAGTTGTAGGAACAACCACAGCACCGCTGGTTGCATTAACAGATGCATGATCAGATTCCCATGTAATAACGGTATCATAATCACCCGTTGCAGGAAGCGTTAAAGTCATATTTTCAGTAATCTTTGTTGGAATTTCAATACCAGCAATCACTGAATTAACTTTTTGAGTCTCATTCATTTCCGCAACGCGAAGATTAGATTCACCACTATAAGTTAATTGCATGTTAGTGTTGAATTGGCTTACGTGTGCACCAATAACGTCAACTTGTTTGCCAACGAATGTTTGTAAGTATGCAATCCCAGCAGTATCGCTACTTGATTCTACTCTAATACCAATTTCTTTTGTGCCATCAGTCAAGAATAATGTTCTGCTGCTTGTTACATAATTTGTTGCTGTTAAATTAGTAATTGATACTCTTTGCCCTTGGAGTGTTGTAACAACTTCATCAATAGTCAATGTGAGTGGTTCAGGTAGTGCATTTCCCTTAGAAACAACCACTGCAGAGGCAAGGTTGGTTAATTGAACTTGAGCATTATAAATATCAATTTCACCTTCAACTTTGACTTTATCACCAATTTCAAGGTCAGCAATCTTATCCGTTAAATATCTTACGTTAATTGCAGCAGTGCCATCATTAATATAATAATTTGCTGCGGCATTACCTGTAAAGATCCCTTCGATTAATACGACTGAACCGTCAGGTTTAACTCTAGCATCAACAATGTCTTCAACACTTAATTCACCAACCATTGTTGAAACCACAACGGTTTCAGTTAATGAACCAACGGTTAATGTCATTGTAATAGTAACTTCTTGGATACCAGATGTTGGTAATGTGAATTTACCAGTTGCAACATCAAATAAGTCTGGATGACTTGTTTCGTACGCAAAGTTTACACCTTGAACTGATTGAGGTAATTCAACCGTAGTTGCGGTTGGATAACCAGGACTAAAGATACTGTTTGCTTGAGATTTCGCAATGACCATCTTTTCAGCATCAGTTAAGCCTTCAACGATAACGTCTGCTTCAGTACCGAAAAATTGTCCATAGAATAATTTATAATCTGATCTAAATCCATATAATAAGAAATCGATTGTGATGACTTTATTAGCAAATACTTTAATCGCTTCTTTATTGGATTGATAGTAAACTTGTAAAATATCATTCGTTACGTATTCATAAGTCTTATCTGCTTTTGAAGTCCCTTTAAACACAGTTGTACCTGTAAAATCTACTGGAACTAAGTAGGTATCATAATTTTCAGAAATAGGATCTGTTTCTACGTGTACTTTAGCTGTAATTCGATATGAAGGATAATGATTCCATAAGTTTGTATCACTTGGTGGAGTTGTATCTTCAATAATGTTTCCTAATGATTTTTCAATATAGTCAACACCTTTTGCGCCTACAGTAGATGCAACCGCTGTAATAGGGCTTCCTTCAGCTGCTGCTAATTGTCCGCCGCCATAGTAGTGTGCCACAACACCTTCAAAGTCATAAACGTTACCCACTTTGATTAAATTTCTAATCGTTGAGTCAAATACATAAGTTGTATGAACGCCATCTGTAACGAAATAACCACCGGCAATCATTCCAAATACGGTAACGCCTTGAAGTTTCACATATTCACCCACATGTGTGAACATTTCAGCAATTGTATCAACTGGAATAGATTTCATTAATGATAATACTTTAACGTTTACAGTCTTCTTAAATTCAACATCGTTAATCGTAATGGTTGCTGTTAATTGAACGACCACATCTGGTGTTTCAAGTGGACCACGTGTAACTGTACCAACATAAACATCAATGTCATCTGCATTCTTCGTAATTGTAGAAGCTACTGCGATAGCAGCATTATTGCTGGTCCAAACAACTTCGTAAACTGCACCATCTAGGTCTGTCGTTGTTGGGAACATTTCAATGTTCCCAATTACACCATCGGTTTCATAACTTGCTGGGAATGCAGTTGCTTTAGTTAAAGCTTCATTGGCTTTTTCAGCGTCTGTCTTTTCTAAGGCTTCTAGATAGAAGTAGAACATTTGTTTAACTTCTAAAGTTCCCGCTTTAATTGTTGCTTCAACACCAACGTTTGTATTACCTTCTTCATGTGAAGGGAATCTAACGATTGAACCGTCATGAGCAACTAAATCTGTATTAGATGATACCCAAGTAACAGAAATTCCTTCAATTGTTGTTACTAATTCAACATCTTCTGTAACCGTATAAGAACTGCTACCGATGGTGTCTTTATAGTGTGCAATTAAGGCTGCTTTGGCTGCATCTAAATCAATTTCTGGATTTAAAGAGAAATAGAATGTGTATTTAATTTCCTCTTTTCCAACTTTTAAGGTTGCTTCAACAGCAATTTTCTTATTGCCTTCTGCAACGGTAGGGAATCTAACGATTGAACCATCATTAGCCACAAAATTTGTATCAGCTGATACCCATGTAATGGTTAAACCTTTGATAGATTCAATGGTAGAAATTAATTCAACATCATCTGTAACAACATAAGTTGATTTACCAATGGTGTCTTTGTAATGGTCTATTAATTCTTGTTTAACTTCTTCCATATCAACTGGATCGCCGCCACAAGCTGCAAGACCAACCCCTAGTGCTATTAAGGAAACTAACACTAGTAAATACTTACTGAATTTCTTCATAATTTTCCTCCTATGTGTATTTTATGAATATTCAAATAATATGATTAATTACCCAGTACGCGCCGTGCTTCATCATACGCGTAGGCAATTGCATCTCTAATAACTTTATCTTTATCTAGACTATCTGATAAGACAACTCTTTCATAGGCAACCGCAACCGCATCTCTAGTCTTTGATGACCCAACATATGCTTGATCAAAGAATAAAGTATCTTTTTGAATCGCAGCCGCTCTTGCGCCTAATGATTTAGTTAAATTTTCACCTTTTAGTGCATTACCATTAGCATCAACACCTGTAAAGAAGTTTTGGTATTCAGGGATTGAATAAACAGAATTTCTAACTGGTTGATAACCCGTTTCCATAGCAAAATCTAATTGAACATCTTTGCTGGTAATATACTTTAAGAAGTACCAAGAAGCTAATTTTTGTTGATCAGTACCTGTATTGGTAATACTCATGTTGGTGCCTTGTTGAATTGCTGTGTTAAATTCTGGTAGATCTTCGTTATAAAGCATTGGAGCGATTCCTAAATCAAAGGTGCCTGGTTCAGGTGTATTATATCTCGTTCCACCAGTAGAACCTATTGTTACAAAAGCTTGTCCAACTTTGAATGGGTCAGACGCGTAATCAGTTTGCCAATGTTCAGGAATTGTGAAGATATCTTTGTTATCATAAACAAAACTTAACATTCTTGTGGTTGCTGGATCTTCGTTAAAGTCCAAGACACCACCACGAGCCGCATTAATTGAAGTATAAGTACCACCCCATTGTCTTAATAAAGTGATAAATGCGTTATCCGCGGAATCATAAGCAAATGGGACGAACTTACTCTTAATATCCTTGATTTGATCTGGTGTTTTATGTAAGAGTTTATTAGAACTTTGATTTAAGACACCCACAATTCTATCAATGTGTTTGTCTTTAATCTTTTCAAGTTCAGGTGCTAAGGCAAATAGTTCTTGCCAAGTTTTAGGGAACTCTGTAATAACGCCATTGGCAATTAATTCATCAAATACTTGTTTATTATAAATCACAACTTCGGTTGATTTATTAAATGGCATTGAATAATATTCGCCATCAGCCGTGTATTGTGAATTTTCTAAACGATAATTAGGCAGAATATCCACAAATGCTTCATCTTCTGCATCCCCAAAACCATGAATAGGGTGATCAATATAAGGGGTTAAACTAATCAGTGCTCTATTATCAATATATTCCATGACATGGTCAGGATAACCTTGAACGATATTAGGTAGTGTCCCACCTTGAATCGCTTTAACCGTTAAATCTTTAAGTTCACTATAGTTGCTACCTTGTTTAACCACGTTAACGGTAATATTAGGATACACTTTACTAAATTCTGCAGCGTATTTCTTAACGGCCGCATCAATTGAATCCCCGTTTGAATGCCATAATGTTATGGTTATTGGTTCTTCTGTAAGTTCAGCAGGAAGATCTTTAGCAAGTGTTTTAACTGTTAAACTAATGACTTCACTCGCTACTTCACCTTTGTCATTTTCAACACTTACCGTAATTGAATAACGACCTGTTCTTTCTAGGTTATAGTCTTGTGTATAAGTAATTTGATCGGTTAGGTCAACTGGATTGTTAGGATCAGTGTAGTCAAAAGCCGTAACCCCTCTAATTGGATCAAATGATTTTGAACCAATATAATAACTTTGTCCATTTTGAACCCCACGTAATTGTACAGTTGGATTACCAACTTTTAATGTGATTGAAGCTTCTGCAGAAAGTCCTGCTTTATCTTCAACATAAATTTTATAAGTGTAAATACCTACTTTTTTTAACCAAGCTTCTTGGAATCCTTGAACATCAATCATTTCTGTCAAGTTCCCATCTTGGGCATCTACTGCAGTAATCCCTTCTAGTGGATCATATTCTGCATCTAATTCCACTTCGACAACCGTCCTTAATCCTTTAAACTCTGGTGGTGTGTTACGCATGGTTGCGCAAGCTGAAACCCCCAGAAGAATTGAGACAATCATCATTAAACTAAACAATTTCTTCATATTTCCTCCTTATCCTTTCGTGCCACTTCTACCGACACCAGACATAATAAATTTTCTAAGTGCTAAGAACACAATTAACAATGGTACTGTGACTAATGCACTTGCGGCAATCTGTAAACTGTAAATTAAACGGTCCCCATCATTAAAGTTTGCGTCTCTTAAGGCAACTGAGATAAGCCAGTATGCCTTACCTTCACCTTCGGGTCCCATTGCTGTAATAAGTCTTGGCCAAATAAATGCGTTCCATGAACCAATTATCGATAAAATCGTAATGGTTGATAATGTTGGACTTGCGATTGGTACCATCACTCTTAATAAGAACTTGAAGTCGCTGCAGCCATCAACCTTTGCGGCTTGATATAAGCTGTTAGAAACTTGTTTAAACGCTTGTCTTAAGAAGAATATGTAAGAAATGCTCGTCATAAATGGAATAATCATGGCTAAGAAATAATGGTTTTGTCCAACCGGCATTCCGGTCCAACCTAATCCGTTACGCCCCACGGTAATAAAGTTCGTAATAATAAATAACTCACCCGGTACCATCATTGTCATAAGTAAGGTTGTAAATAAGCCTTCTCTACCTTTAAATTCAATTCTCGCAAATGCATAGGCTGCAAGAATGGTTGTAATAACGGTTCCGATAGTTGAGACAACTCCAACAAATAAGGTGTTTACAATATATTTACCGAAGTTTAATTCTTCTAATACGACCCTGAAGTTAATCCATTGTGCATTCCATGGCCAAATGAAGAAACTTGGGTTTGGGTCATTAGAACTTTCATAATAAGTCTTTAATGATGTTAATATCATCCAATAGAACGGAAGGATAATAAAGATTGCCATTAAGATTAAGAACGTATAGATGACAATATACTTGATAACAAGTTTACTGTTTTGACTTCTAATTTCTTTTTTAATTCTTGCTGCTTCAGCAATCACTTCATCGGCTTGATTGTCGCCTTTTTTACGATTTCGTTTTCTCTCTAAGAAACGTTCTCTTTCATCCTTACCGGCATTCTTTAAGTAATATAATTCATCTTTTTGATAGGTCTTATTCTTAATGTACCCTTCGCCAAAATGTTGTAAGTCTAAACGGTTTGATTCATCAATAATTGCTTGAAGATTTTCTTTATTTTCTTGCTTAACCAGTTTCTTATGATGTCTTTTTTCAAACCGGTTAGGAATATCTTTGAAAAACCCAATAAAACCATAATCATGTGTCACTTTTGTATAAGTGAATGTATTAATAAAATTTAACACAGCACTAACTGGATTTAAGACTAATATAGAGATAATTCCATAGAAGAAATTAACTAACCCTGTATAATCATTTATATCATAAACTGTTTGATTTTTATAGCGTTTAACACGTCCAACGAGTAATGGAATTGTAAAGATTAAGAAGAACGCAAACATCGTCAACCAGAAGTTTATTTGTAGGGTTGAAAGTTGTCCGAAGATTGAATCATACATGTATACTTCATCTAAAAGACTTGGATCATAAGAACCCGTTTCTTTTAATGGAACTCTAATGACTAAAAATAAATAGATAAATAAACCCGCAACGAGTAATATGTATAAAAGATCAACTATAATAATCGCCAATGATATTTTTTTAGATTTATTAAAATACATCTCTTTGGTTTTCATAAGCGCCTCCTAGTAATGTACGCGTTTCTTACCTACCCACATTTGAACCAATGTGAGCATTAAGATAATCGCGAATAAGATAATAGAGGACGCTGCGGCTAACGACAAGTTACCTGGCGTACTATTATTCATATAGTCATAAATATAGAATACGATGGTCTTAAGCGTGTAAGTCGCTCCAGCTGGTTGACCTGAGTCCCCAAAAATCGCAATAACAGATGAATAGGTCTTAAAAGCACCAATAATTGATGTCACCACAATATAAAATACCATTGGTGATATCATTGGAACTGTAATCTTGGTAAACATTCTTGATTTTGGTGTTGCATCAATTTGAGCGGCTTGATAATACTGTTTATCAATCCCTTGGATAGCTGATAAAAATACCATAATCTTAAATGCCATTGAATCCCAAACACTATAGATTAGCAGTACGCTCATCGCATTCCAATATCCAGCTCTAGGACCAATCCAGTTAACCGAACCAATCCCTAACGCATTTAACATATTATTAACTAAACCACCATCTGTCTTAAACATGTAAGCGAAGACTAACCCTATCGCAATTGTGTTGGTCACATAAGGTAAGAAGAATACGGTTTGAAAGAAGTTTCTTAATGGTTTAATTGAATTTAACGCTACCGCAATAATCAATGATATCACGACTGATATTGGCACTGAAACAAACACAATAACCAAGGTGTTAATAACAACCGAAGACTGGGTATGACTTGAGGGTAGTAGGAAATTTGATTCCGTTAACACAGTAACAAAGTTCCCAATTAGCGTATAACCTGCAATCGTGCCATCTGAAGCGTTGTAACCTGTATAAACAACTAATCTAAATGAATTAAAAATTGGATAGAATGTAAAGATACCCAGTAAAATTAAGACAGGACCTAAATAAAGTAAGGCTTTACCCCATTGACGAAAGGTTGTCTTTGTTTTAAAACGTCTTTCGATAACTTTTTTAATGGGTGGTAAAGCTTTGTGAACTTTACGGATATAAGCTATCTTTGTTGGATCGTTTGATTCTTTTAATACTTCATATTCCTTATCAACACGAATACGAAGTTCATCGAAATCTTCAAAAATATAAATATCATAATCCGGCTCTTTTCCCAAGTACTCCCTAATGACTTGGTCTTGAGCTAAACGTTTTTCTGTTCTTTTTGCCTTAAAAGTAATTTTATCGAAAAATTTTCCAATCCCACCGGTTACTTTTCGTTTAAGAACGTTATAATTGGTTTTCCAACTCCAGAAAAAGCGTTTTAAGATGTTTCCTTTGTTCATCTAAACCCCCTCTTTCTCTTTTACAACGTCTCCAGTTTCTAAATCAAAGGCATGAATCTTACCTGCTTTAACACCTAATTTAATTTCTTTGAGCCCTTTCACATCATCCGAATCTACTAATGCTCTTAACTCTTGGTCTTCGGCGTGGAAAGTGATCATCGTATCACGACCAATATGGCTGACTTCACGCGTTGAAATATTAAATCCATTTGGATCCACTCTAAAGTCTTCTGGTCTTATCCCAAATGTATATTTGCCATCAGGAATCTTTTTTGAACCGACTACGATATCCCCAAAATATACTTTATTGGATTTAACAAAACCTTCAAAAGTGTTAATTGGTGGGTTTCCTAAGAACTTCGCCACAAATAAATTAACAGGGTAATTATATAAGTCTTGAGGTTTATCCATTTGTTGCATAACCCCAGTATCCATAACAACCATCTCATCACTAATACTCATGGCTTCTTCTTGGTCATGAGTAACGAAGATAGTTGTAATTTTCGTTTCTCTTTGAATCCGTTTGATTTCTTCTCTCATTTGAAGCCTTAGTCTTGCGTCTAAGTTTGATAATGGTTCATCAAGCAATAATACTCTAGGTTTTTTGACCAGTGCTCTTGCAATCGCAACTCTTTGTTGTTGCCCCCCAGATAATTGTCCAGGCTTTCTTTCAAGTAACTCTTGAATGTCAACAAGGGTTGCCATTTCAAGAACTCTTGCTTCAGCATCTTCTCTCTTAATAGCCATATTTTCAAGTGGGAACAGTATGTTTTGTCTTACTGTCATATGAGGGTATAAAGCATAGTTTTGGAACACTAAACCGATTCCTCTTTTTTCTGGTGCTAGTTTAGTAACTTCTTCATCGCCAAAAAAGATCTTCCCTGAGGTAGGTTTATGCAACCCCGCTATCATAAATAAGGTGGTTGACTTCCCACATCCTGAAGGACCTAACAAAGAAATGAGTTTCCCATCCGGAATGACAACGTCTAATCTGTCAACCGCTCTTGTTTCTTTTTTCTGTTTATCAACAAAAACTTTTGTTAATTTCTGTAATCTAACTTCCATTATTCTGTTCATGCATGTTGCATGACTCCTTTCTTATTTCTTTCTAATGTCTCTTTTTAATCCAACTGAGGGTTTTACTCTCCCTAAATATTTTTTCTTGAAGAAAAAAATAAAATAGGTCATTATTATCAGTGAAGCAAAGTAAATTGCCATCCCTATGTAAAATATGTGTTGATATTCGCTTAAATCACTAGGGTTGTTCTTATAAATCAAATCCGCTTGTAACTCTAAATAAGGAAGTTTACCATTCTCTTCGTAAAAGGTGATAAGTTTTTCTTTTACTGTAAAATCAGTCTCACTTAGTGCATAAGGGATCGTAAAATAGGTAGTTTGATCATCAATTAGCTGAATTTCAGTGTAATTTCCTAATAGATCATCCTTTGAAACAATCATTTCTGTGTTCTCGTTTACCGCAACATATAAATCCAAACTCCGATACTGAACCACTCTTATATCTTTGTTAGTCTCTCCAACAAGTCTTAAAGTATATGGGGACGTTAATACATTATTCTTGTTGTGAATCATGATAAAGACCGATTCTTTGGTTGAGGGCATGTCGTTTTCTTTTATTTGGGCTGTTTCGAACATCCTTACTTCAAAGTCATCATCAGAATAGGTTAAGATTGGTTCTGATTTATGATAATTAGGGATTCTACTATAAAAGAAAAAGTAATTCTCATCAATGTTTGCTAAACTTTCAGTTCCATTATCTACGATGTAGTTGTCTTCCATTAACGCTCTGGTGTACCAGAACGTAAAGATAAACATTAAGGCCATGAATAGAGCGTAGAATATTCGGCCAAATATTTTCATTAGCTGCCCCATATGCCTAAATTATGCATAATCGCATACTCCTGAGCATCTTGAAACCACTGATAAAGATATCTATTGTTAAAAACAAGTTTTGTTTTCGTGGATAAGTAATTCTGTGAATAACCATTTTTGACTAAGTCATAATTAAGTAAAACACCATCTATCCATACCAATCCAAGGGTTCTACCGTAATTATCTTTCTTACCATCATAAACACTACTTTGAAGGTAAATGGTAGTAGCGTTTTCTAGTCGTTCTGTTGTATAAGCTTTGGCTTCTAATCCCCAAGCTTGAACCACAGGGTATGTTTCTGGTGTATCTATGCCTAAGAATCTAACCCTTGCTTCACCTGAATACAATACGCCTGAATTAATCCCTTCAAAACTGGCTGTATCGCCATCCGTAATGCTTAGCAACCTAACTAGATCCATCCCACCATCGACATAGCTAAATGGAAACTGATCAAAGACGAAAGTAATTGTGTCTGGTATTTCAACTGGATAAGTTCCTACCATTTCATAGTAGTTATTAACAAATCCATTCCATTCCATCAAGTTAAATGATCGATTGCCTTTGGTTGTCCCTTCAGCTCTAACCTGAATTTCTTTTTCTACAATAATAGCTCTATTACCTAAGTTATAGAAAGTATCAATGTAAGTATTGTTTTTGTATCTTAGCTGAATCACGTCATTTCCATCGAACATTAAATCATCTGATAGAAAATCTGCTTTATTAGTTAAATCTCGATTGGATGCGCCTCTATTGACTATGACATAAGTTTCATTAGGTTGAAGTATGAAAGATTCTAATTCTATTATTACAGAAGGGGTTAATTCACCATTATGTAACACCGCTATCTTGTAATCATTTAAGTCAATCGGTGATGCGGTAGGATTATAAAGTTCAATCCCAACATCATGTTTCAAATAATCACCATCAATATACTTAGAAATAAATAATGATTCAGATGCCTTTGTAATGGTGTTTTCATATAGTTCTATTTCTATTTTTTCTGTTCTTTCAACAAATTCACCAACAGCATGGTTAACATATTGACTAAATAGATCTTCTTCATATGCATCATCTTCTTTATAGCTAAATCGGATGTCAACATACCCTAACCCATCAAATAATTTTTGAATTTGAGCAATGTTTAAGCCTGTTAAATCAGGAAGTAATCCGTCGTTATGTGCAATATAAACAACCACATCTGAACCGCCTTCAACAGAATCTAAAATGTCATAATCTTTATACCTAATGAAGGTCCCATCTGTAAATTGAATATTTCCCTCATATTCAATTGTTAAATTAAGAGGCAATATAGCAAATTCGTTTTTTACCTCTTGTTCGGTCATACCGGTTAAATCTGGTAAATCATACTTAGGCGTTTTATCACAAGCTGTTGTTAACAACAAAACAAGTGAGATAATCCCCATCATTAAAGCTTTTTTCATTCAATTCCTCTTCCTCAAAAAAACAAAAAAAGTACTCTAAATAAAATTAAAGTACTGTTTTAGTTGCAATAAAAAACGTTTTAGTAGATAAGATTATTGTGACTGTTATGATATTATCGCTCATTAATATACCCACCTCATCATTAATATAAATTATATATTAATTACTCATAAATTTCAACCCGTATGACTGAATTTAAATGTCTCTTACAATCTGATATTTTCCGTTTTAATGTGTCTATATTTTAAACAATAGTCGACTTAAAGTCAACAAAGGTTTTTTTAACTTTTTTTCTTTGTTAGTTAATAACTAAAACTCGGCGTGTTTAGGCGTTCTTGGGAATGGAATTACATCTCTAATGTTTTCTACACCAGTTAAGTACATAAGCATTCTTTCAAAACCCATCCCAAACCCAGAGTGTACACAACCGCCGTATCTTCTTAAATCAAGATACCACCACATGTCTTCTTTAGGAACGTTCATTTCATCCATTCTTTTCTCAAGAAGTTCTAATCGCTCTTCTCTTTGAGATCCACCGATTAGTTCCCCTGAACCAGGAACCAATAAATCAACCGCTCTTACTGTTTTGTTATCTTCATTTAATCTCATGTAAAAAGCTTTAATATCCTTTGGCCAGTCAGTAACAAACACCGGCCCATTAAAGTGAGTATCTGTTAAATATTTTTCATGTTCTCTTGCTAAATCTGCCCCATATTCTGGTTTATTTTCAAAGTTAACTTTTGATTCTAAAAGGATCGTAATAGCCTCATGGTGTGTAACTTGATGAAATTTAGACTCTTTTAGTTTATTTAATTTATTTAATAAACCTTTTTCAACGAATTTATCAAATAACTCCATTTCATCTGGTAATGTTTCAAGTGCGTCTTTGACAATATATTTAACCATCATTTCTGCAACCGCCATCATATCGTCCAAATCAGCGAATGCCATTTCTGGTTCAATCATCCAAAACTCAGAGGCGTGACGTTGCGTTGAAGAGTTTTCTGCTCTAAAGGTTGGTCCAAATGTATAAACATTTCTAAAGGCCATCGCGTATGCTTCAGCTTCCAATTGACCTGTAACCGTTAGGTTTGTCTTAATGCCAAAGAAATCTTCTTTATAATCGATGTTACCAAATTTATCTTTAGGCACATTTTCTAATGGCAATGTCGTCACTGTAAATGTTTGACCAGCGCCTTCACCATCATTACCCGTAATAAGGGGTGTATGAACATAAACAAAATCATTTTCTTGGAAAAATTGATGAATCGCATAAGCAACCCGACTTCTAACTCTAAACACCGCATTAAATAAATTCGTACGCATTCTTAAATGGGCATTTTCTCTTAAAAATTCTCGTGTGTGACGTTTTGGTTGGATAGGATAGGTTTCATCCGCATCCCCTAACAAAACAACACTTAACGCCTTGATTTCAAATGCTTGTTTCATTTGAGGTGTTAATATAAGGGTTCCTTTAACCGAAACACTTGATCCAACCGATATTTTTTGAATATCTTTAAAGTTTTCTAGTCCGTCTTCATAGACCACTTGGATGTTTTCTAATGTGGTTCCGTCATTAATATTTAAAAAACCAAATTCCTTTTGAGCTCTATTCGTTCTAACCCAGCCAGCAATTTCGATTTCTTTGTTGGAATATTTGTTTATCTCTCTTTTAAGTTGTTTAACTGTAATCATTTTATAACCTCTTCTACTCTTATCTTGATATATTATACCAAAATATAAAGAAAAAAACGATATGGCTAATCGTTTTCTTCTTCATCTTCTATTTGGAGCATGGTTGAATCTAATAATTCTTTATCCACCTTAGAGATTTGTTTGAATTTCTTTGTAATCTTAGTAGAAGTGATATCTAGTTCTCCTGCACTCTTACTTAAAGTCTCGACACTACGTTTTAATTTATCCCATCTTTGACTATAACGTCCAAATTCCTCTGCTAATTTATTTAATTCTTGTTGGATTTGTTCTGAGTACTTAGTTCTTTCAATATCTTTTAAAGCCGTTTGAACTATCGATAGCATCGCAATTAAAGTGGTAGGAGAGGCCAACAAGACGCCTTTTTTAAGACCATAGTCGTTTAATGCCTGATGGTTGGCATGAATATCAGAAAATACTGCTTCAGCTGGAATAAACATGATTGCTTGTAAAGCTGTTTCACCAGAAATAATATATTTTCTTGAGATATCATCAATATGTTTTTTAACATCTGCTTCAAATAACTTGGCAGCAGATTTACGATCTAAATCAGAGGCGTTTGAATCATATTTTCTTCGGTAGTTTTCCAGTGGAAACTTGGAATCAATGCAAATATCGCCTGTGGGCTCTGGTGCATGCAAAATCATGTCCACTCTCGATCCGTTTGATAAGGTAAATTGTGGTTCATAGATTTCTGGTTTATTTTCACCATAAATCACTTCAAAAATTTGTTTTAGTTGAACTTCACCAAACGCACCTCTTGCCGTTTTATCAGATAAAATATCCGATAACGAGACAACTTCAGTAGATAACTTATCAATATTCTTTTGAGCTTCGTCTATTTTAGCTAACCTTTCGACCACACTAGTAAAAGTTTTATTGGTTTGCTCAAAACCTTCACCTAATCTTAAATCAACTTTTTTATTAATCTTTTCGATTTGTTCATCCAAAGACTTCATCATCTTATCAGAAAACTTTATAAAATCTTCTGTGGTTTGTTTATCAGAATAAGAGAAGGTCTTGGCAATGTTTTCTTTAAGATCTCCAATTTGCTGAGCAACATTAACCAATATTTTTTCTGAGAGTTCAGAAGTATCGTTTTTCTTCACTGCTGTTTTCTTACTAAAATCAAGAAACAAAAAAGTTAAAACCCCTAATCCAATTAAAATAACAATCATTAAAACCAACAGAACTATTTGAGTTGGATCCATTTTAACGCTGCCTCCTTTATTCTATAAAATAAATATGCTTCACATTATTTTTATCTGTTCTTACGTAAAATGAAATATAGGTATCATCAGATAATATTAAGTCATTCACTGTAGTTACTACTAAATCACTATTTAAATTGTATTTTTGATTACCATTACTATGAGTAATGGTATCAAAGCCTCTACTAATTAAATCTGTACAATAATACCTATTTTGGGTTCTAAAAACGAAGAAGAAGTTATATTGTGCTTCAATATCAACGACATGATTCATGAACTCATTTACTTCTTTAATTTCATCTGAAGTAATTCCTTTTACTCTTAAGCCAATGAATTCTTTTCGATAGTATGTACCAAAGGCATTATAGGTTGGATCTTTATCATTACGAAAATTGGGATTCAACCAATAGTTTGATGAGGTTGAGGCAATAGTTGAATCAGAACCTTGAAATAGAGTCTTAAACAAATTACTACCGGGCCCGATAATACCAGAAGTTTCATACAAAGTATTGTCTTCTCCAACATATGCCGCATGACCACCAAAATAAAATGTTACAAAACCATAAATACCCGGTTTATTCGCGAAAGGCGATTGTCTAGTCACTAAAATATCTCCTTCGGCACCAGGATATTTTAAATCATTATTATAAAAAGGTTCTCTTTCAAACTCGTCCGGGTAGTAGGTTTCACGTGAAACTTGATAATATTTAATTGTATCGGTGCTAATGTCTTCTCGTAGCGCCCCTTTTGAGGTAAATGTTTTTATTTCTTGTTGTACTTTGACCCATTCAGCGGCTGTTTGACCGGTCAAAAACAATAAGAAACCCATAAACAGTATAAGGAGTGTTTTAACACCTTTCCATATTAATCTCTTCATAACAACATTATAACATTTATGCCTATTAACAACAAAGAAAATAAAAAAATAGGACTTTCGCCCTATTTCTTTTTTGGTTTAACTATAATAGCACGTTCTTCTCCGGTGCCTTCGGATTCGGTGTAAACATCACGCCATTCAGCTAATTTAGTATGTATGATTCGTCTTTCATATGAATTCATTGGGTCTAATCTAGCTTCAACCCCAGAAAAAGCAACTTCTTTAGCAACCTTTGTCGCAAGAATTTCTAATTGACGTTTTCTATTATCTTTATAGCCTGCAATATCCAAGGAAACCCTTACTGGACCATCACTTAATTTATTCAAATAGTTTCTTAAAAGGGTTTGTGTTGCGTTTAATGTTCTACCTTCAAATCCAATGATAAGTGCGTTTTCATCACTTTGAATGTTATATGCTATTTCTCTACCTTCATCAGAGGTTCTAAACTCGGTAATAACTTCAACTTCTAAAGCCTTATATAAATTTTCTAAGTATTTTTTTCCTTCAAAAGCTAAATTGATTTCTAATAATGCTTCATAAAGCGTTGAAGAACCAATACCTAAAATACCCTTTTTTTCTTTAATAACTGAGATTTTAATATACTCGAGCGGAACATTAAATTCTTTTATAGCTATTTCTTCAGCTTCTTTAATTGATTTTGCTTCAAACTCAATCCTTTTCGTCATAATTGACCACCACCAGATCTTTATTTTTCATTTTATGATATTTTACTTCGCTAATTTTTCTGTTTACTAGGTTTTGTCCAATTGAATAGGTGTTACCTACCACCCAATACAATGCTAATGAGTTACTTCCTAGTGAAATCCCAAACATCATTACTACCATAAATACTTGCATGTATTTCATCATTTTTTTGCTTTGTTCAGCTTGTTCACTTTGTGGGCCATATTTAGATGTATCTTTTTGGTATGATGGCTTTCTTGCTGATAACCAGTTTAATAATGCGCTTGTTCCAGCCACTATAAATGCCAATAACCAACCTTTCCAGTCTCCACCTTCGCCCCATATTGCTGAGAGATTCCCACTTTTACTAAGGTCAATGCCTAAGAAATTCATGTTGGCGACTTTATCAGCCCAAACGCCAGTAGCAACCACAACGCCATCAACAACTTGTTCTTGAATCCAAATTCTCTGAACCACTTGATATACCGCAATAAATATTGGCATTTGAATTAATGGCATTAAACAACCTAACATATTAATCTTATGTTTCTTATAAACTTGCGCTGTTTCCATTTGCATTCTTTGTTGTGATTCACGATCTTTTCTATTTGCATATTTAGCTTGTATTCTAGCTATTTCAGGTTGAGCTATCGCCATTTTAATGCTTAAGTCATTACTTTTAGCATAAATTGGCCATGCAATTGTACGAATGATAATGGTAGTGATGATAATCCCAATACCAAAGTTATTCCCAAAGAAACCTGAAAACAACTGCATAATCCAAGCAACAGGGATAACAAGAACCCAGTCAAACCAATTTGCAACTTTTGGATCGAATGTGATAGGACGGTTAACGTCTCCACTACAGCCCGTTAATACCAACAATAGTGTTACTAACGCAAAAACGTACAGTATCTTTCTACTTTGTTTCATTCTTAATCTCCATTTCGCGTGTTTTCTTTATTAAATTTTCAATGTTTCTTTCAATCTCAGCATAAGTGAGTTTATTAGCATCTTTTTTTACTACAACGACATAATCTATTCTTGGAAGACTTTCTATAGATGCTAAAATCATTCTGATTTGTCGTTTAATTTTATTTCTCATGACTGCGTTACCATATTTCTTTCCTATGGAGATTGCATATCTGAAATGATCGAAACTATTTTCTTTGTAGTATACTACAAAGAACTTACTTCCAAAACTTTTCTTATTGTGGATAATGGCATCGATTTCTTTTGTTTTTTTAATTCGATATTGTTTTTTCATTTTTTTAAATAAAAAACGACTGAAAATAATCGTATCATTTTATCTAGTCGTTCGTGTTGTTATAAAATTATTATATTAAATTGTTAAGCTGTTAATCTAACGCGGCCCTTAGCTCTACGACGAGATAATACTTTTCTGCCGTCCTTAGTAGCCATGCGTGCTCTAAAACCATGTGTGCGTTGATGTTTAATCTTACTTGGTTGATATGTTCGTTTCATAATTAACCACCTTTCTTCCGAAATCGTGCTCTTTTATTATATCGGTTCATTTTTAAAATGTCAACCTAAAAAATGAGGAAAAAACCATAATCATATTTAGTTTTGTAAAATTAAGTTTTCAACTTCAAAAATGTGGATAAAAAATGTGGGGGGAGATTTGAATTGTGGGAATCTTTGAAAACGAATGAAAACTGATAGTAATCGACTCAAAAGGCTCTCTTTTATCCATACTATGATGTTAATAACTTTCAAAATAAAAAAGTTATCCACATAAATTGTGGCTAAGTTTATGTTACTAAAAAGAGGTTCACATGATAACATATTAATACTAGAGTTTGGAGTTGAACAATATGCAAGAATATGAAGTCCTGTGGAATCAGGTCTTGGAAAAATTGAGAGACTCATTAGACAGTGAAGTCTATGAGGAATTTTTTGAACCACTCTCACCAATCCAAAAGGTGGCTGATAATTATGTTTATATCATTGCGCCATCACCTTATATCCAAAGTCGAATCAACCGACTTTACTTAAATCAAATAAATACTTTATCCCTATCTATGTACAAAAAGCACTTAGTCGGTTTTAAATTTGTCTTAGAAGAAGAACTAACCAAAGATCAACGTTTATTAGGACCAGAAATTGGTTTAGAAGATAAATATCGCTCTGGTGATCTTAATGCAACCCTATCTTTTAATAATTTCGTGGTTGGTAAATCTAATAGATTTGCTTTTCAAATGGCTCTAAAAGTTGCCGACCAACCCGGAGTCGTTGCTAATCCATTTTATATTTTTGGAGACGTGGGGTTAGGAAAAACACATTTGATGCAAGCAGTAGGAAACTATATTTTGGATAACAACATTAACACGCGTGTGTTATATGAAAAAGCATCCGATTTTCTTGAAAACTATGTTTCTAAAGTTAGTTCTAATCAAATGAGTGCATTCAATGAGCGCTATCGATCGGTTGATATTTTATTAATAGATGATATCCAACAATTATCTGATAAGAAAAATACACAAATGGAGTTTTTTAAATTATTTGACTATTTAACAAACCAAAATAAACAAATTATTTTAACCAGTGATAAACCTGCTAGTGAACTTAAAAACATGATGTCAAGGCTAACAAGTCGATTCTCACAAGGCTTAATGGTTGATATTGGGGTCCCTGATTTGGAGCATCGAGTTGAGATTCTACGGAAGAAGCTCTTAGCCGAGGCGCCTGATATTGATGATTTTGATCCAGCTATATTAGAATTTGTCGCATCCTACTTCTCGACAAATATTAGAGAACTAGAAGGGGCGTTAAAAAGGGTTCTATATTATTGCATGATTAATAATATTCCATACACTGTCAAGAATGCTGAAGAAGCCTTAGATTCATTAATTAAAACAAAGAAAAAAACAGAAGCAGCTAGTGAAAATAGTTATGATAAAATTCAAAGTGTGGTGGCAGAATATTACAGTGTTACAGTCCATGATTTAGTGGGTAAATCACGTAAAGCAAATTGCACTTTACCACGTCATATCGCTATGTATTTAATAAAAAGTAAATATGATATTCCTTATAAAACAATCGGGGGGTTTTTTGGAAATAGAGATCATTCAACTGTTTTAAGTGCTGTTGAAAGAATCGAAAACCAAAAGAAATATGATAAAGAATTAAATATGGCTTTAGAACACATCATAAAGAAGTTGGATAAATAGTAATTTATGTGGCAAATATTGTGGGGTTATGGTATAATAAAGATAGGTAAATCGGGGGTTTTCTAAACTCTCCACAATCCCACAGACCCTTATTACTATTATTTAAAAAAGATAAGAAATAAGACAAGGAGAAAATACATTATGATTTTTAGCATCAATCAAGACTTATTACTGGATACAATTAATGTTATCCAAAGAGGCTTACCTGTAAAAACACCACTACCTATATTAAACGGCATTAAACTTGAAGTTTTTGATGATCACTTAATTTTCACAACATCTAATACAGATATTGCAATTCAAATGATTGTTAACGATTCTAGTTTAGAAGTACTTTCACCAGGCCGTGTAGTGATTCCAGGAAAATATTTAATCGATATTACAAGAAAATTAGAAGGGCGCGTTGAATTTTCATTAGTTGAAAATAGAGTATTAGTAATTAGATCTAGCAATGTTGAATATAAACTACATGTGATGGATGTTGAAGATTATCCGGATGTCGATTTCTTAGATATGGGGCAACCAATTGTATTAGAATCAAAAACTTTAAAAGGCATTATTAAAGAAACCAATTATGCTACCAGCCAATATGAAAAACGGCCAATTTTAACGGGTGTTAATTTCAAACATGAAGAAGATAAGCTTTTTTGTGTCGCGACAGACTCTTACAGATTAAGTCAAAAGATTTTACCTTTGTCTACTGATTTTGAACCATTCAACATCGTTATTCCAAATAAGAGCTTAGATGAATTATCTAGAATCATCGATTCTGTAAATGAAGATGTTGAGATTTATATATCACCAAATAAAGTGTTATTTAAATTTAACGATATCTTGTTTCAAACAAGACTATTAGATGGCGTTTATCCTGATACCTTAAGAATTATTCCCACTGAATTTCCAATTATTATTAAATTCAATAAAGATGAGCTGTTAAGATCAGTCGAACGTGTTAGTTTGTTGTCTCCAAAAGATCGTGAAAACAATTATAACATCATCAAACTAATGGTTAAAAAAGACTATTCAGTTGAAATCTCTTCGACAAACACTGAAATTGGAGATGCCCAAGAAGTCATTATTCCAACGGATGATGTCGTCGGACCAGCAATAAAAATTGCCTTTAGTTCTAAATATTTAACGGAGGCCTTAAAAGCATTCACCTCTAATGAAGTAACCTTAAATTTTGCAGGTGAAATCAAACCTTTTGTATTAAAAGGTGATTTGGATCCAGATATGTTAAGTTTAATCTTACCAGTTAGAATTGAATAAAATTATATCTAACAAAGCCCTTAAATTTAATTTTAAGGGTTTTTTTATTGCTACCACAACGGAAGAGTGCATAAATAAAAAAAAACAAATAAAAACGAGATTTTTTCCTTATATTATGATATAATATAACTAGCGAGGTTTATCGAAATATGGAAAAGTTCAAAATTAAGGGTCCTTATATTACTCTAGGACAATTTGTTAAAGCCATAAATTTAGTTTCTTCAGGTGGCATGGAAAAGGCGTTTTTATTAGAATCCACTATCACCTATAACGGAGAACCAGAAAACAGACGGGGTAAAAAAATCTACCCTAAAGATAGAGTAAATATAAACGGGATCACTTATGAGTTTTTATAATGATAGAGTACTTAGAAGTTAAAAACTTCCGAAACCATGACTTTAAAAAAATAGAAATAAACTCAAAGACGACATTTATAGAAGGCTCTAATGGACAAGGCAAAACTAGCCTGTTAGAAGCCCTTTATTTTGTTAGTCTCTTAAAATCTCACCGAACCAGTGATGATTCAACCTTAATTCAATCGAACAAACCTTTTGCAAAAATAATTGTTAAAACGACAAAACATACCTATGAAGTCGTCATTCAGAAGGATTCAAAACATCTTAATGTTGATAAGAATCAAATCAAAAAGATGAGTCAATTTGTTGGCGGCTATAAAGTAATCATGTTTTCTCCTGAAGACTTAGAACTTATCAAAGGGCATCCAGGGATTCGAAGACGGTTCATGGATATCGAAATGTACCAAGTTAAACCGAAGTACCTAGAACAACTTTCAGTCTATAAACAAGTTTTAAAACAAAGAAATGCTTTATTGAAAAGATTGAAGCTATCGGATGATCTAACTTTCTTAAAGATTATTAATAAGCGTTTATCAGAGGAAGCGAATAAAATAATTCGTGAAAGAACGCAATTTATAGATCATTTAAATCAAGCATTAATTAACCGATTTAAAGACTTTAATCAAACAGACAGGGTTTCTATCATATACAAACCAAACACCCCCCTAAACAGTCTAGAAGGTGTCTTAAATGATAAAACAGAGCGTGACATTTTGAGCCAAACAACAAGTTCTGGACCACATCGCGATGACTTTATTATTCAATTTAACGGCGCTGAAGCAAAAGAATTTGCCTCACAAGGCCAACAAAGATTAATCACAATCGCATTAAAACTGTCCCTTATTGAACTAATTGATAAAGACGAGGAACTGATTATTTTATTAGATGATGTCCTCAGTGAATTAGATGAACAAGCAGTTAAAGAAATCGGTAATATTGTTCATTCCGATTATCAAGTTATTATGACGGGGACTCACTCAAATTATGAAAATGTTAATTTAATCAACTTAAATGAAGGAGATGATGAATATGCAACAAAACAACAACAATAATAATTATATGGCCGAGAATATTCAAATACTAGAAGGGCTTGAAGCGGTAAGAAAAAGACCCGGGATGTATATTGGATCAACAGGTGAAAGAGGCCTTCACCACTTAGTATGGGAAATCGTTGACAATGCCATCGACGAAGCGATGGCTGGCTATTGCGATACCATCAATATCGAGCTTTTACCTGGTGATGTTGTTAGAGTGACAGATAACGGAAGAGGGATTCCTGTTGACTTACACCCCAAAACACATAAACCAGCTGTAGAAACTATTTTTACGGTTCTGCACGCAGGGGGTAAGTTTGATGGTAAATCTTACAAAGTTTCTGGTGGACTTCACGGTGTTGGGGGTTCTGTTGTTAACGCATTATCGGTTAACTTTAAAGTTACGATTGCAAGAGATGATAAACTCTATCAAATGAAATTTGAAAGAGGAACGCCAGTTACTAAATTAGAAATTATTGGTGATTCATCACACACAGGAACAACCATTGAATTCTTAGCAGATCCAACGGTATTTACGGAAACAATCAGATATGATTATGAGACTTTAAGAAATAGAGTTCAAGAACTATCTTTCTTAAATAAGGGCTTAAAAATAGCCATTAAAGATGCTAGAAATCCAGAAAAAGAAATCTTCAATGAATACCACTATGAAGGCGGTATTGTTGAGTATGTCAAGTTTTTAAATGAAGGAAAACAAGTCGTTAATCATGACATCATTTATGTTGAAAAAACACAAGACGATATCACTGTCGAAATGGCAATTCAATATAACGATTCTTATGCCACTAACCTTTACTCATTTGCGAACAATATTCATACACATGAAGGTGGAATGCATGAAGATGGTTTTAAACTCGCGATTAATCGGGTGATAAAAAAGTATGCCGAAGAAAATGACATGCTGAAAAAAGATGACACATTCCAACGAGAAGACACTTTAGAAGGGATAACATGTATTTTATCAATCAAGCATCCAAACCCTCAATTTGAAGGCCAAACTAAGACTAAATTAGGTAATCCAGAAGTAAGAGCTTTAACTTCTCAAATTTGTGGTGAAGCGTTAGAAACTTATTTATTAGAACATCCCAATGATGCAAAATTAATCGTTGATAAGATTATCTTAGCGGCAAGAGCAAGAATCGCAGCTAGAAAAGCAAGAGACGCAACCAGAAGAAAAAGTCCGTTAGATGCACTCGGTTTTGCCAGCAAACTAGCAGACTGTCGAAATAAGAATCCTGAAGAATCGGAAATTTATATCGTGGAAGGGGATTCTGCGGGTGGGTCTGCAAAACAAGGTCGAGATTCACAATTTCAAGCGATCTTACCACTACGCGGAAAGATTTTAAACGTTGAAAAGGCACGCTTAGAAAAAGCCCTTTCAAATAAAGAAATATTAACCATGATTCAAGCATTTGGGACAGGTATTGGTGAAGAATTTGACGCCCCTAAAGCAAGATATCATAAAATAGTGATTATGACCGATGCCGACGTCGATGGGGCACACATTAGAACCCTATTATTAACCTTCTTCTATCGTTATATGAAAGGTTTAATTGATTTAGGCTATGTCTATATCGCTCAACCCCCATTATATAAAGTACAGTCTGGTAAAAAGATCCGTTATGTATATGATGATGAAAAACTTCAAGAAACACTTGATGAATTTGGTGGTAGACCACAAATACAACGTTATAAAGGTCTTGGGGAAATGAACCCTGAACAATTATGGGAAACAACAATGGATCCTGAAAGAAGAACTTTATTACAAGTATCACTTAAAGATGCGATTAACGCCGATCAAATATTTACCATGTTAATGGGTGAAGAAGTTGAACCAAGAAAAAACTTTATTCAAACCAATGCGAAGTACGCATCAAACATTGACGCTTAAGGAGAAAAATCATGGATGAAAACAATAAAGATTTATTATTAGATGATGAAATAATAGAAGATGAACATGATGATATTGAAGAACATGAAGATCATGATGATGATTTCTTTGATGAACCCAAAGCGGATTATGTTCACGGTAAAATAAAAGAAGTCAATATCGCCACAGAAATGAAAACCTCATTCCTAAACTATTCAATGAGCGTTATCGTTTCTAGAGCGTTACCAGATGTAAGAGACGGTTTGAAACCCGTTCAAAGAAGAATCGTTTACGCAATGAACGATTTAGGCATGGGTGCCAATACCGCGCATAAGAAATCAGCGCGTATTGTCGGAGAAGTTATTGGTAAATATCACCCACATGGTGACTCATCCATTTATGAAGCAATGGTTAGAATGGCGCAACCATTTAGCTATCGTTACCCTTTAGTTGATGGACATGGGAACTTTGGGTCTGTCGATGGTGACTCGGCTGCGGCGATGCGTTATACCGAAGCGAGAATGAGTAAGATTGCCATGGAAATGGTTAAAGACATTGATAAAGACACCGTTACTTTTGGACCAAACTATGATGGTTCTGAAAACGAACCACTCGTATTACCAGCAAGATTCCCTAACCTGTTAGTCAACGGGGCAAGTGGGATTGCGGTAGGGATGGCAACCAACATTCCAACCCATAACCTAAACGAAGTAATCGATGGGGTTATTGCCTATATGGACAATAAAGACATTACCACTGAAGCCTTAATGCAATATATTAAAGGTCCAGACTTCCCAACTGGCGGAAAAATTCTTGGCGCAGAAGGGTTAAGACAAGCTTATGAAACGGGTAATGGAACCATTATTATTAGGGCACAGTCACAAATATTAGAATCCAAAAAATCTAAGAAAAATGCGATTGTTATTACAGAAATACCATTCCAAGTGAATAAGTCTAAACTAATTGATAGAATTGCTGAAATCGCCAAAGAAAAGATTGTTGATGGGATTACAGACTTAAGAGATGAATCCAACCGTAAAGGGATGCGAATTGTTATTGAGTTAAGAAGAGACGTTAATCCACATGTTATGTTAAATAACTTATATAAATACACGCAACTTCAATCTTCATTCTCAATTAATATGATTTCACTGGTTGATGGTGAACCTAAATTAATGGGTATCAAACCGATGATTGGTTATTATGTTGATCACCAAATTGATATTATTCAAAAAAGAACATTATTCGAACTTAAAAAAGCAGAAGAAAGAAAACATATCTTAGAAGGTTTAGTCATTGCGCTAGAAAATATCGATGCGGTTATTGAAATCATTAAATCAAGCGCAACCAGTGAAGTGGCAAGAGTATCCTTAATGGAAACCTATGATTTAACAGACATTCAAGCTCGAGCGATATTAGATATGACTTTAAGACGTTTAACGGGTCTTGAAATTGAAAAAGTTAAAGAAGAAAACATCGATTTAGCCAGCAAGATTATTGATTATAAGGATATTATCGAAAGTGATGAAAGAAAATATTCAATTATTAGAGAAGAAATCTTAGATGTTAAGGCTAAATATGGTGATAAACGTCAATCAGAAATGTGTTTAGATATCCCGTTAAATATTGCGGATGAAGACCTAATTCCTGAAGAAGATGTCATTATCACAGTGACCAATAAAGGCTACGTTAAACGGATGACTTTAGACGAATATAAGATTCAAAACAGAGGTGGCGTTGGGATGACATCGATTAAGATGCAAGACTCTGACTTTGTTGAACATATTCAAATGACAAATACGCACACTTTTCACTTATTCTTTACTAATAAAGGTAGAGTTTATAAGGTAAAAGGTTATGATATTCCAGAAGGATCTAGACAATCTAAAGGAATTCCAATTAATAATATTTTACCGTTTGACAAAGATGAAACCATGGTCGCTTTTACGACAGTTCCTTATTTTGATAGTAATGATAAATTCCTATTCTTTACGACCAAGAAGGGGATTGTAAAACGAACAAAACTTAATGAGTTCAAGAATATCAGACAAAATGGGATCATTGCTGTTGGATTAAAAGATGATGATGAATTATATAGCGTTAAAGTAACCAATGGTAAATCAGATATTATCTTAGGCGCATCCAATAGTAAGGCAATTCGTTTTAAAGAAATGGATGTTCGCTTTATGGGACGTACGGCAACCGGTGTTAGAGGGATGAGCTTAGGTAAAAATGATGAAATTGTTGGCATGACATATGTTTTAGAAGATAGTGAACAAATACTTGTCGTAACTGAAAATGGTTATGGGAAACGTTCTTATGCGGATGAATACCGTTTACAAACTAGAGGGGGTAAAGGGGTTAAAGCCTTAAATACCACTGAAAAGAACGGTAACTTAATTACTTTAAGAACCGTTCAAGAAGATGAAGATGTTATTATTGTCACCAATAAAGGAATGGTTATTAGAACTGAAATTGCGCAAATCGCAAGAACAAGAAGAGCGACTCAAGGGGTGCGTTTGATTCATCTTAAAGGCAATCAACAAGTCGTTACTTTAGCGGTAGTACCACACGAGATTGAGGACGAAGTTGAAAAAATAGAGACCGAGCACATCATTCAAGAACAACTCCCGATTGATGAAACACAACCTGATGCAGGTGAATTAATTGAACTTGAAGCAAATGGCGAAACAGATATTTTAGAAGAAGAAACAGAAGAAATCGAAGTTGGAGCGCCTAAGGACTTATTCGACCTATAGACTTTACAAACAGGGGTAAACGAACTATAATTGATTTATACAAAAAATTAAAAGCCATGAAGTTTTTCAGGCAAAACCCCTACGAGTAGGGATATACGGAGATAATTATGTTAGATATAAAATTTATTAAAGATAATTTAAATGAAACAATTGAAAGACTTCAAACCAGAGGTGGAGATTTTTCTTATCTTAGAGAAACCGTTAAAAAAGACGCTTCAAGACGTGAATTGATTGCGGAGGTTGAAAAACTAAAAAGCGAACGTAACCAAAAAAGTAAGGAAATTGGTGTTTTAACCAAAAACAAAAAACCCACGGAAACGATTAAAGAAGAAGTTCGCATCATTGGTGAAAATATCAAGCGTCTTGATGAGCAAATCATTAATTTAGAAGCAGAAATTAAAGATGAACTTTTAAATACACCGAACCTACCTGATCCTGAAATTCCGATTGGACTAGATGAGAATGACAACAAAGAAATCCTCAAGTTTGGTATTCCACGACAATTCGAATTTAAAGTCAAAGATCATGTTGATTTAGGCGCTGCTTTAGACATTCTTGATTTTGAAAGAGCCGCTAAAGTAACCGGAGCAAGATTTGTTATTGATAAAGGATTAGGCGCTAAATTAGAAAGATCATTAATTCAATTTATGATTGATCTTCATTCCGAAGACCATGGGTATACGGAAATTATTCCGCCTTATATTGTCAATGAAACCTCAATGATTGCCACAGGCCAATTTCCAAAGTTTAGAGAAGAAGCCTTTAAAGTGGGGAATCAAGAGTGGTATTTAAACCCAACCGCTGAAGTACCTACCATTAATATGCACCGAGATGAAATTTTAGATGGAAATAAACTCCCGCTTAAATATGTTTCTTTTACGACTGCCTTTAGAAGTGAGGCTGGTTCTGCGGGGAAAGATACAAGAGGTATTTTACGACAACATCAATTTAATAAAGTAGAATTGATTAAGTTTTGTAAACCAGAAGAGTCAGAAAAAGAACATCAAAAGATGTTAAAAAACAGCGAACGTGTGCTTCAATTGCTTAAATTACCTTATCGAGTGGTCTGTTTATCAACCGGAGACTTAGGGTTTTCGATGCGAAAGACGTATGACATCGAAGTCTGGATTCCATCTCAAAGAACTTACCGTGAAATTGGATCTATTTCAAATGCCGGTGATTATCAAGCGAGACGGGGAAACATTCGTTTTAAACGCGAAAAAGACGGCAAGACAGAATATGTTCATACTTTGAACGGATCAGGCTTAGCGGTGGGAAGAACTATCATCGCTATTTTAGAAAATTATCAAAATGAAGACGGAACAGTTACGATCCCTGATGTCTTGGTTCCTTACATGCATCAAACGGTTATTAAATAACACTAATTCACACAGAAAAAAGATATTTGAACGATATTAATTAAGTATTATAATAAATGAAGTGTAACTTCTTTCTTATTTCTCCTTTTTTAATATGGTATAATGAAAGTGCCCCTTAAGGCACTTTCACTTTTTTTATATAAGGAGTTGAGAAAATGAAAATTTATTTAGTAGAAGACGAGTACGATTTAGCCCAAATCGTTAAGAAATACCTAGAAAAAGAAGGCTTTGACGTTTCGGTATTCTTAACTGGAGAAGAAGCGGTTAAGCATGTGAAAGATGATGTTGACTTATGGATTTTGGATATTATGTTACCCGATGATATAAACGGGTATGACATCATTGAACAAATTAAGGAAGAACGACCAAATGTCGCTGTTATTTTCGCGAGTGCCAGAGATCATGATTTAGATAAAATTAGGGGATTAGAATTAGGCAGTGATGACTATATTGCCAAACCTTATTCACCTCGGGAACTTGTATTAAGGGTTAAAGCAGTTTTAAAGCGCACTAAGAAAAGTAGTGGCACTATTATCAAATATGATGATTATGAAATTAATGTTGAAAAAAGAACCATTCGATATCACGACGAACAAATCGATTTAACTAACAAAGAGTTTGAGTTATTATTGTTCTTTATTGAAAATCAAAATATGCCTTTTAGTAGAGAACAAATATTATCACACGTATGGGGACCTGATTATTATGGATCTGACCGTGTGGTGGATGATTTATTAAGACGATTAAGAAATAAAATGCCTAATCTGAAGATTGAAACCATTTATGGATTTGGGTACAGACTACTATAAACTATGAGAAAGATTAAGTTATCAAGTCAATTGTTAATCCTATACACAACCGTAACGGTATTAAGTGCGGTTGTTTTCGGACTTGTAACTTACAGAAATTATGAAATTGTTTATTTAGGGATTGTTCAAAATGAAATGAACACTTATTTAGAAGCGGTTGTGGATGATCCAAAAGAGTTTGAAAACAAACCTTACTTAGGTTACATTACAGCTTATGTTGAAACTAATAACTTAAAAAAAGATGTTAGAGGCGCACTCAACACTTCTACGAATGCAGAACTACTTGCCCCTAATCTAGAGATTCAAAAAGAAATCATTTTAGCAGCCGAAGCCGGTTATTTTGAGTTTCTCGCAACCAATGGTCAAACCTATTATGTTGGGATTATAAAAATATCGGACATCTCTAGTACCATAACCCACTACTTGGTTGGTGTAATGGATTCTACTTATGTCACTAACATCAAAAGAACAAGTGCTCAAAGTGATGTCTTATTATCTTTTGTAGGAACGTTTGTTGCCTTCGCGGTGATTATTGTTGTGGGGAATGTTATCCTAGCTTTATGGAGTCGTGAGATGACTAAACGAATTAAAAATCTGTCTAATCAAGTCAAAAAACTAGGTGAAACAGGCTATCAAAAACAGATTGAAATAACCGGAAACGATGAAATAAGTGATCTGGGCAATAATGTTGAACAAATGCGATTAGAAATTGAACACAACGAACGTACCAAACAAGAAATGTTTCAAAACTTATCCCATGATTTTAAAACACCAATCTCCGTTATAAGAAGTTATGCTGAAGCGATTGAAGATGAAATTAGTGATTCAAGTGACGCTTCAATTATTATCGAACAAGCGGGAAAACTGGAAGAAAAAGTCAGACGCTTATTGGAATATAACAAATTAGAATACATTGATTCAACGATACCTTTAGAAGAAGTAAAACTAAAAAATGTCATCAAAGAAGTCTTAGAGGATTATAGAATTATCTTGTCTAAATTTAAAGTAATCGTTAAATACGATGACACGATTTTTAAAGGATTAAGAGAAAACTGGATTACGGTTGTTTCCAATATTTTAGATAACGCCACCAGATATGCGAAAAGTAAAATTATTATCCGTTTAAAAAACAACAAACTATCAATCTATAATGACGGACCACCAATTGAACAGAAATATATTTCTGCCCTCTTTAAACCTTATGAAAAGGGGACCAAAGGTCAATTCGGGTTAGGCATGTCAATTGTCCAAAAAACGGTAAACCGATTTGGTTACCGTTTGAGTGTAGAAAATATTAGCGGTGGTGTCGTCTTTACGATTGAGCCTCAATAATCGCTTCTTTAATACCATTTAAGTCTTCTTTAGTATATTTAGATTGATGATTAACCCCAAGCATTAGATAATCATCGTTTGGATATCTTGGGATGAGATGGATATGAAAGTGAAAGACACTTTGACCGGCTAACGCGCCATTATTATTCACCATGTTAAGGCCTTCTAAATGGAAGGCTTTTTTTAATGCTTTGGCGACAATAACACAAACTTTTAACAAGTGTTCGCTGGTTTGGGAATCTAAAGAATATAAATCAGGAAATGGTTTTTTAGGGACAACTAAAGTGTGCCCTTTGGTGACTTGAGAAATATCTAAGAAGGCGATAGCTAAATCATCTTCATAAACAATATGGCTGGGAATTTCCCGGTGGATAATTTTTTCAAATAGTGTCATTAATTCATTTCTCCTTTTTCTTTTATTATATCATAAAGCTTTCATCAGAAAATAAGGATTAAAAAAGATGTTTCCTTGGGTTGAGATAAACGGATATTATGATATAATAAAAAGGAAGTGAGGTATCGTTAAATGAGAAAAATTCCAGTCGGTATTTCTGGTAGACACCTCCATTTATCTCAAGAACACTTAGAGATATTATTCGGAAAAGGCTACCAGTTAACAAAATTAAAAGATTTAAGCCAACCAGGCCAATATGCCTGTGAGGAAAAGGTTGATGTTTATTCCCCAGCGGGGAAACTTCAAGCGGGCGTTCGCATTCTAGGTCCAGTTCGTTCTCAAACACAAGTAGAAATTTCAAGAAGTGATGCCATTAGAGGTAAATTTGTGGCCCCAGTTAGATCAAGTGGCTCTGTTAAAGGCAGCGGCGCGGCTAGATTAGTTGGTCCTAAAGGTGAAGTCGAAATCACCGAAGGCGTTATTATTGCCGATCGACATATTCATTTTTCAGTAGAAGAAGCGAAAGAGTTTGGCGTCCAAGATAGAGAAGTCGTTAGTATCTATGTTGAGGGTGAAAAAAGTGGTATCTTAGGTAATGTCTTATGTAGAGTATCACCAAAATTCCTTTTAGATTGTCATTTAGATACGGATGATGGTGCCGCTTTTGGTCTATCTAATGGAGATCAAGTTACCCTAGTTAAGCAATATAAAATAGAACAGTAGCCTTTTATAAGGCTTTTTTTCTTAGAGGTTACATATGTATAAAAAACTAGATCAAAAAAAAGTATTTAGAGACCCTGTTTACGGATATATAAATGTCAGGTATCAATTAATCAGTGATTTAATTGATTCAAAAGCGTTTCAAAGATTAAGAAGAATAACCCATTTAAGTGGGGTTAAAATGGTCTTTCATGGTGCCGAACATTCTCGGTTTAATCATAGTCTAGGGGTTTATCATCTCGCCATTAAACTTTTAGATGAAAATGACACTTTAAATCAATACTTTGATGAACACGAAAAGATGATTTTAATGATTTCTGCCTTAATGCATGATATTGGACACGGTCCTTATTCACATGCCTTTGAGCGTGTTTTTGAACTTACGCATGAAACCTATGGCGCAAACATCATTTTAAATGATCCAGAGATCAGCAGTTTATTAGATAACGCAAATAAAGGATTAAAAGAAAGTGTTTCTAGCGTTTTATTAAAAACAGGAAAACATCCAGAAATTGAACAATTAGTGAGTAGTCAAATCGACATCGATCGACTAGATTATTTAACAAGAGATGCTTACTATACGGGAGCGAATTACGGTAGACTAGATCTAGACCGGATTATTCGAATGATGGCTGTCAAAGATAAGAATATTGTTTATAAAGAAGGGGCTATTCACGCGATTGAAAATTATCTAGTGAGTCGATATCATATGTACTGGCAAGTCTACTATCATCCGGTTGCGAGAAGTTATGAAATTATGTTAGAAAAGATATTCTTAAGAATTTATCATCTAATCGAGCAGAATAAATTAAATGATGAATACACAACTCTGATTAAAAAAGTCATTGAAAGTAATGTGACACTAGATGCGTATTTAGAATTGGATGATTTTTATGTGAACGCGTTTATTAAAAAATATGCCCATCATAAAGATTCAATTTTAAGTGAATTGTGTTCCTCATTTTTAAATAGAAAATTATTTGACTATCTTGAATTCAAAGAAAACAATCTAACCCAAATTAGCGAGGTTGTTAAAAGGTATAAAGATAATCCTTACTTTATTGAAGAAGAGGTTGTTTCACAAAAAACCTATCTCATTAAGGATTATGACATTAAAGCAGAAGACATTTTAATTCTAACTAAACAACAAGTGGTAAAACCGATAGATGAGGTATCCCCTATCATCAAAGGGTTAGTCTCATCAGGGATAAAAACAGAAAGAAAGTTGTATTTTAAACATGAATAAAGTGGTTGTCGTGGTGGAAGGAAACCATGATAAAGCAAAACTAAAAGAAATCTATAAAGATCTCACCATTCTGACAACCAATGGTTCAGCGATAGAGAAACAGGTGATTGAAGAACTTAAAATACTGTCTAAATCCCATGAGATTATTTTGTTTTTAGATCCAGACCATGCCGGCAATAGAATCAGAAGAATCTTAACGAAGGCCTTAGTTAATGTTAAGCATGCCTATTTAAATCAAGCAGATGCGATCAGTACTAATCAAAAAAAGATTGGGATTGAACACGCGACAAATGCGAAAATCATAGAGGCTTTGAAGTTGGTTAAACCCATTAAAAATGAAACGGATATTTCAAAAGAGTTCTTATTTCAACACGGTTATATTGGCCAACTTGATTCTAAGACAAAACGATTAAACTTATTAAACGCCTTTAATATCGGCTATACCAACTCTAAAGGATTAATAGACAAACTAAGTACCTTTGGAATCACTAAAAGTGAGGTAATTGCTTATGAGCGGTCCTAAAAAACAATACGGTCAAAATTTCTTAATTAATGAAACGGTGTTAAACAAAATAATTAATGCCAATGACTTAGCCGGTAAAACAGTTATTGAGATCGGACCAGGTCGAGGCGCATTGTCGAAAAAACTGATCGAAAAGGCAAAAGCGGTCTACGCTTTTGAGATCGATAAAGCATTAAAATCGTATTTAAACCCACTTGAAGTTAATTATCCTAATTTTCAAGTTGTTTATGAAGATATCTTAAAAGTAGACATTGATCTTTTTTTAGAAACAAATGGGATCGATGAGGCGGTTTGTGTGGCGAATATCCCATACTATATCACGGGTCCTATTATTGAAAAATTGATTCAATCTAAAAGAATAAAAAGTTCAACCTTGATGGTACAAAAAGAAGTTTCAAACAGAATTACCGCAACCCCAAATAACCGGGAATATGGGGCGTTGACTGTTTTACTCGGATATCAATATGAGATTAGAAAAATCACAAATGTTAAAAACACCAGTTTTTTTCCTGCCCCAAAAGTAGATAGCGCAGTAATTAAACTAGATAGAACTTCTAAATATCAATCATCCATTCAAGATGAAGCCTTCTTTGTTGGGTTAGTGAATGGATCATTTAAACAAAAAAGAAAAACATTATTAAACAATCTGTCTGATTATTTTAGAGTAACCAAACAAGTTCTAGAAACCAAGATAACCTTAATTAATCCTAATTTTAATCCACTAATACGAGCTGAAAGTTTAAGCGTTGAAGATTTCATTGCCTTATCAAACAATCTATATATTGCTGAAAAAGCCTACGCAAAGCTTAATTTATCATTAGAAGTTACGGGCGTATCTGGTAAGTATCATGATTTAGAAAGTATTGTTGTGCCAATAAACTTATATGATACCTTGTTATTTGAACTAGCAGATCAGGATGAAGTGGTTTCAAATATTGAAATTGAAAATAATAATATCTATGGCGCGATTAAGCTATTTAAAGATACATTTAATATTAACCAACAGGTTAAAATAACGGTCGATAAAAAGATTCCCATTGGTTATGGTTTAGGGGGATCAAGCGCGGATATAAGTGCTACCTTAAGAGGATTAAACAGGTTATTTAAACTCAATAAACCTTTAAGTGAACTAGAACCGCTTGCCAATAAGCTTGGCAGCGACACGTTGTTTTGTTTATATAATAAAAGAGCTTTTATTTACGGTAGAGGCGATAAAATTAGGTTTTATGATTCGAAAGAAAAACTACAATTTTTAGTTATTTATCCAGAAGTATCTCTTCAAACAAAAGAGGTATTTAAAGTATTTGATAATATAAATGAAAAGCGGGCATATCATGGGTTTGAATCTTATTTAATAAAAGAGGATTATGATAATCTCATGTTAAATATGAAAAATGATTTATTAACCGCTTCACTTAAGATAAACGAATCTCTTAAGAACCTACATGAGAGTCTATCTAATGAAGGCTTAAAAATTCATATGTCAGGATCAGGTCCAGCGCTGTTTTTAGTAAATCCAACCAAAGACGAAAAGAAAAAAGTAACACAAATATTAAGAAAAAATGTAAAATTTGAAACGACTGAGGAAATCTAAATATAAATTGTTATAATAGTCATAGGAGGCTTATAAGAAATGATAGTAGATGGAAAAAAAGTTCAATTATTTGCCCTTTCTTCAAATAAAAGAATAGCTGAAGAAATTTCTAGAGAATCTGGCATTCCTTTATCAAGTTGTACAATCTCAAGATTTGCGGATGGAGAAATCAGTCTTAATATTGATGACTCAGTACGAGGAAACCACATCTTTGTGGTACAATCAACTTCCAAGCCAGTCAACGAAAATTTAATGGAAGTACTAATTATGTGTGATGCTTTAAAAAGAGCTAGTGCCTCTTCAATCACAATTATTATGCCTTATTTTGGTTATTCAAGACAAGATCGAAAAGCAAAATCAAGACAACCCATTACGGCGAAACTCGTGGCTGATTTAATTCAAACCGCTGGAGCAAATCGTGTTATAAGTATCGATTTACATGCCGGGCAAATTCAAGGATTTTTTGATATTCCAATTGATAATTTCCCAGCTGCCCCACTGCTTGCGAGTCGCTTCGATAAAATTAGACATGAAGATATCGTTGTTGTATCACCGGACCATGGTGGCACCACTAGAGCTAGAGCCTTCGCACGATTTTTTGATGCCTCTATTGCGATTATTGATAAAAGAAGACCAGAACCAAATGTTGCTGTGGCAATGAATGTTATTGGGGAAGTTAAAGGAAAAACTTGTATCCTTATTGATGACATCATTGATACAGGCGGAACTTTGGTAGCTGCTACGGAGGCATTATTAGCAGAAGGCGCCGTAAAAGTTTATGCTTGTGCCACACACGCTGTATTCTCGGATGATGCTTTACAAAAGTTAGAAAATTCAAAAATGGAAAAGATCGTTGTAACCAATACAATTGATCATCCAGAAATTAAGGCTTCTAAAAAAATTATCGTCTTATCAATCGGCGAATTATTAGGAAAATCCATCTGTAACATCGTAAAAGATGAACCAATCAGCCAAATTTTTGAAAATATTTATAAAGATCGAGATAAAGCATGAAACTAATTATCGGGCTTGGTAACCCTGGTGAAAAATATGAAGCAACTAGGCATAATGTTGGCTATGATGCTTTAAATTTATTCGCTGAAACCAACCAAATTACATTTAAATATGAGCCTTCCTATGAGGGAATGATTGGGACATACCTAAAAGATGGTAAGAAAGCAATTTTATTAAAGCCAACCACATTTATGAATTTATCGGGTAGAAGTGTTTTTAAAGTTATGAATTACTTTAAAATAGACATTACGGATATTTTAGTCATAAGTGATGATGCCAACCTTGAACTTGGTCAATTGAGATTAAGATTATCTGGTAGCGACGGTGGCCATAATGGATTGAAAGATATCATCCGAATATTAGAATCAGATAACTTTAAACGGTTAAGAATTGGAATTTCAAAGAATGATAACATGATTGATTTTGTTTTAAAGAAATTCTCAAAAAAAGAACGTGAAGTTATCAATATTAGTTTAAATGAAACAGTTGATTTACTAACTGACTTCATTGAAGAAGTAGACTTTGAAAGAATTATGACAAAGTTTAATTCAAAAAAGCAGTAAGAAACAAAAATTTTAACACAGGCGGTTTACAAAAACCGTCCGTGTTTTGACGTCTTGAGGGTGAAATGGATAGCATAATAAAACACTATAAACAATTAAATACATTTAATAAAATTATCCAACCATCATGGGGTATGTTGATTACAGACTTAACGGATAATTTCTTATCTAGTTTGATAGCGACTGATTATACTGAGGGTAACAACACGATCTTTATCATTTTGCCTAATTTAGCAAAAGCACAATTATACTATGATATGTTAAGTACGATTTTAGAACCTGAAGATGTCTTGTTTTATCCTTCCGATGAACCTTTAACAAGTTTGTTATCATTATCTAGCAAAACATTTAAAATAGAACGCATTTTTACAATAGGGGAGTTAGTTGAAGGAAATAAGAAAGTCGTTGTTTTAAATCAAGCCGCCATTCAAAATAAAGTATTAAACAAAACAAATTGGTTGAAGGCAATCTTAAATTTAAAGATTGGTGAAAACTATGATTTACATGAGCTAGCAGAAAGATTAGTCACTTATGGTTATGATAGACAGTACCAAGTTCTCAAGACAGGCGAATTTAGTATTAGGGGTTCTATTTTTGATATTTACCCAATTGGTGCTGAAAAACCATTTAGAATTGACTTTTTTGATACTGTAATTGAAACCATTAAATTATTTGATCCTGAAACTCAAGTTTCTATCGGTAGGACTGAAACGGTTAAAGTATTACCAATGAATGAATTATTCTATAGTGATAAACAAAAGGATGAAGTGGTGATAAAAATCGAGCAGTATCTTGATCATAATCCGTTATCAGAAAGTGAAAAAGATAAAACAAATGACGATTTAGATAAACTATACAATAGAGAAGATTTGGAAAATTTAAAACAATATATTCCTTTTTTTAATGAAACAGAAAATTGTTTATTTGACTTCGTTTCAAATAGAAAAATATATTTTGTCGATATTGACAAAATGAGAATAAACGAACAGCGTGTTCAAGAAGATTTAACCAGCTATGTATCTACTGAGAAAACCCCTTTATATGCAGGTATTCCGTTTTTAATTGACTTAGATGATTTGTTGAAATATGACCATCATGAAGCGAAGATGATAGGGACCGAAATGGATAAAAATCCATTTAGAGTGTATGCCAGAGAAGTTATTTCTTATCAGGGAAATGATCATACTTTTATTAAGGAACTTAAAACGACTTCAGAGATGACAGTTGTTGGTTTTATTCAAGAATCTAGATTTCTTAAATTTAGAACCTCTTTAGAATTAGAAGAAATCCCTTTTGAGATTAATCCTAAAACAATTAAACCGCATCAAATAAATATCTTTTATCCTTCTAATTTATTGAGTTTTACGCTCTATCATTCAAATATAACCTTTATGAATGAGTCAGACATATATGATTTTAAAACACATAAAAGAAAGATTCGTTATAAATCAGTCTTAAGTGAAACGGTCAAAATTGGTCATATTAATGATCTTGAAACGGGAGATTATGTTGTTCACTATGATTATGGGATTGGTGAATATAAGGGTATAAAAACCATGGAGTTATCTGGGTATAAAAGAGATTATATCCATATCGGTTATTATGGAACGGATTATCTTTATATTCCAGTGGACCAAATTGATAAAATATTAAAATATTCTTCAAAAGAAGGTCATGTGCCAAGTTTAACGAAACTTGGAACCAATCAATGGTCAAACACCAAGAAACGAATCAAAAAGAAATTGAACGATCTATCCGACCGTCTTTTACAACTCTATGCAGAAAGGGAAGAAGCAAAAGGGTTTAAATTCTTACCAAATGAAAAAATGCATGAAGATTTTGCGAAAGACTTCGAGTATGTAGAAACACCCGATCAAGTCAAAGCCATTGAGGCTGTCACAAAAGATATGGAAAGTGAAAAACCAATGGACCGACTGATTTGTGGGGATGTCGGTTATGGTAAAACAGAGGTTGCCATGCGAGCGGCATTCAAAGCCGTCTTTAGTGGGAAACAAGTCGCTTACTTAGTTCCAACTACCGTACTTGCTAGACAACACTATAATGCTTTTAAGAAACGGTTTGATTCTTATGGGATTACGGTTGAAATATTAAGTCGTTTTGTTAGCACAAAAGATCAAACAGCTTTGGTTAAAAAGATCAAACAAGGCTTAGTCGATATTGTGATAGGAACCCACCGATTATTAAGCAAGGATATCGTATTTAAGGACTTGGGTTTATTGGTCATCGATGAAGAACAGCGTTTTGGGGTTGAACATAAAGAAAAGATTAAAGAAATGAAAACGAATATTGATTGTCTATCTCTATCCGCAACCCCTATCCCAAGAACACTTCAAATGTCACTTGTTGGGATAAAAGATCTCTCTATGATTGAAACCCCACCACTCAACAGATACCCAATTCAAACTTATATTTTAGAAAGACATCCTTCCATTGTTAAAGAAGCAATCGAGAGGGAAATCGCCAGAGGCGGACAAGTCTACTATTTATATAATAAAGTATATGATATTGATTTAATCAGTTTAAAAATCAAAGAGTTGGTGCCCGAAGCTAAAGTGGCATTTGCCCATGGTAAATTAAATCGAGATGAACTTCAAGATGTCATTAGTGATTTTATTGATAAGAGATTTGATGTTTTGGTATCAACCACTATTATTGAAACAGGTATTGATATTCCGAATACCAATACCCTGATTATTCATGACGCTGACAAGTTTGGATTATCTCAACTTTATCAAATTAGAGGTCGAGTCGGTAGAAGTGATAAGATAGCCTATGCTTATATGATGTATGACCGTAAAAAAGTCTTATCGGATGATGCGACTAAGCGGCTTAAAACCATTAAAGATTTCCAAGAATTAGGCAGTGGGTTTAAGATTGCCATGCGTGATCTATCGATTCGTGGTGCAGGTGATTTATTAGGCGAAGAACAATCGGGATTTATTGATAGCGTCGGGTTAGAAGTTTATTTAAAAATGCTAGAAGAAGTGATTGAAGAAAAACGAGGGATTAAAAAACCAGTTGAAGCAGAGGAAGATCCAACGATATTATCAGAAAGACATATTGATCAATCTTATATCTCTAACGATGAAGTGAGACTGGAAATTCATAAACGAATTAGTACCATTAATAATTTAAATGATGCGAACAATTTAGTCATCGAATTAGAAGATAGATTTGGCCGTGTAACGGATGAACTCAAAGAATACATGTATGAAAAACTGTTTAGAAAATTATCTAGTCAATTAGGGGTTGAAAAAACACTTAAATCTAAGATTGACTTAACCATCATATTATCCATTGACGCATCTAAACAGGTTAATGGAGAAAAGCTTTTTATGGCGCTTGAAAAAACAGACAACAAGATTAAATTATCTTACCTACATGAGAGGGTTCATATTACACTTGTGTTCGATGGAACAAAGAAACATTATTTAATTCAAATGATAGAATATTTATCGCTCGTTTTAGAAGATTAATTAAGCCTTAAAATTGTTTTGACTAATGGGTTAATTAATGTTAATATCGACTTGGTTTTTTGTAATAATAGGAGGGTCATATGAAATACGATGTCATAATTGTTGGCGCTGGTCCAGCTGGTTTGTATGGTGCTTATGAGTACGCATTAAAAAACCCAGAGTTTAAGGTTTTAATGCTTGATAGAGGACATAATATAAAAAACAGAAAATGTCCAATATTGATGGGAAAACTGACTAAATGTCCTGTTGATACAAAAGGTCATGCTGGATGTCATCCAGCCTGTTCTATCACTTCAGGGTTTGGTGGGTCAGGGGCTTATTCAGACGGTAAGTTTAACATTACCAGCCAATTTGGTGGCTGGATGACGGACTATTTAAGTGATACTGAAGTGGAAAATTTAACAATCTAATCAAGAAGTCCCCTTCCTCTA
>DHNT01000018.1:0-83075 GCA_002410615.1 Acholeplasmataceae bacterium UBA5409
ATTAAGTGGTGGGTAGTTCACTTATATGCTTAATTTCAAACAAATAATAGTTTCCAAAGATTATTTTTAAATATCATTAAAGAAAAGGTCCAGGGTATCCTAGACCTTCATTTAAGCGATTATAGACTACGATTTAATATATGGTGGGGTTTGAGGTTGATTAGGAGAATTAGTTGGTAACGATAATATGCTAATAAATTGTTGATAAAAGAAATTCGCAATATTTTTTATGTTTGTCATCACATTAAGTTGGATGGTAGAACTTCCTACACTTATGGTTATTTCATACCCGTTTGGGTCTGAAACAATGGAAGTGGTGTTTTGATACACATTAGATACAACCAAACCAATGGTTTCTTCAACATATTTCTTTAAAAACTCAAAATTATCTATCTCTTCTAGATTATTAGTGATGTAAGTTCCTAGCCAAGCTTCTATCTTCTTTTTAAATTCAGGGTTTTTATCTAAGTACTTCCCTATATACTCACTAGCTAGAGCCTTCATCCCGTTTACCGTAATATCTCCACCCATATTGACTAAGGTTTTATAGATATCACCTTTAGAGTCTTCTGTATAATAATAGTGTTTAGAAAAATTTAACATCGCAAACGCAGCCACCAAAGCCCCAATCTTTTTAGGGGTTGGTTTTTCTTCTCCGGTTAACATATTAACAATTGAATTTTCAACCCCATTTTCTAAGGTAATTAATAGATTAACTGAAGAAAAATCTATTTTTTCACCCCAATATAATTTAGCTCCTACCTCACCAATAAACTCTGTGAAATAGTCTTTTAGTGGACTCATAAACGCATCTACTGCTGGTCCCCCTCCGTAGGCGGTAATTAAATAGGAAAATGCTTGATCCCCAAAGAATTTTATAATAGAAAAAACAAATTCTAGTTTAGCTAATTTAGACTCTAAATCACTAAATTCTTTGGCTTCAGCTGTATAGTAATAAGCTGATTCGATAATGATGGCGCGTCTAATCATACAAAGTTCTGTAGCGGTACGGTTTTTAGTAGATCTTAATAGCTCTTTAGCATCACCATTAGCAGATAAACCGTAACGGTTTATCGCTCTAATGAGTAATTCATGTTCCTTATCATAATCACCTTTTGGATCAGGTTTTTCACCAATTAAATGATAACTAATCTCTTTATCGTATGTTTGTCCTTTATACGTACAAGAAACAGTTGATTTTACAATATAAAATGTACCATTTTCTAATTCAGCTAAAGTGACCTCAGGCTCAAAGAAGAAAATACCTTCATCTTTATTTTCCTGATTAATCTTATACTTAAATGTTTCACTTAAGTTTTGGGCTATATTACTACTACCGGTAAGTAAACTAAAATTAGTGCTTACTTCTTTCATGTCACAAATAACGGCTTTTGGTTTTTCACCTGAATTATCAATCAGTGCCAAAGTTACTTTTATCCTAGAAGCTTTAATCTTTGGATCTAAACTACCTTCAGATTCGTTTTCTTCTGTATGAATGATGATGTGTTTTTCTTCATCATAATTCGCTTCAATAGAAATGCCTTCAGGGTATAGAATTACTGTCATTTCACTTTCAGCAAGTTCATCTTCTGTTTCCGCTTTTATTTGAATGGTAACGGTTTGTTTTTCTTCTTGTTTAGTAGACCGGTTTTCTAATAATGCTTTATACATGCCATTTTCTAGTTTTTCAAGTTTTGCATCTACTTCATCAGTACCTTGGATAGTTACTTCAGGAATATTTACGAAATCTTTAGGTTCAAATAATGCTTCATAAGTAATTCCATCCCCAAAAATCATTTCAACTATAGCTGTTCCTGAATATTTTGATATATTTTCATGTTCAATATAAGGTTTACCAACCAATCTGAATGTAATGTCATTTTGGAAGAAACCCCCTTCACCTGTATACCTAACACTAACAACACCTTTGTCTTTATTCTCACCAGGTGTACTTGAAGCCGATATTAATCCACCCATATAGTTTCCCGCAAGACTAACATCACCAATTTCAATTGGGTTTCCCCCTGAGTTAATGGTGATGTCTTCAGTTAAATCTGGTCTATCAATTTCCGTACCATCTTCGGTAATCTCTGCCATCCGGGCATAGAGTGTTACCGGTGGTTTATCATAACGAATTGCACTGCCAAAATCTTTTTGAATATACATTTTAAATTTAGAACTCGGGTTTTCATAACCACTTTTCAAGCCAGCTGCAGCAATAGCTGCTAAGGTACCAAAAACTCCAGTAATAATGATAATTGGTACGTTAATCCCATTGTCTTCACCAGGAAAATCAGCTGCATTACCACCCACAAATATTCCAGTTGTTCCGTATTTCCAAGTATAAACATGATATATTTTTATTCTTGAATAGCTAACTTCAGTGGGACTCCAAGAATCATGATATACCGAATCTGAACTCTTCCAAAATGAAACATCTAACTGTATCGTCATGATGTCTCCATCATTTATACCATAAGGGGTTGTTCCTGTAAATGAACCAGATTTACTATACTCACCTGTGACTGGACTAACATCAAAGAATATAGGGTCAAGTCTTGAAGGAATTCTAACATTGTTTGAAATATCTTTATCAGCATCAAACGTAATCTCACCTGGGTCATATACATTCGTCCAAGCAATAGTTGTAAAATCAATGTCATCAAAATGAAATATTTTAGAATCATAAATATCAGCGGTAACATCAATTTTAATGGATACATTTTCACGATATTGTTTTAAAGGTTCTGTAAAAGTAAATTCAACATAAGCATATTCACCAGGTAATATAATTGTTTCATATTGATAGGCTTCAGGATCATTAATTGCCTCATCATAAAGATCCGCTTGATAACCCGCCCCCGTATAATTAAACCGATAATCTACTTTTGTAGGTGACACATTTTGATGTAATTGGGTATTATCACTATTAGACCCATAATAATTATTTAATTCATTTGAGTATTCAACAAGAATCGTATTCTTATATGTCCAATAACCCGCCCAATCATCTTCTATGGTAGCC
This sequence comes from Acholeplasmataceae bacterium UBA5409, assembly GCA_002410615.1. Classification (GTDB taxonomy): domain Bacteria; phylum Bacillota_I; class Bacilli_A; order Acholeplasmatales; family UBA5453; genus UBA5409. The sequence continues at coordinate 3,026 of DHNT01000018.1, forward strand.
CCATAAATTTGAGTGGATAACAAAATGATAAACATAATAGACATCAAAGAAAATACAAATAAGTTAAATGGTTTCATATTTCTCATGATAACACCTCATGTTGTTTAACAACAAACAAAAGAATTATCCCAATAGTTATAAATAATAATCCGGCTAAATAAGGGGCATAACCAAAAGGAATAATTGAAAGTAATATGCTTAAACTAAACCCTATGACGAGCCCTGACATTAAACTCTTAGCCCCTTTTTCATTAGCTGATTTATGATTGTGATGCCTTTTAGCAGTGAAAGCTACCATTAGTTTATAAAGAAATCCCGTTTGTGTGCTAAGCGCTGATAATATTAAGAAAACCGCAGAAACCCCAACCATACTTTTTATGAGTGCTGCATACCCACTAAAAAAATTAAATAAGATACATGCTACACCAATCCCAAGAAATAAAAACGATAGTTGATATTTCTTGGTGTTTTTAACACCTTGAAGGAATGGTTTAATACCTTTAATCATACTTTTAAAGCCACCATCAAAAAGTGTGACAAAGAAGATTGCGAAAACACCTTTACCAAATAATCCCCCGATAAACCTTATCGGATTATTACTTGCCGCACCTTGTGCAAACGTTAGGAAAGAAACTATTTTAATGGGTAGTGGATTAAACCCTAAAAAAGGTAATAAAATCAATAGTACCCATATTACTACGAGTATCAAGATTAAAATTAACCTCTTTTTATTCTTAAATATAGTTTTAAATCCTAATAGTGACTTTGTAAAAACTTGTCCGATTATAGCCATTGGATATAAAGAATAAAAAATATCACTACCACCAACTGACATTTCACCTTTACTAGATAGGGCTTTAGTTGACATTTTTATGTTTTCTTTTAGTGGTTTATTTGTTTCAACTTTATGCCCACAACTCAAACATTCTACCTGTCCTTCTAGTAATTCCGCATTACAACTCATACAACGCATAGTATTTTCTCCTTCATTGATGATACTTATGTGTTAAAGCTTTAGCAATTTTATAATGATTTATTTATTTCTTCTATTATCTTTATATTACTCTTTTCGTTTTAAAAAAGCGATATCCAGTAGAAAAAATTTCATATGAATTAATTACCATTGTTCCCACTTAAAAGAAAAAAACTATATCCGAAAATATAGTATTTTAGTAATTAGTAATACGTTTTATTCTTTATTTCTTGGTACATCCGTTAACTTTGTACCTTTATAGAGGAAGTAGAGTGGACCTTGATATGCACCACTACTATTAACTTTTCCTAATCTTGTATAGAGTTCTCTTGCAAGTGGTGATAAATACCATAATTGTCCTTCAAATAAAACTTGTCTACTACTTGCGACAATTGCTGTAACGGACGGGTTATCAACAAAATGAATGATATCACCATCTTTTAATCCTCTTGAGTAAAAATCAAATGTTTCACTCATTTTTCTCTTTGTACCATTACTCGCTAAACAAGACTCGACATTATCCCCTTTTAATTCTAATTCTGCCTCATCTCCTAATAGTTCTTTAATATCCACTAAAATCTCATACGCTTTCTCTGGTGGTATATTGAAGAATTCACGATTAGCAGCAATTCTTAAATCTGTAATTCGATCAATAGAACGGTGGATCATACTTTCTGCTTCATTATATTTAACGGTTTTTAGTGTCGCATAAATTTCATAAGGTAGCGGAACCGCTGTATTGTAAAGTTCTTTTCCTCTAACTTCTGGTTCTCTCTTACTTTTTCCTATTTTTACCCAGTTTTCTTTAAAACTTGGGTTTGTTAGTACATAAACGTAACCTTTCTCACTCATAATAATCTCCTCTTTAATGTCATTGTTAAAGACATTATATCAAATATATTAACGAATTATTATTTATGTTTTAATTAAGTTTGTTTTTATAAAATACTTTCCATTCTCCTTTTAGCTAATTGATAATATTTTTCTTCTTTTTCAATTCCAATATATTTACGTTTTAGTTTTTTAGCAATATAGCAGGTTGTTCCACTCCCCAAGAACGGATCAAGTACTACATCAAATTCTTTAGACGAGGCAAGTATTATTCTTTCAAGTAAAGCTTCGGGTTTTTGAGTTGGATGATACCCAAATTGTTTTTCACTTAATTGGACTGCAGGAATTAGCCAAACATCTTCCATTTCAGTGTTATGAACATTAAACATTGCTTCATAGTCAAAAAAGTGTTTAGTGCCTTTCTTCGCCCAAATAATAAACTCATAAGAAAATCTCAATTTGTTCTTATAGATTAATGGTGGTGGATCACTTTTATGCCATATCACGATATTAATAATCTTAAACCCAATTTTCTTCATCTCACGTTCAACATCAAAAACATTGTGATGGGTACCTGATACCCAAATTGAACCACTTTCTTTTAGCAGTCTATAACACTCTTTTAACCAGTTATAAGTAAATAAATTGGTATTCATGTAATTAGTTTTTTTATCCCATTCACCTTTATTTACTGAAACCACTTTACCACTATTAATACTTTTACCCCCATTTGATAAAAAATAGGGTGGGTCAGCAAATATCAAATCAATTGATTCATTATTTAACTCTTTCATCACTTCAATACAATCACCTAAATATAGCATAAAAAAATCACTCCTTGTTTAATAACTAACAAGGAGTGACAAATATTACTTTATTATTTAATAATTTGGGTTAAAATACCATTTTCTAAATCATCAATATTATACATATGTTCTAATACATCAAACGTTTCTTCTAAATTTTTCTTAGCAGAATTCCATCCAATACCATCTGTAAACCAAACAAATTCAAAATTAGGAATATCTTTGGACTCTTGAGCTAACATCTTATAACTTCTTGATGTCTCATTTAATTTAGAACCGCCTCCTGAATAAAAGTTTACTTCTATCGCGTAAACCTTCTGTTCGGTTTTTATCACAAAATCAAATCTTTTTTCCGCTTTACTTTCATCCAATGATTCAAGGGTTAGTTCAATGCCGAATAATTCTTTAATTTTTGATGTTTTCATTTCTTTAAAATAAGTAACATCTTTTATAAAGCCGGCATCCAAAATAAATGCTTCCACAATATTTTCCATGGCTGTACCGGTTCTATTTTTTCTTGCGTTGGTATCGAGCCCTACCTCAACACCTTTTACATAGTCTGTTAAGTCCGAAATGATATGGTTGGAGAGCAAATCAAATAAACCCGTTTTATGCATAAAATCAACATATTCATCAATAGAAAAATTTTGGTTAAAGAAGTCAAAATTTTTGTCTTTTCCTTTATCAATAATTTTAATTTCTTTGTCTCTTTTCGCTAGTAGTATAGGAACAACCTTTAATACTTCAGGGTATTTAGATACTAATGTTCTAAATTCATTTTCAATATCTTTAGAATTGATTAGAGAATTTAATAAATGTAATTCGATTTTAATGGAATCAACGTTCCTATATACTTTAGGAAAATCTACATAATAAGTCCAATCGGCTATACTATCTTTAAATTTAATAATCCATTCATTAAAGTTTCTTTTCATTATCCATACTCTCCCTTAATCCATTATACCGTTTTTCTGTTAATTCTAAATACTCTTTTTCTAAGTCAATACCTATATATCTTCTATTATGTATATAAGAGGCTATACCTGTAGTTCCACTTCCATTAAATGGATCTAAAACTAAATCATTTTCTTTAGTTGATGCTAGGATAATTCTTTCTAATAAGGCAAGTGGCTTTTGTGTAGGATGTTTTCCATATTTCTTTTCTCTTTTAGGAGTTAAAGAAAACTCCCAAACATCCTTCATTTGTTTACCACCATTAATATATTTCATATCTTGATAATTAAAAAGGTGTTTGCCTTTTTTAGTATTTGTTAATTGCTTTCTAGCCCACAAAACTGTTTCCGTCGAGTGTGTAAATGCTCTAGTGGATATGTTTGGTGGTGGGTTTGTTTTACGCCATGTAATATTATTAATGATGCTAAATCCTTCTAGTTCCAGGGCAACCCCAACAAAATAAATATTATGAAATGTTCCACTAATCCAAATAGTACCGTCATCCTTAAGTACTTCTCTACACAACTTAATCCACTTTCGATTATAAGCTAATTTCTTTTCAGTGGACATCCCCATATCCCAACTAGCCTTATTTACTGACACCATTTTCCCTGACTGAACTGAAATTCCCCCATTGGAAAGAAAATACGGTGGATCAGCGAAAATCATATCAACTGAGTTTTTAGGAATTTTTTTTAACAAAGAACAAGCATCTCCCAATAACAAGGTAAATCCTTCATCTTTTATATAAAAATGTTTCTTAGGTATATTTATTTTCATAATAGCCTCTAATAATTCGTAATTATGACTTCTTCAACACTACCTCTACCAGACCCTTTTGAATTTATAGCACGTCTTGCTTCTATGACTTGAATATTAAATCCTTTATAGAGCTCTTGTATAAAAGGGGTGTTGTGATTGCTGAGCATCACAAAAACACCTTTTTTATCTAAATTACGGTAAACTTCAGCTAACCGTTTTTGTTCATCTTTTCCAAAATTATCTTTTGTATAAGTTGTGAAATTGCTTTGTTCATCGAATGTATCATAAGGAGGATCAAAATAAACAAAATCATCTGTTTTAGCCGTTTGTACAGCTTTTTCAAAATCCGTTTGAAGAATTGATATATCTGAATTGATTAAGTACTCATGTAAATCATTAAATAAATCTTGATTATAAGCTTTTACTACTTCTTTTTTCCCGGAAGGCACATTAAAGTATCCCTTGGAATTTACTCTATATAATCCGTTAAAACAAGCTTTATTTAAATAAATCATTCTAGCAGCACGTATATAGATTGGTAAAGATAAAAAGTTTTCAGTTCTATCCATTTCTCTTACTTGATAATAATACGTTTCACTATGATTGTTTTCATGTTTTAATATTTCTTCAATCATTAACGTATAATCATTACTATCTTGAAAACACTTAAAAGCAGATATTAACTCATCATTTGAATCATTAATAACTGCTTTATGAGGGACTAAACTAAAAAACAGTGCGCCACCACCCAAAAAAGGTTCATAATAAGTGTTAAACTTCTCAGGTAACAAAGGTTTAATCTTATCTAAGATTTGAGTTTTACCTCCAGCCCACTTAACAAAGGGTTTAATTTTATATTCTCTATATTTAATATTCTCTAATGGGAAATTGAATAAATCCGATAAAGGGGTTTCCAAAGCAAAACTAAGCTTTGAAATCGTCTCTAAAGTTGGATTGATTTGTCCATTTTCTATTCTTGAAATTTGTTCTCTAACAATTCCCGTTTGTTCAGATAATCTAATTTGAGAAATACCCATACTTTCCCTAATACTTCTTAATCTATTTCCAAATAATTCTAGTAGCATAATATCACCAAATATATTTTAACATAATGTGTATTAAAATACACACACTATATTAACTTTTATATTGTTTTATTTTCTATTATAACCGTTATCTACATTTTCCCAATATCAACTATTTATTCATACCTTTTTTTATCAAAAAATGATACAAAGCGCTTAATTTACCAATAAAACAGTGTTTTTATATCAACTATCTAGTGATTTTAAAAATAGTATTTGTTTAAAAAATATTTCCATATTTTGTTATGTGCAGAACTTTATTATCTAATTACACTCATTATGAATAAGAACTAAACAAAAAAGACTAATCCGTTTTTTCAATAGTATTGAATATCAAATCTGTAAGTTCATTTAAATCAAAAATCTTCGCTGTTTCTAATTTTCCTATTGCTAAATAAAAATGGTTCGAAGACTTTGGTATTAAATTTTCATCCCCTAAAATAATTATGAATTCCTTTTTGAGCTTCTTTGATAGCTTCTTTCATAAATTTATTCATGTATTTAACCCCCACTATTATTATACCAATTTTATAGTTCATCGAACATATATTTTTCTACCCATTTGATATTTTATACAATTAGAATGACTACTCAATCACAGTTTATTGTATAAATTATTATGTTAATTATACATAGTTCAAAAAGTAAGGTAAACATGATATAATTATGACTAAATATAACATTCCAAACTTAAGGAGGAATTATGAAGCATTTTAAAAACCTAATTTGGGTTGTTTTATTATTGTTTACACTATCTGCGTGTGACAATAATAAATTAACCTATGATATTTCTATCAACAACGATTTATCCACCAATTATTTTGTGGGTGATACACTAGATTTAAAACAATACTTTATCATCTCTGATTCAGATGGTAATAACATTGAAGTCACCGACTCAATGATTGACTCATCAACAATCAATATGAACCAAGTGGGTCAATATAAAGTAACACTTACGTATCAAGGAGTAATAAAAGAGATTACAATTAAAGTTAGTAAAGAAACACTAACCTATAGTATTCAAGTTAATGATAGTAAATCTACTACCATTAATTTAAATGATTCATCTATTGATTTTAAAGATTATTTCATTATTACCGATTCAAAAGGTAATAATGTAACTATTTTAGATTCAATGATTGTGGATACTTTAGTGGATTTAACTAAACAAGGCTCTTATCCTTTATATATTCAATTTGAAGGTTTAGTTGAAGAAATCATTCTAAATGTAATAGATGATACCCCGTTAACCTATACCATTTCAATTAATGAAAGTAAGTCTACTTCCATCAATCTAAATGATTCATCGGTTGATTTAAAAGATTATTTTATAATTAAAGATTCAAACGGATTAGACATTGAAGTTTTAGAATCAATGATTGATGATTCAAGTGTTGATCTATCTACACCAGGTTCTTATTCTATCAGCATCCAATATCAAAATTTAACCAAAGAACTGGTTATTCACGTAGTAGATAATACTCCACCTATTACTTATAAAATCAGTGTGAATGAATCATTACCTAAAGAATTTACTTTAGGTGTAACCACTATTGATTTTAAATCTTATTTCATCATTTATGATTCAAAAGGTAACACTTTTAAAGTATTGGATGACATGTTAGATTTATCAAATGTTACATTAAATAAGGTTGGTATTTTCACCGTAAGTATCACTTATAAAGGTATTATAAAAAATATTACATTCACAATAACTGCCCCTGATAAAATGGTTGCTTCTGATTTATTCATTAGTGAATATTCAGAAGGTAGTAGCTACAATAAATATATTGAGCTATTTAACGGGACTGGTTATGATCTTGATTTATCAAACTATGTTTTAAAGCTCTTTAACAATTCTATAGTACCCGCCCAATATGAGTTCAAATTGACAGGCACACTAAAAGATGGAGATACTTTAATTGTTTATAATGGTGCAGCTAACGCCACTATTAAAAACAGTAACGGGATTAGTAACCAAGTCATATCATTTAACGGAAATGATCCTATTGGATTATTCAAAAATGATGTTTTAATCGATATTGTTGGTGATATAAACCAACAAGTTTCAGAAGGCTTTGAGGCAGGCGGGGTACCACTTGCCACCAAAGATAACACAATCATTCGTAAATCCAATGTCTTTGGTCCTAATAATACTTGGAGTCCAAGTGAGTGGGAAGTATTAGGCTTTGAGGTTTATGATAATATGAATAAACATACAATGGATTATTATCAAGCCCCAGAAATCGTTATTCCAGTTGATAGAACCCCTGATTTATTTATTTCTGAATACTTTGAAGGGAACGGAACTTATAAAGATTCCAAGTATATCGAAATCTATAACGGTTTAGGTCAAGATGTTAACTTAGAAAGTTATGCTTTAGAGTTATACGCAAGTGGGTTAATTGAACCTAAGTTCATTCAACCTTTAAGTGGCACATTAAAAGATAAAGAAGTTTTTATAGTTTATGCGCCTTATTCAGTAGATGAAATTAAACAAGCTGGACACTTATCTAGTGAGGTCGCTTACTTTAATGGTAGACATGCAGTATCTCTAACTAAAAACGGAGAGATTATTGACTTGATTGGGGTTATTGGGGAATACCCGCCTGATGCTGAAGGCTGGTGGGTTAATGATATTATTGGCACTGCCAATAATACGCTAATAAGAGATTATTCAGTAGATTCTCCTTCTTCCACATGGATTATTAGTGAATGGCATGTTTGCTATGAAAACTACTTATATGATATCGGTCAGCATAATATTTCGTATGAAGATGAAGTAATCGAGGACTTTGATATTTTATTTAACCATATTAAAAATCTTGAACTGGATTCAAAAGGTACCGCAACAAGTACCTCTCAAGTCACCATTAGAGGAACTATCTATATGGATGTAAAGAGTGAAACGACTCTAGTATACATTACAGATGGTAAGAATTTTATCAAGTTACATGGTGATAAAATTCATAATTATACTACCCCAAATCAAGTTTATGAGGTGGTTGGTTATTATAAATCTTATTTATACCAACCAACCTTTGAAGTCGTTACTCCTTCTACTGACATAACTGTTTTAAGAGACGAAACCCCTATTACAAACATTACCAGTAAAGAAGTTACTTTAGAAGAGATTTTAACAATGAAAAAAGAAAACTTTGTTTCTAACATTAATAATGGTTATCTACAATCCATGTTACATGTAAAAGGTTATCTACAACTTGATACCCATAATTCAAATAAGTGGGATTATGCGCTAACTATAAATGAAACTTATGCAAAGAATGATACACAGTATATTAATAATGCCCTTTATTTTAAAAATGAAGTCGGTGAACTCGAAAACATCTTAATCGACTTCATAGTCGATTTAGAATTTGAAAACATCGAGGTTGATATATTTGGGGTTATTTATGATTGGAACCCAAACCGTAAAAACTGGAGACTTTATGTTTCTGATACCTTAACATTTGATTTTCTTACAACTTAATAAAAAGTAGTATCTATTTTTCTATTTTTCAAACGGTGAATAAACGACTTTTTTAAAGATTAAATCTTAAAAAGAGTCGTTTTTATTTTAGACCATGATATTTTAGTAAAAATATTCACATTTAAAAGAATAAAAAAGCATTTCATCCATTTAAGATTGAAATGCTTCATTATTTATATAATTACATTTTTGTCTATAAAGTGATTATGATGCAGAAATAATATTTGCTTTAGCAACAACCATATCTAATAATAGAACATCACTGGCAGTTATACCATCTAATTGTCTAACAGCAAAAGTAAATGGTGAATTGTTGGCTGTAACAAAATCTACATCAAAATATAACTTAACTGTTTCTCCTGGTTGAATAGTAACATGTCCAGTTGTTGCGTGAGAACCACTTAAGCTTCCAACATACAATTCTACTGTCACATCTAAAGTTGAGTGATTGTTTGTAAACATTACATATATCCTTTGGTTTCCTTGAGTTTTTGTTGAAAGGTTTGATGAGGCAATATTATTAATTTTATTCCCTTCATTGTAATCACTCTTGACGGTAAATCTATAACCATCAAGCCCGACAAAATCGGGGTTCAGCTCAACATCTGAATCTTCAAATAGATCATTCTTGACTGTATCATAGTCATAGAATTTTCCATCTTGTATGACTCCATAACCATTTTGACGGTATCTAAAATGTGCCATCCCTTCAAATGGAAAACCTAATCCACTTACATCTTCAAATATCGTTGTTATTTTCACATTTTCACTAGGCATTATATAAGGGCCATATTCAATTTCATTAATTACATCAACTCGAGTAGTACCTAGAGAATTTGTAATGTCCCATCCAATAACCATCTTACCTGTTGGCATAGGATCGGCTACTAACAATATTATTTGACCGGCTACCATATTATATTGTAACTCCTCACCAACTAAGACCCCTGAACTGTTACCTTTGATAGATGCCCCAACTAGACTAAGTGTAAATTCCTCTGTCCCCGCATCAATAAGCTCAGCAGTTAGCATAATATTATCTGTTACTTCAAAAGTATAAGGGTTATCTGTAGAAACTACGACGCCATCAATAGTCCACCCTATAAATTCTTTTCCTTCTGGAACTGTAGCGGTTACTGTTGCTGAAGATCCCATTTCATAGTCGCCTCCACCAGTACCATTAACGACGGAAACATTATAGAGTTGTACAAATTCAGCAGTCAGCTTGATATTGTCTGTTACTTCAATAGTATAAGGGTTATCTGTAGAAACTACGACGCCATCAACAGTCCACCCGATAAATTCTTTTCCTTCTGGAACTGTAGCGGTTACTGTTGCTGAAGATCCCATTTCATAGTCGCCTCCACCAGTACCGTTAACAGCAGAAACATGATAAACCGGTGTCGTATATCCAATAACATTGTTGTAAAACATTTGAATCATGATGTTATGGTCATAGACAATACTCGTATTGGTTGGTGTGCCTATATTGTCATTGATCGGTTTAATAATACTGAAGTATACTTCATCAGCCTCAGCACGAGGAATTATAAGTTCAATTAGTCTAGTAGTGTTCCCTTCAATTACTAAATCGTAAGATACTTTATTTGGATCTAAATGAGGATTTTCAACATTTCCAATATTGAACTTAAATGTCCCAAGATTTGCATTTGTATTAGTAACTCTAAAATAGACAACTAGTTCTGGGTTTGCTGGGTCAAATGTAGGTAAATTCGCTAGTTTAGCAGATATATAAGGTAACCCGCCTTTTGTGAAATCAAGAAATGTTGAACGGGTAACAATACTTGTTATACCATAATCGTTATTTACATTTCTGCGTCCACCAAAAGGAATTCCGGTTGCTTTTGTTGCATTTTGATAAGTATCTGCGAGTCCTGGTCCAGGTAAATAAGCTTCATTTCTAATGCCTGTTCCTGCAGGAAAATCTGGTTGCTCAGGATAACGAGAGACTAATCTAACATATTCTCCACCCGCAACACTAAATTGTGGATCTCCACTTGGATAAGTATCTGCCGTTTGGTAAACCAAATCCAATACGACAAAATCTGTTGATTCACCTGTTAAGTCTTCACGAATAGCGATTCCAAAACTTGGATTATGAAATCCAATCGGGGCTAAAAACATTACTGTTTTAGCTTCTCCTGGTTGAATCGTAACTACACCTGATGAAGCAACAGTTGAATACTGGATTGCATAGAACTCTACGCTAATAGGAAGTGTAGCATGATTATTTTTTATAATAGTTTTTACAAGTTGTGAACCATATCTCAATGTAGAAAATCCCTGGTTACTTGTAAAGTTTTCAACTTTATAACCTACGTCACCAGCAAGAGTATTTGCTTTAAACTGTAGTCTATATCCGTTCATCCCTTCTAAATCAGGATCAGGTGAAACTTCTCCTTCTACTTGACCAGCAGTAATAGGCTTTCTACTATTTCCAGCACTAACGCTGCCAAATATGATCGAATCCGTATTAGCAAATACACCAATAACAGTTAATGTTTCGCTTGGCATAGTGAATGAATATTCTTCTGCACCTGGTTCACCAACCCGATTATTAGCTTCATTATAATCCCAACCTACAAACATTGTTCCTTCAGGTTTAGAATCAGCTATAACTGTAACATTTTCTCCAGCTTTTAATTGATATTGTAAAGCACCACCTACTAGTACGCCTGTATCATTATCCTTTATAGATGCATTAAAAAGAGTTAGTGTATATTTAAATTCCAATGCATTACTATAAATAATTGAAGTACTAACGCCGTCACTCACGATTGCATACGCTCTAATATTCGTAAAACTATCTTCTGGAATACTTCTTAAAAACTCATTTGTTTCTGGGTGAATAGAATTAGATTGCATCACAGTAACTTCTGGATCATCTAGAAGTAAAGTCTTATTGATCTTACTTGCTATAAAACCAGTTTCAAAAAGTTCATAACCAACTGGTAAATAAAATTGTCCTAAATATGAGTTATATCCTTCTCTAATACCAGTTACATCTACTACTGTAACTAAAGGTTCTTCAACACCACCAGTTTTTTCTACTACTGTTCTGTTGGTTAATGCTGTAAACGAATATGAAGAGTCATAACTTACAACAACACCATTTTCTTCCCAATGTGTGAAATCAACTAAATCAGTTTTAAGTGTTACGATATTATTGTATGGGTAACTTTCACCATTAATTAAAATAGGTGGAACTGTACCATCAAGTTCATATTGTAATACATATACTTTGCTTTCAGTTATGTTATCAAATACTGCTACATTTCCATTTGCTTCTTTCCATTTGTTACTACTCACAACATATTGTGGTTTACTATAAGAATCAGTATTAGGAAAAGCGGAATAACTTTGTCCGTTAGTTACGAAATCTGTTTTAATAACTTTTCCATTTGAATCCATAAATACTACTGCATGGGCAGAATTATCAGCAGGTTCAAACACTGCAGTAAGTTGTAAATTAGAAATAACAGTAAATTGAGTATTAAATTCTAAATCTTTTCTAACTATATCATTTACAATCCAAAAGGCAAAATTATGCCCTGCTGGAATATCTTCAGATGCAATTGCAGTAATTTTATTACCATATACCTGATCTTTTATAACTGTCACGGAATTTGCTGCATCTTTTACAACTATTGTTACTTCTACATCATGATTAACATCAGTATATGCTTGTACAACTAAAGATGCACTCATAATTCCAAAAAATATGAGAAAAACTGTGGAAAATACACTTAATATTTTTTTCATGACATGTCTGGCTCCTTCCATATATCTTCAAAGTATCCAGCTCCATCTCCAGAAGCAGCAATACTTTCCTTCAGTGTAAACTCAACTATTTCTATAATTGGTTCTTCATAAGTCAGTTTTTTATCCATTTTCAATCCTCCTAGATTTATTTTATGGTTTCCTTACTCCGTATTTTTTTAATAATGTAACCTAATTTTAAAAACTGTTACATTTAAAGTTATTAACAATAAACATTTATTGATTCATTAAGTAAAGTTTTATATGATTGATTCGTAATTAATTAGTTTAACAATCTTAGTAATATTTACTTCATGAACAAATTCGACTGTTGCTTTCTCATCTTTTTAGACAGATGTAAACACAAAATTAGTAAAAATGACTAATGAAAATATTCATACTTTTTTCATATCATTTTCCTCCAAAATCATAAATTCATCATACAAACATCGTATATGAATTGATTAAAGAAACATTACATTTTTCATTTAAAGCTCAACTGTTTCGAAATATATTACCCTTAAGTTTTCTTGTTTTTCATTTATTATCCTCCCTTTTATTTGTAGTCCTTTTAGTTTAAAAACCGAACATATTGATAATGATTTCAATATATAAAATCTTGATTATCGGTTGTTTTTAACAAAAGTACTTACTAAATTTCTCCTCTTCGATCAGGGTTATCAGTTAATTCTACCCATTCTAATTCCACATTTGTTGTTATTTTGACACAATCAATTATTGGACCAGCAGTTGTCCCACCAGCTAATTCATTGGCAAGAACGGTTAACGTTAAAACATTTTCTCCTTCTTTTAAGGCTGCAGTTGTCGCAATAGTTTTATCATAGAAAACCATCTCGCTCAATGAAGGTGAATTACTTGCTATCGTCATATTTCCATATTCTATTTCTTGACCATTAAGATTAACAGAAAATGAAGAGGAATTGAAAGTAAGCTCACCCATTTCCGAACCTAGTCTTAAAACTATAGTTGCTCCAGTTGTAGCTTTTGAAGCAGTGAAGACAAATTTCAGTTGAACGCCTTCTTTATGTGTAAAGGCAATAAAATACCCATTACTCCAACCAGCTTCTTTTTGTGTTTCTGTCCCGTCGCCATAAATAACGTCAACACCACTAGCTTCATTTGAATGACCTCCGCCTTTAACATCTGATAGATCTACATATTCAGCTTCCATTACATAAGTTTGAATTTTTCCTTGTTTTGAGTCATCATCATTATTATTTGATGGACCACATGCTACCAAGCTGGTAGTTATAATTAGGGCACTAATTATATACAATACTTTAGTTATAAAATTTTTCATGTTTTCTCCTTATTTTTATTTGTAAAGTGTTGAGGAATACGGTTTTAAATTAAGTTCCCATATTCCAACTACTTTACTTATTTATTTTGTGTTTCTATTACATTTTCTTCTTAACGATAATTGTCCCGCCAACAATAACAATTACTACAATGACTGATACAACACTTGTGATTATCACACCTGTATAATTTGCCTTTGGCGCAGGTTCAATAATATCTGCATTAGCAACATATAGAGTTAACTCAGTTTCATCACCTTCAAAACCTGTTGCATTTGCAAGAACTGTAAACTTATACACTCCTGCTTTAGTTGGGGTACCTGTAATTGTTCCATTTTCGCTTAATGTCAAACCTTCGGGTAACAAACTTCCTTCTTTAATACTATACGTAGTAACAGCTGCTCCTTGTGCCGCATCAACAGTCGTATAATACTGTTGGTCTTCTTTTCCGTCAGGTAATATAATTTCATTAAATGCTAAGCCAATGGTAATTTTATATTCTGCTTCAACCGGTTCACAATAATCCGCTGATGCAATAATAATAAAGGTTGCATCTGTAATAGCTTTTAGTGGAGTACCTACAATCGTTCCACTTTCAGTAAGAGTCAATCCTTGAGGTAAGCTCAGTGGATCCTTAAGTAAATATGTAACCTGTTGGGTACTATTAACTGGCACCACTTTATCGATAAATGCTGTTCCAATTTTACCCGTTGCTAGGGTTTTACCAAAAAACTCTAAATCAATAAACACAGTTATATTAAAAGTTAATTCAGTATCTTTATATCCCAATGCACTCGCAACAACAGTGAACGGATAATCAATACATTCCTTTAAAGGGATTCCACTGATAGTACCATCTAATGAGAGTGTAAGACCCTCTGGAAGTTTACTTGCATTTTTCAACGAATAAGTAATTTTAGGGAAATTTTCTATTTCTTCAGGAGTTGCTCCATGTTTATAAATTTCTGCATTAGCCACTGAAACATGATAATCATTTCCTATGGTAGATGAATCTAACTTTGAATCCATTTGATAAATAATTGAACCACTTAAATTAACGATGCTAACCATATACGAAGCTTCAACCACATAACTACCATAAGATGCTTCTATAACAAAAGAGAAAGAGTTGATTTCATCTATAGGTGTTCCTGTTAACATACCATTTTCACTTAAAGTAAGACCGTTAGGTAATTGATACCCTTCTTTGATTGCATACTTAATATCTGAATCATCTGGTACAACTGAACTTTCTAAAAAAGCATCAGGGTTAATGGTTGCTGTACCAAGATTAACTGAGTACGAACCTCCGACAACACCAAAAGGAAGTGCTCCACCAACATATTCTTTTATGGGTGCAGGTGGAGTGGCATAACCAGTGTTCATCGCCATACTATTTACTTGTGTATACAAAATATTATGAACTGCATTTCTAAGTGCTGTTCTTGTGGTTGCAGAATCAATTTGATTTAACCATCCATTATCGTTCAATGAATTACCTAAAGATAAATCACCACCAGCACGAATCATTTGATCCACATAGGAATAGGAACCGATATAACTATCAGTAACAACCGAACCCACAAAACCCCACTCCTTACGTAACACATTGGTTAATAATCCATAGTGTCCGCCTACCCAAGTAGGACCTAAACGATTTAACGCACTCATTATTCCAGTTGTTTTTCCTTCTTTTACAGAAATCTCAAATGGTTTAAAATAAATTTCACGCATGCTTTGCTCATTTGCCCAAGTAAGTATTCTAACACGATCTGCTTCTTGATCATTTACCGCAAAGTGTTTTAAGAAAGTAAACACACCTTTTTCCATTGCGCCTTTGATAATTTGAGAAGCCATTTTTCCACCAACAAGACCATCTTCAGAAAAATAATCCGCATTTCTACCACCGAAAGGTGAACGATGTGTATTTACAGCTGGTGCATACCAACCAGGGAATCTTGATTTATCAATACCCGTACCAAATAATGCCTCATTACCAATGGCAATACCTTTACGATAAGCAAGTTCCTCATTGTGTGTACTAGCTGTTACAACATCACTAGCAAAAAATGCATATATTTGGCCTTCCATCCCCTTAAATAGACTCATATAACCAGCAGGTTGGCCCGCATTAATGACTTGTGTAATCCCTAACTCTGGTAAGTTAATACCTGAGTTGTAACTTCCATATCCTACAAGTCGTTTCATAGTGTCGAAAGACAACTGATTTAAAAATGTATCCCAAAGAGGATCGTTATAATCTGCTCCAATTAAATCAGCATATTTTACATCACCTTGGTCATTCCCATACGGCGCAGGCATCTGATCTTCTGCAATATACCAAGGTTGACCTACATCAGATGGTTTATTGCCCGAAGTCCAAGCATTAATACTCGAAATCAGTTCAGGTGTTGCCGTAATTCTCAATGAAGTAGTTGGAAAAGTTCCAGCAAAATCACTGCGGGACATGTATTTTTCATTTTGCCCGCCGTTTTCTACTGAATTGGTAAGATAATTACTAACATCGTCAAATTGATTAACTACAGGAGTGCCTGTTGTATCATCATTTTGACATTTGATCCCAGGACTAGCTACACTATAAGTCACTGATTCTATCACAGCATGAGCATCATTCATTATCTTTATTTCATAATTGCCAGCTTCCAATTCATAACCTTTAAAGCCATTACTATTGGCATCATCAAAATCATAAGAAGCCATCTCTCTCACTTTAAGTGAAACTGTAACTATTTCTGATTCACCGGGTTCTAATAATTTTGTTTTTGTAAATCCACCTAATACAACACTAGATTTTTCAATTGCAGTCTCACTGTTATTAGGATTATAAGGTGCTGTATAGAAAAGTTGTACAGTTTCTTTGCCTGCTACATCCCCTGTATTCGTCACTTTTATAGACATTGTGATTACGTCACTTTCAGTGATCAATACTCCGTCAGCAAGATTGGTTGACACAATTTCTTGATTAAAAGTTGTATAGGATAAACCGTATCCAAATGGATATACGACATGAGCTTCATACCAATTATTCCATTGCGTGGTTGTTGTACCATTAATATGTGGTGCATTTGCGGTTCCGTCTGTTAAGTAACTAAAGTCACCTTCAGTATATCCACGTGTTTCATAATATCTATAACCACTATAAATACCTTCTTTGTATATAACATATTTACTACTTATGTTGCTATATTGGTTACCTGCTGATTCACGATTATCCGAAAAATTTTGCCATGTTGGGTCCATCTTAAAATCTCTGGCCCAAGTATCTACGGTCTTACCAGATGGATTTACTTCACCGTTTAAAATACGTCCAAGTGCCATAATACCCGTTTTACCAGGATAACCCATCCATATAGCACCTTTAATATTCTTATGATAACCATAATGACCTGGATCATCTAAAAATCCTGTTTCAAATTGAGACGGTGTATTAAATACCACAATCACTTTATTAAAATTATCACCAACATGTTTAAGTAATTCAGCTTCGTTTGCATCAAGTTGCAAATAATGGTCAGTCATACTACGTGCGCCTGGAACCAGTTGTCCTCGACCACCAGACGTGTAATTTAAACCATTCCATTCCATGGTACGAGGCATATCCCACCCTTCACCACTTGAACGAGAAAAAACAACGATGGCTGCATCATTATACTCTTGATAACTGTTTTTGACATTATCAGTGTACATATTTAGTGGCGTTTCTCCAGTTTTATATCCAAACACTCTACTTCCATTAGTTGGTTGTGCACCTCTGCCTTCTCCAGATGCAGTATTATTGTTATAAAAGTTAACTAACGTAGGGTTGATTTGAAAACCTGCCCCCTGCAATGATTGTTGCAAAGTAGTCATATTTCCTCGTAAATGGACATAGTTACTTGATAAACCATATAGTATTGAGGCACTACTTTTACCAAATATACTAATGTTAGCTCCTTCACCTAAAGGAAGCGAATTATCTTCATTTTTCAGAAGAACAAACCCTTCTTCACTAATTTCTTCATTGAGAGCATCAGCTGCTTCTAACGCTTCTTCTTTAGATTTGTAATCAGGTGTATAATAATTACCAAATTCATTTGGCTTTGGAGCAACATACCCCTCAGCGTTTATACTGTTAGAAAAGACTGGAATCAATATTCCAATACTTAAAAGAAGTACAAATATTTTTTTTATATATCTATTGTATTTTTTTAGATGTTTTTTCATTTTTTTCTCCTTGAATTATCATGTAAAACCATTAAGGTTTTGCAATAATTTCCGATTCTTCAACACCTATCTTATTATTAAATAACATTTGTATGATGATGTTATGATCGTAATTTCCGCCATTTGTTGCTGCTCCAGAGAAGTCATTAATCGGTTTAATTATACTGAAGAATACTTCATCCGCTTCCGCACGTGGAATAGTGATTCCAAATAATCTAGAACTATTTCCCTCTATCACTAAATCATAAGATACCTTATTTGAATCGAGGTGAGGGTTTTCAACAGTACCAATATTAAACTTGAATGTTCCCTCATTCTGGTTCGTATTGATAACTCTAAAATATATTGTTATTTCTGGATTTTCTGAGTCGAATTTAGGTAAATTCGCTAGTTTAGCAGATATGTAAGGTAACCCGCCTTTTGTGAAATCAAAATATGCTGAACGGGTAATAATACTTGTTATACCATAATCGTTATTTACATTTCTGCGTCCACCAAAAGGAATTCCGGTTGCTTTTGTTGCATTTTCATAAGTGTTTGTAACCCCAGGCCCTGGTAAATAAGCATCATTTCTAATGCCTGTTCCTGCAGGAAAGTCTGGTGCACTTGGGTGACGAGATACCAACTTAACGTATTCCCCATCTACTACTCTAAATTGGGGGTCTCCACTTGGATAAGTATCTGCTGTTTGGAAAACAACATCCAAAAGAACCTTATCTGTTGATGCACCTGTTAAGCTCTCACGAAGAGCAAATCCAAAACTTGGATTATGGAAACCAACTGAAGCCACGAATAACACTGTTTTAGTTTCACCAGGTTCAATCGTAACTACGCCTGTTCCATTAACCGTAGAATACATTGTCGTATAAAGTTCTACACTAATTGGTAGAGTATCATGATTATTTTTAAATATAGTTTTTACTGTTTGTGAACCAAATCTCAAAGTAGAAAATCCTTGATTGTTTGTAAAGTTTTCAAGTTTGTACCCTACTTCATTTGCTGCAGCATTTCCTGAAAATTCCAATCGATATCCATTCATCCCCTCTAAATCAGGGTCAGGTGCTACTTCTCCTTCAACATACCCATCAGTAATAACTGATCTACTGGATCCAGCAGTAACGCTGCCAAACACGAGCGGTTTCACTTCAGAAAACACACCGAAAACCGTTAAAGTTTCACTTGGCATAGTGAATGAATATTCTTCTACGCCGAGTTCTCCTACTCTATTTAATGTCATTTCATAATCCCAACCTACAAACATTGTTTCTGGTTTAGCTTGATTAGCTTTTAGCGTCACTTCAGTGTTAAATGGTAAGTCATATTTCATAACATCTCCATTTTCAGTGCCTGTTAATTCTAGTGGTTCCGAATCAGAGAAGGCTGTGTGAACCGTACCATTTACAACATTAAGTGTATAGAGTTTATCTTCACAGATAGCTCTAACTAAAATGTTTCTTGATGGCATTCTAAAGTTGTTACCATTAATCCACAAGTTATCAATTTTATCTAAACTATCCGCATCCAAATACTCCCATTCAACAAACGATAAATGATCACGTTCATATTCATTTACAGCTGCCGTTAAAGTAACCTGGACTCCTGCTTCTGAACTTGTTACATTGGAAGTACCGCCTATAACTGTAATAGTATATTTCGCTTTTGCACTTCCAAATTCATCACCGATAATAAGTGCAATTGAATGGTTTTTATCCCCTGCATTTGCAGTTATTATGGTTTCACCTTTCTTTTTAATAACAACTTTCCCTGAAGAAGCATCTATTTCAGCAACTGATGGTTCACTGCTAGAAAATGACACTGTACTATCTACGGTTCCGGTCTTTCTAACATCAGCCGACAATAGTATAGTCTCTTCAGTTAAATCAACAGATAAAACACCTCCCGTTACCTTCATACCATCATATAAAATCGTAATGGATTTTACTTCATTTACAGGTTTTGGTGGATTTACGATTATCGGTGGTTCTGGATCTTCATTCGAATCAACGCATGCTATCATACCGAAAACCATAACTACCGATAATACTAAACTAATGATCAATCTACTACTTTTTTTCATTTCTTTTTAGTGTAATAAGCACAAATATTAACTTTATAAAAATTTGTACTTAAAACACACCCCTTTCTTTATTTTTTTGATCCCGTATTTTTATTATTTATTCATCAAATTGATTCATTGAGTGATAATTATTCCTACTCATATACAATTTAGGAATATACTTTTGAGTTTATATCTAAAATGATTAAGATCTCATCGGTTTAATTAACTCTTTTTGTATCTTTTTATATTGCTTTCTTATGACGTAAACTCCCCAAATAGCAAATATAACTACTAATCCAACATTAATTACAATCACTAAAATAATCCATGTTGGCATTGTATACTTATAAACTAACCCTTCACCATAACCATTCATCGCATTACTATTCGCGACAGTATATAAAATATTCTTAGTTGCCTGTCGTAATGCACTTACACTAGTAGGAGATGTTGTATCACTAAAATTCTTACTTGGACTTAAACTAATATCGCCACCAGCTCTAACCATTTGATCAGTATTCATATAAGTCTTCAGGTTAAAATCTGTAATAACCATCCCTCTAAAACCCCATTCATCACGCAATAATGCTGTTAATAATGGGTAACTACCACCAGCCCATGTTGTCCCAATTCGGTTAAATGCTGACATCATGGCATTTGTTTTGCCTTCTTTAACTGCTAATTCAAAAGGTCTGAAATATAATTCACGCATGGCTTGTTCGTTTGCCCAAGTGATAAGTCCAGTATTATCACGATTTGTTTCTTGATCATTTAAGGCAAAATGTTTTATATATGTGTAAACGCCTTTTTCTTTTGCACCTTTAATAATATTTGCAGCTAACTTTCCTGAAAGTAAACCATCTTCTGAATAATATTCAAAGTTTCTACCTCCAAATTGGGAACGGTGAATATTTGCCGCTGGTGCATACCAACCTGAATAAGGCATACCATCGCCTCGTTCATTCCCAATTAAACCTTCATTTCCAATCATCTTACCAAACTTATAAGCTAGTTCTTCGCTCCAAGTTGCTCCTAAAACAACTCCACTTGCATAATAAGCCGTATCATAAACAGAAGGATCTCCCATAAAGTTTGCAAATCCACTAGGTCCATCCGGATCTGTTGTGAGTGGTTTACCAATATTGTCGATATTCATAGTCTTAAAATTACCGCGTGAAACTAAGGTTACCATTTGTGTAATGGTTAATTGATCTAACAAGTCATCCCACATCGAATCATCATAACTTTTGTCGACTAAATCATATAATTTAATAGTTGTGTCATTAAATGAATTAACAACATCACTTTGGGTCGGCATTTGACTTTGATACCAAGGGTCGGTAGGACTATCATTTAATTGGTAATTAAGTAAACCAATGAAATCACTATCAACCGCTCTATCTTCAACTGTAGGTCTAGTTGGCCAAGTACCTTCCCAATTACGTCTTGACATGTAAGTATCAACATGATTGCTAACATCATCAAACAAGTTAACTATTTCAGTGCCAGTTACTTCGTCTTTTTCATATTGATACCCACCAAGAGGAACATCTACTACTTTTTCTTCAATAACTGTATTAGAGTTATTCATTAATTTAATAATGTACTTGCCTTCTTCGACTTCATACCCTTTAAAATCGTTGTTATTGGCATCGTTATAATCGTATGAAGCCATATCTCTAACTGTAAATTTGATACTTAAGGTTTCACTTTGTCCTGGTTGAAGCGTACCTGTTTTACCAAAGCCAACTAACACAACATGAGCTTTCTCAATACCACCATCATAATAGGGTGCTGTATAGTAAACTTGTACGACTTCTTTACCAGCGATATTTCCTGTATTGGTTACTTTAACATCAATATTAATTTCATCATCTGCTAAAATCGTACCATCTTCTATAAAACTTGTATTGCCTATTTCTTGAGTAAACGTTGTATAAGATAAACCATATCCTAATGGATAAATAACATTTTCATCGTACCATGCTTGACCATCTGTAAATCCTCTTGTTTCATAGTACCGATATCCGACATAAATCCCTTCTTCATACTCAACATAATAGGCATTTCTTTCTTTACCATCGACACTGTACCTATTACCATCGTTTTCTAAGTTGTTCCCAAAATTATTCCAACTTGGATCTTTTTTAAAATCAGCTGCATAGGTGTCTGAAGTTCTTCCACTTGGATTAATTTCCCCTTTTAAAATCTTACCTATAGCATTCGCTCCAGTTGCGCCAGGGGTACCAATCCATAAAGCACCTTTAACATTAGGTTGATAAGCATAATGTGTTGGATCTACTAAAAATCCTGTCTCTATGGTTGATGGTGAGTTAATTAAAACAACTACATTTTGGAAATTATCGTTTGCTTCTTTTAACAAATCTGTTTCATTCTGATCTATTTGTAGATAGTGATCTTCTTTACTTCTTGCTCCAGGAATTAATTCTGTTCCACTCCAATTAGAATACTTTGATCCATCCCAAAACATTGTACGAGGTAGATCATAACCTTCTCCGCCCATTCTTGTTATCACAACAATCGCTAAATCGTTAAAATCTTTATAACTATTTTTGAGTGCTGTGTTATTTTGATAAAGTGTTTTTGGGGTTTCACCTATAGGATAACCGGTTAATATTGTGCCCATGCCTGGCACAGCTGGTCTACCTGATCCAGATTTACTGCTACTAAAAAAATCTTTAGCTACTGGATTATATTCAAATCCAGCATTGCTTAAACTTTTATATAAATCAATTGAGGTTGTAGAACCTGTCCCAGCACTTGATCCAGATCCACCTAACACTAGGTTAGTTGAGTTTTTTCCGAATACTGTAATCTTTTCAACACCGTTTAATGGCAATAAATTATCTTCATTTTTAAGTAAAATAATACCTTCTTCAAGAATTTGTTCGTTCAGTAAATTGGCCGCTCTTAATGTGTCAGCCTTTGATGTATAATCTGCTTCATAACGTATGTAATCCTCAGGATTGCCTGATACTAATACTCTTTTCGGTCCACCCATAACAGAATCAACTGTTCCTTTTAAGAAAGGCGTTTGGGTTCCAATTATTGATGCTGTAATCACTATTGTTAGTATCAATACACTGACAATTAACCAGACCTTAACGGCTGTGCCCTTCCAAATATCTCTTATTTTCATATAACTTCACTCCTACTTTACGATTGTATTCAACTGTTAATCTTTTTCTTTATATAATTAAATTGTTTTATTTACTGTTATCCCAATTCATTTTGAACTAAAATTAATACCTTCTCAATAATATCATCCATATTATAATACTTATATTCTGCTAATCTTCCCCCAAATAAATACTTGGTTTCTTGAGATGCTTTTTTGTTATAAGATTCATAAACTTGATTATTATTAGAATCATTAATTGGATAGTACGGTTCATTTTCACCTGTATAATCACATGGATACTCTTTCGTGATTACCGTTTTATTAGACTCTACAAACTCAAAGTGTTTATGTTCTATTATTCTGGTATAAGGAGTTTCTCTGTCGGTATAATTAATGACTGCATTACCTTGATAATTATCAACATTTACTACTTTTTGTTCAAAATATAAACTACGATAATCTAGTTTTCCTAATTGATAATTATAAAATAAGTCAATTGGTCCGGTATATAATACCTTTTTAGCAAGTTTATCAAAGTTATCCTTATCCTTAAGATAATCGACATTTAATATAACATCGATTCCTTCAAGTAATTGATCAAATAGCTGTGTATACCCCCCCACAGGTATACCTTGGTATTTATCATTAAAATAATTGTTATTATAGGTAAATCTAACTGGTAATCTTTTAATAATATATGGTAATAATTCTTGACAAGATTTACCCCACTGTTTTTCTGTATACCCCTTAACAAGTTTTTCATAAATATCAGTTCCCACTAAATTGATAGCTTGTTCTTCTAAGTTCTTAGGATTATCTTTATAATAATCTTTTCGTTGTTGTTCAATAATCTGTTTTGCCTCACTGGGCTTAGTAATACCCCACATTTTGCTAAAAGTATTCATATTAAAGGGCAAATTGTAAATTTCACCTTTATAATTAGCTAAAGGACTATTGATATAGTTATTAAACGATAAAAACTGGTTAATGTATTGCCAAACAGTTTCACTTGAGGTATGAAAAATATGTGCCCCATAAATATGAACATTAATACCTTCAATTTTTTTTGTATATAAATTACCGCCAAGATGATTTCTTTTGTCAATGACTAATACTTTTTTACCTTTTTTATGAGCTTCATAAGCGAAAATTGAACCATATAGTCCTGCACCTACAACTAAATAATCATACATGATATCACCCTAACTTAATCTTTTTAGCTAGTTTTAGATAGCCTTTAGTCATAATCCAACCTTTAAATTCCCACGGTAAGTAATTCACAAGCACATTATAAGAACGATACCTTAAAAAGTTATACATTTTTTTATCGCTTTTCTTTAAATCTTTCCATAAACTTTTTAGTGCAATTTTTCTTTCTTTTGTATTATTGCCAGTTGTGAACATCTGAGTAATAATCATGATAGCCTGTAGAAATTGCTTAATATACCTCTTTTGTTTTTTTGGAAGTTTAATGATTTCTTTATAGCTAACTTCACTTAATAATAAACGCATTACTTTAATTTGTTGATCATACCGTTTTACAATATTATCAATGTTAACAGATTGATCTTCTCTACCAATATGATAGTGATAAATCACTTTAGGCATATAAAACATTTTAGTTGTGTAAAAAAGTGGTGTATATGAGAACAAATTATCTACATAAAATGTATGGTGTGGCAATTTAACACCACTTTCTTTTAAGACTGATGTTTTGAACATTAACGCATGCATCAATAATGTTTTTGAAAATAGAAAAGGTTTTTTTAGGTCATTCCATTCGAATATGACGTTATTTGGAAAATTTTCTTGATAAGTTCTTATATAACTCGTATTATCAGTTGCTCGTTCATAGATGAAGTCCAAGATGTATAAGTCTGGTAATATGTTTAATGTTTCATGTGATTTTACCTGTTCTAATAACAATTTCCCTGTTTCTTCATCCAACCAATCATCCGAATCAACAACTTTATAATATAATCCTGTTGCTTTTTCGATTCCTGCATTCACTCCTGATCCATGCCCTCCATTTTCTTTATCAATAATTCGAATGATATTTGGATATTTCTTTTGGTAATCTAATGCTATTTTGAGGGTATTATCTTTTGATCCATCATTAATAACAATAACTTCAACTTCTTCGCCCAATCCAACGATGGATTCAATACAATTAGATAGATAATCTTGTGAATTATAGGATGGTATTGCAAATGTAATATATTTTCTATCCATGATTGTTCCCTTTTTAATCCAATTATTTATTTTCATTTTTTTGTTTAAAGATTACTTTGAATATTGGGAAAAATACCCAAAATGATATAGCGCTATTAATAATCATAGTGATAAAGTCAGCAATAAGTTCGCCACCGCTTCCCATGTTAAAAGTATTCATGAATAAATTATAAATTGGCGCTTTATAGAAACCTTGTGCGGCTGCTGCAATTAATGTTATCGCAATATAAGCAGCAAAATACCATACTGCCGCAACCCAAGCATTACTATCTGATTTGAAGGTAATTTTTCTTTGTGTAAAGAAATTAATAATTTGAGCGATGGCTAATGTCACTTGAACTGCCATAAAATAAGCTAAACCGCCACCAGTTCCATCAATGATGGGACCTTTTGGATAATTAAACATATAATAAGGAGTTCCATCAAAATTATTACCTATACGCCCCCACAGTAAGTTAATATTTATCATATTAGTTTCATTAAAAATCGATTTAAACATTGGCATTAAAGCTAGTTGTAATAGCGTAACACCATTACTAATCATAAAAAATACAAGAAACTGTGCAACCCCTGGATGTTTCATTTTAATTTTTTTCCAAATAGAAAAGAAAAAGTAATGAATTGTTTTTAAAAGTTTAATAATACTAATTATTATTTTTTCAGTTTTTTTAAATGTGATATTTTGCATTAAGTTTTCAATTTTTGTGTTGACATTAAATTTAATATTACTAATATTATTTTTAATAAGTATATATTCAAAATCACTTTCAGAATAATTAGATAATTGTACTTTTTGTTCTTTAATTAGTTCTTTTCTGGATTTTTTCAAGGCTTTAATTTTATTAATTCTGTTTTGTTTTTCTGCTTTAGTCTCAACCTTTTGTAAAGCTTGTTTAGCTAGTTTCTCAATTCGATGACTATTTTCCTTGTATGTTTTTTCAAGCGTTTCTAATTTTTTTACTTTTTTAAGTTCTGCTTGAATATTTCTTTCATTAATTTTAGTTTTTTCTTCGTGATTTGCTTTCTTTAACTTTTTTTTATTTTTTGCAGCTTGTAATGAAACATAATAATTAATACGGTATTTCTCATTTTCATAATATTTGTTTAACCGTTTTAAGGAATTTATTTCTTCTACTTCAATACTATAGTCCATTGTCTTATTCCTACCTTTGTGCTTTTAGTCGTCTACGTTTATTTCTTCCGGCTTTTATAAATGTTTTAAAACCTCTGAAAAATTTGCCGTTGAACATAATTAATAAACCCTTTAATTGTTCCCAGTTAATCATACCGTTTGTCATTCTTGATATTCCTCGCATTGGTTGGTGGTACATTCCCATATAAATCGTGTTTGAAAGTTGTTTTTTTCCAAAAAATTTTAGTATTTTAGGAATCACTGTAATCCCCCAGGCAAACAGTCTACCTGTCCATCCTTTTGCATATCTCAATTCTGCTACAGTTGTATTATAATCAACGAGTATTCGATTCTTTTTGATATATTTTCGTTTTGAATCCGGCGCTTTATGTTTGAGTAAATTTTCAAATTCTTCAAGTTGAATTGATTTAATATCACCTGAATAATAGGAAGGAATCATTTCATTACGATATGTTTTAACACCATTTACTTTAATTTCACCTGTTAAGACTATCTCATTAACATTTTTACCAACATATATTTGATAAGTTCCTTCTTCAATTAAATAATTGTCTTTTTCAACGTCAAAGTATCTAAATGTATATTCATCAAAAGGTATATGAACCTGTTTAGTTTCACCTTTTTTTAGAAAAACCTTTTTAAATCCTTTTAATTCTTTTTTTACACGATATAAATTACTATTATCTAGACCTATATAAAGTTGAACAACTTCACTTCCGTCGTAATTACCGGTATTGGTTACGTTTAATGTGATACCATTATCAGTAATAATTAAATCATTATAACTGAAGGTTGTGTAAGACAAACCAAACCCAAATGGATATAATACATCCATATCAACTTTATCAAAATAGCGATAACCAACATACAACCCTTCACGATATTCTACTGTTAATTCTTTTCCTGGAAAGTAAGGTGCTGAAGGAATATCTTCATAATCAAAGGGAATAGTTTCCGATAATCTCCCTGACGGATTAACTTTACCCGTTATTACATCTAATATTGCTTTTGCATTTGATTGACCCAACAAATAACCATGAATAATGCCATCTACTTTATCTGTAAAAGGAATTTCAATCGCCGATCCTGATGATAATACTACAACTATTTTTTTACCTAATTCACTGAGTTCATCCACTAGAGTTAATTGATTTTTAGGTAAATTCATATTCAAGCGATCTAAACCTTCTACTTCAGTAATTTCATCTAACCCTAAATAGAGAATAATAACATCTGATTTTTCAGCTAGTTTAATAGCTTCTTTTAGAAGTTTCTTGCTTTTTTTACCATAACGTTTAAAGCCTTTTACATAACCTATATAATTAAGTGGATACTTATCAATAAAATCTAATGTTATGTCTAATTTAGTTGGATTCACAAGTGATGATCCAGCGCCTTGATAACGTGGATTTTCTGCAAATTCACCGATGATGCAAACTTTATCTTTTTCATTTAAAGGTAATATATTATTTTTGTTTTGCAATAAAATTATCGCTTCTTGTGCAGCTTCATAAGCAACTTGATGATTTTTTTCTAAGTCAACATCTTTTTGATAATTATTTATAGCTTGTGCAGTCGATTCATTAATTGATAAGATTCTATTAACCGCTTCATCTAGATATTTTTCGTCTAATGATTTGTTATTAATTGCTTCAATAATTTCTCGATCTGTATCACCGCCATTACCTGGCATCTCTAAATCATTACCAGCAATTAATCCATTAATGCGATCGTTATTACCTCCCCAATCGGTAACAATAAGCCCTTCAAAACCCCAATCTTCCCGAAGTATTGTTCTTAATAAATGCATATTTTCATTGGCGAAAGTTCCATTAACTTTATTGTATGCTGACATCAGCGTGCTTACTTTCCCTTCTTTAACAGCCATTTCAAATGGTGTTAAATATATTTCCCTTAATGTTCTTTCGTCTATCACAGAATCAATAACCAATCTTCTTTCTTCTTGATTATTGGCTGCAAAATGTTTAACACATGCTGATATTCCATTTGATTGAATCCCTCTTATTTGTGCAGATGCCATTTTACCTGACAAATAAGGATCTTCACTGTAATATTCAAAGTTTCTTCCACATAATGGATTTCTTTTAATATTCGTTCCTGGCCCTAACAAGACATTAACTTTTTGAGATACGACCTCTTTGCCTAAAGCTTGTCCTACTTTTTCTACTAATTCTGTGTTCCATGTGTTTGCTAGAGAGACAGCTGGTGGATAACAAGTTGCTTTTATACTTTCATTTAGGCCTAAATGATCTGCAGCTGCAGCCTGCTTTCTAACCCCGTGAGGTCCATCGGCAAGAAACATTTTAGGAATCCCAAATCTTTCAATATCTTGGGTTTGCCAAAAATCATGACCAGATGTCAAACTTGCTTTTTCCTCTAAAGTCATTTGTTCAATTATTTTTTGATATTTCACTCAACATACTCCTTATGTAGAGTTTCACTTTTATTAATTTTTTATGAAAGCCCTTTTATTTATGAATTTATCATAACATGTTACCAATTTTTAAAGTGCTTTTTTCCATAAATGGTATTTTTTTTTGCATACTTTGCAGTTTACACAATAAGTTACTTAAAGAAAATAATCATTTAATTTCAATCCATTATTGTTAATTGACTTGTATTTTTATCAAATGGGTTTTATTAATAGTTAATTGTCATAATTAATACTTTTTAAAATTTTCATAATTGAGGTATAGTTACTTGTTAACATACTACAATTATCTAAAAAAAACCTCCTTGAAATACCAAAGTGGCTTTTCTTTTTATCAAACGATAATAATTTTATTTGGTTATGTTCCCTTATTATTCTATTGGTCTTAATCTATCATAGTTTTATGTAACCATATTCTAGCTAGATTAATATTGTTCCCTTTTTCAAAATGAATCGTTAAGATATACATATTGATATTGGGGTTTTCTTCAAAGTATTTTTGAATAAAGTCTTTATTAACAATAACCTTATCATCTGTTAAGGTAAAATTATCTTCAGTAAGAGAAATCCCCGACACACCAACTTTACTGTCAAATGTGTCAAACCTTATAATCATATCACGTGATTGATCAAAGTAATAATTACTGTATATCATCAAGTAAGGGTCTTCAGAATCAATTATATGTATTTCAATCTCATATGAAAATCCGTTTATTTTTAATACATAATCATGTTTACCTAGTGTTAATGTGTGCAAGTATTCTTGCTTAATTTTAATTGAATTATTTGAGTACACAATATAGCCACTGTCGATATTACTTAATTCAAGTATTGGATTGGTTAGTGTTATATCATAAATAGTTAAGTCCATATTTGACTTCAAACTATAAACAAAGCCAAAATTATGATTGGTTTCTGCAACTAAATATGTGATCTCTTTGGTATACGGTGAATCCTTATATCCATTAGCTTGTGCTTTAACTTTAACAGAGTAAATACCTGGATCATTAAGTTTATAAGAGCATTCAGTAATGAAAATTTCCTCATTATTAATTAAAATAATATAATTAGTAGCATCTGTAACTTCAGTGAATGTAATTAAATCATCTTCGATAATAAAATTTGTAGGTGTGTTTAATTGGGGTAATCCTTGTGTGCAACCAACAAGTATACAGATCAAAAAGATTACATTAAATGATTTTTTCATTTGTCTCATACTTTGCTGTCTCTATTAATATTATTTTCCATTTTCAATCCCCCCAAGTTTCATTTTATATTCAAATTTTATCATAATATGTGAAAATAAATTTCGTTACAGTGAATCATACTTTTTTGGAATATAATCTTCTTTCGAAATATTTATTGATTCTATTATTGTGTAGGGAGTGGTATAGCAATTACTACGGTAAACCAATTATTTTTTGTGTCAATGGTCAACATACCATTGTATTTTTCAACAGCATGTTGCATACTTCTAATTCCATAACCGTGATATGTATCGTCAAGTTTTGTTGTCAAAAATCGACCTTTGTCAATTTTAATCTGAGTTTCATAGTAGTTTTCCATTTTAATGATAATAAATCCTTTTTCTTCTACTATTGCTAACTTCAATAAACGTTTATTATTATCTTTGACTAATTTTAAACTATCAATAGCATTATCAATAGCATTACTGAAGATTGACACTATATCAATCGTAGAAATAAAATTAAGTTTCTCAGCATTTGCCACAACCGTAATATTAATATTATTTTCTCTTAAACTTTCTTCTTTACTGTTTATAATAACATCTATTTCTCGATTGTTAGTCTGATACGTGTTTTCAACTGACTTGATTGAGTTTTCAAATTCCGTAATATGTGCAATTTTCTTTTCATAATCAAGCTCATTCTTGATCAATTCTATATAATGTTTTAAATCGTGGTATTTACGATTAATAGTATCAATTGATTTCATAGATACTTGATATTGATTATATTGATTGTCTAACATTCTTTTCATTAAATCTACTTCTAACGTTTTTTGGGCACTATAATTATGTTCTCTAAGTGAATACAGTAAGATAAACCCTACTAGATTAACCAAGGTTCGAATATAGAATATTTCCATGGCTCCAGTTGATGAAATTGGCGAGTTAATATTTAAAAAACTAAAGTTTGAAATCGAGAATACTAATATTGCAGTTACGATAGCAGTCATTAAATCATTAATTTTCACGTCAAATCCCTTTAGATTATGCTGGTATCTCTTTTCAAACGGATTTAATAGCGCAAAGAACAAAGCATACATTATTATCATGATAATCGAAATAGATAAATTGTAGTTGTATAATTTTAACGGACTATATACTAAAACATTCACAAAATCATTAAAATTATTCACAATTAAAAAGTATTCCAATTGCCAAGTTATCGAGGCAACGAGTTCAGATATGATAAAAGCTAATATGGTAATATAAGAAGATACTAATACACTGTATTTTGTCAATAAAAACACATTTAAGAACATTAAAACGAATGAAAGAAACATCCCAAAAATCCATAAATCTAGTGGCCAAGTCAATGCCCAATGATGAAATAACACAAAAACAATTAAAGAAATGATTGAAATACCAATTGTTATATTATTACTATACTTTTTTGAACTATACTTAATGTAAAAAAACACCGCTAAAAATTGTGCTATTGAGGCGTAAATTCTTGGCGTGTTTAACATAACTTCTGCACTATTGCTTAAAATTATCATACTTTTTCACCTAAATAATTAACCAAATGTTCCATAAATTGTTTCTTTTTTGAGCGAGCAATTTTTAATTTATGATTGCCTACTAATGCAAAATCTTGTTCTACACCTTTAACATGTTTTAAGTTAATGAGATAAGAGTTATTAGCTCGATTAAAATTATAATCTTGTAGGATATCTTCATATTTTTTTAATGTATCCCTTATTTCAAAAAAATCTTGTTCCGTATGAATAATTAAATCATGTTTGATACTTTCAATAAATAATATTTCATCACTATCAATTTTTTTAATACAATTTTCAGTTTTAATAATAATATTTTTATTTTGTTTTTCTCGCTTAATGCGTTCAATTGATTTACTGATTTCTTCTGAAAAAGCAAAATATGGTAGTGGTTTTAGTAAATAATTCGTTGCGTTAACAGAATAGCCTTTAATTGCATATTGTGGCATATTTGTAACAAATATAATAATTACTTTTTGGTCGGTCTCCCTTATGATTTCTGCAGTTCTTAAACCATCAGTAATTTCCATTTCTATGTCTAATAAAATAATGTCATAAATTGGTTTAAAATTGCTTATTATCTTTACGCCATCATCAAAAATATAAAATTCAAAAGCAATATTTTGATTTTCTCTTTGATATCTTATGAAATAACTTTTTAATAGTTTTACACTCTCAGCATCATCTTCTACTATCGCAACATTTAGAATCAAGATGATCAACCTCCCTTATTTTCTAATTTATGATAGGAATTGTCAACTCTGTATATTGATAATCGAAAGCGCTACCTCTAAACAACTGTATCACGTTAAAATTAAAATATCAATCTTTTTTATAGTTTAGCCTACCCAAATCACATCATTAGTTCTACATGTGTTTAAAGAAAAAAACCTCTTATAGCGCATCTGTTAATATTATAACATGAATGCGATTAGAGGTTTAATCTTTATCTGATTTGTATTTATTATTCTAATTCAAAGGCACCTGTATAAAGTTGATAATAAGTTCCTTTTAAATCAATTAAATCACTATGTTTACCACGTTCGACAATGTTACCATCTTCTAAGATAATAATAGCCTTAGAGTTCTTAATGGTCGATAGTCTATGGGCTATCACAAACACAGTTCTACCTTCCATTAGTCTATCCATACCATTTTGAATTAATCTTTCTGTATAGGTATCTATAGATGAGGTTGCCTCATCTAAGATTAAGACAGGGGGATTGGATATCGCAGCTCTTGCGATAGAAATAAGTTGTCTTTGACCTTGAGATAGATTCGACCCGTCTCCTGTAATAACTGTATCATAACCTTCAGGGAGTTTTAAGATAAATTCATGGGCGTTAGCAAGTTTAGCTGCCTCAATTACCGCTTCATCACTGGCATTTAAGTTACCATATCTAATGTTTTCTCTTACGGTAGTTTGGAATAAATGGGTGTCTTGTAAGACAATCCCTAAGGATCTTCTTAAAGAAGATTTCTTAATATCTTTAATATCAATTCCATCAAATGTAATAACCCCACTATTGATCTCATAGAATCTATTAATCAGGTTGGTGATGGTTGTTTTACCCGCACCAGTAGATCCTACAAAAGCAATCTTTTGACCAGGTTTCGCAAACACTGAAATATTTTTTAAAACCAGTTTTTTATTTGTATAACCGAAATCTACATTTTCTAATCTTACATCCCCGTTTACTAAGGTTAGTGCATTCCCGTTTTTCCAAGCCCATATACTGGTTGAATCATTTGTTTCAACTAGTTCGCCTTGTTCATTATAGGTTGCGTTAACAAGGGTAATATGACCTTCATCAACTTCTTTTTCTAAATCCATGACTTCAAATACTCTACTAGAACCAGCCAAAGCCATTTGAACAAAGTTTAATTGTTGACCCATTTGGTTAACTGGGCCCATAAACTGTCTAGTGAATAGTAAGTAAGCGACTAGCTGCGGGACAGTTAACAAATTATTAATTGCCATAATCCCGCCAATAATTGCTGTTACGGAGAATCCTAAGAATCCTACATTAATCGTAATAGGAATTAACATACCACTTCTACTCATAGAGATACGTGCGGAGTCGGCAACTTGTCTGTTGAGTTTTGAAAAGTCTTTTATAGCTTCTTCTTCATGTCTAAATACTTTAACCACTTTTTGACCTTCAATCATCTCTTCAACATACCCGTTTAATGCCCCAACGTTCCTTTGTTGAGCAACAAAGTATTTTTTAGAGCCTCTCGCAATCATTCTTGTGGATAACACAAGAACACCAGCAAAGAATACGGTAAATATGGATAACTGCCATGATGTAACAATCATTGCGACTAAGTAACCTAACATTAATAGTAAAGAACTAATAAGGTTAGGTAAGCTTTGACCAATCATTTGTCTAGTGGCATCGACGTCGTTGGTATAACGGCTCATAATGTCACCATGTTTGTTGGTATCAAAATACCTAAGTGGTAAATCAATCATATGGCTAAATAATCCACCTCTAATATGAAGTAACGAGTTTTGTCCAACATTAACCATAATTCTTAAATACGTATAACTGAACGTCATATTGATTAAGAAGAATGCTATCATAATTCCTATATAGATTATAATTTGACTAAAATCAGTACTACCCGTTTCAGCCATGTTACCTGCTTCTGCTAATACATTTTGAACCATTGACATTCCGCCAACGTTCGCAAATGTTGCTATTAACATAAATAGGACAACTAATATAATACTTACTTTATTTAATCTAAACACAAGTCCTAGAAGTCTTTTGAATGTGCCTTTTTTTGCTCTTAGCTGTTTTTTTTGCATTATTCTTCGACCTCCTTTGATCTAGATTGGGCATCATAAATAGTTTTATACATTTTATTGTTTTGGTATAAATCTTCATGTGACCCAACTGAATTAATTCCGTTTTCATCCATTAATATAATGATATCTGCATCTTCAAGTGAAGATAATCTTTGTGAAATAACTACTTTTGTCATATTTGGTGAGTGGTTTTTAAGGGCCGTTCTAATTTTAGAATCAGTCTTGGTATCAACCGCACTGGTTGAATCATCTAAGATTAAGATTTTAGGGTTTCCAATTAATGCTCTGGCAATCGTTAGTCTTTGGCGCTGTCCACCACTGACGTTAACCCCACCTTGTTCAATCCAAGAATCTAATCCTTTTTCCATTGACATCACAAAATCATAAGCTTGAGCACTCTTTAAAGCTTCTATGACTTCTTCGTCTGATGCATCCTTTTTACCCCATAAGATATTGTCTTTAACCGTTCCACTAAATAAGACATTCTTTTGGAGAACTAAGATAATGTCTTTTCTTAAGGTTTCTAAACTATAATTTTTAATATCTTTTCCGCCAACATAAATAGTTCCTTCTGTTGTATCATATAACCTTGATAGTAGTTGAACTAAAGTTGATTTACCGGTTCCAGTTGATCCAAATATACCCACAAATGAACCACTTGGTACATCTAAATTAACATTAGAGAGTACTGGTTTATTATCAAGTTTTCCGTATTTAAACCCAACATTCTCAAATTCAAAAGAGCCGTCCTTAATTTCATTTACAGGATTATTTGATTCTACGAGTAATGGTTCTTCTTCTAAAACTTCAGTAATTCTTTCCATAGCTGCCCTTGACATCGCAAACATTAAGAAGACATGACTGATCATCATTAAACTAAATAACACTTGGTTTACATAGGTAATGGTATTGGCAAACTGACCTTCAGTTAAATTACCAAATACCATTAACTGGGAACCAAACCAGCCAATTAAGACAAAACTTAAGCCAATGGAAAACTGCATTAAAGGTCTATTCCAAATGGTTATTTTTTCTGCCGTAATCCCTATTTTTCTAACATCATCAACAGCACTATTAAAACGGTCAATTTCATAGTCTTCTCTAACAAAAGATTTAACGGTTCTAATCCCGATTAAATCTTCTTGTATAACCAGGTTTAAGTTATCAATTTTATCGAACATTTGGACAAAATAACGGTATGCCTTTGATAAGATAATATAAAATCCAAATAGTAAGATAGGTATTACAATGACAAACACCGCTGCCAACCATCCGGCAAATATACTAATACTAATAATTGAGAATAAAAACATCGAAGGGGCTCTTAAGGCAACCCTTAATGTCATATTCGTTGTTTGTTGAATCGTATTAACATCTAAAGTCATTCTTGTGATAAGGCTTGAGGTTTTAAAGTTATCAATATTTTCAAATGAATATGACTGAATCTTTTCAAATTGAGCTTGTCTTAAGTTATGTCCAAACTCAGTTGACACTTTAGAAACCTTTTTTGTTACCAGAATCCCAAATATTAAGGCAATGACTGCTGAAAGAATCATTAATCCCCCATACATTAATATAATGTTTTGATTAGGGGCAGCACTACCTAAAGCATCAGTTGCCTTAATCCCATCATCAATTAATTTTCCCATAAAAACAGGGATTAAAATTTCAAATATTACTTCAATAAAAATTAAAAAAGGAACCATTATTAAATCTTTTTTAACTGTATTAAAATATTTAGTTAGTTTTCTCATTTTGTTCCTCCGCATCAATCCAATGATTAATCTTCATTAATACAGCTTCAAAAACAGATTTTTCTGTTTCATCCATTAGATTGTTTAACTTATTTTCCATATAAACATTCGTATCAACCCCATGTTTGGCAAAGGTTTCACCCTTGTCCGTTAACACAATCTTTCTTTTTCTTTTATCCAATTTTAAACTGACCCGTTTAATATAATCATGTTTAGTTAGACTATCAATAATACCCGTTACAGAACCACCTCTAATTTGAAAGGTGTTTTCGATATCTTTTTGAAATACTTCTTTTTCTTTATTTTTATATAAATAGATCAAAATTCTA
Organism: Acholeplasmataceae bacterium UBA5409; assembly: GCA_002410615.1. Taxonomy (GTDB): domain Bacteria; phylum Bacillota_I; class Bacilli_A; order Acholeplasmatales; family UBA5453; genus UBA5409. The sequence continues at coordinate 39,934 of DHNT01000018.1, forward strand.
GCTTGTCCCGAATGTAATCCATTCTTTTGATGTTTCGTATCTAACAAGCGTTTTAATTTATTGGTTAGAATGAAAAATTCTTTAATATATACTTTGTTATCCATTGTCTTTCTCCTTAATTACTTAGTTACCTAACTATATTACACCTTTTCTTGTTAAGAGTATAGCAAATAACTCAATAATTTTTATGTAAACGTATTCCATTTTTAATAGATAATTGAGTGGCTTTCAATTTATATCTTTTTTAAAAAAACACCTCCTTATAGTCAATATATAAAGAAGTGTTTCGTATACTAAGAATCTGCGATAAGGAATTACTACATTTATGTTTGCTTCATTACTACATCAGCAATCGGTGCAGCATTATTTCCATCACCAATTATTTCTTTTCCTGTAATAATACATTTAGTCATTTGGTACTTCCTCCTTCTAACCTTCATTAGGTTATCTATATATATCACTCAAAAGATATAAAATTGCATGTATATTTGCCGCTTTAATGACCATTTTCTAGAACTACAAATGTGTCAAATCAATGTATATACACCTTCAAATGCAAAAAAGTCACGTGATGTGACTCTTTAATTATGCTAATTTAAAACTATTGTTTATTATCTTTTTTCAATTTTGATTTCATAGTTATGCAAATCAATGTATGTACAGTATAGTGGTATTCTTTTCCTCTTAGTCCATGACATAAGTTTTGTAAGGTTTATTTTACTGATATTTTTTCCAATAATAATTTTGGTTATCTTGAATGGCTCAAGATAATTAATAGGATTTATTGCCTTACCTACATTTCCGTTGCTATGATACAATGCAGTAGTATTGTCCATTAATATTGAATGTTTGATTTGCTTAATAATTCTGATTTCTTCTTCAAATGACCAATATCTATTTTTTCTAAATATCGAATTAACAATACTATGATCCTGATAAATTCTTTTTAATGTTACTTCATCAGTACTATTTATAGATGAAAAATTAATCTTATCTGGATACTTCACTCTTCCAATGATATAACCTTTTTCTCTTAATTCCTTGATGTTAACTGAAATTTCAAAGCAAACTCCAGTATATTCTTCAGAGTAATGTGTCCACATAACAGGATTATTATTTATTAGTGAAAAAGATCCAACAGCCAATGTGTCAAATTTTGCATACATAACAGAGTTAATTTTATTTTTAGAGAAATAAGATATGCCTTCAAATGGATCATTTACATCTTTTACATAGGGCATAAAAAATCTATTCTCTAGAATATTATCCGGTATATATTGATCAAATGATCTATATTTATAAATCGTGATATTACCATTTTCATCTATTAGATCATCAAAATTTTCTTCATATTCTAAGCTTGGAAAGTTGGCATATTCAGGATTGTTGTTATATATAAATTTATTTTCTTCGTATTTATACAATTCGGAAATAGAACAATTAAATAATTGAGAGAGTCTCAACATATGAATTGACAAAAAATGATGAGGCTCATTCTCATTCTTTCTATATTGATTTAAGGAGATACCGAGGTAATCAGCAACATCCTTCTGAGATAACCCATTCTTGATTCTCATTTTTTTAATTAAATCAAACATTTAATCAGCCCCATTCTGATACTAATATCCAAAAATCATATTTTCAAAATTTCTGTCTTGTGTTTTTTAAAGCCCCACCCATGCGGCACCCCCTAAGATTTGAGAATTTAATCTGAATGAGGGGATTGTGCTAATCTTTTAGTTTGGAATAAATCTTCATGAGAAATAGTATATTCTTCTATGCTGTTTTTATTTCTATTGTATTCAAATAAAGTATCGTAGCTTAATAAATAAATTTTATCAAATATTTTATCATATTTTTCAAAGTTAACTTTTTTGATAATTTCTTCAATATCTCTTTTGTTGTAGCTGAAATTTAAAAAAATAAATAATTCATTAGAATTAAAAAGCGAATAATTTTTGTTTAATTTAATCATTTTTTTCTCAATATATGTAATTGTATCTTTCTTATAACTGTTTACATCTTGTAATCCATGAGAAATGGAATATGCTGTAAAGCCGTCTCCTTGGCTTATCCAAGGATCGAGTTTTCTTTTATTAGCTATAGAAAGTAATTTTTCTTTATCTTTTCCTTCACCCATATTATCATTTAAAAACGAATAGAAATTCCCTTCATTTTCACTTATTCCTCTTGTTACTTCTACACCATACTTGTTTTTTTCTAGATCTTGAAGATCTGGTCTGTCTTTATGAGTTAATTTTGAATAGTGTGAATCTACAATTTTTGATAATATAATTTTAGCATATTTTTCATAATAATTTTTATCATACTTTTTCAAATTGCTCACTCCTTAGAGTAATTTTAGCATTATCCTATAAAATTACCATCAGAGTCAAAGCTTTGATTACTCTTTTTGAACCTTCCATGTTCCTCGTTATGACATTCCTTACAAAAAAGTTCTAAGTTATCTTGATTCAAACTAATGATAGTATCATTTACATTATCTACTGTTAATCTTGTTTGATGGTGTACTTCCTCACCAATGCCACCACAGCGCTCACACTTGCCCTATGAAGCGTTTACTTTAAGAGTCCTGGCAACAAGACAAATTTGGTACAATAGGACTAACAAATAACACGAATTTTTATAGGGTTGTAATGGAATGTGTCCTAAAGTCCTTTAACATACCTTTTATATGACACATTGGGAAACACTGTAGGACACGTGAGAGAAAGTGATCTTTTGCATCTAACAAAATCATTTTATTATATTTTTCTCACTCTTTTTTTGAATGTTTTTAAAAACAAAGTCTCTTACTGTAGAACTAATTCTATATTTTTCCATTAATCTATTATCAATGACATCAATCGATTGATTCCACCATTCTTCTGAGTAATCTTGAATTGGAATTGCTCCCCATGCAGTAGTGGAATGTTGAGAAAACTTATTCACATATAATAAAGCTCTTAAAAATCTAGTCATGAGATACTTTGCGTGTTTATATGCTACATCAATTGAATCAAAACATCCAGATTCCAACCATGTTTCTGTTGTAGCAACTCCAGGTCCAGCAATTATAATATCAGAATATGCTCCGCCTAAACCTGCCCCTTTAGACCAATTTCCCCATGCGTATGGTACGAAAACTTTGTATTTATTTAGCGCTTTACCAACACTAGGAAAAGGATAATCTTTTGGAACATACTTAATAACTCTTCCACCTCTTCCTCCTGTCCAAAGTTCATAATCGCTATCTGCTAATTTAGAATCTTGAATTGGTGGCAATCCATATTTTTTATATTCTTTCAATACATCTGTGCGTAAACCATATGGTTTGAGCACAGATGTAATTGTTTGAATACTAACAAACCCTTGACTGGATTGTACAGTTTTAGCGAGTTCATTAATCTCATTGGGTTTTTCTATGTCTGATTTGTTTATTAACAACACTTTTTCAACTGGATTGGCCCCGTTTGTATACACCAACTGTGCTCCATCCAATTCATTGTCATATCCTTTTTTCCACAAAATAAAGTTTGTCCACTCAGCACCGGAAATTCCAGGAAAAACATTTTGACGATTATCTATAAACACTATTTGTTTGTCCTGTTTGATCTGTGCCGTATTCAATTTTGCCAAATTATTAGCAGATTTAGGCTCTTGCCACCCAACAGGAAATATTAAAGAAACTACATCCCCGAGTTTGCGTGCTGTAAGATAAAAATCTGTATAAATTTGTTGCTTTGCATCGCTTTGGTATGGGGGGTTACCTACTACTGCATTGAATTTCATTTCTTTACCATCCTTTACATTCCAAGTTTTATTATTAACAATATGTTTGACAACTTCCTCATAGTCATTGCTATAGTATTTTTTCATATCATCAATAAAATCTTCATAAACAATTACATTGGTCTTGATATCAGTGTCAGTATTGAATCCTCTGAGTGTACGTTTTGTGATTAATGACGCCATTTTAGTTCTACATATTACAAATATGTTCTCTTTTAAAACATCTTTCCATAAATCGATTGTGTTTTTTCTATAACCCTTATCTCTAATTGTTTGATACATACTAAATGCTGTAAAGAGTGGATATAGTCCTGTTTTTGAATTGATATCTAAAATCTTTGAACTTTTTGAGAATACTTCATTGAAGACAAGCTTATTTTCAGTTTTTCGTGCTGTAGTATTTTCATCTACTACAATTTGATTTTCAAACTTATCATCATAGAAAACATATCCACCTATACAAGTTCCCATATGCATATTTACGACTTTCCAAGGCGTAAGTACTGTTTCTCTATCAGGGTTCTTAAATGATGAAAAAAGATTTGATATCGCTTCAACCCTTTCAATAACTTGAAGTTCGTCAGCCGCTTTAGCTTGAAGTCTAATTTTTTTACCAGCTTCAACAAAAACTTCATTATCAAAATACTTGGAAAAGTCATTAAACATTTCTTTTGTCACATCTTTTGGCATAAATTCAACCCAAGATTTATCATCAACAATTGTAGTGAAATTATGAACACCTATATCCTCATCTATTGATAAGTTTGCTCCATATACCATTAAAGGAATTCTAATAGCAATTCCACGTAAAATTGATATCGCTGCAGATCTATCTTTTAACATCTTTTTTCGTTCGGCTAGTTTTTTCTTTTCTTCATCAGTTAAATCTTTATGCTTTTTCTTTTCTAATTCATCTTCTCTTACTTCATAAATTTCAACATCAAGTCCTTGTTCATTTACAACAATATTACTATCATTTTTATTAGCATTACTTGCTTTTAATATCTTTTTTAAATCTTGAAATTTCTTAATCTCTAACTCATCTAATTTTAGTAGATTATCATTGTATAAATTTCTATCATCGAATCCATTACGTGCTACACGATCAATCATTGCTCTTTTTAATTGAACTAGCATATTTTCAGTGTTATAAACACTCATTTTTGAACCAGAAATCCCTATTACAGGACAAAAGTTTAAAAAATCACCCATTAATTTCTTACTATCATTGACTGCACCTTTTTTTACTGAGAGCTGACCTGCTTCAGCAATCATTTTGAGTGTTCTATCTGGCGCAAAATCAAAAACGAAGCAATCTGTCTTCATTTTGCCACCAATATTTGCTGGACTTTGAACTCTAAATATAGTTTGCAAATAAGAGCTTGCGGATGTTGAAGATGATCCAGACAGCATCAAAACAGCAGTCCACGCTGGTACAGTGACACCAGTTGTTAACTTACCGCATGATATAGTGATTGTTCTACTTTCTTCTGGCTTTTCAGTAATTGCTTCCTCGACTTTTTTAAGAGCATCATCATACTTTTCTTCTTCATCACCATCACCGGCAACGTTGACAATTTTAAAACCACCAGATCCGAATATTTTATGATCCTTCAACATTTTTGAAAGTGCTTTAGCTTCTTTTACACCAGGAACCATCCATAATGTATGTCTAAAATTATTTCTATACTCAACATTTGAAAAAGGATAATTATGTTTTCCTTCAGTTGCTAACAAATCTAAAAAAGCTTTAACATCATTTTCATGGACAAAATTACCAATGTTGATAGTTTGACCCGGTTTTTCCTTATCAATTTCAGGATTTCCTGTCCATATTCTAAAGAACTCAGTAAACTTAAAGGCTTTATCTTCAATATCAATATATGCCTTATTTTTAAAATTATCCTCTAAATTATATGTAAATATGTTTAGTTTTGGTAATGATTCATAAGGATTAGAGTCACCAAAGTGTTTTAAAGCCCAATCATATTTTGCTTGTTGCTCCATGACATAATCCCAAGTATATATTTCACTCTTATCAAATTTTTGTTTTCCTAAACCACTTAACAAGTTAAAGGGGGTTCCAGATAAAAACAATGTTTTTGTGGATTTACCCTTAGATTGTAAGAGAGTAACTACATCATCACCTAAATCAGTTTGAGTCCCTTCGTGTGCTTCGTCTATGATGATAAAATCCCAGTCTATCTCAAAAAGCTCAGTATTTTTATCAAATTTACCATTTACTAATTTAGAACCTCTCAAATCTTGGATGGAAGCAAAATAAATGTACTGTTTAGTATTGTTTGATACAAATTTTTCAAGATCATTAAGTGTTTTTCCCAATGTCTTTGATCCAAAATCAATATGATTTTCTAAATCGAAAAATATCTTTCCAAAATCTTCAAACCAACTATGTTTTACAACCGGTCTATGAGTAATTATAATTGTTTTTTTGAATTTGAGTTCACGAACTACTTGTAAGGCTGATAGTGTTTTCCCAAAACGCATCTTGGCATTCCATAAAAACTGTTCGTTTGTATCTTTTAGTACACCATTTTTTGTAAATTTGCTTATAGTTTCTTTAATTGCAGCCTTTTGTTCAGGACGGAAAATAATTGGTGTTTTCCCTTTAGTAATATCTTTATTATCTAAAGAACTTTTTCCTAATTTTACAGCATTAATAGCCTTCTTTGCAGTTGCCAAGTCTGCCTTAAACCACTCTGTAGCACCATGAAGATTTGCCCTTTTTATGTTTGATCTAGATAATACTTCATGAACAGCATAGTCTCTAAAAAGATTTCCTTTATTATCAACGGCAATTGTTGTATACAGCACTTCATAAGATATTCCAGCTGTTTTTGTGTATGAGTCAATTCTTTCTTTAGCAGCATTAACCAACTCAATAGAGTCATCTTCCAATAATGCATAGTTTTTGTGAGTATTAACAGTAGCTTCCCCAATTTTTAAGAGACCCTTATGATCGACATCAGAAATTCCAAAGATATAAATCATTTTATATGCGAATGTATCTTTAAAATAACTCATTTCTTAAATCACTCCTTTATCAAATAAATCGATATATCTGTGTATTTTGGATTTGCCTTTGTTATCTGTCCATTCTTTTATATGACAATAAATCCCATTATGTTTACTTATGCTAGCTTGTCTACAACCTTCACATTGAGTTGTAACTTCTTCTCCAAATAAATTAACCTGGATTATTTTTTCATTATTGCAACTCATTGGTACTACACCTTTTAACCCATCCATTTGCCAAAAATTCCATGAAATTATTTCAGAAATTTCAATTTGTTCTTGAATTGATGGCAATGATTTAAACTTCTCATAATAGTAGTCTATAAATGTATAAAGTAAATTTTCTCTCGCTATTAGTAAACTGTCTCCTTGCCATTCATATCCATACACTGACTGATATGCTTTTTTTACCCATGAAAACCATTCAGCATTATCTGCATTTTCATTTATAACTCGTATTTTCCTATCTAAGATGCCGATTCGTTGAATTGGTTCTATAATGTTGCCCGTCACAGTATCATATCTACTCACTATATAAGGTGCTTCACCACATGACACTTCTAATCTTTTATCGTTAACGTAATCAATCCATGTTTTATCAATTTTCTCAAAACTGACCTTGTCATAGATAACTTCCCAACCGTTACATACTTCTGTATTGAATACATTGTCACGACTAAACCAAAGTTTATCAATGTAATTATTCTGATGATTACAAGCCCATGAAGAAGTGAAAACTTCTGCTTTGTTTTTAATTCTTGATTTTTGCTCTTTTTTAGTTTTTCGAACTCTAGGCTTGATCACATTGCCTCTTTTTCCAGTGATAAGTTCAATTCTAATTTGTTCAAGATAACTGTACCCCATACCATAATTGACGTAATTATCTGTGCACCAAAGTATGTTTTTCGATGTTGTTCTATCACTTAAAAGAATCTCAAGGAGACTCTTATCAATGAGTAATATTTTGTTTTCCATTATATCAACTTTTTCTATTTCCAAATGCTAACAACTCCCATATTGACACTTATTAAAATCTGATTACTCTATTTAGTATATTTTATCATTTTTTTAACATTATTTATACTACATTTGACATTTATACTACGTGATTAAATTTCTGTATGCTTTTAATAAATTGAACGTTTGGAACTACATTACCCCTGTTTTATGAAACATTATTGAAGTTTGGTACCACACCATTGCTAAAGGAAAAAACCCATCATCTTCCGATAATGAGTCATGAACTTTCAATATTTTATTGCAAATCACTATTGTGAACGCCAACGGCAACATACTCATTATAGGAACAGTGGGAAACTAATACTCGTTAGCAATCAAAGATTAATTTGTCTTATCAGTACCTTATTTTACACAATACTTTTGAATACTGCACAGTGTTTACCTTTTTTGTACGCAATCCTTTTCAACCATATCTCTTATTACGATCATAAATACTTCTTTTACAGTGCATTTTCACGATAATAATGCACTGTATTTTATCATATTTTCTTATATTTCGCGTCTTTGAACTTACCAATCTTTTGAATAACACCTTCGTTTTGAAGCTCAACGAGTACTTTTTTAATAGTATCAACAGCAATGTCCGGCCATAAATCCATTAGGTCTTTTCGACTTATGGGTACCAAACTTTTTTCAATGGTCAGTTTTATACGCTCTTTCTTATTTGTAACCTTTGATGAAAGGATACTGGTTCGTTTGTCTAGTTCATTATAACAACGAATTAATGTGACAAGAAAATGATTGATGAACGGATAATAATCATTCGTATTATTACCCCAGTTATCTGAAGATAGTTTGAGCGCCTGATAATACTCCTTTTTGTATAAGTTAATTTGGTTTTCAAATGAGATATATTTTCCAATGTTAACACCATTTTTATAGAGCAATAGTAAGCTGAGTAATCTACTCATTCTACCATTTCCGTCTGAAAAAGGGTGGATTGATAAAAAATCTAAAATAACACATGGAATCAGTAATAATTGATTGATACTTGAATCATCTCTAGCATCCATATATGCTAATATCATTTGTTCCATTGCGAATGGTGTCTCATTTGCTGGTGTCGGTCTAAAACGAACACTTCTTGTGCCATTCTTAGAAATCTCTAGAATAACATTATCGGAGGATTTATACTTTCCAGCATAAGATGGACGTTCATATGATAATAATAATTGATGAAAAGCAAGAATTTGCTCTTCTGAAAATGAGTATTCATTGTAGTTATTATGTATGAGGTCAATGACATCTTTATACCCTAAAATTTCATTCTCATTATAATTCATCGGTGACACAGATCCATTCAAAAGATCCTTAATACGTTCATCCGTTGTTACGATACCTTCAATAGCATTTGATGATATGATTGATTGAACAATTGCTATCTTTGTTAATTCTTTAAAAAGTTTGGGATACGAATCTATCAAGGTTCTTCTATCGATTGTCAGTTTTTCAACTGTGGTTAGGAGATTAACCGTATTTACTGGAATTGGTTTATTTTTAAGAAACGAATAATCAAATATTCTCATAGTATACACTCCTTTTACAGTGCATATTTTACCATTTTATGCACTGTATTTCAAGTCCTGTAACAAAAAAGACTCACATTGGAGTCATTCAAGTCTGTTTTGTCTTGTCCGTACTTTATTTTACCCTTTATTGTTGAATACTGCACAGTGTTTATCTTTTTTTTATACTTATAAGACTATTTTTCTATTACTTTATCATTAATCCACATATTCTGTGAATGTCAATGCGAAACTAGGTCAATATTATTGCTTAGCTATTCCTTTATATTTTAAATATCTTAGAATGTTTTCAGAATGTTCGTAAGATAAATTCCTTTAAAAAATCCTTACATGAATAATTCATTCGGTTTTAGTTATATCATCGTTGTTAATGCTATGTTTGTTTAATAATATCTCAAATTTTTTAAAGGTATTTTATCCTTTGAAACTTGTATTGAATCATAGACTCCAGTAGTCCATAGGTCTTTATCTATTTTAGATAGTTTTTCTATTAATTCCAAATTAATAGAAACACCAGTTAGATCAAAGGCATATTTAAAACGTATTTTTCACAAGAATCAACAACTCGTGTATTGTCTATATTAAAAATTATGATTTTAATATTTTTCATGTTTATCTCCTAAAATAGCCTAATATTAATTCAAGTTTACCCTTATATTTATATATTAAAAGCCCTAACTTCCATAAGAAATTAAGGCTTCATTATCTAAGTTTTATTCAACAATTTCAAATTATACATTTTTTGAGATAAAATTAATTAAATATTCACCAAATATATCTATGTTTTTCTTGTTAAAACCATATATTTTTTCTAAATGCTCTTTTGTTCTTGGCTTCATCTTAGACAGGTTCTTAGCTACTTGATCTGTGTAAACATCAGATTCTGTTAATTTATTAAATTTAGCAATCCTTATTCTTTCCACAATTAGCTTTTCATACAGTTCTTGTTCTTTGTCTAATGAAATTGTATTTGTTTTCTCTTGATTTGAATTTAGTAATTTTAAAATGTCTTCTCCAAATAAATCCACTTTTTGTTGACCAAAACCTTTAATCTTTAACAGTTCTTCCTTTGTTTTAGGATTCTCTTTTATCACATCATCTATCATAGCGTTATTATAAACCATATATAATGGATAGATTTTGTGTTTTTTTGCTAATTCTGTTCTTAGCTCTTTAAATGCTTTAACGATTGGTAAATCTTTTTCATCTTCATCTGATACTTCAACTTTTTTTGTCTTTTCAAATTTTGGCTTAATGTCCTCTTCTAAAAACTCGATTGAAGATTGACCATTTGTTTCTATTTCTTTTTCATATATAGATTTTACGTGTTCTATTAAATTTTTGACATCAGCACCACGTAAAATCTTAATATCTAGTGCTTCTGCAATTTCTTTTGCGTCAGTTGTTAAATCAGATGTTGTAACAATCCAAAGATCCGTTAAATCATGACGATTTTTTGCACTTGCTAATTGATTAATTGGGCCTGAACCTACTTTATTCTTCCAATATTTTGCTTGGATGCCAATTCTTCTATATTCACCATCGGTTATTTTACTAGAAACGATTAAATCTGCACCACCATCACCTTGTCCTTTTTTGCCCACTTTTTGAACGCTTGAACCATCCATTTTGAATACATAATATAAAAACCATTCAAATTTGTCATAATCATAATACTTACTATTCATAAGTTGATCAAATGATTTAGGAAACTTAAAATCGATTTTACTCGTCTCTTTAATTAATTCGTTTAATATATTCATAATTCCACCGCCTATTTTTACTAGTTTCATTTTATCATAAATTAGTTAACTAAGCCAAATACAATTTCATTTCTAGTATAAATGTTGTCTTAAATTAGCATTTAATCTATCATATATATTTATTTAAGATGAACAATATAAAGGATTATTGAACATAATAGCAAAACAACTACAAACTTTGATAGAAACCACGACTTTAAAATACAAAATAGTAATCACTTGATGCTAGTTGTCCATAAGAACAAATAAAAATTAAATAAAATATTGCTGATAAAACAAATAGTATGAAACTCACTTTTGACCATGTTAATAAGTTTAATTCCATAGTTTCTACCTTCTTTTCATACCTACATTTTATCCTTAATCATGTCTTTGATTTAAATATTAGATATACTCTACCGGTATTGAGACAACATCGTCTTTAATGTAAATCATGTGTTCATATTGACATATAATAGCACCAAGTCCTCTTTTTTTATGAGGTAATTTATCTAATTGAGCAAAGGCTGTAACCATTCTTTTTTGCGGATTTGCTGTCATTTTTATTTCAATAGGATATAAAACATCATCCTTTTCAATAATCAAATCAATTTCATTTTTTTCTTTGTCACGATAATAAGAGAAAGGAAGATTAATATACCCAGCATTTTTATATGATTTGATAATTTCTGACATGATAAATGTTTCAAATACATGACCAGCTCTGGCCCCGTTTTTTAATGCTTCTGCTGATGTCCATCTTGTTAAATATGCAAGTAATCCTGTATCTAAAAAATATAATTTAGGTGTCTTAACAATTCTGTTAAGAATATTGCTATTATATGGCTCTAGAAGATAAACCAATCCTGAAGTTACCAATATTGATACCCATCTTTTAATAGTATTCACCGACACACCTGTTTCATCGGCAATATGACTATAGATAAGCATTTCACCACTTCTTGCAGCAACAGCTATCATAAATTTAGAAAATGCCAATTCATCGCCAACATTGACAATATCACGCACATCTCTTCCAATATAAGTTTTTACATAGTCGCTCATGAATGCTTCCCAATCCATGTTTTCATCAATAAGTCTTGGAAACGATCCTCTATGAATATGATACCAAAGTTGATCATATTTTTTTAAATGACTTTTTCGTTCATCAAAGTATGACCGTTCACTTAAAAATGGCTTTGTAAAATTAATATCAAATTTTTCTCTAAGTGATAGTCCTAATAGTTCTCTAATAGCAATTCTTCCAGCCAATGATTCTGTAATATTTTTCATGAGGTGGAATGCTTGCGAGCCTGTCATTAAATATCTTCCATAAATATCATATTTATCGATTTCAAGCTTGATGGTTGGAAAAAGTGTGGGAACATACTGAACTTCATCAAAAATCGTTTTATCTTTATGTTGTTGCATAAATAAAATTGGATCTTCTGTAGCCAACCTTAATTGATTAATATCATCAAAGGTTAAATATTCATAATTTTTATCATACTTATGTTTTAAAAGACTTGTTTTACCAACTTGTCTGGGTCCGGTTAATAATACCGTCTTATATTGTTTCAAAGCATTGTCTATAACAGATTCCATATGTCTTTTCACATACATACGCACGCCCTCTTTTCGTCTAATTTGCAATTCAATATCATTTTAGTCGATTTTGGTGTTTTTGTCAATAGCAGTTATTCGCTTTATTTTATTAGTCCTTGACATGGTAGACACATTATTATACTGCATATGCTAGTTTATGCGAGTGGGGCTATTGTAATAAACCTTATCAACATAAAATTAATAACGACAACTCAAAGTATGTACAGTTTAAAGTATTTTAAAAGAAACTCAAGACATCATCGTTTCTAATCAGCTAAATTTAATTGTTAAAAATATCGAAAAAACCTAAATTGGGTGTTAATAATTGACGTTTACATTAAACTCCGGTCGAGCACTTTTGATTAAAACAACAAAAAAAAGATGAACCTGATTTTTTAAAGTCAGAAATTCATCTTTTTTTGCGTTTTTTATCGTTTTAACATGATTTTTCCCCTAAAACTCGCTTAAATTCATTAAAAAAAGGGTAAAACAAGGTACAGACAATTGTGGTGCCCGAGGCCGGACTCGAACCGGCAAGCTTATTAGGCGCTTGATTTTGAGTCAAGTTTGTTTACCAATTTCAACACTCGGGCAAGTTGTGAGTTAAAAAACTCACATATTTAATTTCTTTGTTTTATTTATTTCAATTGCTTCAGTATATGCCTTAATCGCATTTTCTGCATACACTTCACGGGAATACTTCTTTACTGATTTTAAAGTGTTTTTCTTTAACTCAGTTAATAATTCCGGGTTTTGATAAATCTTGTTTAGTAAGTTAGGTAGTTCACTGTTATCTTTAAAGAATAAGCCATTAAAGTTATCTTCAACGACTGCTTCTAACACCTTATCGTATTTTACCACTAAAGGGAGTTCTGCTGCAAGTGCTTCTATATAAGTTAGTCCTTGGGTTTCTGAGATACTCGCATTTAAGAAACAATCCCCTAACTGATAATATAACCCAACACTCTCCCAAGGAATCATCCCTATAAGAATGACTTTATCCTTAAGTTTACACTTCTTGATTTGATCTGCTAGTTTACCCATTCCTGGTCCATCACCAACAATTAAGAACTTCATGTTGTCATTGTTAGCTTGATTAAACCCGTCTACTAGTACATCTATTGATTTCTCACTACTGACTCTACCAATGAATAAGCAGACAAATTCATTTTCTTTAATGCCTAAAGAATCTTTTAAGTTTTTAATCTCTTCTGCTTTATAATTCGATTTCTTAAACTTACTTAAATCAATGCCTGTTGGGACTATTTTATAGTTTCCATCAATACCATAGCTTAACATTAAATCTTTAATTTTAGTCGATGGGGCTAGCGTGACTTCACTGTTTAAGATAAATTTAGACATTAATTTTTTTAACATCTTCATAAATGTTTTTCTAAATAGTTTGGATAAAAACTTAGAAACATAAAACAAATACTCTTCATACATGGTATGAACCGTAAATACCATTGGAATATCTAATTTCTTTTTAACTTTTATCGCAACACTTCCAATCGTAAATTCACTATGAACATGAATAACATCTAAGTTCAATGCTTCAATATACTTTAAGTGTTTCTTTGAGTTTCTGACAAAACGATAAGAGGTCAAGCCCTTTTTAGGAATTGGCATCCCTTTAATACGATAGACATAAGGATGCTCTTGATCATACGCTTTCCCACCTCTTGCCGAAACAGTGATGACAAACACTTCATGACCTTGTTGTTTAAGACCTTCAACAAGCATTTGAAGACTTGTTGTCACACCACTTACTAATGGTTTATAGGCATCAGAAAATATTCCTACTCTCAACTTAAACACGTTCCTTTCTTATATAAATATAAGAACCAAATCCAGAAACAATTCCAACATAATAAGTTAATACACGCCATATTAACAGCGCAGCGATAACCACAGGTTGTGGGGCAATAATCCCAGTAAACAAGACTGTAAATGCCCATTCCACACCGCCAGATGCACCAGGGGTTGGAATCCACAGTGTAAATGTAGTCGCGAACGCAGTCATCATAATAATAAATAAATAATCTTTCGGATCGATTGTTATTTGTAAGGCAGTAAACACCACGATTGGAATACTATTAACAACCAGTAAGCTTAATAATCTTAATCCACTCGCCCCAAATAATACCCGTTTTCGTTTAAATAATTTTTTTGTTTCGATTTGAAATCTTTCCACAAAACCAAATGATTTCTTTTCTAATTTAGTCATTGATTTGTTTAAAAACTTAATTTTTCCTAACCCTCTAAAGATACTTCTTAAAAGATTTCTAAAGCCTTTTACTGTGGCCATTAATACAGCACCAACTAATATTAAGGTATTAATAAAGTATCCAATAAATATTAACCAGGCATAACCGGATATACTCGCTTTAACCGCACTAAAATAAATAATTATGCCTACGGTTCCGAGTAAGGTTGATACGGCCTGATAAATAATAAAGTTAGAGGTCAAAACACTCATGGTTTGATCACCAGATAAGCCTTTTTTCATGAAGTAATAGGCTTGGATTGGTTGACCACCTGAAGCAAATGGCGTGATCGCATTAAACAAGTATTCCGTATTTGCGATATGGATTCCATCTTTATAACTGATGTTACCACCGACACCACTTGTGATAAGTTGGATTGATGAGTTTGTCAAAAACATAAAGACTAGAGATAACCCTAAGGCCAATAGTAATAATGGGACACTGGAACTTGTTATAATTGACCAAATCTCATTAATATCGTTTAAACTAAATAGTAATATGCCTAATACAATTAAGACAACGATTAAAAAGATGATGTTTCCGATTATTTTACGCTTTGATTTGTTTTTATTTTCCATAGTTACATCTCATTCAAAACTTGCATGCCTAGTAGTCTCATACCTTCATTTAAAACGGTTCTAACCGCACCAATCAAATGAATGTTCGCTGACAAGGTTTTGGCATCTTCAACAATAATTCGGTGGGCGCCATAAAATTGATTAAACGTTTGAGCTAAACTTAACAGATATCTAGAAATATGTTGTGGCCCATTTTCAGTTAACGCCTTATCTAAGGTTTGTGAGAACTGGCTCAAAATAACAACTAACTTAAATGCTAAATCATCCTCATAGACATCTAAATTCTTCTTAGTCCCTTTTTGAGACCCTTTTAACAACGAATAAATTCTAACGCTACTATATTGGAGGTAAGGACCTGTAAAGCCTTCAAACGAAACCATGTTTTCTAAATCAAAGTCAATGTCTAAATTACGATCATTCTTTAAGTCATTAAAGATTACTGCGCCAACACCAACCGCTTTAGCAACTTCTTGTTTATTCTTTAAGTTGGGGTTCTTTTGTTCAATTGCCTCTTGGGCAAGTTCAACCGCAGTTTCAATCACATCATATAATCTAACCACTTTACCACCCCTAGTGGTCATTTTCTTCCCATCCATTAAAACTAATCCAAAATTGACATGGGTGATATCAAAATTATATCCCATTAGATCAGAGACTGTTTTAAGTTGTCTAAAGTGAAGTTTCTGCTCATTACCAACCACATACAACATTTTATCAAAATGATAATTTTCGTGGCGGTATAATAGAGCGGCTAAGTCGCGGGTCATATAAAGTGTTGCCCCATCCGTACGTTTGATGAGTGCAGGTGGCATGTCAAAATTGTCAAGTCTAATAATCATGGCGCCATCATCTTCTTCTAACAGTTTCTTATCTTCTAGAATCATAACGATTCTATCCATCTTATCGTTATAAAATGCTTCCCCTTGATAATTATCAAACGAAACCCCTAATAATTCATACATTAACTTAAACTCGGTTAATGATTGTTCCCGAAATTTCTCCCACATTTTTGTAACACGTTGGTCGCCATCTTCTAATTGTTTAAAGACTTCTCGCGCTTTATCCTCAAGCGTTGGGTCTTCTTTAGAAGCTTCATGAAACTTCACATATAGACTTTGGAGATAATCAATCGGTCTTTCTAATAAGCCTTCTTCATTCCCCCATTTATCATAAGCTACAATCATTTTTCCAAATTGAGTTCCCCAATCACCCAAATGGTTAACGCCAATAGCCTTATAACCCATTTTTTCATAAATCTTATATAATGAAGCACCAATAACCGTACTTCTTAAATGCCCTACACTAAAACTTTTAGCGATATTTGGGCTTGAATAATCGATTACAACGGTTTTACCATTGGATGGTAAGGATCCGTAAGAATCTTTTGTTGATTCAATTTCATCTAGAACTTGTAGGGCAAATGTTTTTCTATCTAAAACAATGTTTAAAAAACCACGTTCAAAGAAAGTTTCTTTGATAAATGGTTCTTCTTTTAAGAGTAGTTTAATCTCACTGGCTAACTCCATAATTGGTTTTGAAGTCTTTTTAGCAAGATTAAATAGTGGCATTGCTAGGTCACTACCGGCATACTTTGAAGCTTCTACAGTGGTTTCTATGCCATAAACAGCTTCTATTTTATTTTGGATATTATTCTTAATAGTTAAAAACATGCTTAAGTACCCCTTCTCATAAAAAAGCACTTAGAATGTGCTTTTATTGTTTATTTTTAATAGCCTTGTAAAAGTTTCTAATTTGTTGAGCTGCTGGTACAGTTGGATCTGAACTACTATAATCAGAACGTTCATATACAACCACTTTATTTTCAAAATAGACTAAATCTGGTGAATCTGATAAATCGACTTGATGAGCTGTATTAAATGCGGTCAGCTGTGCTGATGATAGTTTAGTTACATCAACGTAATAAATAGATGTAATAAATTCATTAACGCCTTGTGTTATAAATTCATTTTCGTAATACTTGATCTCACTTAGACAATCTGTACATGAAGCATAACCAAAATAAACAATTAGTTTTTCTTCACTATCAATTTTCTTCATCAAGGTTTTGTAACTAATCTCTACAAAAGGGTGCTCTTTTGTAATATCTGCCCCATTTGTCGTATAAGTATTGTAAAATCTTTCATGCTTAGATGGTGTCAAAAGCACCACTAAAAGTACAAATGCCAATAAAATCGCACCTATCACGATGAACGGCCAAGGTTTGAGTTTTGGTTGCAATTTATTATAGTATTTTGCCATTATTATCCCTCACTTAAATAACTATAGTGATTATATCACAACCAATTTTCAATTACAATTTAAATTGACAATAAAGCCTTAATTTAACCGTTTTCTTATCTTGTGTAAACGGTTACTTTAAGTTATAATTAATTAAGGAGGGGTATTTATGAAGCGTAATCTAAATATATTGTTTGCCGCAAGTGAAGTATTTCCTTTTTCAAAAACAGGCGGTCTTGCCGATATTGCCGGTTCTTTACCTAAAGAAATCGCCAAACAAGAGAATATAACCGTCATCACGCCCTTATATAGTTCTGTTAATCTAGCTAATTATCATACCATGAATTTAGGCAAAAGAAAAATTAAAATGGGAGAACTATCCACTCAAGTTAGCTATATTGGCTATTCTAGTGATAATGTTAACTATGTGTTTGTTGATCATCATTTTTACCAAAGAGATGCCCTCTATGGCTATATGGATGATAACGAAAGATTCATGTTATTTAACTTTAGCATTTTAGAATACATTGAACTATCTAAAACGAAGTTTGATATCATTCATATCAATGATTGGCAAGCTGGTTTGGTGCCTTATTTATTAAATACAACTTATAGACTAAACCCCCTTTATACCAACATTAAAACAATTCTTTCCATTCATAACCTACAATACCAAGGTGCTTTTTCAATCGATACCTATAAATTACTTAATCTTCCTTTTGATTATAATTATATTCATTTTAATAATTTTAACTTTTTAAAGAGTGCCATTTTATCCGTTGATTATATTACTACCGTCAGTGAAACCTATAAAAATGAAATTCAGACCGAATACTTTGGACAAACACTAGATGGTTCTTTGAAAGACCGCTGTAATGATTTATACGGTATCTTAAATGGGATTGATGATGAGGTTTATAACCCTGAGACAGATATTCATATTCCTTTTAAATATAATGAAAAACGATTTGTTTCCGGAAAAAAAGAGAACAAACAACTGCTTCTTAAACAATTAGGACTAGACCAATTAGTAAACATTCCCCTTGTCTGTTATATTGGGAGAATGGTTTCTCAAAAAGGGATTGATTTAATGATGGCGACTTTAGAAGAGGCTATCACAGCGACCAATGCGAATTTTGTCTTTTTAGGTAGTGGCGAAGAAAAATATGAAAATTTCTTTAGAGACTTGGCTTTAAAATACCCTAATCGTGTATACACTTATATCGGGTTTTCTAATAGCCTTGCCCATAAGTTATATGCCGCCAGTGATTTATTAATGATGCCAAGTCAATTTGAACCATGCGGTCTATCTCAAATGATTGCGATGCGTTATGGAACTCTGCCTGTGGTTAGAGAAACAGGTGGCCTTAAAGACACCGTTATTCCTTACAACAAATACACCAATGAAGGTAATGGGTTTAGTTTTGCAAACTATAACGCCCATGAGTTTAAAGATACACTTATTATGGCTGTGAATCTTTATATTAATAATCAATATGTGTTTAGAATCTTACAAACACATGCGATGAATCAGGACTTTTCTTTAACTGACATGGGCAATAAGTATTTAAACCTATATAAAAATATTATGAATAAATAGAAAGAGGGAATTTTATGGAAACATTAGCGTTAATTTTGGCAGGAGGAAAAGGTTCAAGACTTGACCTCTTAAGTGAAATTAGAAGTAAACCAGCGATGCCTTTTGCTGGTAAGTTTAGGATTATTGATTTTACATTATCTAATTGTAGTAATTCTGGTATTTATGATATTGCGATCTTAACCCAATACATGCCCTTATCTTTAAATGAACATATCGGTTCAGGTAAACCTTGGGATCTTGATAGACGCGATAGTGCCATAACACTGCTTCAACCCCATAGTAAATGGTATGAAGGTACGGCTGATGCTGTTTATAAGAATTTATCTTTTGTGAAACGTCGAGAAGCTAAATATATCTTAATTCTTTCTGGCGACCATATCTATAAAATGAACTACAAGAAAATGATTAAAGCACATATTAACTCCGGCGCTGAATTAACGATTGCGACGACTACAGTTCCACTTGAAGAGGCAAATCGTTTTGGTATCTTAGAAACAGATAATGATAACCGGATTATTGGTTTTGAAGAAAAGCCAAGAAACCCAAAATCCAATAAAGCATCGATGGGGATCTACGTTTTTACTGCTGAAACTCTCTATGATGTATTAGAAAATACCCATGATAGTGAACTCGATTTTGGTAAACATATTATCCCAAGAATGATTGAAAAAGAAGACTATAAAGTCGTTTCGTTTGGGTTTGAAGGTTATTGGAAAGACGTGGGTACAATTGATTCCTATTTGGAAACCAGCCTTGATCTTCTTCATGGTGGTGAAGCGGTTTTAGACCTTTATGAAGATGACTGGAAAATATATACTAGAAGTGAAGAAATGCCGCCAGTTAGAATTGGACAAAATGCTAAAATAACCAACTCCTTAATATCTAATGGGTCGGTGATTGAAGGGACTGTAATCAACTCAATTCTTTCACCTGGAGTCTATGTCGGTAAAGGGGCTGTTGTCAAAGATAGTGTAATATTCTCGAACACAAAAATTGGCGAAAATACCTTAATTGAAAAATCTATCATTGATAAAAAAGTTAAAATTGGCACCCATGTCGTGATTGGTGCTGGCAATAATTACACTAGAAATGTCGAAAAACCTGATTTATTATATAGTGGCATTAACATTATTGCCAAAAGAGCTATTATTCCTAATGATACCATCGTTGAAAGAAATGTAAGAATCTTTGATAGCGCACCAATAAAAGATAAAGTGATTAAAGCCGGTTCTACGATTCGATAATTTAATGATACTTTAAAGCCCTCTTAATAAAGTGTTTGATTAAAACGGACATTTAAATAAAAAAATAGAGAAATCTTGCATGCGATATAAAATCGAAGCAGGCTCTTTATTTTTATAGGCTTGTAACATTAAGTGATAAATGATAAAACGGCATTAATAAATGAGGAGCAATTAAAATGAAAAAAATATTTACCACAGTTATATTAAGCTTTGTTTTTTTACTTGTTGGATGTAATATGGGACCAGAACCAAAGACATTTGAAGGCTCTGGGATCACTGTAGAGTTAACTGAAGCGTTTATCGAGAAAGACGTTATCCAAGCAGCACTCTATTTAGAGTCTACTCAGCATATATTTATGGGAAACCCAGAAGATAAAGCTTTAGTTGTAGCGTATGGAGTTGATACTTTAGATGAATACATTGAGTTAGTATTACAAGTATCTAACAAATCCGATTCAGAAATCCTACACTATGAAGATGATGATACCGAATTCTATTATGCTTACTACGAAAATTCAGTTAGCGGGCAAGATTTTGGGTATATGCTGATTTGTATGGAAGGTGAAGACAATTACTACACACTTAATTTCGGATGCCGTTTAAACAAATTTGAAGGTAATAAAGCACAATTTTTAGCTTGGGGTAAGACGATTGTCGTTGAATAAAAATTCGTTTTGAATTAAGAAAAATAAGGGACTGTAAAGAAATGAAGAAATGAAAATCTTCATGGACCGAAAACAGTCCTTTTTCTTTTAAGTTTCTCTATAATGTGGATAACGCTCAAAAAACAGCTGTTTTCAGGCTTTTTTGTAACCTAAAACATCCCATTATGATTGTAAGAATAGGGCAATTATGTTATGATAACCTCAAAGATAAAAATAAAATTAGCAATATTAAGAGGTAACTATTATGACTAAACTTATTGGTTTAAGCCCAAGATTATTAACCATTGATACGGTTGAAAAGCAATTTGTTAACACCCGTTATTTAATCCCGCTTAATAAAAGAGGTCTAAACACCCTAATGATTAGCTTAGATAACCCCAATTTAGAAGCTATCTTAAGACTATGTGATGGTTTTTTGATTACTGGTGGGGCTGATCTTGAACCTACTTTCTATAATGAGGCCAATAACGGTTTATCTAAAGGGATTGATTTACGCCTAGATAACCTTGATAAACGCATGATTGAACATGCTGTAAAACATAAAAAACCTCTACTCGGTATTTGTCGAGGTCATCAATCGCTTAATGTGTTTTTAGGGGGAACTTTATATCAAGATTTAGGTGACTTAAATAACGACCACAACAAAATAAAAGAAAACCACTTCATTAACATTGATAAAAACGACTTCATCAATATTGAAGGGCTCATTAATGTCAACAGTTACCATCACCAAGCGATTAAAGAGCTTGCCAAGGACCTACAAGTAATCGGACGACACCCTGATCAAACCATTGAAATGGTCGTCCACAAAACACTGCCGATTTTTGCGGTCCAATGGCATCCTGAAATTAACAGTGATTCTAAGATTTCACAAATTATCTTTGATAAATTTAGTACTTTAGTTAATCATCCTTAATGCTTTATAAGAATAAAACCGACCTGAGTCGGTTTTTATTTTAAAATACACTAGTTCCATAAAATGTATCTGTGAATTTAGGGGATAGATAGGGTTCTTTTGTTAACTCAAATTCTAAGAAATCTAATGCTTTAATTTCCTTCTTATCATAGAGTTTAATTAATATTAATAAATCGGTAACCCGACTTCTAAATACTTCTAGTCGAGATTCTAAAACCTCTAAACCATAAATCTTATTTTGACTTAACCAATTAATTCTAAGCGTGTTTATCAAACTATCGTTTTTTTCTTTAAATTCTGTTAATAAAGTTTCCAGTGGTTTAAGTGGTTGTTTATTTTGATAATAATCTAATAAGTCTCTTCTAATTTTAAGTTTTAATCTAAGAAGGTGCGCTAATTGGTAAACATAACCTTCTATCTGGTTTTCATCAAGTTTATTAAGATAGTTATCAAAGGCTTCAATAACTGGATCAATTAATTTGTAATCATAACCAAAGCAATCATTCATATAGATACCTAAGATTAAATCATCCCACAATAAATTAATCGGAATAATGCCTAGATTGTTAAAATCCGCAACTAAAACACGCTTATCATAATCATGCTTGGTTACTTTAGTATAGATGGATTGATTTAGTTGATTTTGATGAATATGATTTTGAACATCATATAAGCCTAAATAAATTGAATCATATTCACAATAGGCCCCATCGTCTTGCCATTGGGTGAAACAAATTTCTTCAATCCCTAGTTTTAAGGAGACATCGATGTGGACTAATGCGGTTGAATCTGTCTTTTTCTTATCATAAGTCAGTTTAGTCCACATCCAAGTCCCTGAGGCAAATATTACTTTTCTATTGGTATCTAAATGTTTTTGAACCATCGCAGTCACTAGTTCAGGATTACTATTATAATAATCCCAATACACTAATCCGACATTTTTAGGCACTCTATCCATATATTCTTTATCTAAACTGATATTTAAATCATAATAAGATTCAGTTTTAGAACCCATTCTAAAGAACATGTCACTCCAAATATAAACATCTTTGTAGCCATGATTTAAACAAATTTCATTGACTTTTATTAAGTGATTCATAAATATTTCTTTTTGTGGCACAAACCCATTTTCTTTGTAAAAGTTGCCAAACCCAAGTCCAAATGTTTCATCCATCCCAACATGGATTTTCTCTGTTTTAAAGATTCTTCTCATGGTTTTAACCATTAAATCAATGAGTTCATAGACATCATTAGATCCGACTTTTAACACGTCAACTGTATCTTTATATTTTTTATGAGAGAACCATCTTAAAAATGATTTTAAGTGTCCCAGTGTTTGGATACAAGGAATCAAAGTGACACCCAATTTTTCCGCAAATAATACCAGTTCATTTAATTCTTTTTCAGTATATCTCCCTCTCATATAACCAAACTTAGGGACTTCTTTTATTTCATAGGTATCTTCCATATATAACCAAATTTCATCATAGCCTAATAAGGCATGTTTTAAAATGACTTCTTTAAAATAACTCACTTGAAAAACTTGATTTCGAGATAAATCAATCATGGTTGAAGTATGTTTAAAAGGATTATTAGGTTTGGTTTTTCCTTCCATTTGATTCATTAAAAACAATAAGCCATCGGGTATATTTTTAATAAATAATTCATGATCAATAACTTCTGTTTTTTCACCTAAACTAACCCTATTATAGGGGTTATCAAGCTTTATTCCATATAATTTAATTAATTCTAATGCCGTCGATAACATTTTTTTCTCCTTTTTTTCATTTAATAATTTGTATTTTCACACTTAAGTCTTATAATAATACTATAAACCTATTAACATTATACATTAAAAAACTGGAGGAAATATGAAACTTTTAGAAAACGTTAATATTGTCTTAGAAAAAAAAGTTATTTTTGGAGATCTTTTCGTTATTGATGGAAAAATAGCGAAAATTTTAGAACATGGTGACTATAAACCTGGTTATCCAATCGTAACACCAGGATTTATTGATGTTCATATCCATGGGAGTGCTTCATTTGACGCCATGGATGGCACCTTTGAAACGAATCATCAGATGGCTTTATCGTTGGTTAAAGAAGGCACAACCGCTTACTTACCAACCACGATGACACAATCGGATGAACTCATATCAAATGCTTTAAAAGGGATTAAAGAATACTATGACCATCAAGATTCTAATGCGGCAAGGGTGTTAGGGATTCATTTAGAAGGTCCTTATTTAAATAAAAAGTTTTCTGGTGCTCAACCGACCCATCATATTAGACCTTTTCATGGTAGAGAATTTGATCGATGGAATGAACTATCGGGTCACTTAATTAAAAAAGTTTCGATTGCCCCAGAGTATGAAGAAAACATGAAGGCAATCGCTTATCTCAAACAATTAGGGATAGTTAGCTCAGCTGCCCATACCAACGCTGATTATAAAGTCATTTCGGAAGCAATGCAGATGGGATTAACCAGTTTAACCCACACATTTAACGCCATGAGTGGATTTCACCACCGTGACATTGGGGTCGTTGGGGCTGCTTTATTACATAATACATTATCTAGTGAACTCATTTTTGATAAAATTCACGTTAGTGTTCCTGCAGCTAAACTACTTCTTAAAAATAAAACCTATAAAAACATTATCTTAATCACAGATTCAATGCGCAATAAAGGCATGCCTGAAGGCATTAGTGAACTAGGTGGACAAACGGTCTATATTAAAAACAATGAAGCCAGACTTGAAAATGGGGCTTTAGCGGGATCTATTTTAAAAATGATCGACGCTTATCGAAATGCCATTAATGATTTGGAAGTCAGTTATGTAAAAGCGGCGCATATGACTAGTTTGAATGCGGCAAGACAATTAAAAGTAGATGATAAATTAGGCAGTATTGAAGTGGGTAAATATGCGGATTTAGTCCTTCTTGATGCTAAGTTAAACCTCTTAAAAACATACATTAACGGTGTTTCTGTCTACGAAGGTTAATTAAATTAAACCATAAAAAAAATCGACCAAACGGTCGATTTTTGTTTTTTATCTATGCGTTGCTGTAAAGAATACAGCGATTGTCCCTGGGCCGGAATGGGCCCCAATTACGGGTCCAATAAAATGGACTACTTTGACTTCTAAACCTAAATTAAGGGCTTCGATCTTTTCTTTGGCCATTAAAGCAGTGGTTTCATCATCCGCGTGTGAGATAAACACCACATTAGAAATCGAAGTATCGACAGTTTCTTTAACTTTATCAACTAAACTTTGAATCGCTTTTTTGCGACCCATCACTTTAAGTCTAGGGATTAATCTACCTTCATTATCAACATGTAAAACAGGTTTAATTGATAAGATTGAACCCATGATAGCACTGGCTCCAGAGACTCTTCCACCCCGTTTAAGAAACATTAAATCATCGACTGTAAACCAATGGGCAATATGTAGTTTAGTTTCTTCAACATATTGGTAAACTTCATCAATTGTTTTACCTTCTTGTTGTTTTAATGCCGCTAAATAGATAAGCAACCCTTCCCCAAGGGAAGCCGCTTTAGTGTCCACTAATAAAACTTTATGTTTTTTGCCACTCATGGCCTCAACAGCCAGTCTTCCGGCATTATATGATCCGGATAAAGCACTTGAAAAAGACAAAATTAAAACATCATTACCTTTATCAAATTCTTTTTGAATCAGTTCTTCATAATCTACTGTATTAATTTGAGAAGTTGTTGCCATCTCACCTTTTCTTAAACGGGCATAAAAATCTTTCACGGGTAAATTATGATAATCTAAATAGTTGGGGAATGTTTCGTTATTGAGTACAAATTTTAAATGGACAACTTGTAAACCAAATTGATCCACAATTTCTTGTGGCAAGTCTGAACTTGAATTGATAATTATTGTGTAGGGCATATAGTCTCCTTTAACTAAATCAAACATATCTTACATTATACAACACCTTGACTCAATTACAAGATTTGTGTTTTATTTCCGATTATTAGCGTTTGTCTGCTGTATAAAATATCGCAATTGTTCCAGGACCACCATGAGAACCGATGACGGTTCCCATCATGTTAAGTTTAGGTTTAACATGAAGTTTATCTTCAATCATGCTGGCAACTTTTTCCGCTTCTTCTAAACAATCTGCATGCGCAATCATAATATCCTGATTATATATTCCCGTATAGGTTTGAACCACATGGTCGACAAGCATGTTTATGCTTTTCTTTCTACCTAAAATCTTATTTTTAGGTCGTAATATACCTTTTTCATTTGCGGTAATAATTGGTTTAATTCGTAAAGCAGTTCCTAACCAAAAAGAAAACTTCCCAATTCTTCCGCCTAAAGCTAAGTGTGTTAAATCATCAAGCGTGAAGACATGAACCACATGCATCCTAAAGGTGTTAATGTGTGTTTCCGTCTCAAAAACGGTTTTACCCGCTTCTTTCATCTTAATGGCTTCCATTACCATTAACCCTTCACCTAAAGACCCACCGAGTGAGTCAATCAATATAATATTACTATCCGGATAATCTTTTAGAACAATTTCTTTTGCGAGTCTTGCGCTATTATTCGTACCGGATAATCCGCTAGAAAGTGTAATCATAAATACATCTTTTCCACTGTCTAAGATCTTTTTATAAACGGTTATAAATTGATCGACGTTTACTTGAGTTGTTTTTGAGGCTTCACCATCTCTTAAATGTTGGTAAAAATCAGTTGCGCTCATTGAAGTAAAGGCTAAATCATTAATATATTCTTTACCCTTTAAATTGAACTTCAAACTAACAACTTCAAGGTTCTTTTCTTTTGCATACTCAACAGGTAAATCGCATGCTGAGTCTGTTACAATTACATACTCTTTCATTTTCTTATGCTCCTTGATTAAAGTGATATTTATTTCAAGAATGTTTCTTTCAAGTTTGGATTAAACTGATTGTTACGAATCATTTCTAACTCTTCTTTATAAGGGGCATTCTCTTCAATATAGGGTGTTTCTAATATTTTAGGTATTTTAATAAAATCTTGATGGTAAACAACTTCCATTAAAGCTTCAAAACCGATTTCACCAAACCCGATGTTTTCGTGTCTATCTTTTCTGGCGCCTCTAATATTTTTAGAGTCGTTGATATGAAAAACACTGATATATTCTTTGCCAATGACACGGTCAAATTCATCTATTACACTTTGAAAATTGTGTTTTATATCATAGCCACTATCATGGGTATGACACGTATCAAAACAAACACTAACTCTAGATTTGTCATGAATCAAATCAATAATTTGTTTTAATTCTTCAAATGTTCTACCAATTTCATTGCCTTTACCAGCCATGGTTTCCAAAGCGATTCTAACTGGTTTATCTTTGGTATTCTCAATAACTTGATTTAAGCCTTCTGCAATCCAACTAATGCCTTGTTCAACGGTTGAGGCTACGGCACTACCTGGGTGTAATACGATTTGAGTGGCATGCATTCTATGGCTTCTCTCAATTTCACTTGTTAAAAACTCTACCGCAAATTCTCTTTTTTCTACACTGGGATTGGCTAAGTTCATCACATAAGGTGCATGCACGACAATGTGATTGGTATCAAGGTTATGCTCTTTCATTAAGGCTAATGCCTCATCTATTTTTAATAAGTTGATATCTTTTCTTCTTGTGTTTTGGGGAGCGCCAGTATAGATCATTAAAGCATTCGCTTTATAACTTAAGGTTTCTTCAATACTCCCTAAGAAGTTATTCGGGTCTTTCATGGAAACATGTGATCCTATAAACATTACTGCTTCACTCCTTTATTTTTTCTCATTTCCGTTAACATTTTTTTAGTTCTAACATCCGTTAACGCTTTTTTAACTTGTTGTTTGTTTTTCTTTTTATAATTCGGTTTGACTCTACTGGGTTTCTTTATCTTGCGAATGGCTTGAACTTCTTGTTGGCTCAATGTCTTAATCTTTTTTTCTTGTTCGATGAGTTTATCACCTTTAATGGTGTACTTTATGAACTCAATCCCCAGATTTTGAATAGAACTTAGTTTACGTGAATACTTATCTTCATAGAATGTGTAAACAATCCCTTCTTTACCCATTCGACCGGTTCTACCACTTCTGTGAATATAAAACTCAGTTTTATAAGGTAAGTCATAATTAATGATATGACTAATCCCTTCAAAATCGAGTCCTCTTGAGGCAATGTCGCTACAAACCACATATTGATATTTAAGTGATTTAATAGCATCAATAATATTTTTTCTTTGCCTAATCGGTATTTTAGAGGTTAATCTAACGACGTTATATCCCTCTACCATCATCTTATCAAATAACGGATCAATATTCTCGTTTTTTGATACAAAAATAAAACATAAATAGGGGTTGATTGTTTTTAATAATTTGAAAAATTTTAATTCTGTATCACCACTGCCCATAATAAGGGCGTGTTCGATATTTAATTTGACTGAATCACTTAAATCTAACAGTTCAGAAGACCCAAAATATTTATTAATCCAACTGACAACATTTTTAGGCATTGTGGCACTAAACACATAAACTGAGCCTTTAATCTTTGAGGTTACAGGGTCCATTTGCGAAACAAAGTCATAATCAAACAACATATCAGCCTCATCTAACACTAAAAATTTCGCAGTATGTGTCTTTAAGACGTTTTCTTTAACCACCATATCCAGTAATCTGCCTGGGGTAGAAATAACGATTTGAGGTTGTCGTTTTGATAGTGATTGAATTGTTTTATTACGATCATCCTTGGTTGTAATGGCTTTTGAAGTGACGCCACTATCCATATTTTTCAACATATAATTAACTTGCATAACCAGTTCATTGGTTGGGACAATAATGACCGCTTGAACTTCATCTTTTGTTAGTTCAATTCGTTCAATTAAAGGAATTAAATAGGCATGCGTTTTACCGGTCCCTGTTGGGGATAAAATGATACCTGATTTTCCCTCACTAAAAAGGCCGTATGTTTTTTCTTGGACAAGCGTGGGTTCTTTAAAACCTAAGGATTTAATTTTATTTAATAGCTGCTTATTTATATTAATCACCTTATAATATTATACAAGATTTATTGTTAATTTCCTAATCATTCGGCATATTTTTTTTGATAGTGTATAATATGTACAGGTGATGAAAATGATTGTCAATGATTTACGCCCAAGAGGTTATTGTCACGGTGTCGCAAGAGCCCTCTCGATTGTTAAAAAAGCAATAAATGATGAAACGGTTGTTAAACCTATTTATATTTTAGGTTTAATTGTCCATAACAAAAAAATAAAAGAGGCCTTTGATTACTATCATGTTATTTCTTTAGAAGAAAGTGGAAAAACCAGAGTTGAACTTGCTAAACAAGTCATAGACGGAACGGTAATTTTAACCGCACATGGTGTTTCCCCTGAAGTAAAAACAATCTTAAATGAAAGAAATATCCCTTATATTGACGCAACTTGTAAAGACGTTTATCACGTTCATGACCACATAAAAGAACATTTAAAAACCCATGAGATAATCTATATTGGTAAGAAAAACCACCCTGAAGTGGAAGGGGCCTTGGGCATTAGTAATGAAATAGCCCTTGTAAGTAATCTTGATGAAGCTAAAAACTATCAAAAGCGTTCAAATAAACCAATCTATATAACCAACCAAACCACTTTATCTGTTTTTGACGTTGCCTTTATGGTTGAAGCAATCAGTGCTAAATTTCAAGATGTGACGTTTGACCAAGACATCTGTGCTGCGACCTTAAACCGTCAAAAAGCAGTTATTGAGCAGAGTGAAGCGGATTTACTGATTGTGGTCGGTGATAACTTATCGTCTAACTCAAATAAGTTAAAATATGTTAGTGAGGTTCAAACCAACACCAAAGCGAAACTCATTGAAACAATTGATGATATCAAGATAGAATGGCTAAAAGACATTAAGATTGTTAATGTAACAAGTGGCGCATCCACACCGACTGCGGTTACCAATGAGGTCATCAGTTTCTTAAAACAATTTGATTATAACAAAAAGGAAACGTGGGACCACGTTTCCAAATTAACACATTTAGATATTTTATCTTAAGAACCTGAATGGGTTCTTTTTTTATGCTTCTGCTTGCGCAATAATACCCGCCGGTGTTCTTCTCATTAATAAGAGGACCGGGAGGGTTCCAAACAATAAATTAAACACATAAATAATAAGAATTGCCAGTAACGATGATGGTAGCGTTGAAGTAACCATATTTAAAGATTTGAAGATATCCATATTACCCATGTAAATGGTTGTGATAATGTAGCCAACTACTGTAGATATGGTGGTTAAAACAAATACTTCTACTGCAAATATTTTCACAATTTCAAACCATCTTACCCCTAAGGCTCGGTAAACTTTAATCTCATCGATTCTAGAAAATAAATTAGACCTAATAATAAAATATAAACTTAACCAGGTTAAACCTGCCGCAATAATAATGACCGTAAAGATAGTTTGATAGACACTTCTTAAGGCATTATCAAGCATTTCTTTTTGTTCTGGGTAAGTCCAAAACGCTGACACATCCGGATTTTTATCATCATCACCAATATAATAATTATAGGCTAGTTCTGGTGTGGTAGAGTAAACGGATCTTGACCCTAAAGTACTTTCATAATACGTTAGTTTTTGTTGATAAGTATAACCCATATATTGATTATAAATTGAAGCGTTTTTAGGAATCTGGTAATTAATAAAATCTTCCTTTTCCATCGTAATATAGTTATAGTTATGATTGGTAATCCCAACGATCGTTACTTCAAGTTCATTAAATTTAAATTTTTCGCCAATTAGATTTCTTTCCTTAAAATTTTGTGCGGCATAGAAGGTATTACTAATCAGACTTCTAGCTGTATTCGTATCAATTAAAATCTCACCGGTATTGGCTTCGTTAATCGACCTTCCATAAACAATTTCGGGCTTTCTTAAACCATTAAAGATAATATTTCCGCTGAATCTTGGGGCACTCGAATCCCAATGAGAGCCATAAATATTTTGATCAAAGACGGTTCCCGCAAACTCAAATGAAAAGTAACTTGGTAAATAGGTCACAAAGCCAGGGGCTTCAGTAATATCTTTTGACTCTAAACCAGTGACTTGAACATCAATGACTTCAATTGGCTTAGATAGTTGTGTGTTTCGATCATCGGTGGCGAGAATTAGCAGTGAAGTCATCACGGCGATTAATGCTCCAGCAAATAAAAACCCAATTAAGAGAAATCTTCTTCTTCTAGTAAAATTAACCAGTTGGTTAAAGGCTAGCGTAAAGGCGCGTTTTAATGGAATAAAAGCGCGATATTTCTTGTGTTTCGGTGGTTCATAATACTTTTCATAATCAAACTCAACCTTTTCAGTGCTCTTGAAATCTTTGGCGCTTTGATCATAAATCTTGGTTTCTGAGTTTGAATCTAGAACGACAACTCTCTCTTTAGAATCCCCTAAATCAACATAGATAGTCCCACTCTTACTAATAAGTCTTATTTTTTTATCACTAAATTCGCCGTAAAAACTAACATCCACATTGTCATTAGCTAGATTTTGAACTGGTAAATCTTTTAAGTAAATATCTGTTTCATGGGCATAGTTAAATGTCTTATCCCCGGTGTTCTCAGTATCACTAACCATTTGACCATCTTTAATTTCGATGATTCTATCGGCATAATAATTAGCCACATCTTTTTCATGTGTTACCAGTAATACAAGTTTATCTTTGGAGATTGTTTTAATGATATTCATAATCTCAACCGTGTTTTTACTATCTAGGTTACCCGTCGGTTCATCAGCGATAATGACTTTCGGGTTCTTGGCCAATGCTCTTGCGATCGCAACCCTTTGTTGTTGCCCCCCTGAAAGTTGACTGGCTCTTCTTCTTTTATAATTTTTTAAGCCGACTGATTCTAATACATATTCAATTCGATTATCGATCATGTCTTTATCCGTCATGCCAATCATATCAAGCGTTAGTTTAATATTCTCATAAACCGATAACTCTTCCACCAGTAAATAGTTTTGGAAAACATAACCAATATCATAGGTTCTAAGCTTATCCCATTTACCCATTTTATATTTATCAAATTCATGGTCAAAAAAGTTAATGGTCCCCTCTGCTTTATCTAACCCACCTAATACATTTAAAAGCGTTGTTTTCCCACCACCCGATGGGCCAAATAAAACAACCAATCCTTTTTCAGGTAGTTCAATCGAAACATTATTGATAACATGAATTTCATTTTTCTTACGTTTAAAGAAATATTTGTTAAGGTTAAATGCTTTAATCATTGTCGCTACCTCCTTTTAAGGTGGAAATTACTGTTTTACCGAAGAGTTTGTTTAAATACTTAAAGATAATGTACAAACCTAAACCCAAGAATAATAGATAGACTAATAGAATATTAAATGTGCCTAAATAAGTTAATATCGATGTCTTAATCCAGTATACTTCGATGACTCTTACGATGATAAGGGAGAAAATAAAGGCTAATGTTACCGTCAGGGTTTGTTCAAAAAGATAAATTTTTCTAACATCACCTTTGGAGGCGCCAATACTTCTCATAATCGCAATGTCTTTATTTTTTGCTTTATAAATATTTTTAGTAATAATATTAATGACCAAAAAGGCAAAGAAGAATACGACAAACATTAAAATTATGAATAAGAAATTAAACGGATTGGATTGATATGGATCTTCATAACTACTTGGATACATGACTAATAAAGTATCATCGTTTAATAACCTTTTATACAGATTTGATGCGTTAGCTGCATCTTTAGCAACCAGTGTTATTTGGGAAGTGTTTGGGGTCGCTTGAGTTTGTTTAAAAAATAGATTTTGAATGTTTGACCCGTTCACTCTCATCTCCCAGTCAATTTTTCCGTCATAAATAAATTTGGGCTTTAAATTATAAACTTGTTCATTAACCTTGTCAGATTCAAAATAAAGATTTATTGTCCCTAATAAGAATTCTTCTTCGGTGATGCCATAAGACAAAAATTTGTATTTTATGGATTCGTTAATATGAATCTCTTCTAGTGGGACACTATCAGAATATTCCACAAATTCACCTTCAATAATTTGTGTCTGTGCCATTGGTTCAACATATACAGAATAGGTATTTTCATAAACCATATTAATGAAACTGGAATTTGTTACTGGGGTATTGGTATCAGTTTGGTTTAAAAACTTTGATGAAACCCCAATCACATTGTTATTGTCATTGTGGAAACCGGTGACTTCGAAAGCGTAAGGCACGTTAGATCTTTTTACAGAAGATAGATAGACTGTATCTCCAATCGATATACCATTATTAGCTACATTTTTAGTAAGAATAATATGGTTTGCTTCTGTTGGAATATTCCCTTCTACCATATCTTCTTGCGTAAACGAACTGGCTGGTCTTAATAACGAGGCCCAAAACCACATATCACTGTTGCTACTAGAAACATTAAAATAGGTTTCTTGAGTCATATCATAATGAACAATATCATTGACTTCACGATAATTTAAAAAAGCATCTAGTTGTTGTTGAGTAAAGGGAATATTCCCCTCATTCTTAACAATCACCCTAGTATCATAGATATTATCTGTTAAAGGATGTTGAAAATATAAACTTAGATTTGTAAATGAACTCGCATAAACAAATAAAACGGCTACCATTAAAACAATAAATGCCAGTAGTAAGGTGATGGTTTTCTTAGGTTGTCTTAAAACATTCAAAGCGGCAAAATAAAATTGCCCTTTTGGACCCATTAATTCATTTTTAGTCGGTTCTATTTTTAAGGGTTCTACTGTTTGGAAAACTCTATCTTCAATAATTTCGCCATCAGCCATATGAATTCTTCTGGTGGTATAAGGTTCTGCTTGTTCATAATTATGGGTGACCACAATCACCAATTTATCTTTTGAAATATTTTTCAAAAGTTTCATCACCATTTCACCAGAATCACTATCTAAGTTGCCTGTCGGTTCATCGGCAACAATAATGGGTGAATCTTTAGCGAGTGCTCTCGCAATAACAACCCTTTGTTTTTGACCACCTGATAATTTAGACGTTTTTTGATTTCTTTGTTTGGTTAAACCAACCGCTTCAATAAGTTCTAAAGCTCTATTTTTACGTTTTTTCTTATCGTAATTTTGGATTACAAGCGCGGCAATAACGTTCTCATAGACGGTATAGGAATCAATAATGTTATAGTTTTGAAAAACAAAGCCAACATATTCTTTTCTAAACCGTTCCATATCAGAAACACTAAAATAAGAGGTTTCTTCCCCGTTTACAAAGTATTCCCCTTCATCGTATTTGTCTAATCCACTAATAACGTTTAAAAGCGTAGATTTACCACTTCCAGATTCTCCGGTTATGGTGACAAACTCGCCAATACTTAATTTTAAACTGGCTTTTCTAAGTCCAGGGGTAACATTCCCTTCATTTTGGTAATACTTGGATACGCCTCTTAGTTCAATCATATTTTCTCCTTGGTATTTTTATCAACGTCTTTATAATTAAAGATCGTCCGATCTATTTTAAAATCTTTTTTCTCTATTATACCACCAAACCCAAGCCCTAACAATCTAACGGGGTGCGCGTTATAGTAATTGTCAAATAAATCCTCTATCGTTTGAGACAATAATTCTTCATCATCGGTTTCTTCTATAAAGCTTTTTGTTTTGGTGGTTGTTTTAAAGTTACTATATCTAATTTTTATGAAAGCATTCTTACACATGTATTCATCTTTACTAAGTCGTAGATAGGTTTCATCAAATAAGTTTGCCAGTTCTTCTTTTAATAAATCGATTCTATCGATATCATACTTTAAAGTAGTTTCATTACTAATTGATTTGGGGATCTCATATTTATGTGGATCAACGACATTATTCGATTTACCCGTTAAATTATCAACATAGCTTTGATAGGCATTCTCCCCGATCGCTTCAATCACTTTATCTTTATTAAGAGGATTCATTAAGTCTTCTAAGGTAACGATATTAATTTCATTTAGTCTTTGATTGGTTTTTCTACCAATGCCATACATGGACCCTACTTTTAAAGGGTAGAGTTTCTTCTTAACATCTCTTTTACGCATCACAGTAATCCCCATTGGTTTTTTAAAGTCACTGCCCATTTTCGCTAAAAAGAGCGTTGGTGCAATCCCAATGCTAGAGGGGAGTTGGTATACTTTAAATAGATAATCTTGAATCTCTTGAGCGAGTTTTAAAGGATGAATCTCTTTGCTGATGTCGGTAACATCCATATAGGCTTCATCAACTGAAGCTTGATAGACGACGGCATTATATTTATTTAAAGTATCCATGAATAGTTTTGAATACTTCTTATATTCACCTCTTGAAGGCGGAACTATTAATAATTTAGGGTATATCTTCAAAGCTTCTGTGATACTCATCCCACTATGAATGCCATATTTTCGCGCTTTATAAGATGCGGTTAACAAAACACCCCCTCTAAAATAGGATTTTCCTCCCCCAACGGCAAATACTTTCGTTTTTAAATTGGGATCTAAAATGGCTTCTACGGTCGCAAAAAAGGCATTTAGATCAATATGAAATATTATCTTTGTTGTAAAGTTCATAAAAATATAGCCTTTCATTTTAGTAATATTATGTTATAATAAATAAGTAGATTATTTTTACTTGAGGTGAATTAAATGGCAAAACAAACTAAAAAGACAAAATCAACCCCTAAACAAGAGGTCAAACAAACAGCACCAGGTGAAATTCCTGTATTTAGATCTCCTTCTAAAACTACCTGGGGAAAAGTGGTTATTATAATTATTGTTTCAGCAATGGTTATTCTACCAATTGCCGGTTTGGTATATACATTAATCAATAGATAAGCCTTTCAAGAAGGCTTTTTTTATTTTAGTAGGCTTTTAGCGTGTAAAATAGCCCCTTCGGTAATATTAGACCCACTTAACATATAGGCGATATGGGTCACTCTATCTTCACCTTGAAGCTCATTAATCAGTGTCACGGTACGACCTTTAAGAGGTTGTTTTTTTATGTCAAAATGCTTATCTGCCTTAGCCGCGACTTGAGGTAAGTGCGTAATCGTAATAACTTGTCTATAAGTCGATAAATCTTTTAAAACACTCGCGACTCTGCTGGCTTGATAACCACTGATCCCTAGATCAATTTCATCAAAAACCATTAAGCCTAAATCATGGGAATTACCATACAGTATTTTTAAAGCCAACATACTTCTAGATAACTCACCCCCACTGGCAATCTTATGAAATGGCTTAACCGGTTCGCCTTCATTGAGTGATAAAAGAAACGTGATCTCATCGATTCCGGTTTCAAGTAATTCTTTTGTTTGATTTTCTTTAACTTCCACTTCAAATAACACATAATCAATCGCCAGTTCTTTAAGGTTTAAAACAAAATCGTTTTCTAATCTTTTGGATACTTTGATTCTCGCTTCATGAAGCTCTAACCCCTTTTGGTAAGCTTTTTGATAAGCCATGTCCTTTTCTAAGGCAAGTTTTTTAGTATAGGCTTCAAAGTTTTCTCTTCTTAAGATTTCACTTTCTAAATAGGTTTGATAATCAATTAGTTCACTAATAGACTTACTATACTTCACTTCAAGCTCTTTTAAAAAATAGAACCGTTCTTTTAAGTTATCTAGTTCTAAAACATTATAATTACTAATCAAATCAATTTGACCAAACAATTCTTCTTTAATATCATCTAACTCATAATAAGCAGATTCTAGTCGTTTTTTAAGTTCACCATAAGTTGTTTCATAAGTTTCAACTTTTTCGATCGCTTTAACGCCTTCAAATATCAAGTTATCTTCATCAATTCCTACTAAATTTTTATAGGCAATATTAAGGTTACTTAAAATCTTTTCTTGATGCGTTAAAGCCGTAATTTCCTTTTCCAGAAGCGCTAACTCATTTGGATCTAATTTTGATTTATGAAGTTCATCTAATTGATACTTGTATAAATCTAATAATTCATCATTTTTAGAGGTTTCTGCCTTGGCTTTATCTAAGTTTTTGGCTGCTTCAAAAAAGCCATGTCTTAATAATACATAACTATTTTTAATCTCATCAAAGGCACCGTAAGAATCAAGAATATCTAAATAAGTGTTGGGGTCTAAAAGTTTTAAAGTATCGTGTTGTTCATGAATATCACCGATTAAAAGACTTAAGTTTTTCAGTTCATTTAAAGTAGTAGGTTTATCATTTATCACCACCATATTTTTATCTTTCTTGGAAATAACCCTTAAAATAGTTAGAGTATCACTTTCAATATCCAGTGTTTTAAGGTAGGCTTTTGTTTGATCGTTTAAATTAGTGAAGGTTGCGAGTACACTTGCTTCATCAGAACCATACCGAATTAAATCACTATCGGCTCTTTTGCCGAAGATCAGTTTTAATGAGTCAATGACTAAACTTTTACCAGCGCCAGTGGCCCCCGTTAAAGCATTAAAATACGGAGAAAAACTAATTTCCGCATCTTCGATAATCGCTAAATTTTTAATGATTAGTTTATTTAACATATTCACCTATAAACAAATACTCTTGATTGCCTTTCTTCCCCTTTAAGTCACTCGGTTTATAACCGATTAGTTTAATCTTTTGTTCTTCTAAGAACACTCTAAATTCACTGGTCAATCTATTTAATAATTTCTCACTTTTAATCACCCCATTTTTAACTAAATCTGGGGTTGTTTCAAACTGTGGTTTAAACAATAAGACATAGTAATTAGCCCAACCTAAAACGTGTTTTAAAATGGGTTTAATTGAAGTAAATGAAACATCAATTAAAATGATGTCGACTACTTTTTTGTCAACGGTTAAAATGTTTGTTTGTTCAAATAGTTTGATCTTAGGGTGATGCCTTAAAGATTCATCCATTTGATGATAACCTACATCATAAGCATAAACTTGTTTAGCGCCAAATAACAAACTACACTGGGTAAATCCACCCGTTGATGAACCAATATCGATCACTGTTTTATCTTTAAAATCCAACTCAAAAGTCTTAATGGCATCTTCTAGTTTTTCACCGGCTCTAGAAACATATTTTAAATCTTCTGATACATCAATAACGTCTTCTTCTTTAACTTGATAAGACGGTTTTTTCATAATTTCTTGATTGACTCTAACAGAACCTAATTTAATCAAGTCTTGGGCTCTACTTCTAGAGAATGCATATCTATTTGATAGATACAAATCTAATCTCATAATTTCTTAAGGGTAGCGACTAAATCATCTAAACTTAACCCTGCATCATTCATATTGTCTTCTAGTGTTCCGTGCGAAATAACTTTATTATAAGTACTCATTGAAACTATTTTATTATGGTAATTATTTTGCGCCATATAATCTAGTATTTTTTGATATAAAGCACCACTGGCATGGGTTTGTTCATAAACTAAGAGTGATTGCTCCGTTTTTAAAACCGCCTCAAGCATATCGGTGTCAATCGGGTTAATATATCTCGCGTTCATAACACCATAATCTAGATTTTCTTCACTAAGTATAGCTAAAATATCATCTAGCACAGGACCATAACTGATGATCATGCCTCTAGATCCTTCTTTTAACATTTCCCAAGAGAGGCCAATTTCAGTTTGATTGGTTAATGGCATCTTCACTGTTTTGCCTCTTGGATATCTTATGACAAACGGCCCCGATTGATTAAAGCCGTACCTTAATAGGCCATAAGCTTCAGCCATATTTCTTGGCATCGTCACCGTCACATTTGGCATACTTAAAAACATCGAAATATCATATAGCCCTTGGTGTGTTTGTCCATCTTCACCCACAAAACCGGCTCTGTCTATCCCGATAACCACCTTTAAATTAGGTCTCGCAATATCATGTAGTATTTGATCGTAAGCACGCTGTGAAAAAGTTGAATAAAGGGGCAAAAAAACATCCACTTTATTTAAGGCTAGCGCCGCACTCATATCCGCGGCAAGTTCTTCTGCAATCCCAACATCAACAATCCGATGGGGGTATTTTTGTTGGAAATCAGTAAACTTGGCGCCGACTAACATCGCTGGCATAACGACCATAATATGACGCTCTTCTTCTAGTTTTTCTATGATAGTGGAGATAACCTCACTCCAGGTTGGTCTCCCATTGGGATGACTTAACGTTACACCCGTTTCTTTATCAAATGGACTAACCCCATGATAAGATCCTTCGATATCATCTTCAGCGTATTTATAGCCTTTTCCTTTTTGAGTAACCACGTGTAAAACAACACTACGTTTCATTTTTTTAACATATTCTAACGTTTTAATGAGTCTTTTTAGGTTATTTCCATCAATCGGACCAATATACACATAACCTATATCTTCAAACATATTTCTTGCTTGAAAGAGTGCTTTAACAGAGCGCTTTATTTGTCTAAACATACGGAATAAGAAATCTGGTAAAATTTTGTCAAAGACTTTTCTGATAAAATTATTTAGTTTAGAGCCTCTAAGTCGCATTAAGAAATTAGAAAGTGATCCCACACTCTTTGAAATACTCATTTTGTTATCATTTAAGACAATGATGCCTTTATGTTTAGAATCGCTACCTAATAAATTGAGTGCCTCCATATTGGTCCCGTTAGTAATACTCGCATCGCCAACAATACTAATAACATCGGCTTCAATGTTATTTAGTTCATTGGCATATAAATAACCAACTTGTGCGGCAATCGAGGTTCCCGCATGTCCACTTTCCCATTTATCATGTATAGACTCTCTATAAGAAGTATAACCAGACAACCCGCCCTGTTGACGAAGTGTATGAAACTCTGAGGCTCTCCCGGTTAGAATTTTATGGACATAGGCTTGGTGTGACACATCAAAAATAAAGGTATCTTTAGGTGAATCAAAAACATAGTGTAAGGCAATCGATAACTCAACGACCCCTAAATTAGAAGCCAAGTGTCCGCCTGTTTCACTAATATGGTCAATTAAAAACACCCTGATCTCTTCAGCAAGCAATTCAAGTTCTTTTAGATTCTTCGTTTTTAAAAACGCGGGGTCTTTGATTTGGTTTAAATCCATAATTATTCTAAATCAAATGGTGACTCGCCCGTTTCAGACATCTTCGTTGAGACAAGTCGTTCTGATTTTTTTAATAGGTCATAACAAACCTTGGATAAACTTAACCCTTCGTTATAAAGTTTGACCGCTTCATCTAATGAGATGTCTTTGTTTTCTAGTTTTTTAACGACATTCTCTAATTTTTCTAAAGCTTGTTCAAATGTTAATTCTGCCATTTTATAAACACTCCT
Source organism: Acholeplasmataceae bacterium UBA5409 (assembly GCA_002410615.1). Lineage (GTDB taxonomy): Bacteria > Bacillota_I > Bacilli_A > Acholeplasmatales > UBA5453 > UBA5409. The sequence continues at coordinate 80,451 of DHNT01000018.1, forward strand.
TTTTGATGACTTTAGAGATTATTCTACCATCTGATAGTCTTGTTGAAATCGTATCATCTAGTTTAACTTCTTCTATTTTTGTTAGTTTCTTCCCCTCAAATTCAGTGACTGTATAGCCTTGAGCCATTAGTTTAAGTGGGTTTTGATGTTCCAATGCTTTAATCAATAAATTTAAAGATTGTGTCTTTAAGGATACTACATCTAAATAGGTTTTATCTAGTTTGAGGGATAAATCAGATAATTGGTCTGTTTTATCTTGAATCATCCTATTTAAATCTACCTTACTTAAATACTCATCTTGTTTCGTATATTGTTGATTTTTATCCAACCACACCAATTGATAGTTTCTATTTAAATCATAAATTATTTTTTCATAACGTTTGAATGCTTCTTTAAGTTTTTCAAACGGACTCTTTTGATCGAGACGTTGATCAAGATAGGTTAAGGCTAATTCCTTATCTTTAAAAATAGTACTGATACGGCTGTCTAAAGTTTCTTTAGTGGTTTCTACAGTGTGCATTAAGGTATTTTTATCAGGGGTCGCAAGTTCAGCGGCAGCTGTTGGGGTTGGCGCTCTCAAATCAGAAACAAAATCACTAATGGTAAAATCTGTTTCATGGCCTACTGCAGATATGATAGGTATTTTTGAAGCATAGATGGCCTCGGCCACAACCCGTTCATTAAATGCCCATAAATCTTCGATTGAACCACCCCCGCGTCCCACAATCAAGACATCGACTAAACTATCTTGGTTGGCTTTATTAATTTGATCACGAATCGATTCTTTAGCGGTATCGCCTTGAACCAATGCGGGATAAAGAATCAATTTGGTCAGTGGATATCTTCTTTCAATCGTATGAATAATATCCCTAATAGCGGCTCCAGTAGGAGAGGTAATAACCCCAATCGCACTAGGGTATTTGGGAATTGGCTTTTTTCTCGTCTGGCTAAAATAACCTTTTTCTTCCAGTTCTTCTTTTAGTTTTTCATAGGCTAAATATAAAGCCCCTATCCCATCCGGTTCCATTTGATAAATTTGGATAGAGTAAGACCCAGATGGTTCATAAACACTAATGGCGCCATAAGCTAAGACCTTATCTCCATCTTTCGGGTCAAAGGCTAAGCTTTTCGTCGCACTAGAAAACATAATCGCTTTAATTTGGGCATTTTCATCCTTTAAAGAGAAATAATAATGCCCGCGACTATGTTTTGTTAAGTTAGAAATTTCACCTTTTAAATAGATTTGTTTAAGGTGTGTATCTCCTTCTAGTTTGTATTTAATATATTTTGTTAAAGCAGTGACACTTAAGTACTGTTTTGTTTGATCCATCTAATCACCAATATGCTTTTTAATGTTATCTAGCAGTTTATTATTAAAACGACGTTGTTTATCATCAATATCACTATATTCTTTCGTAATTTCAATTGCTTCATTAATAATGATTTGTTTTGGTGTATCTGTATATAACATTTCATAAGTTGCGAACCGAATAATCGCTCTATCTAAATAAGAAAGTCTATTCAAAGAATAGTTTTCTAAAGACTTTTCAATCACGTTGTCAATTGGATCAAGCTTCGAAAGAATCTCTAAAAATAGTTTCCCTGCCTCACCAATGACTTCAATTTCGATATCTAGGTTATAGTCTTTTTGAAATAGTTTAATTATTGTCGCAACTCTTACATCTCTTCTTGTCATAAATTAACCTCTTAGGTATATATTACCATATTTTAGGAGAAATATTAGAATAGTTCAACAAAAAAACCAGTGAAAACTGGTTAATTTGTAATTATTTTAAGCCATGCATCATCGGTGAATTTTTTTGCTTCAGGAATGTATCTAAATATTTCATCATTTTCATTTCTTTTAACTTGATAAGCTTCTCTTAAATGGGCATAATCTTCAGACGTTATCATGAAGTTATAAACATCTTTTCTTGGCGATTGGTAAAACACATATTCCGTATTTGCGAGCGACATCTCGTAAGATGAAATAAAATTAATAAATTCATGCGCAAGGTCAACTTTTTCAGCATTTTTTGGAATCACCATACCATCAACCCAGACATTTGTCCCAACCTCTGGGACATAGAAGTTTAATTTATCATTTTCATCCATTAAGTAGACAGCATCTCCAGAATAAGCTTGTACCAAATCATATTTGGTGGTTAACATGTCGTCTAAGATTTCATCGGTTAAGAAGACGATGTTACTCTTTTTAGCGACCGTGGTTAAATAACTTTCTGCCTCTTTTAATTCTGTTGTAACATTTGTATTCATTGAGTAACCTAAATGTTTTAGCGCCATCATGAAGCCATCTCTTGATGAATCGTAAACAACAGCAGACAAACTTGTTTGAGCGAATATATCCCATTCATGTTCTTCTAGTTCTGCTAAAGTTACCTTATCTGTGTTATAAATAATCCCCATGTTACCCCAGAAATAAGGAACCATGTATTCTAGTAAGTCAATTGGGTTTTCATCACTCTTTAAATCATTTATTAAGCTATTTAATTCTTCCGGGAATGATGTTTCCTTATTTAAGTTTGTTATCTTAGACCAGTCGATGGGCTGAATCATATCTTCTTTAATTAATTGTTCAATGGCGTAATCACTAGGAATAACCAC
>DHNT01000018.1:83311-120299 GCA_002410615.1 Acholeplasmataceae bacterium UBA5409
TCAAACTCTTTTTCAAATTCTCTTAATAGATCGGGGTTCATATAGTCCCCATATGAGAATACTTTAAGGCTGTTTGTGTTACAAGCAGATAAAGTAACAATACTGATTAGTAATACGATAAATCCAATTATTTTCTTCATTCTTAAACCTCCTTATATTGTTTTCTAGTTAAAATAAAATTAAGTGTTACCACGATTGTAACAACCAATATCATAATCGTTGATAAAGCGTTAATGGTTGGGGGAATCCCTCGTTTTAAAGTATATAAATAAATTGAAATATTCGTACCTGTGGATCCCGCTGTAAAGTAAGATATTACAAAATCATCAAAACTCATTGTAAAAGCAATTGCCGCGGCGGCAAATATTGCGACCTTTATTTGGGGGAACACCGCATAATATATAGCCCGCATTGGGGTAGCACCTAAATCTTGTGCCGCTTCAATTAAACTCGGATCTAAACTTTTTACTTTCGGATACACAGTGATAATAACATAAGGGGTACAGAAGGCAATATGAGCCAGTAACATGGTTCCATAACCGCCTTGAAGTTTTAAAGATTGGAATAAGAGTAATAAACCGATGGCGGTAACTATTTCTGGGTTTACAATCGGAATATTATTTAAGTTAATCACGACATTTCTAAATAACTTCTTATTTTTTGATAGTCCGATGGCCGCAAACGTCCCCACAATAACCGAGATAATGGTCGCAAGTATCGCAATAATGAATGTCCAAACGACGGCGTTCATAATTTCTCTTGATCTAAATAATTCACCATACCACTCAAAACTAAAGCCGCCCCAAGTGGTTAGACTTCGGTTGGCATTAAAACTAAATAATACCAAACTAAATATCGGTGCGTATACAAATAATAAGACCAAAAAGATAAAAATACCTGATAAGAGGTTATTATGCTTTTTCATCACGTTCAACCTCCTTATTTCGATCTAATTTTTTCGTAAAGTATACCATTACCATAATAATTAACGATAAAATAATCGCTATCGCAGCCCCATAGCCCCAGTTACCAGAATCATAAAACTTTCTTTCAATTAACGTCCCAATTAACACCCGGTTTTGCCCTAGATATCTAGGGATAACCATCGTCGTAGCAGCCGGTAACAATACCATTGTAATACCTGAAAGAATGCCACTAATGGATAAGGGTAATGTTACTTTTCTAAATGTCTTTAAATTAGACCCCCCTAAATCAGCAGATGCTTCATAAAGTAACGGATCAATCTTTGATAAAACTGTATAAATCGGGAGAACCATAAAGGGTAAGAACACATAAACCATCCCCACAATAATGGCAAAATCCGTGCCTAATAACCTTGGGTTAATCATATCAAATATTTGTTTCCAGGCAACGGTTCTAATTAGCATATTAACCCACATCGGCGCAGTAATTAATAAAACTAATATGGCTTGAGTGATTGGCTTTCTTTTGGTAATGAAATAAGCTAAAGGATAACCAATAAACAAACAAATCAAAGTTGTCATAAGGGCTAGAACAATTGAATCTGCCATCACTTTTACAAACTCATGTTCATTAAAAAACTGTCTGAAATATATTAAAGTAAACTTATAATATAAGCCTTGTTCCTGTATTGTAACGGCATAAAATATAATTAATAGTAAGGGGATAATTATCAAACTTGATAGTAAGACATAATAAGGGATCCCTAAGAAAGTATAAGGTTTAACCTTAACCTTTCTTTTTTCCCTTACTGAGGTTTGTAATGGCCCATGAAACATTACCATTTCTCCATGACATGTAAATCTTCTTTTTCAAAACTAACACTGACTTTTTTACCTTCCGGTTGATAGTCAGTGGTGTGAACGGTATAGATTCTCGTGTTTGTTTTCACATCAATTTCATAATGAACACCTTTAAAAGCAACACTATCAACCACACCAGATATAGGTGTTGTCCCCTCTGGAACAATATCTAAATCTTCTGGTCTTAAGACAATATCCACTATTTCATTACGTTTAAATCCGTAATCAACACAAGGGTATTTAACCCCATCAAATTCAACCAGATAATCATCAATCATGATACCTTCAATAATATTCGATTCGCCAATAAACTTAGCCACAAAGGTATTAATCGGTTCATTATAAATGTCTTCCGGTTTACCAACTTGTTGAATTTCCCCTTCATTCATAACAACAATCTTATCACTCATGGTTAAAGCTTCTTCTTGATCATGTGTCACAAAAATGAAAGTAATACCCGCATTACGTTGAATTTCCTTTAATTCATATTGCATCTCTTGACGTAATTTTAAGTCAAGCGCTGCAAGGGGTTCATCTAGTAAAAGCACTTTAGGTTCATTAATTAACGCGCGGGCAATCGCAACCCTTTGTTGTTGACCCCCTGAAAGTTTATGAACACTTCTTCTTTCATAGCCTTGTAAGTTAACCATCGCTAGATATTTCATAACTTTATCTGTTAAACGTTTTTCTCGAACTTTAGGTGTTTCAAAATCATTTTTAATCGCTTTAATTTGCTCTTGTAACTTTTGTTTTTGTGTTTCAAATTCTGGATTTGTTTTATCAAGAGTTTTAATCTTATTTTTTAGTTTATCAATCTTTAGCTTAAGATGAATATTCGGATCTTTAATTAGTTCTATTTCTTTATTTAACTCTAATTTAAGTTTCTTTTTAGTGGTTGAATCTTGAGCATGATCAATTCTAATTTGATAGTCTTCTTTAAGTTTTTCAGTTTGAATCTTAATATTCGCTTTATTAGAATGCATCCTTAATCCAAAAGCAACATTTTCAAACACATCCAAGTGTGGAAAAAGTGCGTATCTTTGAAATACGGTATTGGTAGGTCTCTTATGGGCTGGAATATCTAATATATTTTTTTCGTTTAAAAGAACCTCGCCACTTGATGGATCAACAAAACCACCAATAATTCTTAAGGTGGTTGTTTTACCACAACCAGATGGTCCTAATAATGTAACAAATTCATTTTCATAAATTTCTAAATCGATACCTTTTAAAACAACATTTTCTCCAAAAGCTTTTGTTACATTTTTAAGCTCAATTAATTTTTTCATTTTGCCCTCCATATCACTGTTTAACTTAGGTAAACTTCCCCTGTTACAGAGAGCCTTAATAAGCCAAACTTTAGCTGTGATAAGTTTAGTAATTTTAAACTCAAAGTTAAGTTAAAATAAACATATCAATACTATTATATAAATATAAAAGTATAAGTCAAGTAATTATAAATAAATATTATATTTGCTTATTAAGGGGTTAGGTTATATAATACTACTGCGGGGATGTTCATGGATTCGTCAGGGCATTATTTGTTGTATAAGCAGGTCTTGGTTGCGCAAGTAAAAACGCTCGAGGTTCTAAATAACCGGAAACCAAAATTTAGCTTTCGCAGCTTAAGAAAAAGCACGAGCCTAATCTAGAGTTACTTACACTTTAGTGCAGGTACAGAAGTAAGTTATATCTAGCATTCTGCCACCTTAAGGTGTTAGACGAATCAATAAGGTTAGTTATAGAGTAGTACGTTCTTCTACGGCTCTATAATGAATTCAAATGAAGGACTAAACTTGTAGAAAGTATAACGAGGTAGTGTTTTGCACAGGGGTTCGAGTCCCCTCATCTCCACCAATAAAATTTATGAGTAAACGGCTCTATAGAGCCGTTTTTTCATTTTTTTTACATTTTATAATTATGAAAAATTACTTAATTATACATGATTTTACAGCGTTTATTATTATTTTAAGACTCCTTGTGTATAAAATCTATTTGTTTTTTATATTAAACTTCTTAAATCTATTTTAAAATGGTGTTTAGTTCAATATTTCTCCCCTTTGAAAATAGGCTATGCTTCATTTGATAGATCCTCTAATTCGAAATGCAAGTAATATTAAAAGTTACCTTAATGTTTGAATAGCCTAACTGTTTCTGTAAAACATTAGATTTTATTCTTTTTTTTACCATCAGAGTTACGCAACTATATCTAAATTTATGAATTTTTATTTTAAACATCAATAATTCGAATGATTTATCACAAAAAGTTACAACAAAATAGCGCAAAAAGTGCAATTACAAACTCAGTAAAAAATGTAGATTATCAATCATAGCGCGTAGAACTGAAATCATATCCTGTGCCATTTATTAGAAAATCGTTATTGAATACGCTTTGTCATTGTGATTTTTCTTTTAGATTAAACAGTAAAATTGAATTTTTTAGTAATCGCTAATAATGAAAGGATAAATTGAGATGTCTCCAAATGACTTAAAAACACTATTGATTATAATTGGAAGTATTTTGGTAGTTATAATTTTGTTTCTGATCTTTAGACCCAGAAAAATAGAGACAAAACCATTTTGTTATATTAAAGATGCGAATGGGAATCTTGTATTCCTGGTATATCAAATTAACAATATATATAAAGTTGTGAACTATGTAGATGGCACTTTGGAACCAGTAGAATTTGATGAGTGGGATGATGTAAGCAGCTATGTTCAACTTGTCTTAAACGAGTGGTATATTGACAAAAAAGACTAAATACAAGACTAAAACATAATATAAATATTAAAAAATGCCTTTGTTAAGGCATTTTTATTTGTCTTGTTTCGAAATAGTTAAATTGAAACTTTATTTTTTAACTAATTTCTTCCATTCTAGAATTTGTTCTTTGGTGTAGATCTCTTTCATTTCTTCTTCTATTTTTTCATCAGCATAATTAATTCGTTTTCGCATTTCATAAAACTGTTGTGGGTATACAACATAATCTATACCTGTATAGTTTTTTGAAAAACTATTTCTTTCGTTATAATCTAAAACAACTTCAGGAGGAACGATATCCGTCAAAACAACGGTATCATATTGATCCCTTGTATACCACTCTTCTTTAGTCATAGCTAGCATTATTCCTTCAACGTCCATAATTACTTGCTCCTTTCTCTTTTAAATACTAATCTAGTGCTTTAGTAAGTGGTGTTTTAGTACCATTTGACATTAACTAGTGTATGTTTCAGCAAACCATTCTGCTGCATTTTTTGTAGCATATCTTGAAACAGCATTTACATTTGAGTTTAACTATTTCTTCATCATTATTCTAATAATAAATAGTTATTTCAGTATGAGAAGGATTATTAAATAGTTAGGTATTAATATCTTTTTTTTAGCGGTTTTAAAACTACTTTCTCTACCCATATTATACCGCGCTTTTCATTATATGCAAATCTTAGTCAAACTGAATGATTCTATCATCATTTTTTAATTTTAAAGGTATATCACCTATTATTTTAACGGATTTAACCGTTTTGTAACAATGTTATAAATATTAATAAATTTATTGATTGTATTAGCGTTTAATACTCCATTACTTGATAATGCAATAACACAATATTTTGGTATGCTATCTAGTATCCACTCTAATCTTTTATACCTACTCTATACCACTTATGTTAATGTTCTACTGAAGGTAGTAAAAAGAGTCGAATCATGGTACAATTTATATAAATAATTATATACTAAAAGAGCTAAGTGTTTTAATAAAATAAATAGTTAAATTCAATAAATAATAGAAATTATGGAATACTTAAAAATGATGAAAAAGAACAAAAAAAAATATAAAAATGCCTTGAGTCGTATTAGTACTTTATATAATGAATTGAAAGATGTTTTTGATTTTGAGATGAAATATGACATTATTAAGGGCAATCTTGATAAAGAAATAAATGATCTTAAAAGTAAAGATTTTAACCAATTTATAAATGAAAATAAGAACTATGAATCAATTTTAAGTTTACGATTTGAAAGTTATAAAGCTCGAGTGAATGAATTCAAAGATAATATTTTTAAGGATGAATACTATAATCCTCTAGAATCTTTGAATGCGTTAGAAATCAATAATCCTAATAAAGTAATTGAAAGTTGGAAAATGGATTATACATTGATTGAAAAATTCTTGAGAGAACATGGATTTTATAAATGATATTATTACAATCATCATATACCTAATAGTGGTTTATGAAATCTTAATACAAAAAATGGTATGCTTTTATGGGTAATAGATAGACTCTATTGAGTAAATATGTGTATTTTTGTAAAATTTAAAGTAATTGGTTGTAAGACTATAATATGAGGGTAGTTATGAAAGAACATGAAAAGAGTAGTTTAGAAGAATTTTTATTAGATATAGATATTTTAGATAAATTGTCTAAATGGATTAATGAAGTGAACTTTTTTGAAATTACTAAAACAACGAACAAAGAATTAATTCATAGTAATATTTTAGCTTGGTTATTTAACTCTAATGAAAATCACAATTTAAAAGATTCGGTTGTTAGGGCATTTATTCAAAAAGTAGTAAAACTGAATGTTGATAAAAATATAATGTTAAATAATTTTGATGTTTTCATGTTGGATTTTGATTCGTTTACCGTTAAAAGAGAGTGGAAAAATATTGATATATTTATGATCTCCGAAGAACATAAAACTACAATTAGTATTGAAAACAAGATTTATGCAGTTGAACGAGAGGATCAAACTCTAGATTATAGAAAAAAAGTAGAATCACTTTATCCAAATAATGACTATAAAAATCTATATATTTACTTAACACGAGAAGGTGAAAAAGCTTCAGATGAAGAATATTGGTTAATTGCAGATTATCCAATCATCATTGAAGCAATAAACCAAGCAATTAATAAAAATATAAATATATCTAGTACGGTTAAAGTCATTTTAGAAAATTATGTATCATCATTACGGAGGAATATACTTATGGATAATGAATTAGTAAAGATATGTGGTGAGATTTATAAAAAACATAAAACAGCCCTTGATTTAATATACGAGTATCGTCCTGATAATCTATCTAATATATCAGAATATATAATGAATTTTATTGAAGAGAATGCTTTAAAATACAATTTAACATTTGAAAGAAAAGATAATAAAAAATCCATTATAAGATTTACTACTAAATATATTGAAAGTATTGTGCCTAAGATAAATGATAACACCTTTGGCTGGGGCAATGGTAAAGGTTTAATGTATGAAATACCATTATATAGTAACAACTATTCTGCCTGTTATTTAGTCATTTCTAATGTGAGTGATGAAAAATGCCAAAATCTTTATGATTTATCCAAAGCAAACCATAAGAAATTTAATATAGCGAACAGATCATCAAGCGCTAAAATTTGGTCAAGAGTCTTTAAGTCTAGTACTATACTTGAAAAAGAACAAATTGAAGAAAGTATAGATGAAATAAAAGATATAATTAATAAAAAACTACAGCATCTGTTTGAAAAAGAGATTCCCAAATTAGAAGAGTTTATTCATTTGAATTTAAATGAGTAATAGTTTCATAATTATAGATTGAATTTGTAAAATGGAGATAAAATGATATATACAAAATTAACTAAAAAAGCTTTAAAAATAGCATATGAAGCACATAAAGAACAATTAGATAAATCTGGATTGCCTTATATATTTCATCCGTTTTATTTGGCTTCAAAAATGAAGGATGAGTATTCAATATGTGTTGCATTATTGCATGATGTTGTTGAAGATAGCAATTATACAATTAACGATTTAAACAGTGCCGGTTTTCCTCTAGAAGTGATTGAAGCCATTAGAATACTTACTTATTCTAAAGACTCACCATATTTTGATTATATAAAAGAAATTAAAAACAATAAGTTAGCGACAATAGTAAAAATAGAAGATTTAAAACACAATTCTAATTTAACAAGACTTAATCAAATTACCATTGAGGATAAAAAAAGAATAGAGAAGTATGAAAAAGCATTAATCTTGTTAGAGAGTTCATAATGTAGAAATTATATTGTTTTTATTAAAATCTTGTTTACCAAATTGAAATAGACATTGATCCAAGTTGTAGTTCTCTTTCATATATAGACAATAGGGTGCCAAGCAGTTTCCTAGTCAAGGGAGTATTAAGTTACTCATTTGATTCAATAGATTTATAGACCCATTATAATATTTTAGTATTGTACCATTATTATCATAGAATCTAGTGTGCTGGTTAATTTAAACAATTCGTTTTAAATAGTATAAAATTGCTATTTCAATTTCTTAAAGAAAAGGCTACATTTGAGGTAAAAGTTATGGAAAATAAAGTAATCCTATATGACATCAAAGAAGATAATGGTGATTCGTTTGTTTTACGAGCTTTTATGTTTCCGGATGGAAGATTAGTATTGGAAGGTCAAGATTTTTGTGAAACAGCCAAGAATTGGTTTGGTGATGAAGAGTATGAGTACTATTATACTTTTAATATTGAATATACAAATAAGTTAAAGGCAGTATTAAAATCTGATAACCTGCTGAAAACGCTAGTTGAGTTTTTTAGTGGTGAGATGAGTTACGAAAAATTTAAGAAATTGTGTGAAGATAATGATATAAAGTTTGCTACTCATGTAATATAGCAATCAGTGTCATTAGTGTACTTTAAAGCAATTTGATACATAATTAGTTAGTCATAACTATTCAATAATATGCGTTTCTGCATTCTTAAATGGGTAAATGGTATTCTTTTATAGGTAATAGATAGGCTCTATTGAGTAAATATGAGCAAATTAAGAAAGCTATATATTTTTTATTCTTTTTTAAAAAAATTAAACTCTACAATATTGAAGAAAAGGTGGGGGATTGGATGACAACTAATAACAAACAAGAAACTAAAAATAATAAACTTAGATCATTTGTTATATGCAGAATGTATGCTGGTGCCTATATTTCTAATAAAATGGGTGGTGAAGTAATTAATCTGCTACACGATGACCATGATAACAATTACATTTATGTCAATCCCTATGGTTATATTGCAAAAGAATACGATGATACTGTAGAAGCCGTATTGTTAGTTAGACTTTTGCAAAAAGGGTGTTTTGAAATAGTGGGAATTGCAAAGATTGGACCAAATGGTCAAATTGTATATCCTGTTGGAAATACAACTAAAGAAAAGCACGTAAGTTCAGGAAAACAATTAATGGCTTATGAGAAAAAACATGATATTAGATATGGGGGCATAAAACTAAGCGATATTTTCTATGGACAACTAGATGGTGCCATTACATTTAAATCAGATGCCTTATTAGAACCCATTAAACCGATTTATATTACTGATTGTGATCATAAAGATATGAAACTAGATGATAAAACGAATAATCTAGATGACAAAAGATTCCCTACACAATCATTAATAGCCTATATTGATAATATAAGGAATCCACATTCTTTTGAAGAAATTGATGCTTTAATAAAAGATAATAGCTTATGGGACAGACGAAGAAATAAAGTAAGTAATAATAAGATAATTGATAGAAACTTCAATTTTTTAAACGTTATTAAAAAAGAGGATGATGAATTAGTTTACTCAAATTTATTTTATTATTTCTTTTCAAAATATCCAGATTTGCTTGTTAGGTTCGCAAGTGATGTTTTAATACTTGAATTATCACTACCGATAACCATTGAACGGGAAAAAGATAACATTGATATTTGGATAGAGGACGAGAAAAATATTATTGTTATTGAGAATAAAATAAAATCGGGCATCAATGGTGTTTCTCCGAGACATAATTTTAGTGAAGAGGGTCTAGTTCAATCTCAACTTTCAAGATATTACCATCATGCAGAAAAACACAAAGGGAATAAAAAAACAAGTTATTTTATATTTTTACCAGTATATAGCAGGATTGATATATCCATATATAGTAGCAGCAAATATTATAAAAAAATATCTTATAAAGAACTATACGATTTCTTTTTAAAAGTAGAGTTTTCAAAAGAGAAAATTGACGAGGTCTATTATAAGGAGTTTGTAAAATCACTTTACAAACATACTAAGGATAGACAAATTGATTATTATGAAGATATGGCTTATAGATTTATTCAAAGGATTAAGACTATAAAGTCCAATATGGCTAAATAATTTATCATTCTTTGCTTGATTCTTATTTATTTAACAACTAGCATTTATGAAATATTAATTAAAAACTATACATCCCACAAATCCTAGTATAAATAGAGATAGTTAATTTACACTGGTATTTTTTATATGGTTATAACGAACACTTTTCATATTTTTGTATGTTTTGGTTGATTATATCGAACGAAAAATGTATAATTTGAGTAAGAGGTGACGTCTATGATAAAAAGAGACTATTATTTAAATTTGATACGCCCATTTTATAATAAACCAATAATCAAAATTATAACTGGCATTAGAAGGTCGGGAAAATCTACACTACTTCTTCAATTAATTGAGGATCTAAAATCGAATGGTGTAGAGGATAATCAAATCATTCATTTAAAACTAGATTTATTTGAAAATATTGACTTTAGAGATAAAAACATACTATTCAAGCATATCAATAAGCGTCTTCAAAAAGAGGTTAAAACATACTTGTTTTTGGATGAAATCCAAGAGGTGGATGGATTTGAAGATATTATTAACTCTTTTTTAGATAAAAATGTTGATATCTATCTAACTGGGTCTAATTCAAAGATGTTATCTAGTGAACTATCTACCTATCTTACAGGCAGGTATATTAGTTTTGAAATATTTCCTTTCTCATTTAAAGAGTTTTTACAATACCATCAAACAACAAAACTAGATGATGCCTTTGTTACATTTATTAATTATGGTGGACTACCTCAAGTCCAAGCTTTCAACTCTGATTTAGAAAAGAAAAGGATATTAAGAGACCTCTTTAATTCCATTTTAATTAAAGATTTAGTTGAAAGATATCGAATTAGAAATGTTAATCAATTTGAGAACTTCATTAATTATCTCATGAGTATCACTTCTAAACATTTTAGTGCTAAAAATGTCATGAATTACTTTAATAAAGAAAACCGAAACATCTCAAAAGAAACACTTTATAATTATTTAAACTACCTTAATGAAGCATTTTTCATTTATTCAAGTAAAAGGTATGATATTCAAGGAAAAAAACTATTAGAAACCAATGAAAAAATCTTTATAAATGACCAAGGTTTTAGAAGTTTATTATTTAACAATGAATCTGATATTGAAAAAATATTAGAGAACATAGTATTTCTAGAATTAAAACGAAAAGGGTATGAGATCTATGTTGGTTATGAAGGAGAATATGAAGTTGACTTTATCGCAGTCAAAAATGATCAAAAAATATATTATCAAGTTTGTTATTTACTTGCTAGTGATAAAGTAGTTGAAAGAGAATTCAGATCCCTATTAAATATTAATGATCAATATCCAAAATACATCTTATCCATGGATAAAATCAATTTTTCAAAAGAAGGGATAATCCATAAAAATATAATTGATTTTCTATTAGAATAGTTTATTTTTAGGACTATTTAATAGAAATAGTTCGAGTTTCCTTATCTACACCAAACTTAAGTATGAGAAAAAGCGCCATCAAGCGCTTTTCTTTTTAATTAAAATTCATTTTTATTTTTCTTTATTCAGTAGAAATTTATCCTTTGATTCAATAATGATTTGAAAAGGATCTTTGTTAAAATCATCTTTCAGTAATTTATAAAACTGTTGGGCCTGATTAATGTTTTTTCTCGTAATCGTATTAGCGAAACATAGTGCGGCATAATACTCGGCTTGATCCAACTTATTTAATTGCTTATTTGCCATTGATAAGGAGTAATAGAGTCTAGTAAGTGAATGTCCATAATCATTTTTTAGGCAAAATTTCACGCCTTCAGAGGCCAAAGATATCCACTCATCAATACGTCCAAGTCTTCCTAAAATAATAGAAACATTTGAGTATATTGAAGGTAATATGCTTTCGTTATCTGAGGACAAATACATGATATCTCGATCCCTAAGAATTCTTAATAACAAATCAACCGATCCGGTCTTACCTTGTTTATATTCCAGTTGAGCGATTAAGTGTAAAGAAATAATATCGACAAAATCAAAAACGTTCTTATTAATACACTCTGGGTACTCACTTATTTCAGAAAACTTGATAATTGCCTGGGCTTCAGAAATTTCTTTTTTACCAAGAGAATACTCAGCCTGGATAAAGATTAAAAATCTTTGGTTATAGGAGTTAAGCCCTTCAAGTTTAGAGAGGGCTTTTAATTTTTCATCAAAACCGTCATAATTTTTAGCTTCTAATTTTAAATATAGCGTCTTAATCTCTTCAAAATCATATCTATCCTTATCATAAAGACTATAATAAAAATCTCTTGAACCAATCCCTAATTTATTAACAAACTCCATCAATCTTTTTTCTGAAATATTGGTTTCACCAGATAAATATTTTCGATATTGTCTATCACCACAAATACCTTCACATAATTCTAAGACCGTTATTTTCTTTTGAATGCGAATATTATCTAGGTGAATAATGGTTTTTTGAATATCTGATAACAAGAAATGATACCCCCCTTTTCAAAAACGGCCCTTAGAGGGCCTAGTTTAACCCCTATAAATATTATATCATAACTGTAAGGAGGGTTTTAATAATGAAAAAACGATTTGCTATTGTAGCGGTAATATTAATGCTTTTATTTGTTTTTGTAAGTGTCGGTTCACAAACTATTTCTGCAGATATTAATGAGGTCGACTTTGAAACCCCAAGATTACCTTATGTCATTGGTTATAAGTGAAAAAATCATTTAACCTCTATAAATGGTTTATATACATAGCCCATTTGCTATGATAACTATTAATTCACACTATTTTTATATGATTCTTTTAAGTCAACTGATGTTATCAATGCTTGTTAAGAGTTTAATCCAAAGATGCTATTTATAGCTGGATGCGAGGTAAGTATGAGTAGATTAATAGAAAAAAGAATACTGTTATTTTATCCACTACTTTCAGGGATTGCGATTTTTCTGACTGGACTCTTTTTCAATAAAAGTGAAAACATAGTTCTTTCCTTAACAATCTGTGGTGGTATCTTATTCATTTTTATCGCCGTTATTATACTTTCTAATCACTTTTATTTTAAACCCATCATCAATTTGTTTGTGATCGGTTTACTGGTTGTTCAATCCATCATTATTACAAGATATTTTAGTTATAATGTGCTTGAAATATACCTTCAATACATATGTTTAGTTTTAGTAGTGACCTTATTTCAGTTTCCTAATGTAATCTATAAAAAACAATTTTAAGACTAAATTCACTTTATTATTTACGCTCCTAAGTTTATTTTTTAAGTTATTAGTTGATTAAGATTGTTTAAATATAATGACACTTGTGTCAATATGGAGACAAATTTCATAGTTTGTTAGCTCCTCCATATATCCAAACTTAAATTGAGATTATTCTACCGTATAGGAATAATCT
Source organism: Acholeplasmataceae bacterium UBA5409 (assembly GCA_002410615.1). Classification (GTDB taxonomy): domain Bacteria; phylum Bacillota_I; class Bacilli_A; order Acholeplasmatales; family UBA5453; genus UBA5409. The sequence continues at coordinate 96,636 of DHNT01000018.1, forward strand.
TAATTTTTTTATACACTGTTTTACTCTATTTTGATTTTAATCCCTTGATAGTGCTTAGTACTATCAGATTATTTTATGTTATACTGTTAATAAACGTAAAGCGGTTCACCAATAACCTTTTTAATTGTCTTTGTTTGGAGTAACAATGAAAAAATTATCAGAACATCAATTAAGCTTTCTACACGCAAATAAATATTATGGCAAAGAATATCCTTCCAATGTTGGTGGGGTTTTACATTTATACAATGAAACCAATCTCAATCATGTAAAAAAAGCTGTGGAAAATGTTCTAGACCAGGTTGATTTTATTCACTACAAATTTGTTGAGGAAAACAATCAATTCTATCAATATTTAGATAAAAAACCAATTGTCTTTGATTATTGTGAATTTAAAGATCGTTGGGACGATACATTCATTGCTGAATACTTCAACGAAACTATTAATCCTCAAGAAAAATCTTATAAAGTGATGCTTGTTAGCGTTAAGGATTATATTTCAATCGTCTTCGTATTACACCATTTAGTCTGTGATGGCTATACAATGAATTTGTTGGCTACTAAACTATTAAATAGCCTCAATAATAAACCAGATTTTAAGTTTTCATCTTATGATAACTACTTAAAAAGAGAGCAGGATTACTTAACCTCTAAACAGTTCTTCATCGATAAGAACTATTGGAATAAGTTTTCTATCAAACAAGAAACTTATGCCAAGCCTTCGTGTATCAGTAAGGATTTAGAGACTATCATCAACGTGAAACACGCTTTAACACCCGCTGAAACCGAATTAATCGATCAATTCATATCGGTTTATGGTGGCTCGCCTCAAATTTTATTTGAATTAATTTTAGCCATAGAATTATCGGTTGTTAATAGCAGTGATACAGTCACTTTAGGTATCACAAGTCATAACCGAAAAAAGAATGAAAAAGACATCGGCGGCATGCTAGTAGCGACATTACCTTTATCAATTGATATAAATCCTGCAGATACATTTTTAGAAGCTTATAAGAAAAACATTACGAATCATTTGAAGACTTATCGTCATCAAATGTACCCTTATAAGGATATCTTAAAATCAATCCACAACAATGGTATCAAACAACTCTTTGATGTAATGGTCATCTATTTAACGCCATTTGAAAATGACTATAATGGTAACTATAAACTAAAAACACTGGTCAATAAAAAATCAGTCCTGTCTACTTTATTATATATTGAAAAAAGAACCCCTGAAAATGTTTATTTGTTGTCATTCGCTTTTAAAGAATCCGTTTTTAATCACCCCAAAGAACGTAATGGATATGTTAATCGTGTCATGAACCGTCTAAAAAATATCCTTAAAAATCCAACCTCAAAGATATCTACTCTTATTGTAACCGAAACTTTAAACTCATTGAGTGCTTCTAACAAAAACGTACCACGTTTACTTGATTTATTTAATCAACAAGTCAATTCTAATCCAAACACAATTGCCCTGATAGATGGTAATCATCATCTTAGTTATAATGAACTTGATGAAAAGTCTGATCAGGTTTCCTTTATGTTACAAAAAGCCTGTATTAACAAACAAGTAATTCAAATTGATCTAAGTGATAAGATTAATCGTATCATCGCTTTAATGGGCGTACTTAAATCGAATAACACCTACACCTTTTTACCTGAAAATTTAACAGATTCAGTCAAAGAGATCTATCAAAGTGTTGCGGACGTAACTTATGTTATAAACGATTCTTTCTTTACCGATAATAAACCTTTTCAAGAAAACCCGTTTATCCGTGACAACACGGTTTTAGGTATCTATTTTACAAGTGGCTCTACGGGTCATCCCAAAGCGGTTCAAGTTGATGAGATTGGCATCGTCAATTACTGTCTTCAACAACATCACTATCAACATGATTTAAAAGGACTAAATACTGTTTTAAATCTTGCATCTTTTAACTTTGATATTTCATTAGAAAATATCTTTTTAAGCTTATTATTAGGTAAAACCTTAACATTAGGGGATCTAAATAATCTAAATAACCCCCATCTATTAAATAACGATTTTCTTTCTACGACCCCTTCAATACTTCAATTAATAATAAAATATAAACCGGAGATCCTAACTTCTTTAAAAGTTATTGTGTCTGGGGGAGAAATACTTGGGAAATCTTTAGTAAATGCGTTAAGAAAAGTTTCTAAGGCCACCCTCTACAACTCTTATGGCCCAACTGAAGCTAGTATTGCTGTAACAAGCACTCCGGTCTTTGATGAAGAGATTACTTTAGGTAAGCCTTTTGATGGTTGTAGCGTAGAAATAAAAAATGAAAATTTTATAAACCTTCCCAATGGCTATATTGGAGAAATTGTATTATCAGGCATTTGTTTATCATCAGGTTACACCAAAGACTATCACCCCAGTGGGTTTGTTAAGATTAATGGTACAAATTATTATAAGACGGGTGACTTTGGTTATATAGATCACCAAGATAACCTAGTTTTTGTGGGTCGAAAAGACAAACAAATTAAGAAAAATGGGATTAGAATCGACATTGAACAAGTCGATAAAATACTTTTGAACCACCCTAATGTTATTCAATCAAAAACAATTGTCTCTAATGATGATGTTCATACTTATTTAGTCTGTAAAGATGAAACGGTTAAATCTATTTATAACTATTTAAAAAAGAAACTTCCTAATATCTATTTGCCTTCTCAAATTCACATTACCAATGATATATTATTAAATGATAGTGGTAAAACAAAGTTAGTTTTAGTCGATAATAACAATAAAAAAGTATATAATCCAAAAAATGATATCGAAAAAATCTTCATTGAAAAACTGAAAGAAGTTTTTAAAATCGATAACTTATATGAAGATGACACTATCTATGATTTTGGGGTTGATTCAATTGATGTTTTAACATTAATGTTTGAGTTAAATGAAATTGGGATTGAACTACCGCTTACTATCTTTAATGAAACCCCAAGAATTGTTGATTCGATGGTTTATTTAAATAAGACTCCCTTTAAACACCCTTCACCCCAACAACATTCCTTAATCAATCACAGTGAACACAAGTCTATTAAACATCTTCTACTTTTGGGTAGTACAGGATTTTTGGGTAGTCACGTCCTTTATTATTTATTAAAGGAGACTAATTTCCATATCAGTGTTATGATAAGAACCCATCAACATTTAGATGGCCCTGCCTATTTATTAGATACATTTAATTACTATTTTAATGAAAAACTTGACATGGACCGAGTTAAAGTATACGTTTCTGAGATTACTGAACCAAATTTTGGGTTAAATCTAAACACTTATAATGACCTATTAAATCGTATTGATGCCGTCATAAACTGTGCTGGTAAAGTCGATTTTGTTGGAAAAGAAACTGATTTTATCCCCATCAATGTTGATTTAGTTAATAGCTTAATAACCTTCTCAAACTATCAAAAAATCCCTATTTTTCATGCCTCAACCATTGGGCTACTGCTAGCTGAAAAAAGATATCTAGATGAGGATCAAGTTTTAAGCCAAAGAAGTTATTCAAACTATTATCTTAAAACTAAGCGCTTAGCTGAAGATTTATTGTTAGAGTGTAAAAAAACCGATAACATCCCCATATATATCCTAAGAATTGGTAATCTAATGCCACGCTATAGTGATTTGAAATTTCAAAGAAACAAAGAAAATAATGCCATCTATCAAATGGTGAAAAGACTCAATAACCAAAATAATTCTTTAAATAGTAGTTATGAAATTGATATTTCTCCAGTTGATTTTATCGCTCAAACCATTATCAAGATTGTTATGAATCAACCAAAACTGATTAATTATCACTTGTATGTTCCAAGTGTTTTAACTATTTATCCCGATTTAACCTATGATTTCACCTCAAGCTATAAATTAATTTCCCAATCTAATACATTAAGTGAACTTAAAAAATATAATATCTCTTATAAAAAGGTTTCGAAACAATATATTAAAAAGGTTATTTTGAATTGGAAAAAAACTTTTTAATTTATTTCACCTCATAAACCCTTTAACAAACTAATGATTATAGAATGACCCCTTTATGAATATCGTTAACTGTTTAATGTGCGTTTATAACCATTGTTTAAAATAAAAAAAATATTATCCTTGTTATTTAGGTGTTTAACTGATATAATAACCCGTAACAAAAATATAACCGTTATTATTAAGGTGTTACCGCACCTTATTTTTTTTTGACAGAAAGTAGAACTATGACATTCAATGACTTACAAATTATTAATCCAATATTAAAAGCGATTGAGTTGGCTAATTATGATACACCAACTCCAGTTCAAACAGAAACAATTCCTTTAATATTAGAAGGGAAAGATATCCTAGCAAGTGCTCAAACTGGTACTGGTAAAACAGCCGCATTCGCCATCCCAATCTTACAAAAACTTTACCAAACTAAAGATCAACAAGCTTTAAGAAAAATTAAAGCCTTGATTTTAACCCCAACCAGAGAACTTGCTAACCAAATAAGTGAAAACTTTACCCGTTATTCAAGATTTTTAAATTTAAAGAATACTGCCGTTTATGGTGGTGTGCATCAACGTAAACAAGAAAGCATTTTATATAAAGGCATTGATGTTTTAATTGCGACGCCAGGTCGCTTGCTAGATTTAATGAATCAAAACATTATTCATCTCAATCAAGTTGAATATTTAGTTATTGATGAAGCGGATATGATGTTTGATATGGGGTTTATTAAAGATGTTAATAAAATTATCGAAAGTGTCCCTAAAAACAGACAAACACTCTTATTTTCAGCGACTATTTCTAAAGAAATCGAATATTTAGCTAAAGATATTCTATTAAGTCCAATTAGAATTGACATTGCGCCAGAAGTTATTACTTTAGATGTTATCACGCAATCTTTATATATTATTACTAAGAAACAAAAAACGGCTTTATTAATTGAACTGATTAAGACTGAAAACATCGCTTCAGTTTTAGTATTCATGCGAACCAAACATAGTTGTAACAAAGTCGTTCAAGAATTAGAAAAAGCAGAAATAAAGGCTGAAGCGATTCACTCAAATAAATCTCAAGCCCATCGAGAACGGGCTTTATTGAATTTTAAAAAAGGCCGTTTAACCGTATTAGTGGCTACTGATATTGCGGCACGTGGCTTGGATATAAAAGCCTTAGATGTGGTAGTTAACTATGATTTACCAGAAACACCTGAAACCTATATTCATAGAATAGGGAGAACGGGTAGAGCCGGTTTAAGTGGTAGAGCCTTATCTTTTTGTTCCTATGAAGAAAAATCATTATTACGAACCATTGAAAAACACATTGATCAAAAACTAACGATGGTTGACCACCCTTTTTCGAATGAAGCGTTAACGGCTAAGTTTATTGAAAAACCAAAACAAAAAAAAGTTAGTCAACCCAGATCTAATAAACCTATTTCTAGCAAACCCAATAATGATAAATCCTCTAATAAACCAAAGCGTTATGCTGCTAGTGATAAATCGCCTTATAAACCTAAGTCAAATAATGCTTATTCGAATACCGCAACCTCAAATAAGAAATCTAAATCTACTTGGCAAAAATCTACCAACAACAAACCCTCTTTTAATCAAAAAACCTACAATAAACCAAATCATAATCAAACCAATTATGAAACGAAAAATAACGCGCGATAATAAAAAAGTTCTTGAACTAAACTCAAGAACTTTTTTCATCTTAACTTATCTAGCGAAAAACCTTACATCCGTTATTTCTATGACTTCTTTATTTTGAAACCCGAGAAATAAACTCTCTAAATCATTAAAACTGAGTGGTGCGTTACTTAAAGAATCTATAACAATCCTAAATAAATGTTGATCCCCACTAACCGCTTCACCAAAACTATATAATACTTTAATTGAATCCTCATCCACTTTAAAAGAGGAAATGCCTGTTATCACTTCTTCAAGCGTTACTTCATTTGCGATAAACGCATGATTGATTACAAGTTGGAAACTATAATAGTTTTTCAAACCTGTTGAATAAACATCATAGATTGTTTTTCCACCGTCTTGGTGTGACAAAGTATAAACCGTGATATCTGACAATCTCCCTTGTGAACCGAGTGTTGATGACATTTCAATCAAAGCTTCTAACTGACTATCCATATAATTAATCTTAATAAAATACTGTCCGGTCGTTAAAAGTGTTTTAAAGTCTGTATCGGAAATCATAGATTTATCCACTTTTACCATTTTTTTTGTGCCATCAGAGTAATTAAGTTGGAGTTCAATATCATTTAATCTAAAACTTTCTAAATCAAACTGGAACATGGTCTGATTATCTTTGAATGTGATATTTTCAAGCGTAACCACTGGATCATCATCGTCATCAATATCTGTTTTTTCACAACCAAACAAAAATAACGATAAGAGTAATGTAAGGATGAGTAAAAGGTTTTTCTTATTCATGATGACTACCCTCAATCTCAATAATCGCTTGGACAATTAAATCTTGATTAACGGATTTAACATCTTTACTCCATCCACTCAAGATATAGCCACTTGGAAGGGCGAACGTTGGATAGGTTCCAGCACCGCCACGATTTACTGTCTCCTTAGAAATTTCTTCACCAAACATATCTAAATAGGTAATGGTAAAAGTATCTGAATTGCCTAGTGAATCTAAATAATTATTAATAAATAGGTGAATATATGTAACATCATAAAGCGTTATTTCATTGTCTGAATCAACATCTAAATAAGCCAAGGCATTGGTATCAATTGTGTTGTTTCCTAATAAGAATTGTTGAAGTAAACCAATGTCTTCCGCATCAATCATCCCATTTAAATTAACATCACCAAAAGTATTGTACTTACTGTGGTAATAACCGGATAAACTATTCTCATCAACTCTGATTTCGATGTCATCTGTGATAGAACCGTTTTCAATTAAAACCAGTTCATCACTTAAAGATACTTCCTGATACTTAACCCCATTAACAAACACCCATGCCTTAAGTGTTGCCTCCCCTTGATAATCCCACTTTAAATACAAATCCGTGTTATTAATAATGGTGGCGAGATTGTTAATTTCATAAAAATCTTGATTAATGACTTTTATATCTACTTCTTCGGTTGTTTTATCATTATAGTATATTTTTGCGGTTATTTTATTGTATCCTTGAACATTATTAAGGGTATAAGAAAGATCATTTCTTTTAACATAGTAGTTTGTCCCTAACAAAGTACTTTCATGATAGTACTCTATTTTTTCAATTCTACCGATGCCTTCTACTGAGGAAGTTATCACCACTGAATTTTCATCTTTAATTGAGGGATAAGCACTAAAACTTTCTTTGAAACTTGTTTTATCAATCGAAAGAGGTTGTTTTTGAGCGAATATCGTGGCTTGATCCACTATTTTTCCATCTCTATCGATTAAACGTGTTTTTATCTTTCCCGCATCGACAGTAACAATAATCGCGCCAACTGTATTAACGCCTTCAGTCCATCTTTTCGCGATTATATTTTCATTCGAATACGTATCTTTCATAACTTGACCACGGTCATTGTCTGATGAAGGAACTTGAATATAAACCGTTCCTTTTTCAGAATTAACTTGACCTTCGTAAAGTCTCTTCGATCTTACATAAACATGGTTGTTTCCAGCAAGTGCCAAATCAACTTGATGTTCATCAAAAAACGTTTTCCAGTTAGCGTACTGGCTAGTATTGCCTGTAACACCATTAAACCATTGGTAATGTAGCGAAACAAAGATATACTGGGTTGGGTTATTTTTAATAACCGAAGCCATCCACGCTTGAACCTCACTAACTGGTGTTACATAACCCAAGTCTTCACTATTTAAAGCGAAAAATAACACATTATTATATTTGAAATAATAACTCTTTCCTTCTTGCCCTGCATAACCATTTTTAGGATTGTTATGGGTTGCGGCAAAATAATTATCATTATTAGGTCCAACGACATTGTTTAAGGCATCATGGTTACCAATCATATTGACCCACATATATTCTTTATAGGGATTACTATTAAATAAATCTACCCAGTCACCGTAATCACTTCCGTAAGCGACTACATCCCCTGTTGAAAAGAAAAAGTCAAGATTAGGTTCTACTGTTTTAGCTTTTTCAACAATGGCCATTGCTGATTCTAGTCTCGTAGGAATTGGGGTATAAGTATGCCAGTCACCGGCCCAAACAAAACTAAATGAAGGGCTTCCGGCAGTTTTAAAATAATGGGTTTCACTAAGATTTGTTTCACCGACTTGATACATATATTCGGTTGCTGGTTCTAAATCCGTTAAAACAGCTTGATAATGGAGGAACTTCAACCCATAAAAAGCATTCGATTCATAACTATCTGGGTAAAGGGTTATTGCGTTATCCCAATTTGTATCTGTTTTAGTTGTGTAAACTATTTTCCCATTAATTTTATCAAGTGCCATATGCCAAGATACACGCATTTCCACATTGGCGTTCTCACCTGGATTCGTGTTAATGGCGTAGGCTTCTTCAGTTACCGCACTCAAGCGAGGGCTGAACGTTAGAATAAAACTCCCCAGTATCATTAGTACCATTAAGGTTAGTCTCTTTTTCATTGTTATGGTTCCCTCCTAATCATTTGGTTGATAAAAATTATTAAACTTATTCATGCTAAAATCGATTAATACATCCACTTCAGTATAGATAACATAATCACTAATTTCAGTTGTTTTTTCACCTTCTACTGTACCAAGGTTGTAGACAATCTCAGGTTTAAATGAATCAAAGGTTGATCCTTTAAAACCTCTGAATATTGCCACACCATTAATGATATTAACCTCTCTATCATCTAAGATCACCTTACCACTCACAAACACATTATCACTATCTAAAATCTTAAGATAGAACACTAAATCATTGCCCTCATAATAAATATTAATAGATTCAAGTATTAGTTGATTTTTAGCGGTCTTAATTTCATCATAGATATTTAAACGGATATAAGTATCGTTATCTTTATAGTACACTTCATAACGATAATTTTGTTGTTTGTTTAGATTAGTAAATAAAACCTCATTGTTGATAACTGGTTTCTTTTCACCGTTAAGTTCTACATATAAGTTGTCTTGATTAAAACCATTTTCTATTTTAACATCTACTTCTAATTTGATTGAAGATGAAGTGATTTCTACCGGTTTTATCTCTAATACTGGATTTTTAACGACCACCAATAAGGCATTTGAAACAGGTCGTTCTTTTGAATCAGAATAGGTATTAACTACCTTAAATGTATCCGTTTGTTCATCTAGTACAACCATTGCCGAAGATCCACCACCATCTAGGTTATAGGCTTCTACTGCTCCATAATGTGTTAAAATAGCTGCCATTTCAGCTGTGGTTGCGCCATACATGCCTTTATCAGGTTGACGTCCATCAACAACACTTAATATATATGATCCGTCCGCTTTAACCCCAACCATCGTTCTTGGTGCACGTTGTTTAATATTACCTACTTTTGACCCATTATAAAGAATTGCTTGATTATACCCAATGATATTATCTACATTTTCAAAATCACCAGTAAATTCATATTGAACTCTAATCTTTGAACCAATCTTTAAGGTTGCTTCAACTTCAGTGTTATTTGTTTTGATCGCAAAATCATTTGGACCTAAAGAACCATCACCAAAATAAGTAATAATTCCTTTTCCAAAGAAATCTTGACTATCACTTTCATAACCAAAAATACCTGGTACACCACTATAAGGAATCGAATATTCACCGTTGTGAACAATATAAGCACCTGCAACATCAACGGAAATGGATTTAGGTGGTTGTTGGTGTTCTAGAACACCATATCTTGGATAAAGAACAGACGTTTCATTACTATTGGGTTCTTCGTTCACTTGATCAATCATAAACTCTTTAATCAAAACATCATTTTCATCATAGATTGCCAAGGTTGGCTTAGCATTTCTAATAATTGGTTTATTACCAACTAAAGGATTCGTAGAACCATCATTTAAAAATCCTACGGCACTATTGGTATGCACACTCTTAAATATATCCCCATTAGTGGCATGAATATTATTGGGTGTATAAGGATACATTTTACCCCCATTAATATCATAAAAATCACCATTAACAGCGGCAATAACCTTTTCCCCTGGATGTTTAGACTCATAATCTTTCGCAATTTTTCCGACTGTTTCCAAGTTCCAAGCACTATCGGTTATATAAGCCCATGGAATAAGTGATGCATTGGATGTTGCTGGTATATCAAGAATACTCACTTGCTGAGCGTAATATTTATTTGGAACAAACTCCTCATCTACGCCCATTCCCATATCCGTTACTTCACCTTCAATGGCACTGGTATAACCTGTATGTGTAACATGATAAACACCGTTACGTAAATAAGTTTCTTTTTTAACGGATTCAGTATAGTATTTCGCTATCCCAATATCGGTAATATCTGTTTCTGCAGCCGTAATCGGAACTACCAAGGTGAAAACTAATATAAACAGGGTTGTTAGTCTCTTCATTAACTTCATCATGATTGTATTCTCCTATTCCTGTACTGGATAATCTGCTAAATCATCTGGATAGTTAAATATAGAGTGGGTGTTTGCTTTAAAGTTTAATAAAAACTTTATTTCAGCGCCTTCTATACTGCTAATAACAGATTCAATGTTAACAATTTCATTATTTAAGTAATTGATTTTTACCTCAATTGACTCAACCGTGATACCACTAAAAAGTTCATCACTTAAACGGTTCAATGTCTCTAAAGTATTTGTCTTTGTTTTATCTAAAGTAAGCATCACCAAACCATCTTTTTCAGAAACAACCTTTAAACAGTTAAAATAATCATTGGTATGTATCTTAAAAAAGTTTTCTGTGATGAAATTAAAACTATATTCAGAGATTACTTTTCTTGATAAATCTCTATCAATCGCTTTTTGAGATTTTTGATTATTAAAATTAATATACTGAATACCTTCTTTAATATAAGTTTCATATACATCACTATCTATTTCGACAGTATATTTAAAGTTTTCAATCGTAAAACCATCAATTTCATAGTTAATTCTTAAACTAGCAATTTCATTATTTGTTTCTGTTTCAAGCAATATATCAATATTACTAGCCGTTAAATAATGATTTTTAGTCTCATTAACCAACCCCAACACTTCACTCAAAGTAATAAGAGGTTTTTCTTTGTCATCATCATCGTCATCATCAACTATTGGTGTGTTGACACAACCAACCAATAAAAATGACATCATTAAAATCAGCAACCACATTTTTCTCATGAATTATTCTCCCATATAAATAATTTATTTTACCAAAAATTAAAGCCTGACTCGATTTCACTCAAAGACAAGCTTTAATCGTTAATAGTTTACTTTACACGCTTAGTTCTAGCTTAACTATTTGATACTAGTTTGTGATACTTATTCCCACTTCGCATATAACTTAGCACTAGCAGATAGTCTTGTTAGAACATCACCAGTAAATTCAGGATTATCATACCATCCCGCAAAAGTGAAACCAGTTTTAACAGGAAGTGGTAAACTTGGCACACTTAATAATAGATTTTTATTGACTTCACCAAATGCGGATGAAGCATTATAGACATTGACAACGGCTCTATCAAATGTAGTTGCTGCGACAGTGTCATTTGTTATATCTGCACCAGTAATGGTAATAATTTGTCCGATTTGTAGACTCATTACAAACTGATAGATTTCCTTTGATTGATCCCAAGCAGAAATGACATAATCATAGTTCGCAGATTGAATCGCTCCGCTCGCAACAAAATCAACCACTTCATATTGACCAAGGGCATTTTGTTTTAACCCAGCCTTTGGCCAGTAGTTTCCTGTTGAAACATTTTTTTGAACATGTAAATAAATACCGTTTGTATCGTTATTCCATGGGTTTCCGTCAAAAATAAATCCCGTAAAGGTTAATAGTGGTTTAACACCATATTTAATAAAGAAATTTGTTGACGTTAATGGAAATCTTCCACCGTTTAACTCGAATTCAACTGTTTTTGCTAGAGAAGGATCAATTTCCCAGAGCGCATATAGGGTAATATTTCCTACTATCGGGGTGTTAAAATCAAATGCTTTGGTTAAGCTTGCATCTTCATACCAACCCACAAACAACATATTAACTTTAGTTGGATTAGCAGGTTTAGAGGTTGGTTGATAGGTTTCAACTAATCTGTCTGGCACTGAAGAACCGCCATTACTATTAAACGAAACGGTTGATTTGCCAATATTCCATTTTGCATAAAGCGTCATATCCCCGTAAACTGTATCTTCTAGTATATCAAAAGCATTTAAGCGTTCTTCATCGGTGAACCAACCGCCAAATTCATAACCTTCTTTACTTGGTGTATCGACAACAATTAACGAACCATAAGATAATTCAACCGGATCAATTGTTTCATCATTATCTAATTCAAAATTAACTGTATAATCATTGACTGCCCAACTGGCATAGATTGAAATTGATTCCGTAATGATCAATCCCGCTTCAACTGATACGGAGAGTTCTGTATCTAAAAACCATCCCACAAATGTATGACCTACCTTAATAGGCATAACCGCTAAATCTGTTTCCGATAATGCTGATCCATAGACCTTATTAATCGGTTCTAGTACTTCTCCACCCGTCGTGTCAAAATTAACAGCTACCATGATGTCTTCCCAACCAGCATAAATAGTGGTGTTAGCCGTAATAGGGGTGTTAAAATCAAACTCAACAGCTAAATTTGATGCCGTATACCAGCCAGAAAATTCAAACCCGACTTTAGTTGGATCTTCTGGTTGTGTGACTTTTTGACCTCTTCTAACGGTTTGAATAGGAACCAAAGTACCTTCATCTGTATTAAATATCACATTGTATTTTAAGTCTGCAACTGTCACACTAATAGTCGCAGTCACACCACCAGCACTTGCTGTAATGGTAGTTTCTCCCACCGCAATGCCTTTAATTAAGCCATTTTCTGTTACTGTAGCAATAGCTGGGTTATCTGATTTCCATTCGACTTTTACATCAATATCCAATGGTGTAAGAGTTGCTGTTGCAGTAGATTCTTCATTAAGATCTAATAAAAGTTCTGTTACATTTAATTCAATCTTTTCAACCTTTACCCCACAGGCAGTTAGGCCAAACATAAATAAGCTCAACAGCACGAGCCCAAACAAATTTTTAAAAATTAAACTATTAAGTTTTACCATACAAAGCACCTCGTCTTTCAATTTCAACTTCATTATAACAAACGCAATAATTGTAGTCAACGAAGTATAGGAAACCGTTTTCACTTTTTCAAATATTGATAAAATAGTTCAGCGATTAATTGATTGTTAAGCCAATGATTGTGATTATGGCATTAAGCCTTCATATAGTGTTGATTTACCAGATTCTCCCCGCAAATAATACACTAACTAAAAAAAACACTGTTATTCTAGCGTTATCTTTCCCTTCAAATCATAACTTTCTTTTAAGAAATAGTTAGATGGTAATGATGATTGATTTTTCATATGTTTATACTACCGTACTTTCATTATTTTAATATTACTTTATTATCAATCTGTTGTCATTTTTTTCAACTATTTCACCTCTAAAAAAAGAGATTATTTCAAACTATCTCTTTTTTAGATTAATTCCATTAAATTTAGTAAATATAGCATCAATTTCGCCATACAAAAGTGAAAATAGGCGATTAGTAAAACCATCCCTGGTCCTGATAGTAAACCAGTGATTAATCTTTTTGTATGATTACTTTCATAATTCTTGTACTTTTGAAGTGAACCATCAATGATTAACGGGACTAGGCCTATCAAAACATAGAGTTTGTTAAATGGTAGGATTGAAATAAGTGGCGTAATAATAATCCCTAATAAGATTCCACTACATCTGGCACAAATACCTAAATACTTATGGATTGATTTAAATGAGCGACACCATTTTTGATGACAACCTAATAATAAGGGTAAATAAGGTCTTTTAAAGATAAGTTGAATAACGGTTGAAAGAATAAAGATTATCATTATCACTAAACTCGTAATAAAATAATAATTAACCTCATCAATCGAACCGACATTAAAAGACATCATAATAATAAGATGTACCGGTATAATTAATAATAGTAATAAAAAGATTAGTTTTTCAAGCAAACTAATCCTAGTATTTATTTCCATATTACATTCCTGAGATAAGAGCGACTAAAAAAATAAAATAGATAATATAGATAAACGCACTTACTATAACACTAATGAGTGCTCCAACACCAGCACTCTTAGAATCTCTTGGTCTATCATTTTTCCAAACAATCCATAATATTAAACCCGCTAACGGAATACAAAAGCCGAGAATGCCCCATCCTGGACTACCCGAATCTTGAGATTGAGTACTAGATGGTTTTTGGTAGTATTGTCCTGGTTGTTGAGATTGTCCTTGTTGTTTATTGATTTCAGCGCCACAATTAAAACAAAACTCTTGTCCTGGATTTATCTTTTGGCCACAATGATTACAATAATTCATAGATATCGATTCACTTTCTTATAAAGTATTTTTATTCAGTTTACCATGCTTTATAAAACCTGTCAATGAGACTTAAGACTAAATCTAGAAATGAAAAATCAATTATAGATAGGTTGTATGATAACATTTTCATTTACAAGAAAAAGATCATTAGGATAATAAGTAACCCCATTTATTAAATAGTGACTAAACACACCTGCACCACTAGGAGGTTCAGGTAAGTTTATGGTACTGCCTATTTCTATGAAATTATAATTATCATGTTGGACCAAAATAGATTGATTGAAGTTAATTAAGGATAAATATTTATCTCTCACACTAAAATTATTAGCGGGATAACCATCTTCTTCGTGCGTTTGATTAAAGAAATTTAGTAAAGAAAATATTAGGTGTTTTCCTTCATAGATGTTTGATTGTCCAGAAAATGTGCCATCTCCTCTAATCGCAGTAATTTGCCTTGTAGCCCAAACTACGCTATCAACACTTATAAAATAATCTAAAATCCAATCCCATTTTACTTTATAAATTGGATCATTAAAAAATAAATCTATTCTTGAATTTCTTAAAGAGGCTGGATCAGTATCTTTACCTAATATTGCATTTGAATAAAATTCATTTCTCGTCAAAGTCGTCCAAGTCGTTCCAAATTTAGCATTCCAATCTTTAATAAACTCACTTCTTAGATTAAAATGATTATTTTCATAAAGGCCCACAATCGAATAACTCCCAAAAGCATCTAATTCTAATCTCTTAGTAGTCAATAATAAATGATTAATTATATCACTTGAAGCTTGATTCGTTTCACTTGCATTTTCCATTTTTATGGCTACTTGCCCAATCGACCTAGTAGTTGAAACAGGTGATAAATAAGTTACATCAGAAACAACATAATAAGCAACAGCCGTTATTTTATCTATATACCCCTCTTCAGGTATACCTGTTAAAACAACTGAAAAAGTACCATCAGGATCTATAGATTCTATTTCCTTTTTAAAGACTTTTTTCCCGTTAATGATTAAATTGTTTGGATCTAATTCAAGCGCTTGTTCTAAATCAGTCACATTCGCCTCTCCAAATATCAAATAAAACCCCTGTGAATCAACCACAGTCTCTAAATCTAATTGCCCATAAAATCTAAGTCCTTGTAAAGATACTTCAGTCTGTGTTCTGATAGAAGCGCCATCTATGGTTTTAATGTTTGAACCCGTTGCTGCAGGTTCACTTAAGTGGTTTGTATAAGATAACACCCTTACGCCATATTCATAATCATCTGACATATCATTCGTTTGGTAGGTGATCGTTCCTGTTTCATTTCTACCGATTATTTTAACTATTTCACTATCGTTATAGGTTAAACTGTTTGATTTGTAAATGTAGTATTGTTTCGCGTTAGAAACGGAATCAAAAGATAAAATGCCATTTTCATGTCTTAAGTTAGATACTTTTGATAATACGGTAGGCGTCATGCTTTTTATTTCTGGTAAAACTTTCTTAGTCGTTAATGAACTATTAAAGGCATTCGTTAATTGGGTAGCAGAAACTGATGAAACACCGTTATATGCTTTAGTCATATATTGTAAAGAATAGATACTTAAACCACTGGCATTCTCTAAATTATTTAAATAATTAAGTTGGGTCGTCAGTTCTGAAGTATTTGTTTTCCAATCATAAGTATTGCTTGCACTATCAGCCATGTATAAACCGATACCTGAATAAAGATTAACGTTTAAGTTTTTGACAACTTTATCCCACCACCCCATGACTTCATAATAGGATGCAACCGGATGATTTGTTGCCCAATAACTTTGAGGTAGTATATAATCTAACCAACCTTCTGTCAGCCATTTAACTGAATCGGCAAATAAGTATGAAGAGTAATGCGTTTGTCCTCCAGTATTAGAACCTGTTGTAATCGGATTGCCGTTTGAATCATAGGTGACAACCCCATTTCCATTTTGATAAATACCGGTTGGACTAATCCCAAATTGAACATGTTTATTATTAGTTTGATTAAAATTTTTAATGGTATCTGAAACACTTTGAACCATTAAGTTAACCTGGTCTCTACGCCAGTCTGCTTTATCAGCTGCACTACTTGTGTTATAGGATCCAGCATAGTCAATAAACGTCTGTTGATCAGGTTCATCTAGGATAGTGGTCGTTCCACTTAGTGCCCCGTTTGCCCCAAGATTAGTATAAAAATAATCGTCAAAGTGGATTGCATCCACATCATATTGGTTTAATATTTCTAAAATCGTTTCTGTAATAAATTCTCTTACATTTGGTAATCCCGGATCTAAAATTCTTATTGATGTACTTCCAATCTGAGTTAAAACATTATTTGGATCTGAAGCTGGGTTAGTAACAGGATAAGAACTAGGGACATAGGTTGTACTTAATCGGTATGGATTTAACCATGCATGAAACTCTAACCCTCTTTTATGTGTTTCAGTTATCAACCAATCTAATGGATCAAAGGAATTGAAGTTAACATTAGAAAACCAAGAGGCAATTGGATTTAAACTTGAGTTATATAGCGCGTTATTATGCGTTCTGATATGAAAAATCACGGCATTAAAATTATAGTATTCCAGCATATCTAAAATTTGATTCATATCATTTTTGAAAGCTTGTTCAGTCGTATAAGTAGCTACTTCTCCAGTCAATGGTGTAATCCATGCTGCTCTTAATTCGCCTTTTGATTCAACGATTGATTGTGCGTTAATTTGATTTAAATGACTCATTCTTCCTACATTTCCCATTAAGAGAACCAATAATAATATAATGCTAAATGTGTATATTTTTTTTAGTATTGTTTTCATGTGTTTATCCTCGTTTTTTGTCTTTGATTCCATTTAAGTTTGATATACCGATAAGGTCTAGTTAATTTAATAAAAATCTTATAAAGCGTATAGATAAATCTATTTAATTCTTTTTTGTTTTCTTTCTTATAGTAGGCCGTCATAATGCCAAGGACTTGATTTTTCTTAACACGTTCAAGGCTATATTGATTATCACCTGATACATAATATGTATTTGATCTAATTTTAACAATTCTATGTAAAACTAGTTGTTTGCTTGCTCTTTCATATAATATGACATCCCCTCTTTTAAGCGGTTTTGATAGCGGTTCAATATAAACACTATCTTTTTTGTCATCTAAAAGAGGTTTCATACTATTACCACTGATAGTCGTTAATATGAACCCTTTATTCGCTAATTCTTTTTTAATCGTCCTACTATCCTTCAATAACATTCGCATCAATCAACACTTTTAAAAATTCATCTACATCATTTGATGCAGTCTCTTTATCAATATTATATTCTTTCATAAACACTTTCGTTAATTCTATCCTATTACTCATACCCTTTTCTAAGGCTTGCCATAAAAAAGCACTTGTCTCATTTAAATGAATCACACCTTTAAAACAATTCGTAGCTTCTTCTAAAGGGACGACGACATAATGATTTGATACTTTTCTCAAACTAAACCCCTTTTTTATTTTCACTTAATATCTCCTAAATTCATTATTTGATAAGACAGTTTGGCACTTTCATCTGATATCGTACAACCCATTTCATAAATGGGGATGTTTTGTAAAATATTTTCAACCATATTTAATGTCGTATTCATAAGTTCACTTCTTTTTGATTGAACCGTTTCTCTAATTAAATAAGTAATCGCATCTTTACTGTTAAGTTTGTTAATCCAGTTTTTTTCATCTCTCACAATAAAACAAATGCCTTTAATGGGATATCTTTCATTAATGTTTAAATCAGATTTACCAGAAAAAGGGGTTCCATAAACCCACAATTGATTTTTAATCCGTCTTATAGCAGGCTTATCATCGTTTAAAATAAATGAACCTTCAAAATTTTTAATCCATAAGTTGGTATGCGTAGATTTACCTGTTCCAGATGGCGCAGAAAATAAGTAGGCTTCTTCTTTGTAACAAACCGCGGATGCGTGTAATAAAATCCCATTATATTCAATAAGCTTTGTGTAAAAGTAAGAACCCATTAATATATACTCACATTCACCGATACTTAAATGGGGATGTTCTTGATGATATGCTTCAATATTATTATCTATTATAGGAATACTAAAATCAATTTCTTTATTATCTACTTCTAAATACGCTTTACTTTGAGACAGTAATGGTTCATATTTTGGGTTCATTTCAACAATAATTTCAGCTATCTTATAGATTGGCATCACTAAATCACCCTTTTTTTCTATATTATCATAAAAGACCCCTTAAAAATTATCTGTGGATTTAACAGGGGAAATAATCAATAGAATTTTTACACAATTTCTATTCGCCTTATTCTTCCCACCACTCACCTACATTAATAGATCCTTCATTAGCTGTTTCAATCTCATCTTCAAAAACAATGATTTCTATTGTCGGTTTTTCATATTGTTTTTCCATTATATCTTCCTTTTTTAAGTTTACTTTAATTATATCAAAAATGTCCTATACTTGTATTTTTTATCCTAGAAAGTTTAATAAATTCCAGACCAGTTTGGATCATCAAAAAGATAAATTATTTGATGTTGAGAAATTGTGTAATCTGCTATATCAAGTATTTGTTCATTAAATATAAACACGGCTGGATTATTAAAAATATAGCCTTCTAATGTTTCTACTTTTACGGTTACTTTTTTATAATCAGTTAGGATTGTAACTTTAATTCCAGTAGAAATAGGAATAACCGTATAATTTGATGTGTTAACCTGGATTTCAATTTCATTTAGAATCAAATCTTGTTGTTCAACTGAAGTTTTAATTTCTTCAGCATATAAAGTTGAACTGTTTAGTGCAAGTTCATATGGTGAGTTTGTCAATGTATTATCAGCATATACAATCATATTCTTTCCACCATTTTGATATTTTAAGTAAGCTCTAATCGTAAACATTTTTTGATAGTCTTCTTCTAATATATTTGATATATAAAAATCTATTATCTTTTTTTGGTTAAACGCTTGATTAATTTTAGTGATATTTAGAGTATCTATGCTAAAATTTTCAACTTCATCAATCATCGCGTTTTGTTTGTAAATTATCCCGATTTCTATATCATTAACATCATTTGCGAACTCAAAATCGGAGATTGTTACCGTTACTTTTATCGCTTTGGGCTCATCACTTAGTGAAACCAATTGGTTTATTTTAACTTGTTCTATTGGTTCACTCTTTGTACAGCCAACTAATAAAAATAAAATTATACTTAAAAAAAATATTTTTCTCATAGACGTTTTCCTCAGCATTATTATACTATAAGATAATAAAAATTGCATAAAGCTTGAAAATAAATAATCATAACCATAAATAAGTCATATTCAAACTCAAATCCTGGATTGATTATGAAGACGAGATTATGGTTACGAATGTAGAGAGTAAAAAGGTTAAACTCACCCTCCCCCAAAAACAAATTGCCTTCTGGAGCCAGAATTATGCAGAAAAAACTGCCCTTGAACGGGAACGAGCACTTCAAAAATTATCACGTCAACTATCGACTGAATCTTCGTTTAAGTATGAACAATATGGTCACACTGGTAAATACGTAGATCGAATCTACTATGATAATCAAGGAAACCCCATTGAAGTCGATGAGTATCGTGGTCTGAATCAAGATAAAATCGATTAGGATTACTTATTGGATGGTTACTATCTTATCGTTACGAGTGAATTAAACGCGAAAGATTCTGATATCATTGAGGCTTATAAATCCTTGTGGGAAATTGATGAGTCATTTAGACTTATCAAGTCAACCCTTAAAACAAGACCGGTTTACCATTCCAATGAAGACGCGATTAGAGGACATTTTCTCATTTGTATGACCGCTTTCTTATTCATTCGAATCGTTGAAAAAAAGAAACTAAAAAGTCAAATCTGTGCCTCTGCTTTAGTGAAGTCGCTTAGAAAATACACCTGTGAACAAATTGGTTAAAACCGTTATCAACTATTCCATTATGATGATAACCCAAGTGTATTATCACAGTATTATTCTGTTAAACTCAATCAGCATTACAAGACCGATAATGAAATAAAAAATATTTTTAACGAGTAATTTATTACACAAGATACAAAAAAGACAGTCCAGCGCTTTATTAAGGCGTTTAGTGGCTGTCTATTTTTTTAGTGTCAAAAAATCAGGTATTATGCTATTTCAATCATGATTGGGCATAACAAAAATAAAGTTACCTAGTGATTTCATAAAAGTATCACTTATGTATGAAGGCAAAGAGATAATAATGGTGAAGTTGCTAGACTACTTAATATGAACGGAGGAACAATTATAAATATCATAGACTTAGATTGAAAAAAACAAAAGCTTTTTAATATCGAAATATACATTTTGCTAAAACGTTGAAAGTATAATGAAATTTTAAAATAAGTTTTTAGAGCCATTTTGATACAATTGCGCAAGCTTAATAATTCAGAGTAAAACCACGAAACTATTCGTTTGACAGTATTCGAGAGTA
Organism: Acholeplasmataceae bacterium UBA5409; assembly: GCA_002410615.1. GTDB lineage: Bacteria > Bacillota_I > Bacilli_A > Acholeplasmatales > UBA5453 > UBA5409. The sequence continues at coordinate 117,669 of DHNT01000018.1, forward strand.
ATTTTCATTTTAAAATCAAGTATAAATTGACGCTATTGTTCTATGCATAATTATTATAATTTTTTTTCTATTTGTCAGGCTTAATATGATATAATTAATCAAAAGAGGTGATTATGTTGTCAGATCGTTACAAGATATTTTCAAGTAAATCTAATATGATGAATAGTCGAGTCTTATCCGGAGGCTTTAAAGGTCTTAAATACGAGGGGAATTTTTTTGAGGATTGCTTTAAGGAATTCAAAGATAAACGTGGGATTAATAATGTCTTAGTAGTTTATTTTGACATGTATTATCCTTTTTCTTCTCCTTATGCTTATCACAAATTATACTTCAGTATAGACGGTGAATTAATGGAAATTAGAGATATGAATCCACTAAGTACAGAGGATCAATTTTATGTAATATCTACAAAATCAGGAAAAAAGGAAAATAAACCGATTTATTTAAGGGCTATGAATTTTATATTAAACTCATTAATTGAGCAAGATCTTGTGGGTATTAATAAACTGAGAATGGATTATAGATCAATTATCTTTGCACAGGTTGATTTTAATAGTCAAATTATAGATTCGGATGAAATAACTTCTTCACTTAAAAAGTTATTTACAAAATTTTTCGGAGATTTATAATACCACCACAAATATCATTTTGAAGCATCTTCCAACCACTTGGCAGGCGTGAAAAAACCAAAAAAACGACAGAAAACCGAGATATTATTGGTAATTTAGACACAAAAAAAAGGTCTGACACATTGTATCAAACCTATGTGTGATACTACCTATTTTGATACATTTAGCACCCTTAATGCTAGCTTTGTTTAGTTATTTATTTTCCCCTTCTCCTTCTTCATACTATTTTACCATCTAGAGGGGGGCTTTATGTATCACTCTTTTGGTGATTGTAAAAGGATAGCCAGCTCTATTTTTAATAAGAAAAGGGATTAGAACCTTCCGTTCGTGCCATGGTTAACACTTTTACGTTTGTATATCCTAAGTCAATTAAATGTATTAAACAATCTTTTATAGTCGATCCAGATGTATAAACATTATCAACTAAACAAATTGTTATCGTGTGTTTAGGAATGTTTTAATTGACGTTAAATCCAATATATTTTTGTAATACATCTCGCGATTTACTTGTTGAGTATTGATCATTTTTTGAAAAAAGGTTCAAATATATGACCACTAAATTTTTTTAGAATTCATTGCACGACAAAACTTCTCAATACCTGGCTGCGATGACGGTGGAGCTATATAAAATGTATTTTAATCAAATAATCTATTTTTATCAAGTTATACCCACTTAAGAAACTCATCACTGAAATTGTTAAATTTTTTAGCACTTTAGAGTCATATTATGTAAAAGTTAAGTTGAAGTTATGACTTGCCTAATAGTTTCAGCTACTTTAAATTGACATGGTTGTGCTAAAATACATGAAAATCAATTAAAAATAGGCTTATTTTGGTTATTTTGGCTGAATTTAAGCAAACCAAAAGTGAAATAAATTTCACTTGGGGCGATTGAATCGCCAAAAACTTCACGTGCGCATGCGTTCTATACTTAATATAATTAGTATACTTTATGCATATATAAAATACAATTTCCTATTCAAAAGAAAAAAGGACTTCAAAGTCCTTTAAAATTTTGTATTCTACTTGCTTTATAAATCCTATGTTTATTTATTTTTCTAAAACCTTAGGTATCACAGCAAATAATGCCAATAAACCGCCTACTAATCCAATGATACCACCTAAATAGACACCCATATCCGGTTCAAAAAAACTATGTGCTGACTCAATTAAAGCTCTTGCGACTTCTCCCTCAACACCACTTAATGCAGCATTTAAATGGAAAGATTTTGTGAAGAATAACATGACGGATCCAGCAATCATTAATCCAGAAGGTACTAGCATAGCAAACTTGTTATCTGATAATCCTAAGATTGAAAAGATAATTCCAATAACTATTAATACCAACGCAACTACCAACCACAGGGTTACTTGATCATAGTCTTCTGACCCAAAGGTAGCTTGCCATCCATTGAGATTAACCTTACCTAAAATACCTAGATCAGCAGTTAAGACGTTAAAGCTAAAGAATAAAACAATTGCCATAATACCCAAAATAGCAGGTATTAACCATGAAACTTTATTAAATACTTACATTTTGCTTGTTGTATATTGAAATTCAATATACTACTCCTTTCGTTCTATATATAAACATTATATAAGATTAACATTAGTAATTCAAATTAAACTAGAACAAAACTACTGTCATTTCACTATCTAAAAAAGCTAATTATTATATTCAATTAAGTTTGAAATTGAATTAAATATAATTGTGAAACCGATTTCTTAATTCTGAGTTTAGTATCCTTTTTTTTCTTAATGTTTTACTTGTTCATTATGGGAAAAGGCGCAAGTTAAACGCTTATTTAAGTATTCGTTAATTAAGCACAAAAGTCTTCACAATTAAAATCAAAAAAAACAACAATCATCTTTATTGACAATTAATCTAATTATGCTATAATTTTACCGATGAATACAGATTCATTTATTTAAGTTTAAAAAATCAAACATAATTATACGGAGGAGAAATATTTATGGAAAACTGGGCTTAGGTGCAAAGTGT
>DHNT01000001.1 GCA_002410615.1 Acholeplasmataceae bacterium UBA5409
ATTAAGTGGTGGGTAGTTCACTTGAGTATGTTGATTCAATCAATCTGAGCCATGGCGCGACTAAGGAAATAACGGACCCTACGACTGAAGCCGTTAGAGAAATCGAGAAAAAAGCATTAGCGGTAGGCTTAAAATTATTAAGATCACGTGTTAGACATTTAGGGACAGAAGAAAACCTCTTAATTATGAAATCAATCTATGCTTGGTTGGAAGAAAGAATTGAAATGCGTTTTAAAACAAATGTGATCGATATTCTTGTAGAAGACGATCGTATTAAAGGGGTTATATTAGAAGACGGCACTAAACTATTAGCGGATAACGTTGTTATAGCGGTAGGAAGAGAAGGCGCGACCACTTTAACTCAGTTATGTAAGAAGCATAAAATTTCGATGTCAAACAATCATGTTGATATTGGTGTTAGAGTAGAAACAAACGATTTAATTATGGAAGAAATTAATAAACATTTATATGAAGGAAAATTTATTTATAATACATCGGTTGGAACACAAGTAAGAACATTTTGTTCAAACCCAAGTGGACATGTTGTTATTGAAAACCAAAATGGGACAATGCTAGTCAATGGTCATTCATTTAGAGACCCTAAATTAGGAACCCACAATACCAACTTTGCCTTATTGGTGTCTCATAAGTTTAATGAACCATTTAATGAACCCAATGAGTTTGCCCACATGATTGGTAGACTGGCGAATAGATTATCTATGGGTGGTGTCATTGTGCAAAAGTATGGTGACATTATCAAAGGAAGAAGAACGACTGAAAAAAGACTTAAAGAAGGTTTCGTTATCCCATCATTAAAAGAAGCTCTGCCTGGTGATTTAGGATTAGTTCTACCGTATAACACGATGAAGAGTTTAATTGAAATGATTGAAGCCTTAAATCATGTCACACCTGGAATAGCATCAGAACATACACTATTTTACGGCGTTGAAACTAAATTCTATAGTGCAAGACCAGAAGTTGATATGAACTTTGAAACCAGAATTAAAGGACTTTATATGGCTGGAGATGGGGCTGGGATTACAAGAGGTTTAGCACAAGCTGGGGCGAATGGTATTTATATCGCACGACATATCTTAAGTGAGGCAACTAAATGAAAACACTTGTCATTATTGGAACGCAATGGGGCGACGAAGGAAAAGGGAAAATAACGGATTACCTAGCTCAACAAGCGGATGTTGTTTGTCGATTTCAAGGTGGAAATAATGCTGGTCATACCATTGTGATTGGTAAAAATAAATATGCGTTACAATTAATTCCTTCAGGGATATTTAATCCCCATACAATTAACGTTATGGCGAATGGAATGGTGATTAATCCACAAGCTTTAATTGAAGAAATGGTCAAGATTAATTCAAGAGAATTTAAACTATATATTAGTGATCGCGCACAGATAGTGATGCCATATCATATTGATTTGGATGGCGCCAGTGAAAACAGCTTAACAAACAAGATCGGAACCACTAAAAAAGGGATTGGGCCAGCTTATCAAGACAAGAGTGCGAGACTGGGGATTAGAATGGGTGATTTATTAGACCCAGTCATTTTAGAAGAAAGACTAAAAGAAGTTTTACCGCACAAAAATCTCGCTTTGAAGTCATATGGTCTTCCCACTTATGATGTAAAAGACCTATTAGAAAACCTAGTTGGTTATGCTAAACAATTAAAACCGTTTATTACCGATACATCACGACTATTAAATGAGGCTATTGTGAAAGGGAAAAAGGTTTTATTTGAAGGGGCTCAAGGGACCTTATTATGTTTAGATCATGGGACATACCCTTATGTTACATCATCAAGCCCAACCGCCGCGAGTGTTCCCTTAAATACAGGGATTGCGCCATGGTTAATTGAAGGGGCAATCGGTGTCACTAAAGCTTATTCTACTCGAGTGGGTGAAGGGGCATTTCCAACTGAAATTAACGGAGATTTAGCGAACTATATCAGAGAAAAAGGGCATGAATATGGAACAGTTACAGGCAGGCCAAGAAGAGTGGGGTATCTTGATTTAGTGGTCATTAACCATTCTAAACAAGTGGGTGGACTCAAATATTTAGCGATTACCTTATTGGATGTATTGTCAGGTATTGATGAATTAAAAGTATGTATAGGCTATGAATTAGACGGCAAAGAAATTAATTATATTCCTTCTAATATATCTAAATTTAGTCAGGTTAAACCTCTCTACCAAACATTACCTGGATGGCAAGAAGACATTACACAGGTTAGGTCATTTAAGGAATTACCTATCAATGCTCAAAACTATCTAAAGTTTATTGAATCAGAAACAAATCTTGAAGTCGCCATATTTAGTGTGGGACCAGATAGAAACCAAACCATTACACTTAAAGAATTATTTTAAGACTCTTTTTAGGGTCTTTTTTTAATCGTATTGCAAGATGACTCTCTCTATATAATCATTAGAAAATATGATATACTAAAAATAATAAAACACTTGGGAGGAAAAAATGAAATCAGATTTAGATATTGCAAAAAATGTTGAATCTAAACCCATTCATTTAGTGGCACAAAGACTTGGAATTAAAGATGCAGAATTGGAGCCTTATGGACATGATATGGGGAAAGTTAGTTTATCTATTTATGAAAGGTTAAAAGACAATGTTGATGGCAAACTTGTCTTAGTCAGCGCGATTACACCAACACCATTTGGTGAAGGTAAAACCACTATTTCGATAGGGTTAACAGACGGGTTAAATCGGATTGGAAAAAGTACAATTGGTTGCTTAAGAGAACCTTCTTTAGGCCCTGTTTTAGGCATGAAGGGTGGCGCTACAGGTGGCGGTTTAGCACAAATTATCCCAAGGGAAAAAATCAATCTCCATTTTACCGGTGATTTGCATGCTATTTCGACAGCGCACAACTTTTTAAGTGCCGCCATTGATAATCATCTTTACTATGGCAATCCATTAAATTTAGATGAAAATAGAATTGTATGGCCAAGAACGATGGACATGAATGATAGAGCGATTCGAAAAGTAGGGACTTTGTATCGAGACGATAACTTTATTATTACTGCAGCCAGTGAAATAATGGCGATTTTCTCATTGGCCTCCAGCCTTGAAAACCTAAGACAAAGAATTGATAATATCTTAATTGCTTATGATAAAGAGGGAAACGAAGTTCATGCCAAGCGTTTAAATATCACGGACGCAATGGTTATTCTCTTAAAAGAAGCCATTAAACCTAACTTAGTTCAAACACTAGAACATAATCCAGTGTTTGTTCATGGGGGACCATTTGCGAATATCGCACATGGCTGTAATAGTTTAATGGCAACGAGAACAGCTTTAAAATTAGGTGAATTTGTTGTTACAGAAGCGGGGTTTGGTGCTGATTTAGGGTTAGAGAAGTTTTTAGATATTAAAACGGAATATTTAAAAAAGTCGCCTGATGTGGTCGTTTTAGTTGCGACAATAAGAGCCCTTAAATTTCACGGATTTGAAAGTGAAGAAGTCAGTTCATTAGAAGCGTTAAAATTAGGGGTCCAAAATATTGCTAGACACACCAACAATATTAAAAAATTTGGGATACCTTATGTCATCGCCATTAATCATTTTAAAGACGATACAGAAGAAGAAATTGAATATTTAATTAATTGGGCTAAAGAAAATAACCATCTAATTTCCTTTGTGGATAGTTTTATTGAAGGTTCAAAGGGTGCGATTGATTTAGCGACCAAAGTTGTTGGGCTATCCAATCAAGAAAAATCATTTAAACGTTTATATGACTTGAAAGATGATTTATTTGCGAAGGTTAATAAGATTGCGACATCTATTTATGGCGCCTCTGGTGTTTCTTATAGTAAACAAGCAAAAGAAAAACTAGAGATATTAAATGAAAAATATCATGATTTACCAATTTGTATTGCCAAAACTCCACTTTCATTTTCCAATGATGCCAAAAAACGTGGCTCAATTTATGCGTTTGAACTATCTATTTCAGATGCGAGAGTATCCAGAGGAGCTGGGTTCGTCGTTGTCCTAACCAAAGGAATTGTTACGATGCCTGGCCTACCGGAAATACCAAATGCAGAAAAGATGTTTATTGATGATGATGGAAACATTTCAGGAAAATTGTAGGTGATTAAATGTTGATGGACGGAAAAGCAACCGCACTAAGCTTAGAAGAATCATTAAAAATTGAAGTTTCACGTTTAATTAATCAGTACGGAAGAGCCCCTAAATTAGTTGCTCTATTGGTGGGAAACAATCCTGCCAGTGTTTCTTATGTTAAATCAAAAGAGAAAGCCTGTAAAAGAGTTGGTATTAATGGGGTAACATTAAGATTAACTGAAGATGTTTCTGAAGAAAAATTACTTGAAATAATTGATGATTTAAATATGGATGATGGGGTAGATGGCATGATTGTTCAATTACCATTACCAAAGCAGATTGATTGTGATAAAGTCTTAAATCAAATCGATTCAAAAAAAGATGTGGACGGTTTGAGTTTATTAAATGCGGGAAAATTGTCAAACCGACAAAAAGGCTTATTACCAGCAACACCTAAGGGTATTATGATGTTACTTGAACAGTATCAGATTGAACTAAAAGGGATTCACGCTGTTGTTGTGGGGGCTTCTAATTTAGTGGGCTCACCAATGGCTAAACTACTGATTAATCACCATGCGACTGTAACGGTCTGTCATATCCATACGAAAGATTTAAAATCATTTACTTTACAAGCTGATTTATTGGTCGTTGCCACGGGTGTTAAGCACCTTATTACGGGTGATATGGTTAAACAAGGTGCCATTGTTGTTGATGTTGGAATTAATAAAATAGAGGGGAGAATATATGGCGATGTCGATTTTGAATCTGTTGCGCCAAAAGCATCTTTTATTACCCCTGTTCCAGGTGGGGTTGGTCCAATGACAATTAGCGCTTTGATTCATAATGTCGTAGAAGCATTTAAAGAGGATCACCATGATTGAAAGATATCAAAGAAAAATATTCAAACAGATTTGGAGTGAAGAAAACAAGTATTCTCATATGTTGGATGTTGAAATAGCAGCAAGCACAGCTTGGTGCCGTTTTGGCTTGTTTGATGAGGCTACCTTAGAAGATATTAAACTAGCCACTTTTGATATCGATGAAATAAAAACGTTAGAACTTGAAACAAAACATGACATCATTGCTTTTACCAGAAACTTATCAGAAAGAATGACCAGTGAAGCCAAAAAATGGATTCATTATGGACTGACTTCAACTGATATCGTTGATACAACAAACGGTCTTTTATTAAAAGAAGCTAATGGCTATTTAGAAGAAGACTTACGCAACATGTTAGAAATACTTAAAGGATTAGCTTTAGAATATAAAGACACTTTATGTATGGGTAGAACGCATGGAATGCATGCTGATTTAACCAGTTTTGGATTAAAGTTTGTCTTGTTTTACGATGAATTTAGACGTCATCTTGAACGATTTAAATTAGTTAGAAAAGAAGTTGAAGTGGGCTTATTTAGTGGCGCGGTTGGCAACTACGCAAACATTAATCCTACGGTTGAAAAAGACGCCTTAGCTCTATTAAATTTAGGCAGTCTTTCGATAACATCTCAAGTATTACCTCGTGATTTATACGCCAACTATATTCACGTGATTGCCTTAATAGGAACAACCTTAGAAAAAATAGCGACGGAGATAAGACACTTATCACGTACGGAAGTAAAAGAAGTCAGTGAAGGATTTTCTAAAGGTCAAAAAGGATCTTCAGCGATGCCACAAAAAAAGAATCCAATCGCTTCTGAAAATCTATCGGGGTTGGCTAGAGTTTTAAGAAGTTACGTCATGCCTGCTTATGAAAATAATATCTTATGGCATGAAAGAGACATTTCTCATTCTTCAGTTGAAAGAATTATTTTATCTGATGCGACCACGCTACTGGATTATATGTTAAATAGAATGTATCAAGTTTTAGATACTTTAGTGGTCTATCCTGACCAAATGAAACAAAACATTAAGCTTAGTTTTAATACCGTTTACGCTCAAAGAGTGATGAATAAACTCATTGAAGCGGAACTATCTAGAGAAGAATCTTATGATCATATTCAACAATTAACTGTTAAGGCGTATGAAGAAAAGCGTTCGTTTATAGAGATTTGTAAAGAAGACCCTAAGATTAATCTTTTATTAACCAACGAAGATATCGAGATGGCTCAAACCGAGGATTATTATTTTAAACATGTTGATAAGATTTATCAAGAAGTCTTCAGGCATAATAGTTGATAAGATTTTGTCTCACCTATATAATATTATTATAAATAAGAATAAGGAGATTAATAAAAATGAAAGATACTTTAGTCGTATATTGGACTGCAACAGGTAACACTGAAGAAATGGCAAAAGCATTAGCTCAAGTAACAGATGCAGATTTATACACAATTGATGAGATTTCACCTGAAGATACACTCAAATATGATAAAATTGCTTTTGGATGTCCAGCGATGGGAGACACATTTGAAGAAGCAGAAGAATTCTTTGAATGGTATGAACAACTTGAATATAAATTAGATGGTAAAAAGGTTGCAATCTTTGGATCATTTGGTTGGGGTTCCGGTGAATGGATGGAAGATTGGGCAGAAAGAATGAGCCAATTAGACGTTAACTTTTTTGAAGAACCACTTATGGCAAATGAAGCGCCATCCTCAGATGATTTAGAAAATATTTTAGCATTTGGGGCACGTTTTAAATCATTTTAATTAAAAGGGCTTAGGCTCTTTTTTTTTAATTGTGTAAAAAAAGCCGTTTATCAATATAGAAACCGCTTTCTAATAGACGCTTTAAAAAAACTCTTGTATAATAAAACTGTATTCAAAATATATCGTATATTTGCCAAATAGGTGGCGAGTCTCTACCATGAACCTTAATTCATGACTACGATGTGAACCCTTTTTCTTTATGGTTTCATATTGATTAGAGAGCCGTCCAAGGACGCTCTTTTTATTTTTTATATGAAGTATATATTGAATACAATCTCATAATAAGGAAAAGGAGAAAGAAAATGGGATCGATTAAGAAGTTTTTCAAATTAGAGGAAAATGGTTCAAACATCTCTAGAGAAGTTATTGCCGGTTTAACCACATTCTTCGCAATGGTTTACATTATATTTGTAAACCCGACTATTTTATCAGCGGCAGGAATGCCATGGGGTGGCGTGTTTGTCGCAACTATATTAGCAACTGTGATTGGCACTTTAGTGATGGGATTTTTTGCCAATGTCCCTTATGCAGTCGCACCAGGAATGGGGTTAAATGCTTTATTCACCTACACGATTGTGATAACCATGGGATTTACTTGGCAAGAAGGATTAGCCATTGTTTTAATATCAGGGATAATTAATGTTATTATCACGGTTACGCGGGTTAGAAAATCAATTGTACTTTCCATTCCAAAATCGATTCAAGCAGCGATTGGTGGTGGGATTGGATTATTCATTGCCTATATTGGCATGATTAATGCTGGTTTTGTTCAATTTGGCGCAGTCCCTGAACTTGCCCATTTCAATAGTCCAACTGTCTTAGTGGCTGTTATCGGCTTGATAGTAACTATCGTGTTATTATTGTTAAAAGTTAAAGGGGCTATTTTAATTGGGATTATCATCGCTACCGTCGTTGGCATTCCGTTTGGGATTACTGATGCAGCCTCATTAGGTCAAGCTTCGACATGGAATTTTGGAAATGTATGGGGCAATTTTGGAGAAACATTCTTTGCCGCATTTGATGGATTTGGTACCATGTTTACAGATTGGACAAGAATCCCAATGATCTTATTAGCAATATTTGCCTTTAGTTTATCGGATACATTTGATACGATTGGAACATTCATTGGGACGGGTAGACAAAGTGGTATTTTCACGGATGAAGATATTGAATCGATTGAAAATTCTAAAGGAATGCATTCTAAAATGGAAAAAGCATTATTTGCGGACTCTATCGCGACTTCAGTTGGGGCTTTATTAGGTACTTCATCCACCACTACTTATGTAGAATCTAGTGCTGGTATTAATGCGGGTGGTAGAACGGGTTTAACGAGTGTTGTTGTCGCTGTATTATTCTTATTAATGTTATTAATTAGTCCGATTGCAGGGATTGTCCCAGGCGCAGCTACAGCACCTGCTTTAATTATTGTTGGTGTGATGATGGTTGCTGCATTTGCTGATATCGATTGGCATAACTTTGAAGAAACTTTACCAGTATTCTTCACCATTATTTTCATGGTCGTTACCTACTCAATTACGAATGGTATTGCCATTGGATTTATTGTTTATATTCTTACTAAACTTATGGTTGGTAAATATAAGGAAATCCATCCAATTATTTGGGGCTCATCATTAATATTCGTCGTATACTTTGTATTAATGGCTTTAAAAGCTGCTGCAATACTTTAATTATTTTAAGTAATAATAACGCCTCCATTCCTAAAATGGGGGTGTTTTTTTTCTGCTATTATGATAAAATGATGTAAGTAGGTGAAAACATGAATATATGGCATAATATTGATAAAAAAAGAATTACCCCAAGCTCATTTATTGCTTGTATTGAGATATCAAAAGGTTCTAAAAAGAAATATGAACTTGATAAAGAAACAGGCATGATAATCTTAGATAGAGTTTTATACACATCAACACACTATCCAGCAAATTACGGCTTTATTCCTAGAACGTACGCATCTGATGATGACCCACTAGATGTGTTAGTACTTTGTAGTGAAGATATTGAACCACTTAGTTTAGTTAAGTGTAAACCAATTGGTGTTATTTCGATGATTGACTCAGATCAAGTCGATGAAAAAATAATTGCAGTGGCAGTAGGTGATCCTTCTCTTTCTCACTTTGAAGAATTAGAAGATTTACCAACGCACTTAGTAAGTGAAATGCATCACTTTTTCCAAGTTTACAAGTCGTTAGAAAACAAAAAAACTTATGTTTTAGATGTTGGCGATAGGAAAAAGGCTGAAGAATTGATTCAAGTTGCGATGAATCGTTATGACGAGGAGTTTATATAAAATGGGACGCGCGCATGAAGTAAGAAAAGTTGCCATGGCAAAAACGGCAGCTAAAAAGAGTAAATTATACGCCAAATATGGAAAAGAAATCTATATGGCGGCAAAATCTGGATTACCAGATCCAGATACTAACCTTAATTTAAAAAGAATCATAGATAGAGCTAGAAAAGATCAAGTCCCTAGTGATGTTATCGACAGAGCCATTGAAAAATCAAAAGGCACTTCTGATGAAAGTTACGCACTAGCAAGATATGAATTTTTTGGTCCAGGTGGGTCACAATTCATCGTTGAATGCTTGACTGATAACCCAAATAGAACGGTCTCTGATGTGAGAGCCTGTTTTACTAAAATAGGGGGTAAGGTTGGTTCGGTTCTACATATGTTTGAACACCGTTCGATGTTTAGCTTTGAAGGGTTAAATGAAGAACAAGTATTAGAAGCCTTAATTGAAGGTGGCGCTGATATTGTTGATATGGAAGAAGAAGACGGTTTTGTTACAATATATGGCGAACAACAATCTTATAATGATATTAGAACAGCCTTACTAGATAAATTTCCAGATCTCGATTTACAAGTAGATGAAATAGTATGGTTACCATTATCTTATATTGAGTTAACTGATGGGCATGAAATTGAACAATTTCAACGCCTCATGGGATTACTTGATGATGTAGAGGATGTTCAAAACATATATCATAATATTTCTAATCAAGACGAATAAGGCGCTTTTTTGCGTCTTTTTTCTCGATTCTTGATTGCAAATCACTTGACATTCTTGTATAATAAATAAGGTAGAAAAGGGGGATTTTTTTTGAAAGAACTTATGACGCAAACACAAGTCACTAAAACACTTATGCGAATAAGCCACGAAATAATCGAAAGACATACTGAATTAGATAATTTGGTCCTCCTAGGGATAAAAACAAAAGGGGTACCAATTGCACATAAATTAAGTGAATTTATACATAATTTTTCAGGCATAAAAATACCTGCTTTTGAGATTGATATCTCACAATATAGAGATGATGAAAAAAGAACAATAGATGGTGAAAAACTATCAACTGAAGTGTTTGGGAAACACGTTATTTTAGTAGATGATGTCCTTTATACAGGTAGAAGTGTTAGAGCAGCAATGGATGCGATTATGGATTTAGGAAGAGCGAAAACCATTCAGCTAGCGGTACTGGTTGATAGAGGTCATCGAGAATTACCGATTAGAGCCGATTATGTCGGAAAGAATGTACCTACTTCAAAGAATGAAGGAATATATTTTGACACGATAAACCAAACGGTTTACTTAAAAGAGGTTACCGATGAAAGATAAATTAGTAGAAAATGCAATTTTTTCTGAACAAAAACGTCAAAACGAACATATCGAGCTAATTGCAAGTGAAAACTTTGTTTCAAAAGATGTCTTAGAGGCACAAGGTAGTATATTCACCAATAAATATGCTGAAGGCTACCCTAATAAACGCTATTATGGAGGCTGTGAGTATGCTGATATTGTTGAACAACTGGCTATTGATAGAGCAAAATTATTGTTTAACGCCAACTACGCAAATGTTCAACCACATTCTGGTTCACAAGCCAACATGGCAGCGATTCGCTCATTAATTAAGCATGGCGATAAAATATTAGGGATGAAACTTGATAGCGGTGGACATTTAACGCACGGGTATAAATTATCATTTTCAGGTCAAGATTATGTGGGTGTTACCTATAGTGTTGATTCAAAAACCGAGTTAATCAATTATGATGAAGTATTAGAAATAGCTAGAAAAGAAAAACCTCAACTAATCATTGCCGGGGCAAGTGCTTATTCAAGAAGTATCGATTTTAAGAAGTTTAGGGAAATTGCTGATGAGGTGGGTGCTTATTTGATGGTAGATATGGCACATATCGCAGGATTGATTGCTGCTGGACAGCATCAAAACCCACTACCCTATGCACATGTGGTTACTTCAACCACCCATAAAACATTAAGAGGCCCACGAGGCGGTTTGATTTTATGTAATGATGAAGAAATCGCAAAAGCGATTGATAAAAATGTGTTTCCAGGCACTCAAGGCGGTCCGTTGATGCATATTATCGCAGCAAAAGCAGTTAGTTTTAATGAAGCTTTAGACCCATCATTTAAAGAATACGGCAAACAAGTTATTTTAAATGCCCAAGCCTTATCAAAAAGACTCACCAACTTAGGCTATCGGATTATATCCGGGGGAACTGATAATCATATCGTTTTGGTCGATACATATGGACCAAAAGGGATAACGGGGAAAGAAGCTGAAACGGTTTTAGGCAGTGTAAATATTACCATAAACAAAAATCAAATTCCGTTTGACACGTTAAAACCAATGGTCACATCCGGGATTAGATTAGGTAGTGCCGCCATGACGACTAAAGGGTTTAAAGAAGCACAAATGATTGAAGTGGCTAATTTAATTAATGAAACACTTGAAAATAAAGATAATTTAGATAAGCTCCAACAAATAAAAGAAAGGGTAATCCAACTGGTAAAAAATTACCAAATATACTAGGATGGTGAAAATATGACTGAAAAAACAAGATTTATTCCCGATGGTAAAGCAGAAAGAAAACATCAACCAATTATTGATTATAAAGATGCAAAATATCTTTATTTCCCAACAATTGATTTAAGATGCCCATCAGGGGAATCGTGTGTTATTGATGGACAGTACGTCAAGGTAGGTGAACTCATTGGAACAAGACATGGTTCATTTTTCGATCAACCAATTTATTCTACCGTAAGTGGTAAAGTAATCGGGATTGAAAAGAAACTTCATGGTTCTGGCCAATTAGTTGACTGTATGATTATTGAAAATGATTTTAAATACACACTTCATGAAAGTTGTGTGCCGAGGACAGAACAAGAAATAGATGAGATGACTAAAGAAGAGTTCATTGAAATTATTGAAAAATCTGGATTAGGTGGTTTAGGTGGATCAGGATTTCCAACCTTTGTGAAGTTTAAAACGGATAAACCAATCGAATATATTATCGCCAATGGTGTTGAGTGTGAGCCTTACATAATTAGTGACTATCAAATTATGTTAGACAAGACCAATCGAATTATCCAAGGGTTAACTTACGCGATGAGAGCGATGAAAGCACCTAAAGGGTTAATCGCAGTTAAGAAAAAATATCCTGAATTAAAAGAAGCTTTTGAACGAGAATTAGTGAATTTTAAAGATTATGATATTAAAGTAGTTCCGGTGGGAAATTTCTACCCTTCTGGTTGGGAAATAGCCACCATTAAGAGCGCAACAGGCATTAAAGTACCTATTGGTAAACTAACCGCTGAATACGGCGTTATTGTGAGTAACGTGGCGACACTCTATGGCATCTATCGAGCCATCAAGCGAAGAATGCCAATCACCGAAAGATTCTTTTCAATTTCCGGTGAAGGCATTAAAGAACCAAAGAGTTTTAACGTTAAAATTGGGACACCAGTCATTGACTTAGTAGAAATGTGTGGTGGGTTTGTTGGTGATGAACCTAAAGTTTTAATTAGTGGTGGCCCAATGATGGGGACTAACTTACCTAATGAAGATTTTATTGTTACCAAGACAACCACTTCATTAATCGTACTAAACGATAACCCATTAAGAGAAGATCCATGTATTCACTGTGCATCATGTGTTTACTCATGTCCTGTGGAAATTCAACCAATTACTATTTTAGAAGCTTATAAACAAAGAGATAAAGAAGCGATTGAACACCTTCAAGTTAATAAATGTATTGAATGTGGCTTATGTAGTTATACTTGCCCATCCAAGATTCACTTAACTGAAGCGATGAGACAATCAAAACGCTTCATTAGGAAGTAGGGATTATATGACGACATTTGCAAAAGTAACTAGCCCATATATTCGTAAGGAAACGAGTGTTAAGCGCATGATGACTGACGTTATCATTGCGTTGTTACCACTTGTGATATTTGCGGTTTATCGTTTTGGAATGAACGCATTTACTAGAATATTAGTCGCTGTTCTTTCTATGATTTTAGTTGAAGTGATTGTGGTAATGTTAAGACACAAACCACATCCAAGAGTTAAAGGGTTTAAAGCTAGATTTTTAGATAGATTTAGCAAATTAAATATTACAAACATTGTTACACCAGCAGTAAGCGCAATTATCTTCTCGATGATGATTCCCTCAACCTTACCAATTTATGTGGTATTCGTTGGTGCTTCATTAGGGATATTGGTTGGTAAAATGTTTTTTGGTGGATTAGGTGCAAACATCTTCAATCCAGCGGCAACAGCGTTTATTCTTGTGTTAGTATCATTCCCATCACAATTTTCCTATACTGGTATTGATACCGTAGCTGGTGCAACCCCATTAAATGCGATTGCAGGTAGTTTAGCTAATGTATCAACTATGGTTCAAAACTATTCATTAGTTGATTTATTCTTAGGAAATATTCCAGGTGGTATGGGTGAAATTAGTAGTATCTTAATATTAGTTGGCGCAATCTACTTATTCGTTAGAAAAGCAGCTGATTGGCGTATTACTGCCTCATTACTAAGTGCATTCTCAGTATTAGTGCTGGTTGCAGCATTCGCACTTGGACTAGATAATCCATTTGAAGTATTAGCTTATCAATTATTATCAGGCGGTTTATTATTTGGAGCAGTTTATATGGCCACAGACCCAGTAACAGCACCAGTAACAAAACCTGGTAGATGGATTTTTGGGTTATTAATCGGATCACTTGTCGTACTCATTCGTTTGTTTGGTTCAAACGTGGAAGGTATGGCTTATGCAATATTAATTGGAAATATGTTTGCCCCACTTATTGATTACTATAAATGGTCGACAAACAAATACTCGGTTAAGATGATCATAGGTTATAGTGTTACTTTAGTAATTCTTGCCTTAGTTGTCTTTATTGGATTAGGAGGGCTTTAAGCTATGAAAGTATTTAAAACAGCCCTAGTACTCACATTAATTGGGATTGTTTGTGGTGTCGCTATTGGCTTTACAAACTATATCACAGAACCAATTATTGAGAGAAATGCTCAAGCAAGGGCAAGAGAAGCTTATATAGGATTCTTTAGTGATTTAACTGCAATTGAAACAGAAAAAGTTGAAGGTAATACCTATGTTTATGAACAAGTTAAGATCATAAAAGAGGATGTATTAATCGGTTATGTCTTTAAAGCTAAAGGGACTAACCCAAGAGGTTTAATAGACTTAGCGGTGGCAGTTAGTTTAACAGGAGAAGTTAAAGGTGTTAAAATCTTAGAAAGTGAAAACACAGTCGGATTTTGGGACCAATATAATAATCCATTATCTGAAAAAACAGGTACTTTAGCAGAGTTATCAGGTGTTGATGTGATTGCCGGGGTTACACAATCAGGTGATTTAATTAATACATTAATTGGTGCGGCAAAAGCATTTGGTATTGAAATTATCGGTGGCGAAGTTGTGGTTGATCCATACGAAAATATTTTTGGAGCAAACATGACCGCAGTAGTCGATGAATCATTTACGGCAACAGACATTCTTTTAAAACGTGAAATCATAAAAAATTCACGAGACGTTATTCAAGGATTTGCCTATACTGCTACAGCTACAGTTGAAGGGATTCCATACCATGATGGTCCAGCAAGGGTTACTTTATTAGTAGGTGTTGACCCAGCAGGTAAGATTCTTGGTGTTGAAACATTTGTTAATGAACATACAGAAAGTTTCTATAATAAACATCTACCTTACTTTACTAATTTAAAAGGTAAAGATCTTGCAAACTACGAAGACGTTGATACCATTGCTGGTGCAACTATCTCATTAGGTTTAATTCAAGATTTATTAGATGCTGTTAAAGCAGTAGAAAATCCGTACGTTAAAGTATTTGGTGGTTTTATTTCTAAAGAAGCCGATTCAGCATTTACCGTAACAGAAACTGTTACAGCTAAAGAAATTATTAAAGGTGAAGGTGGTGTTGTTCTTGGGTATGCTTATACGGCAACAGGAACTGCTACAGGTATTCCAGGTCATGATAACCCAGAACGTGTTACTTTACTTGTTGGGGTAGATAAAGATGGTGTTATTTTAGGGGTTTATACACTAGAATCAAACCATACACCTGGTTTTTATTGGAGACATTACCCTTATTTCGAATCTTTAGTTGGGGTTAATATTTCAACGTTTGATTCAGTGGATACTATCGCTGGCGCGACTATCTCATTAGGGTTAATTCAAGAGTTATTAAATGCAGTAAAGGCGGTGGTTTAAAATGATGACACGTGAAAATAAATGGTTAATCATTAACGCTTTTATCTTTGTATTAGTCGGTGTTCTTTTCTTATTTGGTTATAATATGTATAAAGAACAATTAGTTGTAAATCAATATAAAGAATATATTCCTACTGTAACTTCATTAAAAGAAGAAAAGGTAGAAGACTCAATCATTCAAAAGAAAATTACATTAAAGAACGGTTCAGAAGTTGTTGGGTATGCTTATGTTGGAAGTGATTTTGCAGAAGGCATTCCGGCTACTGATGGTGGACCTAAAGAATTAAGAATTCAAGTAGTTACAGATAAGAGTGGTGTTATTAAAAAGGTATTCATTGAATACAGTGAACACACACCAGATTATGTTAAATATGTCGAACAGTATTTTGAAGCACTATCTGGAACTGCAATCATTGATTATAAAAAGGTCGATGAAGTTGCCGGTGCAAGTGCTAAATCAATGCCGATTGTAAGAGAAATCTTAACTGAAGCGACTAAACTTATTACGGGTAAAGAACCAAATCCAAAAGAACTTCCAGATCCTTATAAAGATATCTTTGAAAACTATGATTCGTATGAAGTAGATACTACATTTACTGCAACAGATAAAGTTACAAAGAAGGAAATTGTTAAGGACGCAAGTGATGTTATATTAGGCTATGCCTTCACCGTAACAGGTACCGTAGATGATATTCCTTATCATGACGGACCAGCAAGAATAACTTTATTGGTTGGTATTGATACCTCCGGTAAAATTGTTGGCCTACAAACTTTATTAAGTGAACATACCTCTAGTTTTTATGACATGCATAACCCTTATTTTGACAATTTAAGTGGTGTTGCCATAGATTCTTATGAAACGGTAGATACTATTAGCGGGGCTACGTTATCACTAAACTTAATTAAACAATTATTAGATGCAGTAAAGGCGGTGGCATAAGATGGAACAAACAGTAAAACTTAAAAAGAAAGATATCTTCTTAACGGGGATATTTAAAGAAAACGCCATTTTCATTATGCAACTTGGTATGTGTCCAGCCTTAGCTGTTTCAAATAGTTTTGAATCCGCTTTAGGAATGGCTGTCATGGTTGTGTTAGTGTTAATGTTAACAAACGTATTAATATCAGCATTAAGAAAAGTTATTCCAAATGAAGTTAGAATTCCTGCTTACATTGTGATTATTGCAACATCTGTTACAATGTTAAAAATGTTTGTTGATGCCTATGCACCAGCACTGGCAACAAGCCTTGGAATTTTCATTCCACTAATTACGGTGAACTGCATCGTGTTAGGAAGAGCCGAAGCATTCGCCAGCAAGAATAAGGTTAGTGATTCACTAATAGACGGCCTTGGTAGTGCTTTAGGATTTGGCTTAGCTTTAATCGCAATTGCATTATTTAGAGAAGTCTTAGGTAAAGGCTCATTAACCATTGGTAATTTATTACCTTTCCCATTTGAATTTACATTTCAACTATTCCCAAGTAAATTTGGTTTAGCGATGCTCGTTCAACCTGCAGGGGCATTCCTTGTTATGGGTGTAATGTTAGCGGCTATTGTAGCTTATCAAAATTATAAGAGTTACCAACAAAAGATTAAGGGGGCTAGAAAATAATGGAATACTTAGGTATATTATTCGCATCATTAATTTCATCCATGCTCATTAACAACGTTCTACTTTCAACATTCTTAGGCATTTGTTCATTCTTAGGTGTTTCTAAGAAGATGAGTAATGTTTGGGGAATGAGTGCCGCTGTTATTGTAGTCATGGTGATTTCAACGGCTATTACATATCCACTTTATTTCTATGTTTTAGTTCCACTTGGAATTGGTTATATTAATACCATCGCATTTATTTTAGTTATTGCGGCAGTCGTTCAATTAATCGAAATGTTATTAAAGCGTTATATGGAAGGTTTATATAGAGGTTTAGGTGTTTATTTGCCTCTAATTACAACTAACTGTGCCGTTTTAGGGATTGCTTTAAGTGTATTAGATAAGAATTATGCCATGGACTTTATGGATGCATTAGTGGTTACTTTAGGTAGTGCTTTAGGGTATGCGTTGGTTATTGTTTCATTTAGCTCAATTAGAATTAAATTAGATAGTAAAGATGTACCAAAAGCCTTTAAAGGAATGCCAATTGCTCTTATTACTGCTTCATTAATGAGTTTAGCATTCTTAGGGTTAGTAGGTCTAATCTAATGGAATTTTTATATGGTGTACTAGCGGTTACGATCATCGTTGTTTTTTATATCGCTGTGTCTTATCAAAATGATAAAACCGAGGTGCCAGAAGGTTGCCAAGAAGCTTATAACGAAGCACAAAACTGTTCAGCTTGTGGTTCTAAAAATAGCTGTGGTATCCGTAAAGCAATCATTGAAATGAAGGAGACTAAATTATGACAATATTATGGTCCACGCTTGTCATTGGTGGAATAAGCTTAGCGTTTGGGGTTGTTTTATCCTTAGCTAATAAATACTTAACTGTAGAAGAAGATCCAAGAATTGATGCTGTAGCAAAAATGCTACCTCAATATAACTGTGGGGCTTGTGGAACCCCAGGGTGCCATGCATTTGCGGTGGAAATTGTTGCTGGTAGAGCAGGCACTGTAAAACGCTGCAAACCTGGTAAAATGGAGACAACTTATATTCCAATTGTTGAATATTTGAAACAACACCCAAACCCAGATGGAACACCAGTAAATATCAAAATATAAAAAGAAAACCGCTCAAGTTTAATGAGCGGTTTTATTATTTTTGGGTGTATTTTATGACTATTTCTTTCATGGTAGGAAAGTAATGTTCCATATCTTCAATAAGTTTCATTTGAACACGCGTTCTATCTAAATTGTGATTAGGTCGCTTGGTTTTAAAGTAAAGATCCCCATTTAAATAGTCAGATAAGAAACGCATGCCTAATTCAAAAGTTATTAAAATCGAACTAAAAGCCAAATATTCTTTTTCATATTGAGTTAAAGCGCCATTAACTTGGCTCACAAACCCTTTTGTAAAAGATTCAAATAGCGTGATATCAAAATTGACCTTTGATAAATCTGTTTCATCTTCAGTGTTATGATTCGCACCATATCTAATTGCGTCGCCAAAATCATATAATAACGAGCCTGGCATAACCGTATCTAAATCAATGACACAGACACTTTTACCAGAATCAGGATTAATTAAAACGTTATCAAGTTTGGTGTCATTATGGGTAATTCGTGTCGGGATTAACCCTTTGTTCATTAAATCTGTCACAATTGGTGCGTAATGTTTTCGGTTTAAGAAAAAGTTTATTTCTGGTTGAACTAATTTAGCACGGTCCATTTTATCAGTTTTAACAGCTTCTTCAAAACTCTCATAGCGCTTTTGGGTATGATGAAAATTTGGAATAGTTTCATAGAGGTTGGAGGGGTCTAAACCGTCTAACATTTGTTGAAATCTGCCAAAAGCAACACCAGTTTCTTCAAAAATATCATTAGAGTCTACACTATCATATGAGATTCCATTATGAATAAAAACAAACATCCGCCAAAATGTATTTTTATCGGCATCATAATAATAAGATGTCTCGTCTATTGTGTTAACGATGGTTAAACTTTCTACTAAAGGATCTTTACCGTTTTTAATAAGTTCATCATGCAAAGTATCCAACACAACACTGACATTATGCATCACTTGTTCGATATGTTTAAAAACACCATTATTAAATCTTTGTAGCAAATAATAGTATTTGGTGCCGTTATGATTGGTAGTGATTTTAAAAGTGTCGTGAATAAGGCCATTCCCATGGTAACATTGGTGTTCAAAGACACCAAATACTTTAAAATGTTCTAAAACCGATTCAATTTCTTTAGTCATTATTAACCTCTGGATTTTGTTTTATTTTATTTGATAGTATCTTATTTTAATATAAATTTAAATGATTGTCAACCTTCTCTTTTAGAGCCTTTTTAAGCCTTAAAATATACATTAGATATAATCATTATAAATTAGGATTATTTTTTCTTCTTTAGTATTATAATCATGGTTTAATATTAAAGAAAACAAAAATTATAGTAAAATAATAAAAAACGATAACATCAAAAATCATAAACGCATTTTACTCAAATACCGCTTCTTTACAAAAGACGATATTATGATATAATGTTTTAGTGAAATGAGCAAGTAAAATGAAAATACAACAACAAAAACTAACTAAAAAAATGATCATCTTTATTATCACAATTACCCTATTCGTGGGTCTTTTTGGTTGTAAAGACGACAAAAAAGGTGAAGTGTCAGCTATTTTTGATGATTTAATGGGGACTTCAATTAGTGTTAGACTATATGATGCGACTCAAGAAGACATCGATGAGATAGAAAGAATTTACGCACTTTATTCACAGTTAACGACGAATTTCGATAGAAATCTCTTTGATTCAAATAGTGAATATTATGATTTAGAAAACATTTATACCATCAATTTAAACAGAGGAATAAAACCAGTTACGGTTAGAAAAGAACTATTTGACTTAATTCAGTACGCGCTTAATCTGGTTGAACAAACAAACCGTTACTTTAACATTGGGATTGGAAAAGCCATTGATATTTGGAAAGAAGTTATTGAATCTAGAGATCTATATCTTGATAAAGAAATAACTGAAGCTGAATACAATAATGTTATTAATAATCTAGCGACATTGGGACAAGTAGACCTATCAAAGGTTATTTTAGATGAAAATAACTTGACTGTCTATATTGAAGACTCTAATGTGAAACTTGACTTAGGCGCAATCGCTAAAGGCTATGCAACTCAATTAGTCGTAGACTATCTTGAAAGTCAAAATATTACCGATTATATGATTAATGCCGGAAATAGTAACGTTGCCTTAGGAGAACATCCGGAAAATAGGCCTTACAGGATTGGGTTAACCGACGCTTTAGGTTATTATAAAAACGGATTTATTGGAATCGCCTCATTAAACAATCGACACATTGTAACAAGCGGTAACTATGAACAATTTGTCACCTATGATGGGGTTATTTATCACCATATTATTTCGCCTGATGATTATTTACCTAAAGCTTATTATACTTCAGTGATATTAATCGGAGATAATGCGGGATTACTTGATGCTTTCTCGACTGCAGTTTATTCAATGCCAGTTGAATTGGCAATCGATTTTTTAGAAACAAATGAGCTAGATTATATCTTATACCTTCAAGAAAATAACCAAATCTTAACCAATTTACCTGAAACAGAATTTGAAATATCAGAGGTTAAAGCGAATTAGTCAAAATTTTAAAGGATTACGCCTGTGAAAATTAATAACAAGCCACAATTTTATCGTGATCTCATCCTAATAAGTGTTGTCCTAATCGTTGTTTTTGGGATATACTTTTTTAGTTTATTTAACCAGACAAAAGGTGAAATGGCCCATATCCAATACGACAATAAAATTTTATTTAGTATTAATTTAGAAAATGGATCAAGAGAAAGCAGAACATCTACCTACATCGTTACTTCAATGCCAGTTATTGAGGGTGATAAACTATTAATTAATAATGTTATTGATAATAGATTAGATACGGGTGATGGTGTTATTGTGTTTGAAAATAGCTATGTCATTAAGGGACGTCTAGGCTATGTCTTATTAGAATATTCACCAGAAAAGAAAATGATTCAAGTGGTTGAAGAAACTAGTCCCTATAATATTTGTAGTAATCAAGGGTTTTCTAATAGTGCGCCAATTGTTTGCCTACCAAATTATGTAACCATTGTTTTTGGTGATATAGATGTGGATGTGATAATGTGAAAGTTCAACGAATGAGTGTAAAAAAACTGGTAACATTATCGATTATGGTTGCGATAGCCGTTGTGGTAAATATTGTTGAATCGTTTATTCCTATTGTGCCAGGAACCGCTTTTAAAATTGGTTTTGCGAACATAATAACCTTAATTGTAGCTTATGCCTATGGACCAAAAGAAGCGATAACAGTTGGCTTACTGAGAATATTTATTGGCGGGTTATTAAGTCCATCTGGATTTGGTCCAACCTTCATGTTAAGTTTCACAGGTGGGTTGTTTTCTATCATCGCGGTTGTCGTTTTAAGAATCATTAATAAGAACGGCTTAATTGCAGTTTCAATGGTTAGTTCAGTCATGCACGTGGTTGGCCAAATTTTAGCAGCCTCCTTCTTATTGACAGATGTGGTTGCTTATTATGCACCTATCATGTTAGTATTAAGTGTTCCAGCGGGAATATTAACCGGATTTCTTGCCGACCGATTCCTAAAAGTTACTGAAGGATGGTTCCAAGAAAAAAAATACTAAGCCTAATCAAAATAGATTAATTAAAACATTGCCTATCTGAATGAGAAATGATTATTAAATAAGTTAATAAAGTATTTAAAATACAACTTATTTTTATATATTAGAACATAGTATGATTCGTTATTTTTGTTGTGCTATTATAAAAATGTTTGAATAAAAATGAAAGAAGGTTCTTAAATGAAACATTTTAGATTCTTAGTATTACTTTTGGTCTTATTATTGGTCGGTTGTACAAAATTGAACATTGACGATTTTAAAGACGAAATTATCATTGAATATGTTGAGAATGATAATCAAAATTCGGTCCATAATGACCTAACATTACCAACTGTAATTAAAGGCACCGAAATTACTTGGACAAGTGATAGTGAATTTGTTGTTATTGAAGATGGCAAAGCAATAGTAAATCGGCAAGTTGTCGATATTACGGTAACTTTAACAGCAAGCTTTGAGTTTAATGGGAAAACAGAAAGTGCTGATTTTAAAGTTATTCTTAAAAAGATAGAAGGGACTGTAACGAAATAAAAA
>DHNT01000015.1 GCA_002410615.1 Acholeplasmataceae bacterium UBA5409
TTATTTATTGGTGCTTTATTTGCCTCATTAGCAGTTCATGAATTAACCCACTTTATTGCCTTTTTGATAAAAGGCTATAAAAATGAAGCATTAATTCTATTGTTCATGATTTTCTATAAAAACGAACAAAATAAATGGCGACTTAAAATTGATTTTAAACTGCTACTATTAGGTGGTGGATTGGTATTTACTAAACTCGGTGTTATTGATAGTGATGAATCGCTAGAACGTGCGACTAAGGCAACCGCTTTTTCCTTAATTGCCGCCCCTTCAATGACCATTATTAGTTCTTTATTGTTATTGCTTACAACCTTAATCTTCTTTTATCAAAACAATATCCTTGTCCCACTAAGCCTATATGTATTAATTTTTAGTCTTATTTATACCTTTGTTTCAACCAAAGAAGGCCATCAAATATATGGTGATTTTGTCGCTTATAAAAAGATTAAGAAAGACGCTGATTTTGCTTTTCAAGCGACTCTCCAGTATTCTGATGAAATATCTCAATATCAGTTTGATATCATGCAAAATCATATTGATACTTACAATAACATAAACTTCTCCGCTAAATTCATGACCTATTATATGTATTTGTTAGAAAAAAATATATTTGATGACACCGAGATTAACTTGCAAATATATAATTTGACTTACCCGTATATTAACAATAATTACTCATTTAAACGTTTATTAAAATCAACCTATGGCATTGAAATAATTCAAAGTATTATTTTATATGCCTCAAAGCTTGGTTTTACAGAACGTTCTCTTGAATTATTAGACCAATACATTACTTACTTAGAAGAAAAGAAAATTAATGAAAAATATATTAACTATATTACTAAACAAACCCATCAACTCCTTGGATTATCCGATGAATCCCAATATATTAATAATAAAAGAAACATTACTTCTTACGGATTATCTTTTATCATGAATCATATTCCTTCATTTATCAACTCTGAATTAAAACGAAACAAAGGTTTTAAACCATTTAATTTGAGCTGTAAAATTAACTAATAAGTATTAAAACTTTTCTTACTATTCAGCCTTGATTCATCGGTTTACTTATGTTATAATCATTCATGCTGGTCCGGTGGTGTAGTGGTTAACATGCCAGTCTGTCACACTGGAGATCGCGGGTTCAAGTCCCGTCCGGACCGCCACCAAAATAGCGTCGTTAGCTCAACTGGACAGAGCATCTGACTTCGGATCAGAGGGTTGAGGGTTCGAGTCCTTTACGACGCGCCAGATTTAACTTTCGGGAAGTAGCTTAGCTTGGTAGAGCGCCTGGTTTGGGACCAGGAGGTCGCAGGTTCAAATCCTGTTTTCCCGACCATCTTTATATAATTCTCTTTTTAGAGTTAGAATACTATTTGACAAGGCTTAATTACTTTGATAAAATAGTAACAATGTAGGCGTAATACAACGGTTAGTATACGTGCTTGCCAAGCATGAGATGGGGGTTCGATTCCCCTCGCCTGCTCCAAATTAAGTAATAAACACCCTTTTGACAAGTATATACTTGCCTTGCACTTTTATTGTAAAGTATTTGCTTGCTAATGTCAACACTTTAATAAAAAATGTTAGAAAGGGGATTTAAATATGTCTGATTTTGAAATAAAAATCAAAGAAGCAAGACTTCAAAAAGGATTATCACAAACAGAGCTAGCAAAAGAGATGAGCATTTCAAGACAAGCAGTATCTCAATTTGAATCTGGAAAAGTTATTCCAACAATAGAAAGATTAGTTGAAATAGCACAAATCCTGAATGTAACATTAAATGAACTCGTTGAGTTCAAAAAAATTCATAGTGAATATTCTGAAGAGTTATCGAATATTAAATAAGTAAAAAAGGACTTTAATAGTCCTTTATTTTTTTAATAATCCATATAAAATTCTTTATAATCTTTTTCTAAAACAAAATTTGAAACTTCTAAGTATATCATTGTTTGTGCTAAAGATTGATGACCTAATAACTTTTGAATCGTTGTAATAGGACAACCTTTTAATAAAAGCTTCGTGGCAAATGTTTTTCTTAGTCTATGAGGATGTATTTTTCTTTCAAGTTTTAATTTTCTTTGGACTTTATCAAAAAAATAATATATTGATCTAAAGTCTAATTTCTTGTTTGTTATATAATTGAAAAGCAAAAATTCATTTTTATTATTTTTCATAACTTCTTCTATAAGAGCTTTGCTTAACTGTCCATAAAATACAATTCTTTTTTTACCATTTTTTGTAATATCAAGCTTAATTGATTGAGTAACAAGATCAATGTTCTTTATTTTAATATTTAATAATTCATTTAACCTGACTCCAGTATCTAACAAAAGATAAACAGCTAAAGCCCATGATTTATTGTTGGAGTTAGTCAAATCAAGACTGTTAACATATCTTAATAATTTATTTAGTTCTTCATCTGATAACACCTTAAATGATTCTGTGTCATCATTTAGTTTAATTTGTTCACCAATATCAGTTTTAATCTTGGCTTTATTTAAAGCAGAATATAATGCACTTAAAGTATCATTAATCTTGCTATTCTTCTTACAATATTTATTTCTTAATGTAATAACAATATCATCTCTAGTTTTATTTGTAAATTCATCGGTATTTGTAATTTTTAATTCATCAAAAATATTTAATAACTGCTTAAATGTTTTCTTGTAGTAAATATATGTTCCTTTTTTTCTATAAATCTCACAGTATTTTAAATAATCATTAAATAATTCTTCTATTTTCATTTTGTTTTTCCTCTTTCTTATAGCGAAATATGGCAAACGGCTATAACATTATAACAGAGAAAGAAAAAAGGACTAACCTGAGTAGATTAATCCTTTTTAATGATTAAGGAAATAAGGGAATAACCCATTTAAATATCAATATTAATATGATCACTGTAAATATAATAAATAATATTAAATAACTAGGTTTTTCAGTTATAATTTTCAAATTGATAACTGCTTTACCGTAAGTTTTAATAATACCAGCTGTGATAAAAATTGAAGCAACTACTGAAAATATTGGAATTATATACTTCATTGAAGAAAGTATGCTTTCACCTAATTTTAAAGCTTCACTCATAATTATTAAGATCTTCTATAGCGTTTATATGCCCTTTTCATTTTAGACATAAAATTAAGTAAAATAGGCAAAACAAATATAGAAACAGCTCCTATAACAATTATAGTAATAACCGTTGTCGGATTTTTTAAAATCCAATTCCACAACTTCAATAAGAAACCAGGTGTTTTACCATCATCATTTGGATAGGTAGGAGCTGGATCAGGTGTATCTTGAGATGGATAAGGTTCAGTATAGTCAACACCTTGGTATTGATAACGAACATTTGTATAAATAACATCTCTTACTTCTACTGAATTAGAGCCAAATCTTTCAAATTGACCAAGGAACAATCTATAAACAGATGATCCTTGAGGGAATACTTTATTCATCGTGTAAGTGCCTGAGCCTTGTTCTTGTAAGAATACCAAGAAATTATCTTTATAGACAGAATCAACTTCTAGTAATTCTATTTGATTTCTTAACCAATTATCAGGATTAACAGTTTTTTCAATTTCATTGTAAACAATTACCCAATTCAAACCTAAAATAAAATTCCACCAGGGTTGATTTAACTCAGATTTTTCACCACTAATCAAGGATACAACATAATCTTCTTGCCATTCGCCATAATATGAAGGAAAGAAATAGTGATATCTATAATCGAATGATACATCAATGCTGATTATATCATCGACTGGATAAGGAACAGCCATATCTACATAAACGGTGTTATAGTTTTGTAAATTATTACCACCATAAAATGGCATACCATGTATGGTTGTATGAATGGTTTGTTTCCATTCACCGGTATCCAGATTCCAAATTAACCAGTTATCATTTCTAATAGATTGAGGAACTGTAGTAACTTCGTTAAAGAAAAACCAAATGAAGTTAGCTTCTTCTGTTGAAAAGTAGTAAGCTTCTATTTTGTCCTGGTCTAATACTTTTTGAGGTAAAAGGATATTTTCAGCTAGATAATAAATAGATCCAATTTTGATTCTAATGTGATGTTTGTCTAAAGATTGAATAAGTGAAACCTTAGTAACGGATTCAATATCTTCAAATCTTCCAATATCATCGTAAGATTGTGTTGATTTTGGTAAGTCAGCCCATGAGGATATTTTAATATCGTTAGCTGTATCAGTTGCACGTTTAAAATATATTCTGAAATCCGATTCAAAATCCATTAATTTATAATTGAAATCATTTGAGTATAATTGCAATTTAGATCTATTGGCAACAATCTTTACTGAAGACACATTGGAATAAGCAAATGTTGATCCATTAGCTTCAATATATAATGTATCACCGTATCCGTTTGGAGAATTGATCGTTTTATAAGAATTTTCTAAAGTGTTATCAAATACAACAGATGTTAATTGTTTTCCAAATCTGTGAAATTCATTCGTTCGAATCCATGAACCAGTTGTTACATCAAATAATTGTAAATGGATATAAGCTCTTTCTTCTGCACCCTCTAATTCTTCAAAATGCCAGACAGCACCACCGTTGGTGAAAGTAGGTTCTTCAATCAATTGAGTATTAGGTGATATTGTTTTTGGTGTTCCAGTAACTCTGAATTTATAAACAGTAACTGGTGATTGTAATCCTAAATCTTGATAATCATGGTCATCATAATGAAAGAATATATATGATCCGATTAATTGACCATCTAAATAAATATTATAGTTAACTGTTTGTCCAGTCCCTGTGTTAGGATTTAAACCATCGTATTCAAATTTAACGATGTTTTTCCCAGTGGAGCTTAATGGAACTTCTTTATAATTAATATCATCTATAGTAAAATCAATAGAGGATGATTCCATTGGTGGATAAAAGTCTTTTTTACCAAATTCTAATTTTTCAATATTGAAAAAATCAATACTAAATTCCCAATCTTGTTGTCTGATACCAAAGAGATCTACTTTTGATTCATAAACATTTTCACTTACTTGTTCAAAATCCATTGACCAATCTACTGTATAAACATCGTCTGTTGCGTATAAAATTGCACCAGACATAAATGTTGTAAAAACTAATAATAAAACTATATATAATCGTTTCATAAATTACCCTCTTCTTCTATAATTTTTATTATTTATTTGTTCTTTTTTGTTTTTAATTAATAATGTTACTACACCAATAATTGCTAATCCAATAAATAATGAAATAACAAGATTATCTTTAATCCAGTTACCAATAATTGTAAATAAATTTGTTTCAGGTTTTACAATAATAGGAGTTTCATCAGAGGCAAAAACCGTAATTGTTAAGTTCTGAACACTAGATTCACCAGAGGCTGATTTAATATTAAAACCAACATTATAAACACCAGCCATTGTTTCATTGCCTGTGTATTCATCCATGAAGAAAACTACTTCTGATGTTGAACCGATACTTATTTGTCCAGTTTTAGTTAGTAAATCAATAATTTGGTTTTGTGTCAAAACCATTGGTTCAATTAAGACAATTGATGTTCCATCAGCTACATACCACACTGGTGGAATGTTATCGATTACAGTAACAACTACATTAAATGTTGCTGTATTACCTTTAGTATCTGCAACTTGAAATACAATTGTATATTCACCTGGTATATGTCCTTTTCCAGTATAACCATCTGTTTTAACTGTGATATATGTTGACCGGTTACCGTCTTTGACATCCGTTGCTGTTAAATTAGCTTTAATTTCATTAACTGTTAAGGCTGATGTTATATCTTTAGCATAGGTTTGTTTTCCGGAAAACGTAGGTGCTATATCATCAATTACTTCTATTTGCTTAGTAAATGTTCCCTCATTTCCACTTGAATCTTTAACTGAATAAACTACATTATAAGTTCCTAAAGTCGTCTTATTGGATGTATAACCATCTGATTTCAAAGTGATTTGTGAATTGGTAAGCGTATCATAATTATCTGTTGCAGTTAATGTTGCTCTAAATGATTCAACAGTCCATGTTTGTGTATAACTAATTTGAACCTTTGCAGTGTTACCAGTTATCGTTGGTTTTGTTTGATCAACGACTGTGATTTTAATTGTGAATGTTGATTCGTTGTTATTAGAATCTTTAACACCGAAAGTTACTGAATGAGTTCCTAATACAGATTTGTTTGTTGTGTAATTATCAGTGATTACATAGATACCAGAGGTAACATCACCATCAAAATTATCATAGGCAAATAAATATCCTTGGAAGAAACTTAAAGGTTTTTGCTCATCAATGTTAGCGACAAAATTTTCTTGACCACTAATACCCTCTCTTAAACCATGAACTTTAATAATTAAAGCTCCTGGATCACCAATCAATACATTATCTTTCTTAAGAGAAGCTCCAGCAAACCAAAATTCAAATCCATCATTTTGAGAAACTTCGAGTCCTTCCAAATGAATTCGATCATTAACCATTGTTACAGTAACTTCTAGACCTTTTGTAATAGTAAGTGCATCAGAATTAATTAATTCAACATAACCATTACCACTTGAATTTGTTAAAAGAAACGGAACTGAAACATCTGATTGAATTACAACTCCATCAGGATCTAAAATGTCAACTGTTGTAAACGTTGAAGCTTCTAAATTTTCTTGTTGAGGTAATGTAAAAACCAACCCCAACGACATTATCATTAATAATAATATTCTTTTTAATTTCATTTTGTAATTTATCCTCCGTATGCAATATTAAAAAGTTGTAAATATTCTTTTATTTTGACTAAAGGGATAGCTTGAGCCGATACAAATGATCCATCGACTACATTTGTTGTAACAGATTTATTTAATCCCAATAAATAACCTGTTGAATCTAGTAAAGCACCACCTGAAGAACCTTGACTTATTTCAGCGTTATGCACTATTGTTTCAAATGGTAACGATTCTATTTCTTCCATTTGTAAAACGTTGCCACTAGTAAATTTTCTTTCTTTACCAGGATAGCCTATTGAATGAACCAACATACCAAGTGTTATTTCTTTTGAACTTGGTAATGCCACTTCTATTAAGGTTTCAGTTCTTACTACCTTAATTAATGCTAAATCGTATGAATATGAAGCTATATCTAATATTTGATTATCAATCATTAGATCTCCATAATAATAATTTCCTAGATAATCCATAATTTTTATTGTTTCTGGATAATATCCGTCGATGGATACAACATGATAATTTGTTAGTACATAAAAATCAGTTGCTGTAAGTTCAATAATAACACCGGAACCATTGCTTAATGCTTTACCACCAGAGCCATTATTAAGTGTTACCTCAATCATTGTTACTGCTTTACTAGATTGATTGCTAAAAGGCTCGTCTTCTATTGATCCCACTGGTGGAACTGTAGATTCATTTTTTACATAAGCATTCACTATTGGTAACCAAATAAATGATGTGCCTAATAATATTAATAATGCTATAAATATTCTTTTTTTAATTGGATTAATCATCTTTATTACCTCTTTTTTCTCTGATGATATATGCTAATAAAATGCCTAGCATAATCCCACCGAAAACAATTAATGCTGATTCTAATCCGGATAATCTAATACTTGT
This sequence comes from Acholeplasmataceae bacterium UBA5409, assembly GCA_002410615.1. Taxonomy (GTDB): domain Bacteria; phylum Bacillota_I; class Bacilli_A; order Acholeplasmatales; family UBA5453; genus UBA5409. The sequence continues at coordinate 7,611 of DHNT01000015.1, forward strand.
TAATCGTTCTATAAAACCCAAATTTAAACCACCTCTTCCTTTTCTTTATTTGCAGATTGCATTAAATCTTCATAAATCTTTGTTTTTTGTTCGTTAATATCTTCCCAAGAATAAGGTTCTAATCCTTTTGAAATCCTATAATTATTCACCCTTTTTAATTTTTTGTCATCAAGGTTATATAAAGCCTCATATATTCCACCAAGGAAAAATCTTTCAAAATCTTCATCGAAGCTTAATAGCAATTCAGCATTACTGGATATAATAGATCTTTCATACCACTTTGCTTTTTGTTCAATGCTTGATTCATATTCAGGTTTAGATTTTAAATCTATTGTCTGAACTTCACCAAGAAATTTTAAATAAGGTTCATATGTTTTTGCCATTGTTAAATTTGTAGAATTATTTTCAACTATTTTTGGTTGGAATAATCCTTTTAGAATACTCGAGGCGAATTTCAGGAAATCTATATCTTGATTCTTGTTAATACTTGATAAATATTCAGATACTGCTTGCTCTGCTTTTTCTTTATAAAGTCGCATTTCATATCTATACCAAACTTCAGTATCTAAATCGTTCTCGTTTTTAGCTCTTCTTTCAAGCTGTTTATCGTAAATTTGTAACTGTGTTCTTCCTTTTGTTCCTAACGTGATTGAAAATCCATCTGACAATGTTCTTTCATCACTGTTACCTACTTTTTTACCACCCTCAATAATTTGAAATTTGCTCAAGGGTGAAACATAATGACCTTTTCTAACAAATTCTGAAAGATCATAAATGTTAACTTCTTCCCCGGTGAAATCATCTATTGCTAAATCCATTCGGTTGAAAGTTGTTCCACTTCTGTAGAAGTAGGATAATAATTCATAAAATGATCCATTATTAATCATTTCAAATTCTCTGCAAGCTTGACCACTCATAACAATGTTTACAGTATATTTACCGTTACTCATTGTATGTGATCCACCAAAATTTAATCGTGTGTGTTCACCGTAAATATAACCATTTTTATAACCGTTAAGACCAACACTTTTTGTCAATGGCATTAACTTGCCACCACCTAATATCGTAAGTAATTCATTGAATTCAGGAGTTTTTATAATTTCACCATTATAACCATCATTAATATCTAACCAATCGACTGTAACTGAAATCCAATCCCAGAGCGTTCGTTTTTTAATAGCATTTTTAGTAGTTAGGGGGGTGTTACCCACCCCCCCCGCTAAATCAGACACTAAAAATTTATTGGTCATTAGGTCTGTTTTCTAACGCTTCAGCATGGACATTTATCATTATTTCATCTTTACGAATCCTTTCGTTAACATATCTGTTAACTTTTCTTATCATAAGAAACCACGCCATGAATAATATCGCTAGAATGATCACGGCGTTAATTAAAATTAAATTTGTTAGGTTCACTTCCACCATCATTATCACCCTCTTTTCTTTCAAAATAGTTTTCATGGAGATAATAGTTTGCTGTTTTAGGTTGTTTTTCTGATACATCGTGTAATTCATCGTAGAGGTAAGAAAACTCTGTATGGTCAAATGTTCCCCAGCATTCAATTACTGGAAAATACATTATTGTTTCTTCAAACGTATCTGATGATCTCGAACCTATATCATCTTCTTTGTAATAATCTTTAACTTGAAACACTAAATAACCACAACTTTTAAAAAACATTTCATAATAATATTTTTTTGTATCCATTTTTCTTTGATAATTCGACTTATTATAGTTATATTCTTTCTCATAATCATAACCGTAAGCTTCGTTATCTAAATGGTTCTTTTTTCTTTTTAATTTATATTTAAACCATTCTTTAATGTTGAATATAAAAACCTTAAAATCAATGAATTTGAAAATAATTTTACGAACTGCAGAGAAAGTATTTCTTAATAAAGGTTTATGATCAAGATAAAAATTTGAATGATATAAATTCCTATATTTTTTTACTTCATCACTTGAATCTTGTTTAATACTAATTAATCGATTTGTTTCTTTGTAAATGTGAGCATATTTTCTTCTATATTCTTTAGATCCAGTATCTTCCATTTCACGCCATTTCATAGCAGAATCATTATCTGAAGCTTCATCAATCAATTCGACAGAATATCTATCCAGATCAAATGATTTTTTTAAATATGAGTTAAATATTTGTTGATTGTTAACATCGTAAACTTGGTTAAATTTGCCAGTTATCCTCGAATAATGTTTTGTGTTGGAATAAACAAAATTGTATTTATAATACAAATAAAAATATGCTTCAACATATTCTTCAATAACAATAATGATTCTTTTGATATTGATAAAATCATGTATTAAAGAATCATTTAATTCAAACTTTTCTAAAACTTCTTCAGCTAGACTTTTGAAATTTATTTTAAGTGCATTATTTAATGAATCAGTCAATCTATCATCAATAAATTTATCGACATCGTTGAAATTGACTTTCTGTAACAAAACTTTAGTTTCATGAAGCTTGTTTTGTAACTTGTTGAGGATATCTCTTTCATATGCGTGTGATATCCCTTTAGAGATTGTGGTTTTACCAACTTTAACTAATCCAGATATTGAAATTAGAAATCCTTTTTTTGTTAAATCATAAACCGTCGCTGAATGCCTTATTAAGTAGTAAGATGACTTTAATATATATTTAATTGAAAACAGGAGAGTGAAAAAACAAATTAATGCTAATATAAAACTTATTAAAGTCATCATTACTATTACCCTTTATTAATTAAAAGAAAATGTTGAGTCGAATTCGATTGTGTCAATCTTCTCTGGTCTTTCAATCCAGTTAATCTTAACGTTCTTCTTATCTTCTAATGTGTCAATAATTCTATTCTGATCACTTGTGAAAAAGTGAGTGTCATATAAATATTGCTTAAATAAAATCTCTAATGATTTATATTCAGTATCATTCTTAAATTTACCTTTAATAAATCTTACAGGTAATGTCATAACCCATTTTTCATTGAGTCGACTCATTCTATCTTTAATCGGTAAATCAAGTTGTAAAGTAATTAAATTAAAACGATCAGCTGTCAAATATTCGCCACCTGGTCTTAATTGGACTTTTAAGAAATCATCGTTAATAACAATTTCAATACTGTATCTATAATCATTTTTAGTAGGTTTCTTGTTAAAAATTACTTTAACCATTTCAAAACCTTGGTCTTTAAGTTCTTTACCAGTTAATTCTGATAGTTTAATAAATTCAAAATCTTTTTTAACTACTTCTTTTTTTGTTTGTTTAGTTTCTTGGACGTTCATTTTATTTATCTCTTTTCTTTTTATTTTAGTTTATAAATATTATTTTTTTTGTTTTCAACTTCAATGAAGTCTAATGCTAAATTTATATGAATCCCATTCTTAAGGTCGTCATTATTTAGTCTTGTAAGCCTTTTAAGAAAGCCAAAACTAGACGTAATGTTATTTCTTTCACAATACTTTAAAGCATTAATAACTGTCATTGAGTTATAATTAATTCTAATAGTATCAGGCATAATTATTTATTAGCCTTTTTAGTTAATTGTTTCTTTTGATCATACATTGAAGCAATATAACCTTTTAAATAAGATTCTTCTATAGATCCTTTAGGCTGATTTCCAATTTTTCTTTTAGCTGAATTAAGTTTATAATTTAATTCTTTATGATCATCGTATTTAAAATTTTCATATCTATAATCCAATCCATCAAGATAACCTTTTGAAAATTCTTTTTTATCTTCTTTTTTAAAACCTAATGCCCTATCTTTTCTCGCTTGATGATATTTAGTTTTTTTAGTATAAAACTGTTTTAATTTTGGATCGTTTTTTGCTATGTCTTTTTCAAAAAAATGATCATAGGTTTCACCATATGTAACCTTTGTTTTTTTCTTTGCCATTTAATCTATTTCTCCAATAATGCTTTAACAGCATTTTTTTCTTGCCTTAACTTACCTACAACAGATTCTGCTTTTTCTCTATTTGCTTTAGTATTCGGATATATTTTTTCACGCTGAACTGTATCAAAGCCTATATGGTTTCCCTTTTTATCTTTTTTTGGGACTGAAAATACCTTTCTAACTTGAATATATTTAGCTCCGGGTGAAATAAATACATCATCACTATTTGCAATAGTCTTTTTTCTGAATGTTCTCATACTGAACTCCTTTCTAAAATAATAATTTTAACCTACAATACGATCAGTGCCTTTAATAAAATCTACTCTACGTGTATATCCAGGTTCACTTTTATTTTTCTTCCTATATACAGAAACAACATTTTGTTTATTAATAACAGCATATGCTTTATTATCAACAACATCTTTTTCTCTAAAGCCAGATTTTCTTAACATTTTCTTTTCAGACTCTGTTAATTTGTAATATGCCAAATCATTCACCTCATTTCCTTTTTTTGATTAATTATCTGTATCTCTTTTTGCTAAATGGTCTTGTTTTCTTAAACTCTTTAACAACGATATAAACAACAACAATTGTTAAAGCAACGATAACACCTGTTAATACACGATTTTCACCAATCCATGTGCCTAATTGTTGAACAGTTGATTGTTCTACAACTTCACCAGTTAATATTGTTTTAGACATGAAATTTTTCTCCTTTCATTTAGTTCCTTTAAAGTCGGATGACTCTTGATCATTAATATTATTAACCTTTTTACAAACCAAACTTCTTTTTAATTTTGTCTTTTTCTTCATTCGTTAATAATCTTTTTAATTTCCTAATTTCACAATTCAGATAATGATAATAATCACTTTTTCTTCTTTGATATTTAGCTAAACTAGGATTAGTTTTTTGATTGTCAATTGAACTGTTACGATTATCGATTGACTTATTAAGATATGATATTGATGATTTATAATATTTTTCTAACTTATCAAATTCATCTTTATCACCCCAATAAAATCTATCTAGCTTTTGTGTATTCTTGATAGGATATGAGATTCTTTTTTCATATTCGTTTTTTTCAAATATATCATTTTTGGATTTCATCCTCTTGCTCCTGGTCTTTTAATTGATTATCATTAAGCCATCTTTTATATATAAATTTGTAAACATCTTTATACATAATATTAAGAACTGTAATATCAATTATTAAGATGGCAATAATAAGTAATACAATTAATATTGGATCTGTAAGAGTTGATATTAAGGGGATTCCTAATCCAATTAATAATGCTTGAATTAATCCGAAAACCCAAAAACCAAATGTTCTCATGTAACTATTCCAATATTTAGATCTAGCTTCATTTTGTTCTTGTTCAGTCCACAATCTTTTTTCTTTATTCATCGTCTTCTTCATCCTCCTCAACGGATTTATGTTCGACTTCTTTTTTAGCCATTTATATCACCTCTTATTTCACTAATCGGTTCTTTATATTTCATAGTTTCAAAAAGATATTCTTTTAGAGTGCTATGTTGATAAGGCTTTTTATTCCAGATCATGCACCAGTTTTTAAAATTTTGTATTTCTATTGTGTTTTTCATTTTTTTTCTTCCTTTTTTCTTTTTATTTATTATTTTTCTAATAAAACAAAGGGAAGCACATTACTGCTGGATAATGTGCTTCCATTTATTACCAGCAGATCAGAATCATATTCAATTTTCAAAGAACAAAAAAACACCACTTTGGGTGTTTGTATTAATGTAATCTGGATTTTTTATTATTGAGAGATAAGTTCGATTCCCCTCGCCTGCTCCAATTAACCATGATAAGTTTGATACATTTGTGTCAAACTTTTTTTATTCTAAGATTAAAAAAACACTTCTTTTGGAAGTGTTAATTTAAAATCATTGATTAAAGTTTGTTTGCTTGATGTTGCATCAAGAATGGATTTACAAATGAGGCAAAAAAGGCTAGTACTAAATAAATGACTGAATAATCTTCTGCGCCTAATTTATGGAGTCTCTTACCAGCAGCGTATTGCCAATAAATAGCGTAAATTCCAAATGTAAAGATTAACATCAAGAAATGTGCTAATCCACCAAAACCTTCACCCGTTTCTTGCTTTAATTCCATTTGAAATTTTACAAGCCAGTAAATAGCATAAATCCCAATAGTGATAATCGTAAAGACAATCATTAAACCAATACTTCTTTTTTTCATGTTTTTCTCCTTATTTTAATGAGATTTAATCCCATTATTCCCAAAAAATACTCTGTTACATTAAAATTGTATGACACCCGTTTCAGTTTGTCAACAAATTATTAATTAAACACATTTTTTTACTAATTTATAATTCTCATCTATTAATGTTAAATCAAATCTATGATATAATCATTTTGGTGAAAATATGACACAAAGAGAAAAAATGTTAAAAGGTGAACTATATATCGCGAATGACCCTGAATTAAGACGTATTTTTTTAACCTGTAAAGAACTGGTACGAAAATATAACAAAACCATCACTGAAGCTGAAAGAACAGCCATTTTAAAACAGTTATTAGGCAATTGTGATGACTCAGCATACATGGAACCTCCAATATACTTTGATTATGGAATTAATACCTCTATTGGTAAAGAATTTTATTCCAACACAAACTTGGTCATTTTAGATGTCGCAAGGGTTATGATTGGCGATGATGTCATGCTAGGACCTAATGTGGCAATCTATACCGCTGGACATCCACTTGATAAGGAATTAAGACGTCAAAAATACGAGTATGGTAAAGAAGTTAAAATTGGGAATGATGTTTGGATCGGTGGTAACGTCGTAATCAACCCTGGTGTTACAATTGGTGATAATGTCGTGATTGGTTCTGGGTCTGTCGTCACGAAAGATATTCCTTCAAACGTGGTTGCAGCCGGTAATCCTTGTCGAATTATTAAACATTTAACTTCCAAGGAAAAGTCAGAAAAAGATTATTTAGTTCAAATATAAGAAAATGCGCTTGAGGGCGCATTTTTCATTATATTTTGTTCTTATGTTGTTCGTAAATATCAAAGATGTAGTTGTGATTAAAAGGTGCTTGTTTTGACTTAATTTTCTTAATTAAATCTTTTAACGTTGCTTCTAAGACCTGCTTTAGTTTCTCATCATAATGATAATACTCTGAATGTTTTTCATACTCGTTTCGATCAAGAATTTTATACTGATAATCAGGTGTAACTCTTACATCCAAATCATAATCAATATATTTTAAACCTTCACTATCAAACGCTGCCGGACTAGATAGATTACAATAATAGTAAATGCCATCCTCTTTTAACATCGCAATCACATTATAAAATAAATCATCGTAGAAAAAAATAATTGCTGGTTCTTTACTCATCCAATTACGTCCACTAGATTCAATCACTCTAGTTCTAATATTCGCAAATATTGCCACATGTTCTTCTTTGCCTAAAAGTGTTGCTTGTCGCCAAATTCTATGAATATTACCATCATGTTTATATGCGTAAATTTGAATGGAATCACCGATTGGTAGATTAATCATGGTATCACCTCAAACTAATCCTATTATAACATAAAAAAAACATCCCGTTAGGATGTTTAATTATGAATTGAACAATTATAAGTTTAATTATTAATTAGATTCATTTTGTTTCTGACTCTTTTGTGTGACAATTTCTTTAGACTTCATCATTCTCACGGTAGTCGATCTTTCATTATCATCTAATTTCATCATGATTTTTTTAATATTAGCTTCAAGTTCAGGAATCATGATATGTTCAATTGCATTGACTCTTCTTCTAGTCTTTTCAATTTCCCTAGCCAGCATTTTTATTTGTTTATCGATTTCAGCTAATTTTATTAAATCAGGTAACAATTCTTCCAGTTTTAAGATCGCTTTGTCTAATGAGGCTGGTGTCGATGATAAGCTATAAGTAAGTGATTTAGTGCCACTATTCTCAAGCTTGATTGTTGGAACATGTACACTCATAATATTTTTTTTAGAAAACTTTAACTTGACCTCATTACTTGGCAACATCATGGCCTCATATAAGACATGTGAATTTGTTCTAGCACTGGCAGCCTTATATTGTTGCATGGTTAAACTTAAACCACTATCTACACTAGTTCTTAAAACTTTGGCTTCTTCAATGATTATCATAAATCTTCGAATCATTTCATCTTGCTTATCTTTTAACAACTTATGGCCTCTTGAAGTCATTTGTAGTTGGTTTTTAAGTTTTGTTAACTCCATTCTGGTTGGGTTAATTTGTCTTGTTGCCATAAAATCCTCTTTAATTAATAGTATTTCTTAATATTCTTGTCACTTACACGCTTTAATTCACTTGCTGGTAACATTCTCAGTAATTCCCAGCCTATTTCTAAAGTTTCTGTAATACTTCTGTTATGATCAAACCCTTGATTAATATATTTTTCTTCAAAGGCTGTCGCAAGCTTTGCATAAACTTTATCGACGTCTGATAAGGCACTTTCACCTAAGATGGTAGAAAGTTCTTTAGCTTCTTTACCTCTTGCATAACTTGAAAATAATTGATTCATTGTATCCGCATGGTCTTCTCTAGTTCTACCTTCACCAATTCCCTTGTCTTTCAATCTGGATAAGGATGGTAATACATCAATAGGTGGCGTAATCCCTCTTAAGTTTAATTCTCTTGATAAAATAATTTGTCCTTCTGTAATATAACCAGTTAAGTCTGGAATTGGATGTGTTTTATCATCTTCTGGCATGGTAAGAATTGGAATTTGAGTAATCGAACCTTTTTTGCCTCTAATTCTTCCCGCTCTTTCATAGATGGATGCCAAGTCAGTATACATATAACCTGGATAACCTCTTCGTCCTGGCACTTCTTTTCTAGCTGCGGATACTTCTCTTAAAGCCTCAGCATAGTTGGTGATATCTGTCATAATAACAAGAACATGCATATCTAACTCAAAAGCTAAATATTCCGCAACAGTCATCGCCATTCTTGGGGTTGCGATACGTTCAATTGCAGGGTCATTAGCTAAGTTAACAAACATAACCGTTCTTTCTAATGCGCCACTTCTTTTAAAGTCTTCAATAAAGAAATTAGATTCTTCAAAGGTAATCCCGATGGCGGCGAACACAACCGCAAACTTATCTGCAGTTCCTAACACTTGAGCTTGTCTTGCAATTTGGGCCGCTAGTTTACTATGCGGTAAGCCTGAACCTGAGAAAATTGGTAATTTTTGGCCACGAACTAACGTATTTAAACCATCAATCGCGCTAATCCCTGTTTGAATAAATTCACTTGGATAATCTCTGGCATAGGGGTTAATTGGTTCACCGTTAATATTTTGTGTTACTTCTTTAATCACTTCGCCTTTGCCATCGGCCGGCCTTCCCATGCCGTCAAATACTCTGCCTAACATATCTGGTGATAAATTAATTTCAATCCCATGACCTAGGAAAACAGCTTTGGCGTCATCAATCTTTAAACCTTGAGCCGATTCAAAGAGTTGAACTAAAGCGCCATCTTTAGAAGCTTCCAAGACCTTCCCAATTCGTTTTTCCCCGTTTTTTAAACGGACTTCTACTAATTCATCATATTTAACATTTTTAGTGTTTTGAACCAACATTAATGGTCCAACGACTTCTTTAATTGTTTTATACTCTTTTATCGCCATCTTATTCCACCTCTAGTGTGTCAAATTCATGACGCATAGTGTCTAAGATTTGATTAACTTCAACATCAACCTTAGATTCTTTGACATATTTTAAACGTCCGATTTGTTCTTTTATTTCCATTTGGTCGATTGCTTTAAATGATTTATTGTTATCTAAAGCTTCTCTTGCTAAATCGTACCAAGTTAAAATTGTATTTAACATTAAATATTGTTTATGCAATGAAGTATAAGTATCAATATCATTAAAGGCATTTTGATGAAGATAGTCTTCTCTAATCATTTGCGTTGTGATCAGTTTGATTCTATCATATGGACTTAAAGTATCAATCCCAACCAACCTGACGATTTCTTCAAGTGAGGCCTCTTCTTGTAATAGCGCCATGGTACGTCTGACTTGTCTTGACCAATTAGTTTCTTCTTTATCTAAAGATTCAAAAACTGCATCTTCATAAAGCGAATAACTATTTAACCAGTCTATCGCCGGGAAATGTCTCTTATAGGCTAAGCTTGAAGACAATCCCCAGAACACTTTAACAATTCTTAAAGTTGCTTGGCTCACGGGTTCTGATGTATCTCCACCTGGAGGCGATACGGCCCCAATTGCAGTGACAGCACCAATAGATTGGCCGCCTAATGTTTCCACTAAACCGGCTCTTTCATAGAACTCAGCAAGTCTAGATGAAAGGTATGCCGGATAACCTTCTTCACCTGGCATTTCTTCTAATCTTGAACTCATTTCTCTTAAGGCTTCAGCCCATCTGGAAGTTGAGTCAGCCATAATGGCGACTTTATAACCCATATCTCTAAAATATTCAGCGATGGTAATACCTGTATAAATACTCGCTTCTCTGGCAGCAACAGGCATGTTTGATGTATTGGCAATTAATACAGTTCTTTGCATCAAAGATTCCCCTGTTTTAGGGTCTTTTAACTTAGGGAACTCCATTAAAACGTCGGTCATTTCATTGCCACGTTCACCGCATCCAACATAAACTATTATATCTGCATCGGCCCATTTTGATAGTTGGTGTTGAACCACTGTTTTACCTGATCCAAATGGACCAGGAATGGCGGCAATACCACCAGTTGCGATTGGGAATAAAGTATCAATGACTCTTTGACCGGTAATCATCGGTTTTGTTGGCGCAATCTTTTTAACATAAGGTCTTTTACGTCTTACTGGCCAATATTGTATCATGGTAAACCCTTTAACTTCACCATTAATTTCTAATTCATAGATGATATCTTCAATCGTGTGTTCGCCACCATTGATGCTAATTAATTTACCACTAACATTTGGTGGAACCATAATTTTATGTCTGACTACTTTTGTTTCGTCAACATAACCCACTTCCATCCCACCAGTTAATATATCTCCTACATTAGCTTTAGGAACAAACTCCCATAACGTTTCTTTATTTAAAGGATCAACGTTAATTCCTAAAGGAATATGTGTCCCCGCCATTTCATAAATTTTATCTAATGGCCTTAATATCCCATCAAAAATCCCACTTACAAGCCCAGGTCCTAAGGCAACGCTTAAAGGTTGATACGTGTAAAAAACAGGTTCACCTGGTCCAATCCCTGCTGTTTCTTCATATACTTGAATTGAAGCTAAGTCATCTCTCAGTTCGATAACTTCACCTAGCAATCTTTTTTCACTTACTCTAACCACGTCGTAAACTTGAACATCTTTCATGTGTTCCGCAACAATAAGTGGTCCCGAAACTTTTACAATGGTTCCGTGTTTTTCCATACAATCACCTTCCTAGAATATTGAAATGCCGACAGCTTTTTCAACATCTTTCTTTAATTTTTCTAGCCCTAAACTACTCTTTATTCCCTCCATCGGAATAGAGACAATAATCGGATAAGTTCGGTCTTCATATTTCTTTTTAATATCCATCATTAAGGGTTCCAATGCCTCGCCTACAAAGATAATCTTTGTTTCATTCGCAAGTTTATCAATCGTTTCTTTTAATAAAGTTTCATCTGAAATAATATAGGCTTGAATACCAACACTTTGAAACAACATTACATTTTCACTTGAGCCAATCGCAACGACTTCTTTCATACGTTTACCTCATCAAATAATTTGGATAAATCCGTTGTTCTATCAAAGTAAAGTACTCTAATATTTTCCAATTCTTTTTCTTTTAAGAAAACATACATCATAATTGGTCCAACCGTATCAGACTGATAAGTATAATCTCTTAAGATTTCATAAAAGGCGTTATCTAGTAACAATTCAAAATCTTCTAAATCTTCATTTTGTTTATATTGGTTTAATGCCTCATCTAACTTACCAATATATAGCGTTGAAACATATTGAAGAAAAACTTCAAATGATCCATTATAGAGTTCTAAAGCTTTATTCTTATCAAACAAGCCACCGTTTAAAATACTTTTAATCATTAAATCAGCTGATAAATGAATTTGTTTGGCGCGAATAATAGTCAAAATATTTTTTAACGTTACAAAAACTTTTAAGTATTCTGTTAATTCTTTGTTCATGTAACAAACTTTAAATTTTAAATCGAGAAACAATTGATCGATTATATCACTAGATTCTTTAGGGGTTAGATTATGATATTTTGCTAGTGTTTCAAAGATTACTTTTTCATCGTCATTTAACCCACTATAATCTGCATGTTTCAACGCGTTAATTAAATATTGAGGCTTAATATTACCTAACTTAGAAACATGATCTTTAGTTTCACTATTAAAATAATGCGTTTTGTATAGCAATTTAAGATTTAGAGCGTCAATATCATAATAAAATACTTTAATTAACGGATTATTCTCTAATGTTTGATTTAAATCATCCTTAAGCTTTTTTAAATTAGATTCATAAAGTTGGTTAATATCTTCATGAAGTCCAAATCCTTGATCATTTAAATAGCCAAAAAAGCGCTCTTCATCTAATTTTTTAAGGGCACTATAATCATCTTTATTTAAAATTTCAGTAGATTTGGCTTTAAAATAGCCATTTGCGAATGTGTACATGCTCACCTAACCAAATAATATCTCGTAAATTTGTTTTTCGTATTTTGTCTTGATGTCTTTTAAGAAAGATTCAATTGAGAAATTTAAATCAAAAACTTCGCCTATTACTAAAAAACCGTCTGTAATATCTGCTGGTTCACTTTCTAAAAACATATTAAAACCTTTACCTAACTTTTTATTCAGTTTATCAAGGTTCACTAAATCAGATTTTTTTTCACTTGAAAAAGCACTTAAATATTTATCATAATCCGCTTTTGAAACCCGAATATGTTCATCACCCGTTAATGATTCATCTTTCATTAAAGAAACGCTAAAATCCAAGAGTTCACTTCCTTTTAAACTAAGAATATAATCTCTTAGTTTATTAATAACTCTATCAATTTGCGTGCTTTTAATAGAAAGAATAGATTGACGTTTTTCGAGTTCAAAAGAATTTTGTTTTTGTTCAATTAAAAAACGTGCTTTATCTTTTTCGTTTTGAATCATATGGGCTACTTGTTCATTCATCTTTTCAGTAGCTGAGGTTAGAATGGATTGGCTTTCCAGTTTGGCTGATTCTAAAATATCCTTTGCTTCTTCAAAACCTTTTTGTTCAATTTTTTCAAAAATAGTCATTGAATTCTCCTAAATAGAAATACCATTCCACATTAAAACAGAAACTAATAATGCTAAAATCGCATACGTTTCAACTAAAGCTGTCATTGTCATACCGCGAGTAAAAAGACTAGGATCTTTAGACGTCATAATAATTGATGTGGCAGCAGCTTTGCCTTGATAAATACCTGAGAAAATCCCAACAATCCCTATAGGAATCCCAACTGCTAAGAAGGCAAATCCTTGTGTAGCAGATAAACTAATTGGTGTTAAACTAAGAAATTCAATTTTAAATAAAATCAAGACAGCAACTAAAAAACCATAAATTCCTTGTGTACCAGGTATGGCTTGTAATACTAACACTTTACCAAATAATTCAGGTTTTTCTGATAAAACACCATTACCTGCTTTACCTGCTATAGCAACACCCATAGCTGAACCGATACCGGCACTAGCAGCTATTGCGGCGCCTAATAGCGCCATTACTAATCCAAAATTCATTTTAATTTCCTCCAACTAACGTAGTTTGTTTTATTTCGTCTATATAATTTAATTCTACGGACAAAGGTTCATATTTGTAACCTTCTCCGATAAAAAATTTACTAAAAAATTCAATGTATTGTAATCTCGAATCATGAATATAAGCAGATAACAATCCCATCGCAAAGTTGAATATGTGTCCTATTATATAAATCAATATCGCAATGATAAATCCAAAAACATTACCTAAAAACATTGATGCCAACAAATTAAATGTAAAGGCAATAACTGCAGTCGATAAGCTTAATGCTAATATTCTTGAGTAACTCAAAATATCGCTTAGGTAACTCGTAGCACCATATAACCCGCCTAAACCTGAACCTATTTTGCCAAAGACACTTTTAGATTGATATCCAGCAAATAGTAAGATAATCAATGCCCCTAAACCAATCATTCCTAATCCTATATAACCAATAATCTGATTGGTGATAAGCGTTGAAAACACAATGTATATGCCTAATCCTACTAATATTAGAATCCAGCTAAGTCCGCTAGTAAGACCATCTAATGTTGTTTTAAGTTTAATTGATAAAATGACTTTCATCACTAATCCACTTAAAATATGAATAACCCCAATGATTAAGGATATGATTAACATTTTTAATGGTTCAGCCATAGGTACTAACACAACTGAAGTCCAGTTTTGTCCAAACCAAGACCCTACTATATTACCTAAATCAAAACTTGTTCCAAATAATGACCCAAATAGTATTCCCACCAATATTGATGTGTATCCTGAATAATAAAATACCGTCACTAATTGTTTAAACGTTCCTTTAGGACGTTTATATTTTAAGAACAAACCAAACCCAATGACCATCATTAATCCGTAGCCAATATCACCCATCATAATCCCAAATATTAACCAATACCAGATACTCATTAATGGGTTTGGGTCTATTTCTTTATGATTAGGCACATTATAAGATTCGGTAATTGTTTCAAAGCTTGAAACAAATTTATTATTCTTTAATGCCGTCGGTGGGGTTTCAGTTTCTAATGGATCGGTCAGTTCTAATTCATGAAATTCAAGATTAGCCTTTAAAGCTTCTTCTAAAATTTGAGCTTGATCGCTTCTAACCCATCCAGTTATCATACTAGTTCGTTCCGTTTCAAAGTAAGGAACCAGTTTACGTTTCTTAGTTGTCGACATTTGATCAGCTAATATATAGAGTTCTTCAATTTGTTGACTTAACGCAAAGATTTCATTTTGAAGGTCTTTTTGTTGTTCTTCTAAAACACTTTTTTGGTTGGTTAAATCAATTAAGTATTCTGTTGCAGTTCTAGAAATAATCGGTAAGTTGAATTTAACCACATCAAAACGTTTTATCTCATTTATGTAAGTTTCATAATCTTCAAAATAGAGCGCTACAATAAACCCGTAACCTCGATCATCTTTATCAAATAACTCATAACTTATATCGTTTCTAGTCAATAATTCTATTAACCCATCTAGATTCTTTTCATGAACAAAGCCACTGAAAAACTTCACATAATTCGCTTTATTGATTTCTTCAAGATTAAGAGAAAGATTATTAAATGGTGTTAAATCAGCGATTGATTCATTAAGATGTTCAATATCTTCATTTATTTTTGTTAATTTTACCTCTTTGTCTTCAACCTTAGTTAAGAAATCAAGATATACTTCGTGATTTGTTTCAAAACTCGCCTCATCAATTTGATGGTATTCAAAAAATCCTTTTTTACCTTTAACAACTTCTAAGTATTTAATTGCTTTTTGAGTTCTTACTAGAACATCATCTTCAAAAGAAACATCTTCAATTTTTGCATTTTCTAGTGAAGTAGTCATCATCAATGCTTTCTTCTGAATAATTCTTAAAGCTTTATCCTTGTCTTCATTAAAGACAAAAAGTTTTGCTTTTTTTATTGGAACAATCATAAGCCAATCTCCTTTAATAAAAACAAAACACTTTTATTTACTTTTTCATCTAATCCATCAATTAAATCCTTTTTTAATGATTCAATTTCAACACTAAATTCTTCATCTAATTTTTTAAGTTTTTTAGATGTAGTATTACTAATGTTTGAAATCTCTAATCTTGCTTGATGCAATTTTTCTTGTTCAAGTTGTTTCGCATCTTGTCTAGATTTATCAATTAATGTTTGTTTTTTAATTAAAGCATTATTTTTAGTTTCAGTTGCTTTCTGTTCAGATGCCAAAATATCATTTAATATACTCAAGGGTCATTCACCTCACTAATTATCTTCCTCATTTTATCATAAATTTCACTTTTATACTATCATTGTTACAATTGGAAGCGCTTACAGAATCTAGCGTATTATTCTTTAAATAAAATAAATAAAAACCGGCTTTGATTAAACCGGTTTTTCGTACTAAAATGATTAATCTTCTATCTCTTCTTTAGTGTCTTTCGATTCTACTTTATCTTGTTCTTCTACTTTTTCAAGCAAAAGTTTGAGTTTTCTGATTCTTCTGTTTTCAACCGATAAAATTTCATAGGTAAGTCTGTAAACATCTTCGACTAATTTTTCGCCTTCAAATCTTGTTTTTACAGATTCAACTGAGATTTTTCTGCCTTCTTCAGGTAAACCTTCACAAAGTTCATAAACAAATCCAGCAATGGTTCCGTATGAATCTTCCGGCATGTCAGTCAGATCTAAATATTCATATAAATCTTCAATCGTTGTTTGAGGCATTATTTCATAGTAGTTATTTCCTAAATCAATGACCTCTGGATAATCTTCATCCTTATCGTATTCATCATAGATTTCACCGACTAATTCTTCTAAAGCGTCTTCCATAGTGACAATCCCACTCGTTCCGCCATATTCATCGGATACGATAGCGAAGTGTTTTTTAACTTCTTGCATTTCTTTAATTAAATCATCAACCTTAGTCGCTTTTGTTACGTAAAGTGGTGTTGTAATTAGATCTCTAATAACAATACTATTTTTATCTTTAGATTTAATCACTTCTGATAAAAAATCTTTTTCTTGTAAGATTCCTAAAATATTATCTTTATCTTTTTCATAAACTGGTAATCTTGAATATTGTGAGTCAAAAAATTGATGAAGGATTTCGTCAACGGTATCGTTAATTTCAATCGCAACCATATCAACTCTTGGTGTCATAATGTCATAAACGACTTTATTAGATAGCGTTAAAGCAGATTGAATTAAATCCGCATGATCTTCATCGATAACGCCTTCATCTTCCATCGTATCAATGATAGTTTCTAATTCTTCTCCGGTAACTGTCTGACTGTCTTCTTCTTTACGTCTAACTAGCTTTTGTAGCCCCATAAATATAATTGCTACTGGATAAAATAATTTATAAAATATCCACAAAACTGATCCTAACTTGGGTGCCAGTGCTGTCGCATTTTTTTTACCATAAGTTTTGGGTAAAATCTCAGCAAACGTGATAATAATGAACGTCATTACAAAGGTTGACACAAAACTAGCCAAAGTATCACTGTCAATAAGTTTCGTAAAAATAAAGGCAGCTACAGTTGAAGCACCAATATTAACTAAGTTGTTCCCAATTAAAATGGACGTAATTGTTCTGTCAAAATTTTCAATCAAAATGATTACCTTGCGTGCGCCTGTTTTTTTCTCTTCAGACATTTTTCTTAATCTGATGGTGTTTGCAGTTGTCAATGCAGTTTCAGAAGCACTAAAAAACGCACTAAATATTAAACAAACGACAATAATAGCTATCAATAAGATATCTACACCTAAATTGTCTGTGATAAACCCCGCTGTGATGTTAAACCACCTGCTCGGGTCATAGTCCGATAACGGATTCAATTAAAACACTCTCCTTATATATTGAATTAAGGGTATTATAACAAAAATCTAATAAATTGTAAATAAAAAACGTGTTTAGAACGTTTAAAAGCCGTTTCAACTATTTAAAATGGCTCTGTGACATTAAAAAAACTTTATAATAATGAAAATATAATCACATGAAATTATTGGGTTATGATATAATAAAATTAATAAGAACGAGGAGAAAAAACAATGTACTGTAAAAATTGTGGTAGAGAGCTTGCTGAAAATGAAAAATATTGTGCTCACTGTGGTACACCTACGAATGAAGATTTGTTTGAAAGTACTTCTTTAAAATTTTGTGGAATTTGTGGCGCTTCATTAAATCCTAATGATGCGTTTTGTTCTCACTGTGGTTCTGTCTCAAAACCAGTCTCATTAAATGTTGAACCAACTTTAGAATATTCACCAAAGAGTCGCTTAGTCGGTGGTTTACTCGGATTGTTTTTAGGCTCAATTGGGGTTCATAACTTTTATCTAGGTCATATTAAAAAAGGGGTTGCCAAAGTTATATTAACGATTATTTCGATTGTTTTCATAATAGCGGCAGCAAGTTTATTAGTTTCATCAGGTTACGTGGACGAGGATACTGGTGAGTTTTTTATTACGAATTACTCCAATTTCACAAACGCAAGCCTATTGTTTGTGTTAGGCATTCTTATTTCAAGTGGATTGGGCATTTGGGCACTCGTTGAATCAATTTTAATTTTTGTTTCAACCAACATTAAAGATGGCGACAACAAACCACTCAAAAAACTTTAATTGAAAGTTAAAGCGACCTCTAACGGTCGCTTTTTTATTAGTTTAAATACTTACTTTTCTTATAGAAATCAGGTTCTACATAGTGAACTTCAAAGAAATATATTTGACTTGATACATTATCAACGACAATTACGCCATAGATCATTTCCACAAATTCAGGATAATCTATATAAGGGTTTCTATTGCCTTGATAACTAAAAATAACCTCATTACGATTTCTTTCAAAATCATCAACAGGATCTTCTAGATGCCACTTCAACAAAGTTGACAATTTACCCATTTCATTTATCTTAGGCGTTGTATCAACTAAAGTGTATCTTGAATACATGACTTCCATATAAAGTAATATTCTCGCGATATCGCCTCTAACTGCTGCTCTTTCGGGAAAATAAGTGGCTTTGGTAAGTGATAGATCAAAATACTTGTTCCCTCTTGAACTATTTGTAGATGGATTAGAAGGCGTTAAATTATGTAAGTCTGATGCTGCATTAACAACACCATTCTTGGCATCTACACCTAACAAGGATTGTGGCCAGACGTGCTCTCTATTCCAAGTCTTGCCTTCATCCCAAGCTGCTTTTAAAGAATTACCCGTATAAAAGTCTATTAAATTATTGGGGTTATTGGGATCTTTATCTGTAACTGCCAAAGCATAACGCGCTTCACCATAATTAACCCCACTGAAACCAGTATTTATAATCGTTCTTAATTGTAACTTTAAGGAATTTCCTGATAAACCTGTGACACTTTGATAATAACTGGATAATGCATTTATGACCGAAATGGTTCTCGTTTTGTTGGTTATATTACCTGCTTTATCAGAGGCTGAATAATAAATCGTGTAGGTCCCAACCGTTTCATAATCCACTTTAGAATCATCTACGCTGACAAGTACTTCTCCGTCAAGGTTGTCCGTACCATAAACCCCACTTAATAGTTCCGGATAAGTACTACCGATAGTATATTCAATCGGATTTAAACCTGATATTTCTGGGGGTGTAATATCAATTAATGATTCCCAAACCGCATATAAAGTTATCTTTTCATCAAAATATTCATTTATTACTTCAATAAATAAGCTTTCATCATTACTTAAGGACCAACCGATAAATAGATAATCTTCTAAATCGTCTGGAGCAGCCAAAGTAATTGGTAATGATTCAATATTAAAATAGGTAGGGTTGGTATGTGGTTGATTAAAACTATCAACATAGGTAATGTTATAGTTTTTCAATTCATAGTTCGCATACAAATCAATTGAACCTAAATCTTTAGTATCAATCAAAGTGACATAATTCGTTGATGGAACTTCTTTTGACCAGCCTTTAAACGTATAACCTATGATAGCTGATGGTGCCTTCAAAATGATGTTTTCATCTTCAATGGTATATTCAATCGGGTTTTGATGTGTTGATCCCATTAAGTTTAAATAATTTAGTTGATAAGAAACAAGATTCCAATTAGCGTATATTTTAGTGCTAGTGGTTAGATTCTTTAGCGTTTCTAAAGTCGCTATATCATTATTTTCAAAAGTCCAATTGTTAAAAACATAGCCCTTTTTAGTAGGTGTTATGTTAGTTGTTTCGTCGATTTGACTTACTAAAATAGGGCTTATTTCAGATCCACCATTCGTTTCAAAAGACACTATTGAATCAATACTACTACAACCACTTAGAATAAATAGTAATCCTGTAATAAAACTTAACACCATTAATCTTATTTTCATTTTTAACCCTCTTTACGCTTTAAAATAGTAGCTATATATTTTATTTTGCATTTCTATTATAACACCAAAGTTATTTATAAAAAAAGAAAAACCACGCACGTGGTTTATTTTATATATGCTTTGATTGTTTTAAAAACTTCATCACTGATTAATTTATGACCTAAATCAGTCGGGTGAACACCGTCCCAAAAGATTTCTTTCTGATCATATATATCTAATGCTAAATCAAATAACACTTGTAAATCAATAACCTCTAAACTATATTTTTTGCCAAGTGCTTTAACAATTTTTTGTTCGACAGTTAAGATTTTTATCCATTCGTCATTAACAAATCCAAAGTTTAACGCAAAAGGTGTCATTAAAATAAGCGTTGTGTTGGGTAACTTGTCTTTTGTTAGTTCAATAATGGATATTAAATTCTTTTCATATTCATCAAGATTTGTTGGATTAACACCACTCATGGTCTTCCAAACATCATTAATTCCGATTAATAATGTAATAATATCGGGCTGTAAATTGAGGGTTTCATCCCAACGCTTTAAAACTTCAGCACTTCTATCTCCACTTAGACCTTGATTAAATACTTCATGACCTTCAAGTTGGTATGAAACTTTACAAACATATCCATAGCCACAATCAGATGGATCATCTTTGACTCTTCTAGTTTCTGTAATAGAATCACCTTGAAATACTATCTTCATATTATCACCTACCTTTTTTATTATATCAAATAATTATTAAATCAATTGTAAAAATTAGATTTTTAAGACAATAGATTAAAAAAAGCTTGCTCTGCAAACTTTTTTAGTCTCATGGTTCGATAATTTTTTTTACTTGAAGATCAGATAATCATCGTAAAGTTGAATCACATCATCTAGATAGTGGTTACCTATATGAATTTCTTTTTCATGAATTAACTCTTTTAGATTGATTTGATTCATTTTATCCCCTTGATTGATCAACAAAAATAGAATTAGTATGTTTTTAATGGTTCTCTTTCATATAAAACATCTAAGGCACCAAACGCTAAAGCTTCAAGTTCATCTTCGCCTGGATATAAGGTGTATTGAACAAATGGCGGCAAATACTTTATTAAATATTTGCTAAAAAGTTGGTTTTCTGCTAACCCTCCAGTAAATATAACTTGGTCAATCTCGCCTTTTGCGATAAAATAAAGACTGCCAATTTCTTTGATAATTTGATAGGCCATTGCCTCAAAAATAAGTGCGGCATATTGATCGCCTGATTTAATTCTTTCGGCAATCTCAATGCCAGAAGTTGTCCCTAAATAAGAATATAATCCCCCTTTAGAAACTAAATGCTTATTGAATTCTTTTTCATTTTTGATACTCGATTCTCTTGCATATTTGGCAAGTTGGAAGGTAGGAAGACCACCTACTCTTTCTGGAGAAAAAGGACCATCTCCGCCATAAGCATTATTGACATCAACCACTTTACCGAGATGGTGGTAACCAACACTAATTCCACCACCAAGATGACAAACGATGAGATTTAATTCTTCATAGCGTTTCTTAATCTGTTTGGCATATCTTTTTGCGACTGCTTTTTGGTTAAGGGCGTGAAAGATAGACTGTCTTTCAATCCCTTTAAACCCTGATATTTTTGCAAAGTCAGATAATTCATCGACGACAACTGGATCAACCATAAAAGCTGGTTTATGGTAAGTGTTACCTAACTCGAATGCTAAAATAGTCCCCATGTTACTCATGTGGTCTCCATACTTAGAGATCATCAAATCATCAATCATATCTTGGTTAATTAAATAAGTCCCCGAACGAACGGGTCTAATTAAACCCCCTCTACCCACGAACACATCAAAATTTTCCAAAGGAAAATTATTATCTTTTAAAAATGTGGTAATGTGACTCATACGGTAATCTTTTTGGGAGACGGTGTTTTTGAAGGTTAACAATTCTTCAGGATCATGTCTGATCGTTTTTTCAATCTTTAGAGATTCATCTTCAAAGATGCCTATTTTGGTTGATGTTGAACCTGGATTAATGATTAATAGTTTGTAAGCCATTTTGATACACCCCTGCTAATAAGATTGAATAAAGTTTACTAATCGATGAATCTGCCCTTGAAGTTAACACAATTGGGGCTTTTGCGCCAATGATGATACCGGCTACTTCAGCTTGAGCTAAAAAGACGGATGTCTTATAAAAGATATTTCCGCTATCAATATTAGGAAATACTAAGATATCTGCATCACCAGCCACAATACTATTGATTTTCTTGGTAAGTGCCGCTTCTTTTGAAACCAAATTATCGATTGCAAACGGGCCATCAACCATATAATTTTGAGGATTTAATCCTTGGTAGTATTGTTTTAGTTCTTGTGCTTCAAGACTAGAAGGGATGGTTGGGTTGGGTTTTTCAACTGAACTTACTAACCCAATTTTGGTCATTTTATAACCAAGCGTGGTGGTGAGACTAACGGCATTTTCGATGATTGATTTTTTATCCTCAATGGTTGGATTGGGTACCATCGCACAATCGGTTGCGAATAATACTTTATCTTTATTGGGATAACTCAATATCGCAACATGTGATAAAAGCGGTTTGTCTTTAATCCCAGAGGTTTTATCAACCACCGCTTTTAATAAGACTTTCGTTTCTAAAAGTCCTTTCATTAAAACATCGGCTTTGTTTTCTTTAATAAATTTTACAGCAATTTGTGCTGACTCAAAATCACTATCACTATGAATAATGGTGTATTTTTTTTGGTCATAGCCTTTTTGTTGTAAGATACTGATAATTTCTTTCTTATCCCCCACTAAAATAGGTATACATAAATCTAGCATCAATACCTGGTTAACGGCCTCTAAGACTGCTTCATCTTGAGCATGACTAACAACCAATCTAAATTTTGAAATATGCTTGGATAATGTAATTAATTCTTTAATATTTTTCACGCTTTAATTCCTTTTATATAATTGATTCCTGCTTCAATAGCAAGCAAATTTATTGGTATAAATGCTTGCTTATTCTCCGTCAAGATATTTTTTAATACTTCATTAATAATACTAACACTAAATTCTTTACTAACCTCTAAATATGCCCCTAAAATAACCATATTGGAGACACGTTGATTGCCTAGATTCATGGCGATATCATTGGCAGGTATTGGATATATATGCGTATTTTCTTTCCTAACCTCTTCTAAAATCATATTAGAATTGTAAATGATATTTCCACCGTCTATCACTTTATTTTCAAATTTCTTTAGTGATGGCGTGTTTAATGCAATCAAAGTGGTTGCCTTAGAAAATATCGGTGAATTAATCGGGTCTTTTGAGATGGTTACTGCACAATTTGCCGTCCCGCCTCTAGTTTCAGGTCCATAAGATGGATACCATAAAGTATTCAGTCCCATTTCATTACCCGCATAGGCTAAGGTTTGTCCTAAAACCATAACCCCTTGTCCACCAAATCCTGCAATCGTTATTTGAGTTGTTTTACGCATCTTGATCAACATCCTTAAAAACCCCTAATGGGTAATATTCTGTCATTTCTTTTTCAGCATACTTGATTGCCTCAATTGGTGTTAACCCCCAGTTAACCGGACAAGTAGATAAAAACTCTAACATTGTAAATCCTTTACCTTCTTGTTGGTAACGAATCGCTTTTTCAATTGATTTCTTTGCTTTTTTAACTTTTTGAGGTGTTCCAACCGATAATCTTTCTAAGTAGGCAACTTTTGGAATAGTCGCAAACATTTCTGCTATCTTAATTGGCATTCCGTGATCTTCAATGTTTCTTCCATAAGGAGACGTAGTTGTTTTTTTACCTAATAAAGTGGTGGGGGCCATTTGTCCACCCGTCATCCCATAAATACCATTGTTAATAAATATGACCGTGATATTTTCCCCTCTATTGGCGGCATGAATGGTTTCAGCAATTCCAATTGAAGCGAGGTCTCCATCCCCTTGATAGGTAAAAACAATGTTATTGGGATGTGTTCTCTTAACCCCTGTTGCTACGGCACAAGCTCTCCCGTGAGAAGCTTGAATCATGTCACAATCAAAGTAATAATAACTCATCACCGAACACCCTACTGAGGCAATCCCGACTGTATGATTTAAGAGATTCATTTCTTCTAAAACCTCTGCGACTAATTTATGAATAATCCCGTGTGTACAGCCTGGGCAATAACTCATGGCTTGGTTCGTTAAGCCTTTCGTTTTTTGATAGATTATATCGTTCATTTTAGGCTCTCTAGACTGAACCCTATTTAGTATAAGTTAATAAAAAAAAGAAAATCAAAAAAAAAATAAATTTTAAAACACCTCCTATTATAATTAAATTAGGAGGTGTTTTTTATGGCTAAACAAGGTCAACAGTTTCAAAATTATACTAAGGAATTTAAAGAGAAGGTTATTAACGAGAAAATAACGAGTAAACATAGTTATTCCTATCTTTCTACCAAGTATAATGTACCAGCAGGCACTATAATTACATGGATATACCAATATAGACAGAACAATGGAGAGATTATTCATAAGAAAAGAGGCCGACAAAAGAACGACGTAATCGATTATAAGGAACGGTATGAAATCTTAAAAAAATTTCAAGATTATGTGAAGGAGGTCGAACGAAAGAAAAAGTGACTTTTATCACAAAATATAAAGACACATATCGAATTAAATTAATGTGTGAGGTGTTGGAAATCAGTATCAGCACCTATTACAAATACAAAGATTATTATGACCAAGATTACGATGATTATTTGATAATTAAAAACGTATTTGATCAATCAAAACGAACTTATGGTTATAGACGAATCACGGAGGAACTACAAGAACAAGGTCATCAGATTAATCATAAAAGAGTATTAAGACTTATGAACAAATATGGTCTACAGCCTAGATACATCAAGCAATATAAGAATTATTCCAAACAATATATTAAAGAAAATGTTAAGGATAATATCTTGAGAAGAAACTTTAATCAACCTGGTTGGGTAACAGATATTACGTACTTAATTATTAATGGAAAGCGTGCCTATTTATCTACAATACTAGACTTAGAAACAAGAAAGGTTGTTTCTTATCATATCAGTAAACAAAACGATAATGAGCTAGTGATAACCACTTTACTAGACGCAATTAAAAGAAAAAATCCAAGTGGTCTCATCCTCCACTCGGATCAAGGGCCTCAGTATCTTTCAACTGAGTATAGAGCTATCTGCGAGGCCAACCGTATTACGATTTCAATGTCCAGAAAAGGCAACCCGCTCGATAACGCTGCAATAGAAAGTTTCCACTCCCTATTAAAGAAGGAGACTCTCTATAATAATAATATCACAAGCATAAAAGAATATATAGGTTTAGTACATGAGTGGATTGAGTTCTACAATACTACTAGAAGAAAACAAAAAAAGTAGAAACCTTTTTTTATTAGGTTCTACTTTTTGGGGTGCACTTCACTCCTTCATCTTTTTAATAGCATCTACTACCTCAATTGGTTCAGGTATAACGCCTCCAGCTCTTCCAAAAAACTCGACTGGTTTCCTACCGTTAACACTTAGATTAACATCATCAATCATTTGTCCGTAACTCATTTCACAAACTAAATAGCCTTTCAACCGCGCATCAATGGTTGTAAAAGCTTTTGTAGGAAATGGCCAGATTGAAATCGGTCTAATCATACCAACATGAATACCTTCTTCTTTTAACATTAATATCGCACTTCGACAAATTCTTGCCATTGTGCCGTAGGCCACAATAACAAACTCAGCTTTATCGATATTAATTAATTCAACCTGTTGTTCATTATTTTTCATTTCAGTATATTTTTCTTGAAGGTGTAAGTTATGTCTTTCTAGTTCGTAAGGGTCTAGATATAATGAAGTAATAATTCGTTTATTACCACCATTTTTACCACTGGCAGCCCATGGTTTTTCTATCATTTTAAGTTCAATATCACTATCAAGATCAACTGATTCCATCATTTGGCCAATAAGTCCATCCACCGCAATCATGACCGGATTTCGGTAATAATCCGCTTTATCAAATGATGCCTTAATAATATTGACTGTTTCTTGGAGGTTTTCCGGTGCATAAGCGAGAACATGATAGTCGCCGTTTCCCCCACCTCTTGTGATTTGATAATAATCCGCTTGAGAAGGTTGAATTCCCCCTAAGCCAGGACCCGCTCTCATGACATTAATAATCACGCAGGGCAGTTCTGCTCCAGCGAGATAGGTAATCCCTTCTTGTTTTAAGGCTATGCCTGGACTTGAAGAACTGGTTAGAACTCTTTTGCCAGAAGCACTTGCGCCATATACCATGTTTATGGCTGCGACTTCAGATTCAGCTTGTAAGAAAACTTTTCCAGCGTCTTTCATGTACTTTGATAGGTATTCAGGGACTTCATTTTGTGGGGTAATGGGATAACCAAAAAAAGCATCGACACCCCCTTTAAGTGCTGCTAATGCAATCGCTTCATTGCCTTTTAATAATATTTTCTTCATGATTTTACTCTCTTGACAGTAATAACTGAATCTGGACACATTAAAGCACAAAAAGCACATCCAATACATTTGTCTGGTTCAATTACATTGACAATGTTATAACCTTTTTCATTTGTTTTATATGTATCCAGTTCCAATATATGGACTGGACAATATTCCACACAGAGATTACACCCTTTACAATAAGCATAATCAAATGTCACTTTTCCTTTTGCCATAAGCCCTCCTATAGCCACGATTTTCTTAAATAGAGTTTTAAAGGAATGACTTCTCCTTTAAACTTATAATCTTTAAAGTCAATCAATTCATAAATTCCCGTGTAAATAATTTCTATTCCAAGGGGTTCTTCTACTAAAGATATTTCTTTTTCACCTTTCAAGATATTATCGGGTGTCGTATTTCTTAAATAATTGGAATTATTTATTAAGCCTGTTACTTTGATACCAGAGGCACCTTCAATCATACGAATTATTTTCATTATTTTATTTGCCGATTCGGTTTCCTCACGATAAATATTAATAGCCAAAAGTAAATCTGTTTCACTTGGGTCAATTAACTTTTCAAATTGCCTTAATACTTTAGCACCAATATCATTTCCACCCACATCATAGACTGCTTTTATCGTCTTATCATGAAAAGGCAAATACATTTTTGATGATAGATAGGGCAAGTCTGAACCCAGTGCATTTTCTATTGGTGAAGCTACTGTTTCAATTCCATGTGTTTCTAATTCATCTTTTAATTCTCGAGACCGAAAGTACGGATTAACAATATCTAAATCTATTAGCATATTTACTTTGTTTAAAATCGCTAAATTTAAGGCAATTTCGCTCTTACCACTGCCGTAATGGCCACAAATAATGGTGATTCGTTTACGCATTTATCTGGGAATATAATTATGATGAATATTATGAATTTGTTTAATACGGTTTTCAGCAAAGATGTTCGCTGCTTTTTGGGTTGGTACATCCTCTACTTCAGCAATCTTAAAGATTTCTATAAGTCGATCATAGATTTTCTTAACGTCATTCATAACATCTTCTTTAATGTAACCTTTTAGTTCATGGTATACATTAATTACACCACCAGCATTGATCACAAAGTCTGGGGCGTATAATATGCCTTTTTTCTTTAACTCTTTAGAGTCTTTAACTTCATCTTGGAGGACGTTGTTGGCAATACCTGCTACAATCGGTGCTTCAATTAGAGGGATTGTCTTAGAATTTAAGATACCACCTAATGCACATGGGGCAAAAACATCAACTTTCATACTATAAATATCATCAGGTTTAACATAAATGGCCTCAGGATGATCTTTTTTAATAATATCAATTGCTTTTTCATTGATATCCGTAAAATAGATTGTCTTAGCACCCGCTTCATATAAATAATTCATCAAGTAATGGCCTGTTTTACCTACACCTTGTATCGCAAAACTTCTACCTTTTATTTCATCGTTACCAAACTTGTGTTTTAAAGCGGCTCTAATTCCATGGAATGCACCAAGCGCAGTAATAGGAGATGGATCCCCACTCTTACCTTCTAGCCCAACAACATGGTCGGTTTCCATCTTGATATAAGCCATATCTTTAGTGGTCGTATTAACATCTTCTGCAGTAATATATCTGCCATTTAAACTTTGAACAAAACGCCCAAACGCTCTAAAAAATGCTTCACTCTTACACGTGTTAGCATCTCCAATAATAACCGTTTTACCGCCGCCTAAATTAAGACCTGCAGCGGCATTTTTATACGTCATCCCTCTGGCTAAACGTAATGCATCTAATATTGCATCATCCTCATTCTCATAATTCCAAATCCTCGTACCACCTAAAGATGGTCCTAAAGTTGTGTCATGTATACAAGTAATACCTTTTAAACCTGTTTCCTTATCGTGAAAAAGCACCAGTTGTTCATAACCGTATTTTTCCATGTACTTGAACGTATTCATTTGTCTTCCTCTTTCTTTGTTTGATGTAAAACGCTTACATTATAATTATATCAATAATAGTATGAAAATTAAATCCTAACTTTAAAAATAAATCTTTTTACATGAAAAGAAAGAAAAAATCCCATAAATTGGGATTATTTCTTAGTCTTTTTATGAGCCAACGTTTTTGTTGGGTATTTATCATATATTCTTAAATAGTATTTACGCCATAATTCTTTAACGTGTTCTTTAGAATAAAAATGTTGAATATCAATTGAATATTGTTGGGCTTGTTGTAAAAATACTTCATCATCTTTGAGCCGATTTAATAACCCACTAAACTCCTCATTGTTAGTGCCCACAATATAAGGGCTTAAGAAGATATCTTTATAAAGGTCTAAATCTCTTACGACAAAAGGTTTTTCGGTATTAATACACTCTAATAATGTCATTGGGAATAATTCTTGGAAAGAGGGTAAAAATAAAACATCACTTAAATTATAAAGTGCATTCATCTTAGATCTATCAATAATTCCTAAGAAAGTCATGTTTTTAGGCGGGTTATCAATAAGTTTTTTTATCTCATCATACCCGGCAGTGATCTTACCAAAAGAGAAACCACCTGCCCATATAAATTTCATATGAGGATTCATTTCAGCTACTTTACAAAAATCGATAATCCCTTTTCTAGTTTGGGTTTGACCAACGCCTAATACAACGTAGTCTTCTTTGGTTAATCCATATTCTTCTCTTTTTTTTAAGATTGTATTTTCATCTAAAACGTGAAAGTTTTCTTTAGAGACATAGTTTGGAATATAGGTAACTCTGTCTTCAGGAATTCCGATATTTAATAAATCTTTAATAAAGTATGGATTCACAACCACGACTTCGTCTGCTTTTCTATAAAATTTTAGGACATATCTTTTATAAATAGAAAAGAATAATTTGTTCATTTTTAAAGAGCCATCATTGATATCCGGAACAAAGTGTACATAACAAACATTAATTCTCTTTTTGTTTTGCACAAAAAAGAAATTCGGATTAACCGTGTGAACGTGTCTAATGTCAAACTTATTCTTATGTTTTTTATTAATCGTCATTTCAAATTCAGGAATTTCACTAACTAATCCCGTTTGTTCATAAAAGGCGCTACCAACACCTTGTCCTTTAACATTTAAACCACCGGCGTACATATTAATTTTAATTTTATCCACGACTAAAACTCCTATTCTATTTTATTAAGGTATCTCTATTATATATGATTATTGTTTATTTTCAAACTGATAATTTAGGCCCAGTTAAAAATAAAACTTAAGATGCCCTCTTAAGTTTAAGTTAGATACATTTTTATATTTTTAAATCATTTCTATTTCTCTCGCTTCTTAGTTTACTATACAAAAAAAACCTTTACAAATTAATCATCAAAAAAGTGTTAAATATGCCCTATATAGTCCATAAAATTTCTGAAAACAAAAACTATAGTTCGTTTAAAATATCATGGTGACCAATATCTATCATTAATATCAAATTCTCATTTTTATATGTCCAAATTACTCTAATTGACATATTGATGCTAGACTCAAATAGAATTTCGCTACCTTTAATTTTTTTCGTTCTAAGACTTGGATGCCTGTGGTTCTCATATAAATAAAGATAACTTATTGTAGAATAATTTCTTTTCTTGATCTTGTAACTTAGAAAAAGACTTTTTAAACCTTGTTGAAAATAATATTTCGTACGTCATTTTTAGGGTTCTTTATCATTCTCATTATCTTCATTTGTTTCTTCTAAGTAGTTGATAGCTTCTTCTACAGATTTAATCGGGCCAACAGTATACTTTGATGATTCCTCGTTGATTCTCATTACAGTTTCTTCTAATTTTTTGATGTATGATTTCGAATAGACTGCAACTGGTTCGATTATAATAATACCGTCTTTTATAGAAATCTCAAGCTGGTCTTTTTCTTGAAGATTTAACTGATGAATGATTTCTTTGGGTATTGTGATTTGAGATTTTTTCCTTAGCTCAATAATCATGTAATCCACCTCTTTCTTATTTTCCAATTTTCTTACTTTCCAACTATATTGTATCACTCAGTGAATAACTTTGCAATATTTAAAATATATATAATGTATTG
Source organism: Acholeplasmataceae bacterium UBA5409 (assembly GCA_002410615.1). GTDB lineage: Bacteria > Bacillota_I > Bacilli_A > Acholeplasmatales > UBA5453 > UBA5409. The sequence continues at coordinate 38,179 of DHNT01000015.1, forward strand.
ACTTCACTTAGAGAATATACAATACATCGATCGTGTAACTGGTTGAATAAGATTTTTATAGATGTGTAAAAAAAGTTTTATTTTTAACTTCTACTTGACTATCGAAAAATTGAAAATAAGGCGTAATTCCCCTTTCTACAAAAAAAGGTTCGATACTTTTGTATCAAACCTATGCTTGTTATATGGTGCGGAGAAAGGGACTTGAACCCTCACGGCCGTTAAAGCCATATGCCCCTCAAACATACGCGTCTACCATTCCGCCACCTCCGCAAAATAAAAAGGGCATTGCTACCCTTTTAATTATATCAATTTTTTAATTTTATTCAACTGAAATTATATAAGAATAGACTTCTTGTTTACCTTGTATCATTTCAACTTCAATGTCTTCATTTAGTTCTTGAACATAAGATCTTAATGCTTTAGCTTCCTTATCAGAAACATCTTTGCCATAGAAAATAGTTACTATTTCTGAAGTATCAGCAACTAAGTGCTCAACCAAACTTTTAACTGCGTTTAATCGATCCGGAATAGAAACAACAATCTTACCGCCAGTAATACCAATAAAATCGTCTTTATTAATCTTGATGCCATCAACTTCTGTGTCTCTAACGGCATAAGTTAATTCACCCGTTTTAATTTCACTGACAACTTCACTCATCGCTTCGATGTTATCATCAAGTTCTTGATTTGTATCAAACACCATCATAGAAGCATAACCTTGTCCAATTGATTTGGTTTTTAATACTCTAATAGTAATAGCATCATTGTCACAAAGTTGTAACGTTTGTTCAGCGGTTAAGATAACGTTTGAATTATTAGGTAAGATGATGACATTGTCAGCATTAACAGCTTCAACAGCTTTTAAGAACTCTTCAGTTGGTGGGTTCATTGTTTGACCACCATCAATAATATAATCAACACCTAGTTCTTTGAATGCTTGTTTAATGCCGTCACCATAACAGACAGCAATTACACCATAAGTTGATCTTTCTTCTTTAACTTGTTGATAATTTACAACTTCAACCTCTTCTTCATGGTGGTTATGTAAGTCATCCACAATTGTAGAATGTTGAATACGCATGTTCTCAACCTTCATGGTTTGTAGGTCACCATATTTTTGACCTAAAGTAATTACAACCCCTGGTTGGTTTGTATGAACGTGAATCTTAAGTAATTCTTCGTCTTGAACCAATACGAGTGAATCACCCATATTCATTAAAATATTTTTTAAATTTTCTTGATCAAAATTTTCAATACTATCTAGTTTAACAATAAATTCTGTGCAGTATCCATATTGGATTTCTGCTTGTTCAATACCTTGACCTAAGAAATGACCGTGATCATCATGATCAAGAGATTGTGCCATAACTGTTTCTGGTGCTTCTTCAATTACTTCACCTCTAACAGCGGATAACATCCCTTCAATTATTTTAATAAAACCAGCGCCACCTGAATCTACAACACCAGCTTCTTTTAAGACTGGTAATAACTCTGGGGTTCTTTCTAATGAAAGATTGGCTTGTTCTAAATAAACCACTAATACATCTTCAATCGTTTTAAGTTGTTTTCTCTTCTTCAATACTGCTTCAGCAGCTTCTCTTACAACGGTTAAGATAGTTCCTTCAACTGGTGTCATCACCGCTCTATAAGCCATTTGATAGCCACCGACCAATGCAGCAATAAATTCGTCTACTGTTGCACTACCGTTTTTAATTTGAGCAATTTCGTTATAAACGCCTCTAAAAAATTGTGATAGAATAACGCCACTATTCCCTCTAGCTCCCATTAAACAGCCACGAGATAATATTTTAGAAACATCAACGATGTTTTTACTTTTCGATCCAGATACTTCTTTAACACCAGCCATAATAGTCATTTGCATGTTGGTTCCAGTATCCCCATCTGGTACAGGGAATACGTTTAAATGATTAATTTCTTGATGATTGTTTTTTAAATTGATTGCGCCGCTTGTGACCATTTTTTTAAATAACGTGCCACTTAAAGTGTTAGCCATTTCAAATCCTCCTAATTAGCACAAAACTTACTTTTAGATTTGCATGATTTTTAATCGTATTTTTAACTAATTCTAAGTTACTAAAATGTTGTTTTATCGCTTTATTACAATGTATTTGTTATTAAATATATAGATACTATCATTAATATCATGCTAATAATACATGAATTCATATTAAATTGCAAGATTTATAGATGATTTTCCTTATTTAAGGCTCAAATATCTTAGGATTGTGAGAGATTATGTGTAAATTTTTACTTATTCTTTATGTGTTTTCATTAATTTTGGTTGCTTTTAATATTTTTCTATGATAATATAATACACGCGGAAAAGGAGTGAAACTATGGCGAAATGTTATGTAACAGGTAAAACAACCACTTTTGGTAATAAGAGAAGTCACGCATTAAATGCCTCACGTCGTACCTGGAAAGCCAACTTACAAACCGTTAGAATCGTTGATGAAGATGGTAATGTTAAAAAGGTTAAAGTATCAGCGAGAGCCCTTAAAAAAGGAACTTTGAATAGAGCTTAAAAAAGAAAGGCAATGGCCTTTTTTTTTCGCTTATTTAACTTTTTCTATACAGTCCTTATAATAAACTGCACTAAATGTTATAATAAATTAATAATTCAGTTTTTTGGGGAGGTTATTATGGGAAAATATCAAGTCGCAGACATTAAATTTCAGTTTGACTATCTATTTGATGAATATTTTAAAAATAATATAGAAGCTTATCAAATTGACGATTTTGAAACTGTAAATCATCATATTAAGGTTTTATTAAATAATGAAATTAAAAGACCTGCGGGGGCCTTTAAAGGTACCAAAAACCCTTATTTTCTAACCACCAAAACCTATCGAACTATTATCTTTGAAAATAACAACCAAATTGGTGTTTTGATTCAGCACGACCTTGATTATAAGGAAATCACGATTATATTAAACAACAAGTTATCCAATAACCTAGCTCAGGCTGAATACGTCATGTCAGGAATTATGTTTTTAGAACTGGCCATGTATCGAGGGTATTTACCCCTTCATGCTTCTGCTATTTCGTTACATAATGAGGCTATTTTATTTAGTGCCCCTTCTAAAACAGGAAAATCAACCCATGCGGCTTATTGGAATGAAAAATTTCCCGAAGTCGTTTATATCAACGACGATAAACCGTTATTAAATATTGAAAACAATGAGTTATATGTCTATGGATCTCCTTTTTCAGGTGAGCACACTTTAAATAAAAACATGAAGTCTAAATTAAAAAACATCGTCTTATTAAATCAAGGTACTACCAATAAGGTTGAAAAAGTAAGATCTGATGAAGCGATTAATCACTTAATAAAAAACACTTTAAACCCAAAATTAGATAGTTCTTGGGACAAAGTAATTCCGATTATTAATTATATTCACTCTAATATTCCAATCGTTAGCCTAGACGCAACCAATGATACCCAAGCGGTAACCGCTTTATACCATTATTTATTTAACGATAAATAATATTTAAATTTAATTACTTGAGGAAAAAGACTTGCATTGCTGCAAGTCTTTTTTATATAATATGTAATTTTTAAGCGATTCCTTTTCCAATAAGAGCTGCTTCTATACTAGGATATGTCCCTAACCAAGTTTGCAAATCTAACACTACTACTGGGGCGGCTCCATTTACACTATAGCCTAATCCACCAGTAAATTCCTAGTCATTTATTTGTCCTGGTGGGGTTATAGAAATTGTGTCACCAAGATTAGAATTAACGGTTGAAACCACTGAATTGTCATTATCAAACAGTGAAGTTAACCTAACCGTAACAGGCACTTTTGTGATATTACTAGATATCATCAAAACGGATGAAATTAAAACAACCACGATGATCCACAAAAAACTAAAACCTTTAATTATTTTATTGTACGTACTTTCACTTTGATATACCATATTACCTCAGGAACCTTAAAATTTCCATTTCTTTATAGCATATAACTAGTAATTTTGATGAAACATACCTAAACCTTAAATATTTAATTCATTTATTTTCTTCATCCACTACGCATTCTTTAAAAATTATAATCCTATCTACATAAATAAATCTTTTACACCACTTAACGCGATGAAAAAGATATTTTTAATATTATTTAAATTGATTTTTACTTAAAATAAGCTCTTCTTTTCAGCCTTTATCCTCTCTAGTTAGAAGATTGGATAACCAATAAAACGCCTCGATGTATTTCTAAAATTGCTTTAGTCTTAATAATCTCATTGGATAAACCTAAAGTATCGTATTGGAATAATTCTTCACTTTCTAGTTCATACTTGGTCCCCGAAATTGATACAACTGAATCTAATAAGGGAAATAAGGAGATATATTTAAAATTATCGCTAGTAATTTCATAAACGCCTTCTTCTAAACGGTTGATTTTGTTGGTATCATCTAGGATAGTTAAGTTAGGGTATTTTTCTAGTAGTAATAAATTACCAATAAAATGGTCACTTCTACTTCCTTTTATACCCCCAACTAAAATAACCTCATCTGTATGTTGATAGGCATGTCTTAAAGCGTATGCGGTGTCGGATTCATCTTTATCAACACTCAATTTAATCGTTTTAATGCCACTTAATAAACTTTTATTCTCAAGAGAATCAAAATCACCTATCGCTAAATCAATCTTGATATTTTGTCTTAAAAGCTCTCTTACAGCATTATCACAAGCATAAATGGTTTTGTCTTCTATGTTGATAACACGCCTAACATCTTTAGGTACGGTAGGACTGATAACGACTATTTTCATTTTAGTGACAAAATCGCTTTTTCACGATCTTTTTGATTAAGAATATAAGAACCACTTACAACAATGTCAACCCCAGTTCCATGAACCATTGAGATAGTTTTATCGTTTACGCCACCATCGATTTCAATCACATAGTTATAGTTATGTTTTTTTCTTAACGCATCTAATATTTTTACCTTATCCATTTGATCTAGCATAAAACTTTGCCCACCAAATCCAGGTTCAACTGTCATCACGAGCACCAAATCAACCCATGGTAGTAAACTAAAAAGGGTATCAATAGGTGTCCCTGGTTTTAATGATATTCCCGCTTTAACACCGTTATCTTTAATCTTTTTAATCGTTTTAAGGGGGTCTTCAGTTTCAACATGAATGGTGATATAGGTTGAGCCAATTTTAACAAAATCATCAATATATTGAAATGGATTATCAATCATTAGATGGGTATCAAGTGGCACTTTAGTAATCCCCTTTAAATCCTTTAGTACGGGTGCACCAAAAGAAATGTTTGGGACAAAATGACCGTCCATCACATCTAAGTGAATGTAATCTGAGCTTTTAATTGATTCAATTTCAAAAGTTAAATTGTTAAAGTCAGCCGTCAGTATTGAAGTTGCAACTTTCATTAATATCGCTCCTTTTGTTTGTCTATTTCATCATAAAATTTATGATAATTTTCTAGTCTAGAAGGTAAGATGTTTTCATTATCTTTAACGTTACATCCAGGTTCATGAACATGATCACAATCCTTTTCAAACTTACATTCTGACTTGTAACTATCAAACTCAATAAAATAATCTTTTAATTCTCTTTTATCAAAAATATTAAAGTCAAGTTTAGAAAATCCTGGTGTATCCGCAATTAAACCACCACTATACTCATAAAGTTCATTATGTCTTGTGGTATGTTTGCCCCTACCTAACGCATCACTGGTTTCTTGAGTTTTGAGTTCTAAACCCGGCATCAACGCATTAATAAATGTTGATTTACCAACGCCTGTTTGACCAGCAACCACCGTAACTTTGTCAGTAAATATATCTTTTAGCACATCAAAACCGATTTTTTGTTTACTGTTCACATAATAAAGTTCATAACCGATGGTTTCATAATAAGTTAAATTGGCTTTTAATTTATTTAATGGCGTTGTTTCTATTAAGTCGATCTTAGAGATAATAATGATGGGCTTAATATGGGCTTTTTCAATCAATACTAAGAACTGATCTAATAAATTAAAACTAAAATCAGGTCTAATGGTAGAAAAAAACAATAAGATTTGATCGATATTACTAACATCAGGCCTATCTAGTTGATTTCTTCTCGGCAAGATTTTTGTTATCGGGTAATTATCATCTGTATCATCATATAAAACAATATCACCTACTTTTGGTGAGATTTGAACAGTTTTAATGTCTTTTTTGGTACGCATGGTAGTTTGTTTATTAAAACTAGAGTCTTCATCCAATCTAACGTAGCGGAGTTTTCCGCTTGCTTTAGACTCAAAATGTTCTTTAGTATTTATGTCTCTTATTGTATACCAGCCACCAATTGATTTTATAATTCGACCTGTTTTCAACTATTCTCTCCTTAAGATAAGTGTTGACTTCTTAACTGTCCACAAGCTGCGTTAATATCATGTCCTTGTTCTTTACGTAAAGTTGCATTAATTTTTAACTTTTTCAAGGTTTGGAAGAACTTATCCATATCTTCTTTTCTACTTCTCTTAAACGGCGCTTCGATAACTTCATTATAAGGAATTAAGTTGACATAAACATTTATTCCCTTTAATAATTTTGCGAGTTCAATCGCGTGTTGTTCTTGATCATTTAAATCACGAATCATAATATACTCTATCGTAATTCTTCGGTTGGTTTGATTAATATAATATTTGATTGCTTTAACAACATCTTCAATTGGATATTTCTTATTAATTGGCATTAATGCGCTTCTAATTTCATTGTTAGGCGCATGCAAACTAATCGCTAAATTGATTTGTAACTTTTCATCGGCGTACTCAATAATCTTTGGAACAATACCACAAGTTGAAACAGTAATATGTCTTGCGCCAATTTCTAAACCTTTAGGATCATTAACATTCTTTAAAAAAGTCATTAAATTCTCATAGTTGTCAAACGGTTCACCAATTCCCATCACAACAATATGAGAAATTCTTTGCCCAAAAGCTTTTTCTGATTCAATCACTTGACTCATAATTTCCCCAGCTGATAAATTTCTTTTCTTCTTTAACACGCCACTTGCACAGAATCTGCATCCCATGTTACAACCGACTTGGGATGTTACGCAAATTGAATATCCATAATTATGCGACATAACCACCGATTCAATTAAATTCATATCCTCTAAACCATATAAATACTTAACGGTTCCATCAGTACTCTTGGATTCAACGATTTTTTTTAAAGCTGTTAATTCAAAATTAGTCTTTAGAAGTTCTAAAACAGACGGACTTAAATTAGTCATTTCTTCAAAAGAAGTGACTTTTTTCTTATATAACCAGTCAAAAACCTGAGAAGCTCGATACTTTTTCTCATTGTTTTCTAACATAAATTCTCGTAAATCTTCAAATGTAACTCCATAAATACTTTTCATATATTCACCTTCACTATATTATACATTAACAACCAAAAAAACAAAAATAAAAAGAGGGAAATGTCCCCTCTTCTATTGTCTGATTTCCGCACCTAATTCTTTTTGTAATCTAAAAATTAAACTCTTCATTACTTTATCGATATCTTCACTCTCGAGCGTTTGAGTTTTGGAATTAAAGGTCATACGGTAAGCAAGTGACTTTTTATTGTCTCCTAACTTTTCACCTTTATAAAGGTCAAAAAGCTCTAAATCAACCAGGTACTTACGTGTAGTTTGACGAATCAAATCATCAATTTTAATAGATTCAAGTGATTCATCCACCACTACAGCAATATCTCTAACGATACTTGGGTATTTTGAAACAGGTTCAAATAATGGTTGATTAAGAATTAATTCTAATAATAAATCAAGATTAATTTCAAAAGTAAAAGTATTTTCTAAAATTGTTGGGTGTATTTTTCCGATTAAACCTATTGTTTTATCTCCAACAACCACTTTAGCACAAACGCCTGGATGATAGCCTACCACACTGGTTTCTTTTAAAAAGGTTGCGTTAATGTTATATTTTGAAAGTATGTTTTCTAAAATACCTTTAATAACATAATAACTACTTTCAAAATCATTTTTTAAGAATGAACTATTAATATATTTTCCATTAATAATGACTGATAAATTAGTCGTTTCTTCTTCTTTAGAATAGACTCTTCCCACTTCGAATAGTCTCAAATCATCAATTTGTCTGGCAAGATGATATTGAACAGTTGAGATTAGTCCATTGGTTAAGCTTTGTCTTAAAACTGTTCTATCGTCATTAATTGGATGAAGCACTTCAATCGATTCTTTATTTTCTAAAGTAAAACTTTTTAAGCCTTTATTATTAATCAATGAGTAAGTAATAACCTCATTTAACCCCATATTACTTAAATGATTTCTCAATTCTTTTATGAGATACTGTCTTCTTGAATAGTGGCCTAAAGCTGAAGTTTTAGGCATTTTTGTGGCTAAATTATTGTACCCATATAGTCTTGCTATTTCTTCAATTAAATCTTCTTTAATAATTAGATCTTTACGATAGCTAGGCATTAAATAGTTATTTGGTTTGGTTTCTATGATGTTTAATTTCTTTAAGATTGCCTTAATATCAGCGTCCGAAAATGAAGTACCAAGTAATTTATTGGTTTCATTTGCTGTTATTTTTATAATTGTTGGCTTTTCAAATGGCTGTCCAGCAAAACTAATATTTTTATAAACTCTAGCACCAGCAACTTCAATTAATAGTTCAGCGGCTCTATTTAGGGCAGTCCTCACTCTAATTTCATCCACACCTTTTTCAAATCTTAAACTAGAGTCACTTTCTAAACCTAATCGAGAGGATGTTTCTTTAACTCGATTGGGTTCGAACCAGGCTGCTTCTAAAATAATTTTTTTTGTATCTTGATCGATTGCACTATTTAATAACCCCATAACACCACCTAACGCTTTTGGTACACGACCATTTGTGATGGTAATATCATTGGATCTTAAAATACATGTTTGTTCATCGAGTGTAATCACTTCATATAAATCAGTCGCTGGTTTAACCACAATTGTATTTGAACCAAACTTGTCTGCATCAAACGCATGCAATGGGGTTCCGTATTCTAATAATACATAATTGGTAACGTCAACAACGTTATTAATTGGTCTAATACCTGAGGCAATTAAATCAGCTTGAAGCCACATTGGTGAAGGTTTAATAATGATATTGTCTAAATATCTTGCATAATATCTCTTACAACCGTCATCAAGAATTTTTACTTGTAATGGATTTTCTGGACCATTTTCTTCAAATTCAGGTTCATCATTAACGACTTTTTCATTCAAAACCGCCCCTAAATCATACGCAAACCCTAATACACTAAGTAAATCAGAACGATTGGGTGTAATTGAGATTTCTAATGAAGATTGATTAAAATTCAATGCTTCAACCGCATTAGAACCAACTTTTGGTTGATAATCAAAATAATAAATACCCTCTTTAAATTCTTCAGCAATATCTTTATTTTCCACGCCTAACTCATGAAGTGAACAAATCATTCCACTGGAATCGACGCCTCTAATATTAGCCTCTTTAATTTCAAAATTGCCAGGTAAAATAGCCCCAACCTTTGCCACAACAACATATTGACCAGCTTTTACGTTGGGTGCGCCACAAACAATTTGTTCAATTTTAGTTCCAATATCGACCTGACAAACACTTAAATGATCACTATTTGAGTGTTTGACACATTCTTTAACATAGCCTACAACCAGATTATCAACCTCTAATAAAGGCGTCAATGATTCAATCTCAGTAATGTGTTGATTGGTTAATTCAGATAACTTTTCATTGTCAGGAACAGTTACGTACTTTTTTAACATATGAGTAGATATTTTCATTATTTTCTACCCCCTTTAAATTGATTTAAAAACCGAATATCATTGGTATAGAATAAACGAATGTCATCCACTTCATACTTCAACATCGCCATTCTTTCAACCCCAACCCCAAAGGCAAATCCTTGAACCTCATCTGGGTTATATCCACCCATTTTTAAGACATTTGGATGTACCATGCCCGCACCTAAGATTTCAATATATTTTTCACCGTCAAATACATCGACTTCAACTGAAGGCTCAGTAAATGGAAAATATGATGGTCGCAAACGGATGGTTTTATCATCACCAAAATAATGTTTCATCATCGCCAGTAAAGTCCCTTTTAAATCAGCCATTGTGATATCCTTACCAATCACTAAACCTTCAATTTGCATGAATTGGTGACTATGATATTGATCGTCATGGTCTCTTCGGTAAACTTTACCTGGACAAATTATTTTAATCGGTTTTCCATTACTTTCTAACATTGTCCTTGCTTGAACGGGTGACGTATGTGTTCTTAGTAAATGGGTTGGATCAACATAAAACGAATCTTGCATCCCTCTTGCTGGATGACCTTGTTCAAGGTTTAACATCTCAAAATTATAATGATCAGTTTCTACCTCTGGTCCGTCTTTAATTTCATAACCTAACCCAATAAAAAATGTTTCAAAGTCTTCAATAACTTGTTGTAAAAGATGACTTGAACCATTAGGAAAACTAACCCCTGGTAAAGTTACATCAATGGCCTCATGCTTTAATTTATTTTCAAGTCTTAAGTTTTCAAAATACATTTTTTTCTCGTCAAACATCGCTTCTAACTGAACTTTTGTTTGATTGATTAATTTTCCCATTAATGGTTTTTCTTCATTTGGCAACCCTTTTAACAATACCATTAAATCAGACAGTTCACTTTTTTTCCCTAAAACAGAACTTCTCAAGATCGAAAGTTCATTGTCATCACTAATCAGTTTTAAGTTTTGTTTGGTTTCAATAACCAACTTTTCTAATTTTTCTTGCATAAAATCCTTCCTTTTTTATAAAAAAAGTCCTTAGAAAAAACTTCTAAGGACGAATTATCGTGGTACCACCTTAGTTCTAGATAGTTAATCTAGCACTCTTTAATACTTTAACGCAGTAATTACGGACGTGATTAGCGTCTTCTAAAGGGTGAATTCTGTAATATTTGGTAACTTTTTACACCATCCAAAGTTTCTCTTTAACCAAATATTATTTACATACTATTTCCTTATAATTGAATATTAGTCTCTTCTTGAAAGTAAAATTGCTAATAATCTTAATACTTGAATAAATATATAAACGGTTGACACAACTAAACCTAAAGCGACAATCCATTCATATTTTTTATCTGCGCCTTGACTAACAACTTGTCTAGCTTCATCAAAATGCATAACTAAAACAAAGGCACCGTAAGCGATAAACAATAATGAAATAAACAACACTAATGGGCTATTAACATCCCCAAATAGTACATAATACATTTGTCCACCATCGAATAAACCCACTAAAGAAACGGTTATTATACTAAATAATAGTCCAAATGATATCCCCAACATGATTCTTCTAAATCTTGAGGTTACAACGATTAATTTTGTTGAATATAACACCAGCATACCAGCAAATATTCCGATGGTAATAAGCGCCGCTAACCCAACAATATTAAACTCTGGAAAGGCTGCCATGTAAATTAGGGTAATCATGCCTAAGATAACCCCTTCACTTAGTGAATACACCGCCCCAAACGGAGCGGCTAATCGTGGCACAAATGAAGCTATCATAACAGCAATAAACGCTGTAAATAATGAACCAATTAAAACGCCCACATAAATTGTTGGGTAATTAGCAAGTAAGAAAAAACTCCCAAGCGCGCCAACAAGTAATAGAGCCAAGAATAATAATGTTTTTAGTGAAATACCAAGATAACTCGCCCCATAGGCAATGGGTTGGTCTTTGGTTTCTTCGTTAACTTTCTTAAAAATCGGATTTGTATTTTGCATAATAATCACTCCTTATACAATATTATAGCGTAAATTTATCAAAGTGCAAACAAACCTTGTTCAAATATGTCTGTCTTTTCTTCTAAATCAGAAAATGACCCGCCTTTTTCCATATTCTCAAAAACAGTTTTATTAATCTTTGTTCTTTCTCTAACATCTTCTAGTGATCTAAATGGTTTTTTATTACGTTCTTCAACAATTGAATAAGCGGCGTTTTCACCTAAACCATCAATACTAACAAAGGGTAATCTTAATCCATTCCCCTCCATAACACAATCTTTTGCTTGTGATTTGTTGATATCAACAGGCAGGAATTTGAATCCTCTTTGCATCATCTCAAATGCGACATAATACATCGTTAATAAATCTTCCTCTTTAACCGTTAATTGATTCATATTAATTTTTTCAAGTTCTTTAATACGATTTCTTATCGCATTGACAGAACTGGTCAAAATATCATGTTCAAATTGAGTCGCACGTTTTGAAAAGAAGGCGCTATAAAACAATAATGGTGAATAGACCTTAAACCAGGCAATTCTTACTGCACTTAAAACATAAGCCGCTGCGTGAGCTTTAGGGAACATGTATTTAATTTTGCTACAACTCCAAATATACCAATCAGGCACTTTATTGCGTCTCATTTCATCCGCATATTGATTCCACTGATTTTTTTGTATCATCGGCTTACCTTTTCTAACAAACTCCATAATATCGAAAGCTGTCGATGGATTTAACCCATAATCAAGCAATTGAACCATAATATCGTCACGACATCCAATAATATCTTTAAAGTCAATTTTTCCGTATTCAGGGTGTCCACTAATTAAGGCTTGTGAATTGCCTAGCCATACGTCTGTTCCATGTGAAAGGCCTGATATTTTAACCAAACCAGAGAAGGTCATTGGTTTCGTTTCGTTTAACATCTTTCTAACAAAACTGGTTCCTAATTCAGGTAAGCCAAATGAGGCGACTTCACTTTCTAATTCATCATTGGTTAAACCGATCGATTCAGTTGAACCGAATAATTTATAAACTTCTTTATCATCAACGGGAATATCTTGAGCTTCGCTAAACGGAAATTCATTTGGGTGTTCATGGACGTAATCCATTAAGTATTTAATAATTGTTGGATCATCATGTCCTAATATATCAAGTTTTAATAAGTTATCTTCAATCGAGTGATAATCAAAGTGGGTTGTTTTCCAATCTGATTTGACATCATCAGCTGGATATTGAACCGGTGTAACATCATAAATTTCTTTATGTTCAGGCACAACCACAATTCCTCCAGGATGTTGTCCTGTTGAACGTTTGACCCCTTCAATTTTCTTCGCAATTCTTGAAACTTGAGCATTTCGTATATTCGTAATATTATTGTCTTCTAAATAACCTTTAACATAGCCAAAGGCAGTCCGTTCTGCAATAGTGGAAATAGTCCCGGCTCTAAAAGCTCTATCTTCGCCGATTAATTCTCGGACATAGGCATGCGCTTTAGCTTGATAATCACCACTGAAGTTCAGATCAATATCTGGCACCTTATCACCATCAAAACCTAAGAAGGTTTCAAAAGGAATATCTTGACCCTCTTTAGCGAGTTTAGCCCCACAAAAAGGACAGTTTTGATTTGGTAAGTCATAACCTGAACTAATGCCATCAAATAATGACTGAAAGGCTTGTTCATTCGGTGTTATTCCATACTTAGCAATTTCATCATCCGTTAACTTAAATACGGTAAAGTCTCCATTTGGACAACGGTAATGAGGTTTAAGTGGATTAACTTCAGTAATATTCATTAAGGTTGCGACTAAACTAGAGCCTACCGAACCTCTTGAGCCAACTAAATAACCATCTTCTAATGATTTTTTCACCAGTAAGTGGGAAATATAATAAATTGGTGCGAACTCATTGTTAATAATGTTGGTTAATTCATTTTCAATTCTTTCCGATACAATTGGATGTAAGTTTTTCCCGTACAATTTTTCAGCGTTTTCCCTCACGATTCTTCTAACTTCAACTTTAATGGAAGGAATCCCCACTGAATCTTTAAAAGCGTCATCCTGAAGCGAATATAATGTTTTAGGGAAAGCTTCTATCTTATCAATTTGGTTATTCAAATGATTGGTGTTTGTGACGACAATTTGATGAGCAAATTGTTCACCTAAAAAACTAAATTGTTTCAACATTTCATCGGTTGTTAAAAAATAAACAAGTGGTGCTTCATTATATTTTGCTAAATCATGTAAGCCACCACCAACCATTTTGGCTCTAATAAAGATATCTCGATACATATGATCCTCTTTATTAAGGTAGTGTACATCCCCTGTAGCAATAACCAGTTTATTTAATTTTTCAGCCGTTAAAATAATCTTTCTTATCGTAGATTCTATAATAAACTCAGCATCGGCCCCTAAATCTTGAGCTAAATGTTTATACGCTTGAGGTGGTTGAACTTCAATATAATCAAAGAGCTTCATAGCTTGCTCAAGATCTTCATCTGTCTTATTTAAAGCTGCCTCAAAAACAAGTCCATTGACACATCCTGAACCAATCAAAATACCTTCACGGTATTTATCTAAAGTGGATTTTAATAAGATTGGACTACCAGAGAAGTGATCGGTTAACGTATCACTAACGATCTTAAATAAATTCTTATAACCGATTTTATTTTTAGCGAGCAAGATAAGATGGCTTGGGAAATCACATTTCCAAGCAACTTCTAAATCAATCTCTTTATTAATATCACTATGTAGACTAATATTCTTTTTTAATAAATCAGTTAACATTTGCACAAATATTTCAGCCGTTGCATACGCATCTGCCGTCGCACGGTGATGTTGGTCAAGTTTAACTTTAAACTGTTTAGCAACCGCTTTTAAGTTGAAACGTTTTAGAGAATCGCTGTAATAATATTTGGCTAAATTCATCGTATCAATCGCAGGATAACGTTTAACTTCAAATCCTAAATCAGCCATCTTTTGATAAATATGTCCTAAATCAAAGGTTGCATTATGGGCCACTAAAATTGAGCCTTCAATAAAATCTAAGAACTCAGGTAGAACTTGATCAATGGTTTTGGCATCTTTTAAATCCGCATCGGTAATGGTTGTTAATTCAGTTGTAAAATAGGAAAGTTTTTGTTCCGGATTAACAAACGAATTAAATTCACTTGTAATCGCCATATTTTCAATTTTAACTGCTGATATTTCAATGATTTTATCACGCTTTGCTGATAGACCTGTCGTTTCAATATCGAAAACAACATAGGTTGCTTTTCTTAAGTCAATATCAGCCTCATCATAAGCCAATTTAAAATCATATTCATTCACATAGTTTAACTCAACCCCATAAATGGGTTTGATGTCTTTTCCTTTTGAATACTTATAAATATCTGGATAAGCATAAACGCCATCATGGTCTGTAAACGCAATCGCCTTATGACCCCATTTGACAGCTTGATCAATGTAGTCTTTGGCTCCTGTAATACCATCTAAATTACTCATCATTGTATGAACGTGAAATTCAACACGTTTTTCTTTGGCTGTATCTTTTCTTTCTTTCTTTGAGACTTTTTCTAACATTGATACATCATTCGCCATTAAAACAACATCTTTGATATACGTATCATATTCCACTCTACCATACGCTTTAACAATCCCACCGATTTGATAATTTAAAGCTTCAGCAATTTGCTCATCGCTATTTAAAAACTGTTTTATTACAATGGCATCTTCATCATCCGCAATCGTCATTTGAAGTAGAGAAACTGTCTTTAGTTTCTTAACTTCTACTTCAATAATGACACCTTCAATGGTAAAAGAGGGGTCCCCTTGGGTATTTAAATGTTTATCCAATGCATAATTATCAACTGGTATATCTTTGATTGGTCTTACTTTATCACCCATAAATTTACGTTTGTAGTTTTTGGTTCTTGCCGGTTTTATTGGTTCTTTAGGTTCTGCTTTGGCAATCACAGGAATCTCTGTCATGGCCTTAGCTTTCTTTAGTTTTAGTTTCGCTTCATTGGTTACCAAAGATTCGTCTGTTACGAACTTAATGTCTGTAGATAACCCGTAAGCATTAAAATAATTTTTAAGGATAACGATCATTCTTGGATATTTCGATAATTCCGGATCAACAATAATGTTGTAACAATTATCTATATATTCAACTTTGCAGTTCTTATAAACAGAGTAGCTTGATTTTTTCTCAACCAACTTATCTAATAACCAATTATAGTAGGTAACTGGGTATTGCTTAAAGATAGAGTCGTCCTTAATTGAAAGGTTAATATCAACCTTATCAATGGTCCCTTTTATCGAGAAATACAACTTTAATTTATCAATAAATTCATCAAAACCCTCTGGGGTGGGTACACTAGGTAATTCAACAAAAAAAGTCCAAGTTTTGCTGTTAGGCTCAACTTCTAATTTTTTCAGTATCGCCTGATTTAAAGCGACTTCTTTAAAATTCGATTGTTGTAAAAATAGTTCAAACTTATTCACGTGATTCACCTTTGGTATTAATATTTGTCATTTGAATTAATTCTGCGTAACCTTTACTCATATAAACTTGGGCAAAGACAATCCCCACTAACCTTAATATTTCAGTCCCAAATAAGATGCCGATTAAAGTCAGAAAATAATAGATTGTAAAGGCATAACACGATAAAACAAACCGGTACTTAATTTTAAGTTTGGGGATATTAAATGCACTTAGTCCAGTTATGATTAAGATTAAAAACAAACCTAATGTAAACTCATTAATAATCGAGCTAATGACACTGCCTAAGAGATGACTACCTTTATAATCTTGATAAGTAAGGTCTAGTGCGTCAAATAATTGGGTTTTATCCTCACTAGAACGCATGTTAAAGTTAATCTCATCTAGACCTAATTCTTGATACGTTAGACTACTTACTAAAACAGGACCATAATAGAGATCAAGTGAGTTTTGTGTGAAATTAAACAATATTCCCAGCACTGTTTCAGTTGATTTAAACCCAATAAAATGCCCATCTTGGAAAAAAATACCCTCATTGCCTTCGCCAATTAACTGATAATCAACAATCGAATTTGCGAGATTTTCAGTATATAAAGTGTTGGCGAGATTGTTTTTTAACGTGCTATCCATTTCATTTTGAAGGCTAGTTTTGACGAAAATAGGCAGCGAAACTATCAACGATAAAAATAATATGTATAAGAATACATATCGTAATTTATCATGAATAAATTCTCCTATTTCCCTAGGCGCAACAAGCCCCATGTTTAATCTTTTTATCATAACGACCTCTATGAATTATTATAACATAAATAACCAGTTATGTTAAAATAAGATTGGTGATAATTTTGGAACTCTTTACAGATGAAAAGCATTACAACACTTTAAACAATTATTATCGAAATAAATACGGGAAAAAGGTTTTTAAAATTGCCTTAAATGGTAATTTCACTTGCCCAAACATTGATGGAACGGTTGGAAAAGGTGGTTGTACTTTCTGTAGTGCGATGGGAAGCGGTGAGTTTGCTGGATCAAAAAAAGATTCACTTGAAGTTCAATTTGATAAGATTACCACCCTAATGGAAAATAAATGGAATGATGGTTATTATATTGCTTACTTCCAAGCCAACACAAATACCCATGGTCCACTTGATAAACTAAAATACTTGTTTGAAAAAGCGATTTCTTTAAGTGACAATATCGTCATGTTAAGTATTGCCACTAGACCTGATAGTTTACCCATTGAAGTCTTAGATTATTTAGCCAAACTAAATAAAAAAGTAAAAGTTCAAGTCGAATTGGGGCTTCAAACGATTCATGAAGAAACCTCAATTCTAATTAATAGATGTCATGATTTAATCACTTTTGATCATGCGGTTAAAGCGCTTAGAAAAAGGGATATTGAAGTCGTTGTCCATATTATCAATGGACTTCCAGGTGAATCAAGTGAAATGATGCTAGATACGGTCAAGCATTTAAACACGCTTGACATTCAAGGAATAAAAATTCATATGTTACATATTATCAAAAAGACTAAAATGGGCTCTGACTATCAGAAAAACCCTTGGCCACTTTTATCCTTAAATGAATATCGTGATATTGTTACTGATCAACTAAGACATTTAAGAAAAGATATTATTGTTCACCGGATTACCGGTGATGCCAAAAAGGAAGATTTAATTGCGCCCTTATGGACGCTAAAAAAATTTGTTGTATCCAATGAAATCGATAAATATATGAGAGCGAATCTGTATTATCAAGGAGACCTTTATGAGAGTCAATCAAATTAGAGATTTTGTTATAAGTTACTTAGTCAACCATCTTACTAAAGACGATGTCGTTATTGACGCAACAATCGGTAATGGCCATGACACCTTACTGTTAGCTGATTTATGTAAATATGTTTATGGTTTTGATGTTCAACAACAGGCCCTTGATACCACTCAAACACTTTTAAATAACCATCAAGTTTCTAACTTTAAACTGATTCATGATTCCCATGAAAATATGATAAACTATGTGAAAGATTTCAAGGCAGTTATCTTCAATCTTGGTTATCTTCCTAACAGTAATAAAGAAATTAAAACGACTAAAGATTCAACGATGAATACCCTTAACACTTTGGTGGGTGTTATGAAACCAGACACGTTCATTATCATCACATGCTATCCTGGTCATGATGAAGGTATAATCGAATCAGAGGCAGTGATTAAGTTTGTTAGTCATCTAGATAACTCATTTACAACCCTAAAGTATGATGTTCTTAATAAAAACAAATCCCCTTTTGTGATACTAATTGAAAAGAACCATTAAAATGAAAGGAACGACCGAAATCGTTCCTTTTTTTATTAATCTTTCACAACCACATTGACTAATTTCTTTTCAACAATAATCACTTTAACGATTGTTTTTCCTTTCGTAAAGTTTAAGACATTTCTTAATGACAATGTTTTTTCTTCAATTTGTTTATTAGAAGCTGTTTGTTTGATGGTCATTTTATCTCTGAGTTTACCATTGACTTGAACCACCATTTCAATTTCATCTAAGATTAATTTAGTTTCATCATAGATAGGCCATTCTTCATAAGCAATCGTATCTTTTCTGTTAAATACGGTTTGATATAGTTCTTCAGTGATGTGCGGACAAATTGGATTTAACAACTTCAAAAATCCTATTGCTTGTTTTCTAGAAAATTTCTTTTCTTTATAAACATCATTAACGAAGATCATGAGTTGACTGATTGCCGTATTAAAGCTTAACGATTCATAATCTTCGGTAACCTTCTTCACGGTAAAGTGATAAGAATACTCTAAAGCCTCAACGGCATCTTCAAGGGGCATATAATACATACGCCAAACGCGATCTAAGAAACGTTTAGATCCATCAATCGCTTCAGTATTCCAGGGTTTATCAGCGGTAAGGGGTCCCATAAACATTTCGTATAGTCTTAAGGTATCTGCGCCATATTCATTGATAACATCATCAGGGTTTACCACATTACCTTTAGATTTGCTCATTTTAAGGTTATCGTGTCCCAAGATCATGCCTTGATTAACCAGTTTCAAAAATGGTTCTTTGGTCTCAATAATGCCAAGATCGTAAAGCACTTTATGCCAAAATCTTGAATAGAGTAAATGTCCTACGGCATGTTCAGCACCACCAATATATAAATCAACTGGGAGCCATTGTTTGAGTTCTTCTTTAGCTTCAGGAGAATTAAGTGGTAAGAATCCAATCAAACTCTTTAAGACATAACCAATATAATACCAACTAGAACCTGCTAATTGTGGCATCGTATTGGTATCTCTTTTATACTTAATGCCATCTTTTGAAACATAAAGCCATTCTTTTGCGTTGGCAAGTGGCGATTCACCGGTTCCAGAATGTTTAATATCTTTTAATACTGGTAATTCAAGCGGCAACTCATCTTCTCTAAGAATATGAACATGATCTTCTTCATCGATTAAGACAGGAAATGGTTCTCCCCAATAACGTTGACGTGAGAATACCCAATCACGAAGTCGATAGTTAATTTCTTTTTTACCTTTGCCAGTCGCTTCTAAATATTCAACCACTGCGTTAAACGCTTCTTCATTATTCAAGCCATCAATAAAATCACTGTTGATGTGAATCCCATCGCCTGTAAAACAAGCTTCTTCTGTCTCAATAATCTTCTTAATATCAAGTCCGTGTATCCCCGCAAACTCAAAGTCTCTTTCATCATGGGCAGGAACAGCCATTACCGCGCCGGTTCCATAACTATTTAAAACATAATCAGCAATCCAAATCGGGATTCTTTCATTGTTAACTGGATTTGTCGCAAATGCGCCAGTAAATACACCGGTTTTTTCTTTATTTAATTCACTTCTATCAAGCTCTGTCTTTTGTTTGGTAATCTCAATATATTCCTTAACTGATTCTAATTCATCTTGAGTCGTAATATCTAAAACAAGTGGATGTTCTGGTGCTAAAACACAATAAGTCGCCCCAAAAATAGTATCTGGCCTAGTGGTAAAAACCTCAAAACTATCGTCCGTATGTTGAATATCAAAAGTGACAATTGCCCCTTCACTTCTGCCAATCCAATTCTTTTGAATTTCTTTGATGTGTTTTGGCCAATCAAGCGTTTCTAAGTCTTCTAATAATCTATCCGCATATTCAGTAATCTTTAAGACCCATTGAACCATTGGTTTTTTAATCACTGGATAATGGCCTCTTTCAGAAACCATCTTTCCATTTTCAATAATGATTTCATCATTTGCTAATACGGTTCCTAAACCCGCACAAAAATTGACTTCAATACTCTTTCTCTCAGCTAATCCTAATTCAAATAACTTCGTGAAAATCCATTGCGTCCATTTATAGTATTCTTTGTCAGCTGTCGCAAATTCTCTATCCCAGTCAATCCCAATCCCAGCTCTAATAATTTGACCTTTAAAATTTTGAATATTTTTATAGGTAAATGTTCTTGGATCATTGCCTGTTTGAAGCGCATATTGTTCGGCAGGTAACCCAAAAGCATCCCACCCCATTGGGTGTAGGACATTATAGCCTTGCATACGTTTGAATCTAGACATTATATCGGTTGCAGTATAAGATTCGATATGACCAACGTGAAGTCCTTGCGCAGAAGGATAAGGGAACATATTTAATACATAATACTTAGGTTTAATTATTTCGTTTTCAGTTTTAAATGTTTTGTTGTCAAACCAATATTTCTGCCATTTAGGCTCTATTGTTTTAAAATTATAAGTCATAAACACACTCCATATAAGATGATTATATCACTTTTACCACTTTATGTTAAAAAAAATAAGGGGATCCCTTATTTTATTGCTGAATCTACGAAACTAACTAATTGACCAACCGTTTTAATGTTTGTAGCATCTTCATCACTAATCGAAATACCGAATTCATCTTCAATATTCATAATTAGCTCTACTGCATCCAAAGAGTCTGCCCCTAAGTCTTCAGCAATGCGAGATTCTAAGTTTATCTTTGCAGGATCAATATTAAGTTCACTTAATATAATTTCTTTTACTTTATCAAAAGTCATCTTCACTACTCCTTTATAATCTAGATTTTATTATATCGAATTATTTTATTTTGTCAAGTTTAGATGCTTCAAAAATTCTATTTACGCATTTTAACACATTATCTTGATTTTCATCTTATAATTATTATTTTTTAACTAATTTTAATATTTTTATAATCATTTAAACACGATTATAATCAGCTTTACTATTTTCATTAACCGTTAATTACTGACTTATTTTATATTTTGGTAACGTTATTATCAGTATTATAATCGTTTTTACTTGATAAATTACTTTTTTTAAGATATTATTATTGAAGAGTAATTATTAATAATAATTTGTAATTAATTCAAAGGTGAATAAATGGAAACACATTGGTTACAAAAATATAAGATTGCCCATCGCGGTTATCATACATCAGACAAATCGATATTAGAAAACACAAAAGAAGCCTTCATTGAAGCTATCAAACATGATTACGCGATTGAATTAGACACAAATATCTTAAATGATGGAAATGTTGTGATTTTTCATGACCCCAATTTAAAGCGAATGGCAAATCTTAATAAAAAATTAAGAAAGATGACGCTAGAAGAAATTCGAAACATTAAACTAATTGATAACAAATCAACCATTATGACTTTTCAAGAAATGTTAGAACTGGTTGATGGAAAAGTGCCACTTGTAATTGAGTTAAAACCCTTTGGTGGTTATAAAAGACATTGTGAAGAAGTCTATAGACTCCTTCAACAGTACCAAGGAAAATTTGTAATTCAATCTTTTGATCCTAGAGTGCTTCTCTGGTTTAAGAAACATGCCCCTGAAGTTCTAAGAGGTCAAATCACCGAAACATTCATTGAAGAACCGATAATTCCTGGATTTTTGAAATACTTCATGTCTTCGATGAAATTAAACTTTTTAACTAAACCACATTTCATTAATTATAAGATCCAAGATCTTCCCAATAAATTTATTGAAAGATCGAAACGTAAGGGCCGCCTTATCCTAGGTTATGTCGCTAGAAATCAAATTGATTTTGATTTTATGATTAATCACTATGATAATTGTGTCTTTGAGTATTTTAACCCGGCTTAATAAAAACCCACTTCACTAAGGAAGCGGGTTATTTTTTTTAATCTTCGACATCTAAATGTTCTAATAATGACTGCTTCGCTTCCGGTTTAACATCGCCATGCTTAACAAACAACATGGTGCCTAATGCGATTAACACCGCTATGGTTGCGTAAGGAAATAACACTTTACGACCAAACAGATCCATAAACATCCCGCTTAATAGTGGGGTAATCGCTTGAGCTGCCATACTAAATGCGTAATAGTATCCCGTATATCTGCCTACATTAGATCCTTTAGATAATTCAACCACCATCGGATAACTGTTAACGTTAATGCTTGCCCATGCAATCCCAGTTAAGCCTAAGATGACATAAAGTAAAAAGCCTGTATTAGGGGTAATAAAATAAACGGAGCCAAAACAAAAAGCTAATAAAGTGACACCGAATAAGATCGTTTTCTTTCTACCTATTTTACTGGAAATAATGCCAATCGGAATAAAGGCTAAAATGGCGGTTACATTGGCAATCAATAAGGCGGCCGAGAAACCCATATTTAATATTTTAGGCGCATAATCTGATAGTTTTGAGGTAACAGCGTTATAGCCCATAAACCAAAAGAAAACAGAGAATAAGATTAACACTAAACTGATTAACTTATCTTTTGGAAGCTTTTCATTTTCAACGGTTTCAATATTATCTTCAGCAATTCCCAATGTTTCTTCTAGTTTAATTCTTTCTTCCACTAACTTAGGTTCTCTAACCTTATATAAAAAGATTAACAAAAAGACAATCATTAATCCGCCAATAATAATGAAGGCCCATGAATAATTAACATAAGAATACTTATCAATGCCGAGCACCATTGAGAGTACCAAGAATATAGCTGCGCCTAATGCTCCCATTAAGTTTATAATGGCATTCGCTTTACTTCTTAAAGGTTTGATTGTTACATCAGGCATAAGTGCTACTGCTGGAGATCTAAATGTACTCATCGCAATTAAGGCAATCAACAAGATAACAATAAATACTGCAAAAGTTGACCAATCAGAGGTTGTTTGTTCCCATGCCAACTCTCTTAAATAGAGATTGTAGGCTTCTTTAATATCATAGGTATCTGCTAAACTAAGAGTGGTTTCTTCATCATAACCAGTAGAGATATAGCCATCTAAAATATCACCTAATTTTGTTTTATAAGTTGCATCATCTAATTGGTTATAGACAATTACCCAATCGGAAACTTTATTATCGATATCTTTAATATGGTCATATTCACTGACAACAGATGATTCATCGTTAATTTTAAGCGTTTGATAATTATCAACAAAAGCAAGCCCTACTAACGCAAACGCTGCCACCACTGTCCCAATCACAATAAACGGCGTTCTTCTACCTCTTTTGGAGTTTGATTTATCTGAAAGTGCTCCAAAAAAAGGTAACATAAATAACGCAAAAATATTATCAAGTGCTAAAACAAAACCACTTAAGGTTTGATTGAACCCAAACTTGTCGATTAATATCTTGCCAATTAAACTATCATATGATGACCAAAACATACTGATCAACATAAATGCTAACCCTACATAAATTGTTTTCTTATAATTTAGTTTCATG
>DHNT01000012.1:0-60042 GCA_002410615.1 Acholeplasmataceae bacterium UBA5409
ACTAATAGATCGAGGACTTAACCTTACACAAAAAGAATTTATCTAGTTTTGAGAGATGTCTGGTGACGATGGCGAAGTGGACACACCTGTTCCCATCCCGAACACAGCAGTTAAGCACTTCAGCGCCGAAGATAGTTCGTTTGAGCAAAAATAGGTCGTTGCCAGGCAAATCTCACTTTAATTTTTTTTACTTTAAATCAATAAATATGTGGTATAATCTAAAAGAAGCCTAAATAGCTCAGTCGGTTAGAGCACTTGACTGTTAATCAAGGGGTCCTAGGTTCGAGTCCTAGTTTGGGCGCCACTTAATCAATTTTAGTTGTGAGAACAAATCTCGCAACTTTTTTTATTTCATAATTTGAAAATGATTTATAAGTTGAATATAAATTATTGATATTAGCATCTATTCGTGATAAAACTATTATGTATATTAATACATTCATTAATTGAAAGGTGTGATTGAAATTAGTAAAATTATAAAAAAAAGTATTCACCTACTTTTGGGTTTATTAACTGTAGTCGGAATTTTAGGTATTGGGCTTGGATTTACAGAGAAGATTCAAGCTGCGGATACATTTGTTCCAAAAAAGATTTTGGTCAATGTCGGATCAGATGAAACTAATGTTGGGATTAGTTTTGAAACACCACTTGGTGTTACTGATGCGAAAGTAGTGGTTTCCTTGAATGAAACACTGACATCACCGGTTGAATTTCTTGCCAAAAGCACAGTAGTTTCAGGAACAACTGCGTCGGGGCCTAATGTGGTTTATTTAGCATGGGGCGCTTATGTCACAGAATTAACCCCTGATACCACTTATTATTATAAAGTAGGAAATGATAATGGCTGGTCAAGTACTTTATCCTTTACAACACTTAAAACTAGCGGAGACGCAACCATGTTATTTTTTGGAGATGTTCAGGGGGGATACGCTGCATTTCCTAACGTTTTAGACAAGGCAGTTGCTCAGTATCCTGAAGCATCTTTATTCATGCTGGCTGGGGATATTAATGATAGTGAAGCAAGACTATACGATGAAATAACCTTATTTGATGATTACGCTAAAACTTATTTAAATAATAATATTTGGGCTGCTGCGATTGGAAATCATGATGCCTATAATGGCGGACACGTATTTTCTAATTATTTTTATGGTCCAAATAATGGAATAGATAGTGGTTCTGGGGTTAGAAATTATTATTTTGAGTTTAATGACGCGATTATATTTAACTTGGATACTGAAGCGGGATTTGCTTCATACGATCCATCTTATGTTAAACAATCTAATTTATTAAGAACGGTTATGAATGAAACGACAAAGAAATACAAGATTGTCTTAATGCACAGAAGTACTTATCCGATGAATTATAATGAAGCGAACGTGAGAGCTTTATCAAGTGTATTTGAAGAACTTGAAATAGATTTAGTCATTAGTGGTCATGATCATGTGTATAATCGCACAACCATGCTAGAAGGTAATAAAGTGGAAGTTAATAACGGTGTAACTTATGTTGTCGGAGGATCTTCAGGGACAAAGTTCTATAACGCTGACACAGTACCTAGACCTTGGGAAAATATCGTTTATGATGATAATTTTCCAGTATTCTCAGCCATTCGATTTTCAAATGGTAACTTATTATTTTCTGCACATTCAATAGTAGATAATCGTGTTAGCAGAATAGATAATTTCACTATTTCGAAGTTTGATGTGAATTTAACAAAGAGTGAAGGAATCGACTTAAAAGGTTCTTTATATGCACGAAATAATGATACGATTACTTATACAGTGGATACATTAGATGGGTATTTATTTGACTATGTTAAAGTGAATGGCAAAATCATTGAACTTGTAGACAATCAATTTACGGTTGAAAATATCACAAAACAAACAACCATTGAAATAAGTGCTACTGAAATCAATAAACCAATTGCCTTAGAATTGGATATAGTCGGTAACTTAATCACAGGTAATACTTTACAGGCCAGTTATGTTTATTATGATCCTTCTGAAAATAATGAAGGGGAGTCGATTATTAGTTGGTATGTTGACGGCCTAAAGGTTTACGAAGGTAAAGATTTCCTAATTGATAAAGCCTATGCTGGTAAAAAAATAGAAGTTAGAGTAACGGCTGTTAGTACCGCTGAAACGGGGTTTGAAAGAATTACTATAACAGAAGATAGCGTCATGTTGTTTGGTGATTTAAATGGCGATTTTGTCGTTACAAAAGATGATGCGATAATGATATTACAGGCGATTAATGGCCGATTTGAACTAACCGAACAACAAAAACTGTTAGTTGGAATTGTTGATAAACCAACTTTAGCGGATGTAAGAACCATACTGGCATTAATAGGAGGTAATTAAAATGAGAAAAATTAAATTAATTACCTTATTATTAGTCGGTTTATTAACGTTTGGGTTAACTGCCTGTAGTGATCCGTCTACTCCAGAAAAATTAGATACACCAAGTATCTTAAATCGAAATGGTAACATCATTAATTGGTCTACAGTTGAAAATGCGAGTAAATATTTAATCGATATTAACGGAGAAACATTTGAATCCACAACAACCTCATTTGATTTCAGTGTCGTAGAAGCATCGGTTTATACGATTAAAGTAAAAGCTGTAAGTAATAGTAAATTATTTGAAGACAGCGATTTTAGTAGTCCCTTTAATTATGTAGATGTCTCAGCGTTAGTTCAATTAGCTGTTCCTGTTATTAATGGCTCTATTGAACAGGGAATATTAAGATGGGAAAAGGTTTTAAACGCAACCGGTTATCATGTTTCTATTAATGATGTTATCTACGAAACAAATGAAACAAGTTATGATTTAAGTAACATCATTTTAGACAACTATCAGATCAAAGTAAAGGCGATTGGAGATGCGGTTACGTACAGGGATAGTGAATATAGTGAACTATTAGAATTATCGCCTTCAAATATGTATATTCTTTCGATAGACGATAGTGTAACTGATATAATTACGACAAATATCTCAGTTAGTTCAGACAAAGCTATTTACGGTTTTACATTTGATATTTCTTATGAATCCGTTAATCTAACGATTACAGAAGAAGACATTAATATTGAATCAATCATTCCTGAAGACTGGATTTATGATATTTATATTAAAGACGGACATATATTAGTTTCTATGACAGGTTTGGAACCAATCCAATTAAGATTGAATCAATTATTGTTGACACTAGAATTTCAGTTAGTAGGACCGACATATTCGATTAAAGTTGAATCTTATTTCATTGACAATAATTTGTAGAAATATTATTTAAACGCGCTATTAAATTTTCAAAAATAAAGTATAATAATAAGAGTCATTGTTGTGGTGACTCTTATTTTTATTTAAATAAGGAATTAAGCGATTCTTATTTAAATAAGCATCATTATTTGTTATAATGAATTGACATAATAGATAAGGTTATTGTTTATTAAATTCTGGGGCTGGAAATTGATACATCCGAGTTAGAATTAATAATAGGAGGGTTATTGTGGTACAGCATTTACAAATGAACACACAAAATGGACTGATCCATTCAATGTTAAGTGACCAACAATTTCGTCATTTCCATACTCAATTCAATGTGATACTTAAGAGCGATAAGGAGTTACATCATTAATGGGTAACTTACTTAGACGTTGGTGGAATTGGTTTGTCCGTTTCTGGAAAGGCATATGGGCAGTAGTTAAATCAATGGGAAATTGGAAAGGTGTTTTATCTCTTTTAATTGTTTGGCTGTTGATTAGTGGTAGTGGGGTAGCTTTAGTTGGTTTTATTCTACAAAACGGATGGTTGATTGGTTTAGGCACCACTATATATGGTTTTTGGCTTTTACCAGCAACACCTTTAATTGCGATAAACATCGCCCTTGCGATGTTAGTACAAAGATTTGTTTTTCAAGATAGAAATGTGACTTGGCAATCAATTAGATCTAAATTTAAAGAGGCTTTTGCCAAAGAAGAAGATCAAAAAGAAACCACCTCTATTCATGAGGAAGACTCTAAATTATTAACAAAAGAGGTCCAGGATGATGAAAACAACGATCGAAAATAATATTTTGTATATTAAAGAAAATGATCAAATGCTTGCCTATGTGACTTTTCCCTTTATTGCCGAAAAAGTTGTCAACATTAATCATACCTTTACTGCACCACAGATGCGTGGGAAAGGTTTAGCAAAAATCCTTTTAGACGATCTCTATAACTATCTAAAAGAAAAACAGTATAAAGCTGTTCCAACTTGTTCCTATGCGGTTAGTTATTTTGAAAGATACCCTGAAAAAAAAGATGTATTATGATAAGTAATGGAACCCAAGTTACTAAAAAATCTATTTAAACCAATGATTCCAATCTTTGTAGAAATGGGCTATTTATTTTAATAAAGCACCTTGATACAAGGATGATTTCTAATGATGAGTAAACACGAATCTAGGCTACTAGCAGTGTTACAGCAGTGGGTATAATGTTTCTACAATAATTAACCGATTTAGTGGTTGAAATTTGTCGTTATAGGGGGATAATATGAAACCAGTTATTATAGCAGTTGGTGGTGGTTCAGCAAGTGGGAAAACCACTGTTGTCAACGAAATCATTGAAAAACTTAATCAAGAAGATCTAGTGGTTATTAAACACGATGATTACTACAAAAAACAATCTCATTTAAGTCTTGATGAACGTTATCAAATTAACTATGACCACCCTGATTCGATGGACAATGATTTATTTATTAGTGATATTAAAAAGCTTATAAAAGGTGAAAAAATCTTCAAGCCTACTTATGATTTCGTCTTACATGATAGAAGTGAAAAAGTCGAAGTTGTCTACCCTAAAAAAGTTATTATTTTAGAAGGTATTTTAATTTTAGAAGACAGACGCATCAGAGACTTAAGTGATATTAAATTATTTGTTGAATTGGACGATGATTTAAGATTTATTAGGAGATTACAAAGAGATATTGAAGAACGGGGGAGAAACTTAGAAAGTGTTGTTAAGCAATACTTAAAAACAGTAAAACCAATGTACCACCGATTTATTGAACCCACTAAACGATATGCAGATGTTATTATACCTAATAATACGCATCATGATGTCGCAGTGGATGTTATAGCTGCGAAGATTAAATCAATTAAAGGAGAATAACGATGATCTTAATTGTTTGTGCAATGGACTCAGAAGCCAATGAATTAAAAAAAGAAATAAACGACTTAGAAGCAGTTCAACTGACTTCGCAAAAGTTCTACTATAAAGGTACCTTGAAGAAAAAAGAAGTGATTCTAATTGTTACGGGTGTTGGTAAATCAAATGCGGCACTGTTTACAGGGATTCTTTTATCAAAATTTAAGATTGAATATATCATTAATATTGGTTTAGTTGGAGGATTAAGTCCTTTAAAAGTGGGTGATAAAGTAGTCATTAGAGATGCCTCATATCATGATGTGGATGCGACAGCCTTTGATTTTGGTTATGAATATGGTCAAGTGCCTGGGCAACCCAATCCATTCTTAAGTGATTCTAACTTACTTAATAAAGCAAAATTTGCCTTAGCAGCAGAGGAAGTATCTTTATATACTGGAGATAGATTCATGACGAAGAAGAACAACCGATTTATTGGTGTATTTGATATGGAAGGTGCTAGTGTTTATCAAGCAGCTAATATCTTTAACACGAAAATAATCTCAGTAAAATTAATTTCAGATGTGATTGATTCTGAAACCCAAAAAGAAGATTATATAAAATTTGAACAAACCAGTGGCAACACCTTAAAAGAAATGGTGTTGGCAATACTATAAGGAGATAGTTATGAAGGGATTATTAGTATTATCAAACGGAATGGAAGATATTGAAGCATTAGGAACAAGAGATTTATTAGAACGGGCGACGATTCAAATTGAAACCATTTCATTTAATCGTGACAAAAGAGTTAAAACAGCTTTTGGTGTTTTTGTTGAAGCCGACTATCTAGCAAGAGAAATTAATCAAGAAGATTATGATTTTTTAATTATTCCTGGTGGGAAATATGTTTCTCAAGTGATTGATACCGATAAAAACATTAAAGCGTTGGTAAAAGATTTTACTGAGTCAAAGCGACTTGTATGTGCCATTTGTGCAGGACCAATGTTCCTTGGTGAACAAGGCTTATTGGAAGGCAAAACCTATACAATGTTTCCAGCTGCTCATAAAGACGCCTATAAAGGGATCTATCAAAAAGACAAGAAAGCTGTAAAAGATGGCTTACTTATTACGGGTAGAGGGGCTGGGGCAGTATTTGAGTTTGCATATGAAATCATTAAATATCTTAAAGGTGAAGCAGTCGCTAAAAAAGTTTTAGATGACACAACTTATTGAACTATTAACGCTTGACAACCGCACTATCTATGATATAATAGAAAGTGCGCGTTAGATGGCCGATTGGAGAAACGGTTAACTCACATGCCTTTCACGCATGCATTCACGGGTTCAAATCCCGTATCGGTCACCATATAAATAAATTAAACCCTTTTCTTCACGGAGAAGGGTTTTTTCTTGATTTATTAGACCATTATTGAAGTTATTATCATGAATTATTCAAAACATTAACACAGAAACAATCGAATTGATTCAACTGTATTTATAATTGTTTGAATGGTATAATAGTATTTACCAATGGATAAAGTGAGGATTTTGGAATGAAAAAAAGCAATAAGATAATATTTGTGTTAATCATTATGACTGGATTAATCGTTTTTTTAATAAGTTTAGTCTTTTTATATGCAGGCGATGAACTTGATCAGTTATTTAACGTGATTGGAATCCGTGTTGTTGCGTTATTTTTATCTTTTGTCTCATTCTTATCTAGTATCCTCTTTAGTTTGTTAATCCTATTGCATAACAAGACAACCGTTAAAATTAATGATGACACCAATAAAAGAGCTGAATTATTTAGAGAACTTTCTTTTGCCTCTAGCAATTATTCAATTATCGATTTTATTGATAGGATGTTACTCTATAACGAATCAGAACGTTATATTGAAAGGTTTATTGAAAAAAAATCATCCACATTTCATGTCTTCGAAGATGGAATTGATGTTAAAGATGTGTTTAATAATCCCAATCAATATTCTTTTATTTCTATGAAAATACCTTTTAGAGTGGTTGAGGGTAAAATGGTATCCATGATAACTTTTGATAAACTTTGTTTTGAACGTGACGAACAAGATTATATTTTTTACTCTGAGAATAAAGAAGAAGCTAGAGCGTTCATCCTTTATAATGAAAGAACAAAAAGAAACAATATGATTATTAATTTGGTGATGCCAAAAGAATCTAAGTTTTATAATTCCGCAGAAATTAATCGTTACTCTAAAATTAAAATTTATATTAATATTTATAGTTTATTGGGTGTAAAAATCAAAGGAAATAGTGAGTTATACTTTACAAATCCAGAACAAATTGAGGGAGATAACACCAATACTTACGCAATTAACTCATCAAATTTCTTAATTACAGAAGGTCCTAAAATTACCATGCATAATGAATAAATTACAAAAAAGATTTTCTAGTTATCAATTGAAATTCACCAAATCATTAATAAAGGCAATTATAAATTATCTGAAAATAGTGAGAAATAACATAAACACCAGTGATGGTGTTTTTAATTTGAGTTATCACAAAAAAAGAAAGATAAATAGAGTACTAAGTGTACATAAAAATAGCATTATTAATCTTTTCAAATGTAGGAGGTTACAACAAAATCAATCCCTGTATTCATAAGAACAATAGTAGATATTTCAAAAAATTAGATTTTTAAAAACAGTAAAAAATGTGTTTTGATGCCCTGAATATTGTTATTGTAATGAATTATATGATATAGTTAACTTGAAGCATAAAAGCGTTTTCATTAAATGCAAAAAAATGCTAAGGAGGAAAAAGTAAAACATAATGAAACGATTTAGAGTTGTTTTTCTTGCGGTTCTTTTATTAGGACTGGCTTCATGTACCAAAACACCGAAAGTATCATTTACAGATGAATCTATCGAGATTTCAGTAGGTGAAACTAGGAAAATTAATTATGAAATAACAGAAGGTTATGAGGCGGAATTTATTTTACCAAATAACACAATTGTGTCAATTTCAGGAGAGAATATTACGGGTGTTAGTGCTGGACAAGTAGAACTAACAGTTAAAGTAAAAGGAACTGAAATTAGTGCAACTATTAATGTTATAGTAACTTTGGCTACAATTGAAGTAACTGAAGTTTCTATTTTAGGTAAAAATAGTGGTTTGGTTGGAGAAATGATAACTTTGACCGCTACTGTTTTACCAGCAAACGCAACCGATAAAACCATTGCTTGGTCATCTAATGATGAAACATTAGCCACTGTAACAAATGGCAATGTAAGTTTATTAAAAGCAGGCAGTGTTACCATAACTGCAACAGCAGGAACTAAATCTGCAACCCATATTATTTCTATTTCTGATCCGGTAGTGGATGTAGATGTAGAAACCGTTACAATTAGTGGGAAATCACTTGGTGAAACGGGAGACACGATAACATTAACTGTTACTGTGCTACCGGAAAATGCCACGGATAAAACAGTTGTTTGGTCATCCAGTGATGAAACACTAGCAACTGTGTCTAATGGTGTTGTAACACTATTAAAAGTTGGGGCTGTTACTATTACAGCTAGAGCTGGTGAGGTTGAAGATAGGCATGTCATTACCATAACAGATCCAATTATAGCGGTTGAAAGTATCACTATAAGCGGTGAAACAGTGGGAGAAGTTGATGAAATAATTACACTTGTAGCTACTGTTTTACCAGAAAATGCCACGGATAAAATGGTTATTTGGTTATCCAGTGATGAAACACTAGCGACTGTATCTGATGGCGTTGTGACGCTATTAAAAGCCGGTAATGTAACAATAACTGCTAAAAATGGTGCTATCGAAACCACACATGAAATAACCATTAATGAATCCGTTGTTCTTGTTGAAAGTATTACTATAGCGGGTGAAAATAGTGGTTTGGTGGGTGATGAAATTACTTTAACTGCTACAGTATTACCAGCAAACGCAACCGACAAAACCATTGTTTGGTCATCCAGTGATGAAACATTAGCGACTGTATCTGATGGTGTTGTAACACTATTAAAAGCAGGTAATGTAACAATAACAGCAAGTGTTGGTGAAGTTAATAAGACTCATATGATTTCTATTGAAAACCCAATTGTTAACGTTGATAGTATAACAATTGAAGGTGATTCAGTTGGAGAAATGGGAGACACGATAACATTGACTGCTACTGTACTACCAGCAAACGCAACTGACAAAACCATTGTTTGGTCATCCAGTGATGAAACATTAGCGACTGTATCTGATGGCGTTGTTACACTATTAAAAGTTGGTAGTGTGACTATAACTGCTAAAAATGGTGAAATAGAAACCACACATGAAATAACCATTAATGAACCAGTTATTCCTGTTGAAAGTATAACAATCACAGGTGAAACTAGTGGCTTAGTTGGTGATGAAATTACTTTAACGGCTACAGTATTACCAGAAAATGCGACCAATCAAACTGTTGTCTGGAATGTTGATGTTACAGCTTTTGCAAGTGTCGTGTCTGGTGTGGTCAGTTTAGATAGAGTTGGAACTGTGTATGTTAGTGCAACAATAGACGATATTACAGTAACACATCAAATAACGATTAATGCAGTTGCTGCTTATATACTATCTGTTAAATATGCTACTATTCAAGAAGCGATTAATGCTGCAAAAGATAATGATGTTATTAATATAGTTTCAGGTACTCACAACGAAGTATTGACCATAAACAAATCAAATATTAGTTTAACTTCTGAAGAAGGTGGCGATGTTATTCTCACCAATAAAATTAATATTGGATCAAATTTAGTCAATTTATCTTTTACACATTTATTATTTACAGGAGACGCACAATTTATATCAAGTGGTCCATTAACAGGATTTACTTTTACTAATAATGAAGTTTATGATACGAATTTAGTCGCGACACCTTACGCCCCTATTACACGTATTAATGTTAATGCGTTCATTCAATTTGGTGTCTTAGCAGGAACCGACATATTTGGAAATATTACAATTGAAGATAATATTTTTAATCATATTCAATCTGATATTATTTCTATTCATAGAACTAAAGCAGGGACATCAATTAATATTAGAAATAATGAGTTTAGAAACTTTGATATTTCTGTGATACGTTTTGATGGTGGCTATAATAATGGTACTTACAACATTACAGGAAATCTATTTGAAAATGATGTGAAACAAGCAGAGGCAGCGATTTTGTTTAGGTCTTATGCACCATCAGCTGGAAATGTTCAAACTATTAATATTAGCAATAATACATTTAAGAATATTGGAAATGAATCAAATAATCCAACTTCTACACAACCAGCTTCTGGTGTTATTGTTTCATCAACTTGGAATAGTAATGAAACTTATTTTAATGTATTAGATAATTGGTTCATTAATACACATAACTCTATTCATTTGAGGAAGAATGAAATAACAGAATTATGGCATGCCACTATCACTGGAAATACCTTTGAAAATCCAACTGGTTATATGTTCTATGAGGATGGTAATTATGCAACATTCAATACAAATATTTACTTAGATAGATTGGGTGTTGAGGTTGATCCATTAAGAGTTATAACGACTACCGAAACTACGTATAGATCTATTTCAATTAAAGATCCGGTTCTAGTTGATTTTGAAATATCAGGCAACGCAACAGGTGAAACAACCGACGAAATTGTGTTGAATCTTGATGTAACACCACCATACTTTATTTTAGAAGATGTCGTTTGGAGCTCATCTAGTGAATTACTAGCAACCGTTACAGATGGTGTTGTTAGTTTATTAGATGTAGGTTTTGTGACTATTTCAGCAACTTACGGCGAAGTCACAAAGACTATTAATATCACGATTACTCAAAAAGTAGCTGCTAGTATTGGTGAGGTTGATTATTTTACGATTCAAGCCGCCATTGACGCAGCGCTTCCAGGAGAAGTTATTCAAGTTAATCAAGGGACCTTTGATGAAATCTTAACTATTGATAAATCACTTTCTCTAGTTGGTTTTCCAGATAAAAAGTCTGTTTTGACAAACTTAATTACAATTACTAGTGGTTTAACAGATATCATTATTGATGGATTCAGTATGACTGGTAAAGCTCAAATTAAGAGTACGGGTACTTTAGAAAGATTTAGTTTTATTAACAATCATGTATATGATACCGATTTAGTTGGCACATCTTATTCACCAACCACAAGAATTAATGTGAATGCGATTATTCAATTATATCGTTTAGCAGATTCAAATGTTTTTGGAGATATTACGATTAGTAATAATTTATTCAACAACATTAAATCAGATATTATCTCTATCGATAGAACAATGGTGAATAAGTCAATTGATATTACGAACAATCAGTTTAGAAACTTTAAGATTGGTGCGATACGTTTTGATGGTGGCTATAACAATGGTACTTACAACATTACAGGAAACCTATTTGAAAATGATATTAAACAAGCAGAAACAGCGATTACTTTTAGAGCTTATTCATCTTCAGCTGGAAATGTTCAAACCATTAATATAACGAATAACACATTTAAGAATATTGGGAATGAGTTTAATAACCCAACTTCTTCACAACCAGCTTCGGCTGTCATTGGGACTTCTACATGGAATAGTTATGAAACTAACTTCAATGTGTTAGATAATATGTTCATTAATACCCATAACTCTATTCATATGAGAAAGAATGAAGTGACTACACTATGGCATACCACTATCACAGGTAACAGTTTTACTAATCCAACGGGGTATATTTATTATGAAGATAGTAATTCGGCAACCGTTAATTCAAACACTTATTATGACATTTTTGGAACTGAAATAGTACCAGAAAACATCGAAGATACAAGAACATCTGCCCAATCAATAATTAAAGTAAAAGATATTGTTGGACAGTATGTTGTTGTAACATATACTTATAATGAAGAAACTGTTAAATATGATGTGATTGAAGATTATCAAACCAGTATCGTTGGTAAGACAATTACTATTATTCCTGAAACTAAATTAGGGTATTATACTGAGTTTGATAAATATACAGGCGTGATATTAGAAGGAGAATTATTAATCATAGAAATTTATTATGAGTTAATCACCGAAGATCCAAATGCTTTTGACTATGAACTTGTATTAAATGGTGGAAATTTTGATTATCCTACGAGAGACGCTTTGGTAAGAGATTTCATAGCTGATTATAATGTTGTTAATAACAAAGCCTACACATTAGAAACACTAAATATGGGTGCTTGGTCAGATATTGATTATCATTTGGTTTTCTATCATGCATCTTATCGAGATAAATGGTTATGGTTAGCTGAATATTTGGGTGTGGTTGGCTCAAGCACCAATAAACTATCAGCAAAAGATATCGTTACCTATCAAACAGCTGCAGAATTTACAGCAAGAAGCGCGAATTGGGTATATGCGTTTAGTTATGAGGTTAGAGGATTCCTAAAAGGGGTTAAATATGAGAACAATGCGCTTTGGATGTCTGCAGATTATTCAGAATTAACTAGAGCTAATGGTTTTTGGGATACTTACGCAACCCATAAAATTCCATCAATATATAGAAGTGATGGCGCAGTAGAAATCTTACCAGTTGAGGTTTATAAAGACGGTTATGATTTTATTGGCTGGTTTAATAATGTTGAGTTAACTGGAAGTCCCTTTTTAGAGATTACAGCGCCAACTAAATTGTACGCTAAATTTGAGGAGAAAAATCCAGTGACAGGTTTAACCATTTCTAACAGTATCACTGAACTGGAAAAAGGCAGTACATATCAACTCAATGTTGAGATTGCGCCAGTTGATGCATTTAATAAAACCTTAATATATTACACCTCAGATTCTAAAGTAGCAACTATCTCAGAAACTGGTTTAATTACAGCCGTTAATGAAGGCGATGTAATCATTAAAGTTACTAATTACAATGGGGTTGTTTTCACAGAAATGAGTTTACATGTTTATCCAAAAGATGATCTGATCTTTAACTTTAGTGATGGATTTAATGGATTCTTAGAAGTTAATAATTCTTTTACATTTGATGTTATTGGGATTGGAAAGCTTTATTCAACTTATACCTTTAATTATCAAGTTGAAGATGGAACCATATTAGAATTTACCGCTCCAAATCTGTTTAAAGGATTATTAGCTGGTTCTACTCAAATCGATATTTATGAGGGAGAAAATTTATTAGGTTCTTATACGGTTCATGTTCAAGAAACACTTTCTGATGTCGATAGAGTGGATCAATTATTACAATTACTTGCCAACTCAAATAATGCTATCGCAACTGGTGTAAATGTTGTACCTTATTACACTGCCTCTCAAGAATGGATTGATGCAAGACATGAGAGTGTTAACTTGTTCTTGTTTGATGATTTTGTCGTAGATACAACTTCATATCCAGCTGATCCAAACCTAAAATCAGGGGGTATCAAGACATCAACTGAGTTTATTGTCGTTCATGATACAGCTAATTTAAGTGGTGGGTTAATGAGCCATGGTAGTTTCTTCCAAAATCCTGCAAACGAAGTTTCAATCCACTATACGACAGGTGATTATGGTATCTTAAGATCTCTAGAAGATCAGTATGTTGCCTTTCATGCTGGTGATGGAACCTCTGTTCCATTTGCATGGATTCCTACGGGAGTTACAGCGATTGGCACAGATAAACCAGTAATTGATATGTCAGTAGATGGTTACTTTACATTCAATGGTGTAAAATCAACTGTTCTTGCACCTAAAGGAAAAGATGGAGAAATGTTAGATAGTTCACATTTCACTTATCTAGGACCAAGTTGGGATATTGTTGATGGTGAGTATGTTATTGGTACAACTTATTTCAATAATTCACAACAAAGTTATGGAATCATTTCTTCAAGAGGAGGTAACTTAAACTCTATTGGTATAGAAATGAACGTTAACACCGATGGTGATATTATTGATACCGTTCAAAGAACAGCTAAACTAGTTGCTCACCTATTAGAACAATATGACTTATCAAACTATCGAGTAGTTACCCATAACCAAATGTCAGGTAAAATGGATTCTTATACATTAAATAATACCGTTTACAATGGGACTTGGTATTTTGATAGATTTATGGAACATGTTGAGGTTGAAAGAAGTGTTCTTGCAAACTTTAGTGACGCTATAATTACATTTAGTTCTACATCTCCGCTAGTATCTAGTACTGGTAGAGTAATTGTAAAACCTGAGGTTACAACTGAAGTAGAATATACGATTGAAGTAACGATTGGTGAAGTCACTAAATCAATTACATTAATCTCAGTTGTTCCAGGAATTAATACTTGGGATCAATATTACGGATTCTACGTACCGACTCAACCATGGGCTAAAGCGGATTACCGTAACTAAGCGTACGTAACTTTTTAATAAAGGGGCGAATTAATCGCCCCTTTACTTTCAAATAAATTAAAATGTTATTTTTTGTGTTGAAATCAAAAGTAGAATATGGTATCATTTATAAGCGTGGTTAGTTTTTATAAAACTGCGTCATAGTGTAGAAAAAACCTAACAGATTTTTTCCCAGAACCACTTAATATCATAGGTACCCATAGCTCAATTGGATAGAGCGCTTGACTACGGATCAAGAGGTTGGGAGTTCAAATCTTCTTGGGTACGCCATTTTTTCGGGAAGTAGCTTAGCTTGGTAGAGCGCCTGGTTTGGGACCAGGAGGTCGCAGGTTCAAATCCTGTTTTCCCGACCATTTTCTTGCAGATGTAGTTCAATGGTAGAACCACAGCCTTCCAAGCTGTTGACGGGGGTTCGAATCCCCTCATCTGCTCCAAGTTAGATGAATAGGTTTGATACAATTAGTGTCAAGCCTTTTTTTGTTGGCAGATAGGGAGTTTTCTCCTACATTCACTTGCCAGAACTAAATGTTTAAAAACATGTAGAAGTAAAAATATAGTTAAAAATAGTGTTTTTAGTGAAAATTGTAGTTTATCTTACACGATTACAAGTAAGATTTACACGATTACAAGTCGAAACTATACAATTATCGAAATACATTTTTAACAGTAACAAGTGGAGAAATAATAAGAACTTAATGTAATAGAGTTAGGCGGTGCTTTACAGTCAATAAAGTGGACACGATAAGTGAGAATTTCTTACTTTGAGTAATACACTTGATAAGGTATTTGATAATATAAAAGTAGGTCAATTAAATTAATAACATTGGTGGGAAACTAGGTGATACTTTGAAAAGAGATGATATGATTTATGCAACCTTTCTAGCAGCAAATGTTGAAGGTGATAGGCATAATGCTAAAAAGTTTGTTGACTTATTAGAATCTGATTTTAATATTTCAATTTCAGATTTTATGAAATCACGTTTATGAAAAATTTTCTTTTATAGAAATAGTTGAGTATTTTAAAAAAATATGATATTTTGGAATTAACAAAACGATATTACATCTAAATATTTCCAAGAACATAAAAAATTTGATCTAAATATGAGACTATTTAATATTTAGATAAATATAGTTTCAAAAATGTCACGAATAGTTTCTTTACGAGGTTTTATAAATGAAAAGAAATTGATTTTTTATAATAAATAATGCATACAAAATAATTGTATACATAAATTGGGAGGTATTTAACAAATGAATAAAAAATGGTTTCTATTGATAATAGGGATAATTTTTACAATACTGTTGTCAGGGTGTAAACAGATGATGAAAATTACCGATTTTGACGGTTTAAAAGACTTGCCCAAAAATCCAAGTAGAGTTGTGTTTGGAACAAACTCAATGAATTTTGATGAGAATGAGGGCATATATGGTGAACCTATTGAGTATGAAGTACCAAATGAAAAGATTAGTCAAATAGCAGAAAAGCTTTTTACTATTTCATATAAATCATTAGCTGATAATATTGATATTGATTTATCTCCAATTATTCATTATGTGATTTTTTACAACGAAAATGGAGATACATGGAAAGTTGCGTTAGGTTTAAAAAGACAAAATGAACGATGGTATGATCCTGTCAATGACAAGGAATTAATAGATCTCTTGTATGAATCAACTGTAGATCAATTTGGTATATTTTATACTTTAGATGAAGCATTTGACAATAACTTTTTAACGGTTGAAGCCTTGAAACAAAAGAAGAATTAAGAACAACCCTTTCAGAAGAAACTAAAAAACGACAAAAAGCATTACGAAAAGAAGCGCTTGAACATGCAAGAAATTACGATCATATTCTGTTTTTTGGTGGACTGAATCATGATTATGATGTTGAAGGACAGGATAGACCGAATCTAGATTTACCTTACGAACAAGATATTTTAATTCAAGAATTACTAAATATCAATCCAAATACAATTATCCATATAACCTCAGCGTCTGCATTTACCATGACATCATGGATATCCAAATGTAGGGCACTTCTATGGTCTGGATTTAACGGGATGGAAGGCGGTAATGCTTTAATTGATGTTATATTTGGTGATGTGAACCCATCAGGAAAACTTACCCAAACATTTGCCTATTCATTAACCGATTATTCATCCCATAGTATTGGTGAATTTGGACACCCAAAAGAAGTATGGTATAAAGAAGGGGAAGATGTAGGCTATCGCCACTTTATGAAACACCAGATTAAACCTGTTTTCCCGTTTGGATTTGGATGTTCTTACACCTCGTTTGAAATTTTACCAGTAAATTATGAGAAGATCGATAACAAACACTATTTCCACATTTCAATTAAAAATACCGGGATTTTGGATGGTCAAGAAGTTATTCAACTTTATGCTTATCAATCTCTTGATTCATTCAAAGTGCCCATTTTAAAAACATTTGATAAAATCATGGTTAAAAAAGGTGAAGTCAAAAAAGTTTCTTTAGTTCTATCAAATGATGACTTTTTAACCTATGATGAGGCATTAGAAAAAGATGTAATTGCGCATGGAATATATACGATTGGCGTTGGAAATGACATCCAAAATTTAATCTATCCTTGGGAAATAAGTATTTGAATAAATAAAAGAACAATTTGATTTGCTTAGAAAGATGAATTGTGACTTTATTATAATCTTATTCCAGGAAGTCTTAGCAACACCAAATATGGTATTACAGATGTTTCTTATGCCAAAATACATGAAACAACACCTACTTTATTAAAAGTTAGTGGCCCAAGGTTATTAGAGTATGCTAAAGAGCTAGTAGATATGTATATGAAGGATAAAGAAACCAAAATGAAACACCGAGTGTTGATTATACAGTTAAATACCTATCAAGAGATACTTTGATTAAGAAGAAGTTAGTAAAAGTTAAAACATATGATATTTAAAAATCACTTATTGGTGATTAACAATTAACTAGCATCAGGATTTCATAGAATATTTTTAATGTGATATATCAAAAAGCCGAGTTTGGTTAAGGACTCGGCTTTTGGTTATTGGGTGTAACTTATTTTATTTTGTTACAGCCTTTTTTTTGATTAACGGATTTATTGTGAAGAATAGAATAAAGTCTATTTCCATGCTATAAGTTGGATAAAGTTGATTTATTGTCAATCACTCATTTATTAAGTGTTTTTCTATTGTCTATTTCACTTTAAGTGTTTTTTGATATAATGAATATGAAAACGGTTTTACAATTTATATTATAAGGGGAGATAAATATGAAAATTGAAACAATGAGACTAAAAGATGTTAAACAATGTTTAGATATTTTCAATGAAACAACAAAACAGTCTAATTTCTTGTATGA
This sequence comes from Acholeplasmataceae bacterium UBA5409, assembly GCA_002410615.1. Classification (GTDB taxonomy): domain Bacteria; phylum Bacillota_I; class Bacilli_A; order Acholeplasmatales; family UBA5453; genus UBA5409. The sequence continues at coordinate 17,862 of DHNT01000012.1, forward strand.
ACCATTAACGATTGAACAGTTTAAGACAAAGTTCTTAAAATCCGGTGGCGATTATCTTGTTTTATCTTTTGTCATAAAAGAAGCAGAAGAGATAATTGGATTTGCAAGTGGTGTTTATGACCCAAATGGATTAAAGGCTTATATAACGATGGTGATTATAAATGAACCATATCGAAGAAAAGGTTTTGGAAAGTTGTTGCTTAATAAACTTGAAAATCGTCTTCATGAAAAAGATTTAAGATTAGACAAAATTGATATCGTCTTTTTTAACCCTGTGCAGTTTAATTGGATTATCCCAAACACCCATGCGGTTCATCCCAACGCACCGGGGGTTGACATGAACAGTGATGCGTATTTATTTTTTAAACGAAACGGCTATGTTGATTTTGCCCATCAAAATTCATATTATCGAGATATTACGAACTATGAATTTTCGCCTAAAACTAAAAAGGCTTTAGATGAGGTTAAAGAAAAAGGATTTGAAATATCTTATTATAATCCGAATAAACATCATGGGTTAGCCGAGTTAATGGATAATCTAAATAGTGAAGGTTGGCGTAAAGAAATTTTAAATCACGCCGAACAATATAATGAGAAAAATACTATTTTAGTTCCGACTTATCATAATTTAGTCGTCGGTTTTACGGGTCCATTAAAGGTTCAACCTAATAAAAGAGGATACTTTGCCGGAATTGGAACTCACTCAGAATATCGAGGACATGGTTTAGGTAAAGCTTTGTTCGCAAGTCTAGTGATGGGGTTAAAGGAAATGGGGGCTGAATATATGACTTTATTTACAGGCACCAATAACCCAGCTAAGAATATGTATGAAGGGGAAGACTTTAAAGTGGTTAGAAGTTGGGCAGATATGAGAAAGGGGTTAAGTTTATGAGAACAATTATGGCAATAGGCGGGCATATTGGCGATATGGAATTAACTTGTGGTGGGGTACTCGCTTCCATGAGTTTAGAAGGGCACAAAATTGTTACCGTTGCCTTAACAGGTGGCGAAAGAGGAAATCCACCGCATTTAAGTGTTGCTGATTACCGCAAACAAAAAGAAGCTGAGGCTAAAGCATTTGCGGATATGTTAGGTGGCATTAGTGTTGTTCTCCCTTATCAAGATGGAGAACTAGAAGTAAATGAAAAGGTAAAATTTGAAGTTGCAGATTTAATTAGAAAATATAAACCGGATGTATTAATAACACATTGGAAACATTCGATGCATAAAGACCATGAAGCAACTCATTATATTGTTAAAGATGCACAGTTTTATGCCGGATTAAGATCATTTGAAAGAGAGCTACCAGCGCATTATGCATCTGGTCCATATTATGCAGAAAACTGGGAAGACCCAATTGATTTTAAACCTTATGTTTACGTGAATGTTAGTGAAGCTGGTTTTAAACTATGGCAAAGAGCGATTGATTTACATTGGTTTACAATTAACAGTACCTCATTTAAGTATAAAGAGTATTATCAAGCATTAATGAAAGTAAGAGGGTGTGAGGCAAGAACCATATACGCTCAAGCTTTTAACGTAGAGGAATTAAGTAAGAAAGTGATCAAACAAGAATTTTAGTCATCAATTGATAATGATTCAAAAGCTCTATCCTATTGGTAGTGTTTTTCTTAGGTGCGCGGTTCTTTCATGTTTTGGATGTTTTTTTCATGTTAAACCGGTTACAATACATTTGGATAATAACCAAATATAGGAGTGAATTAAATGAATATAATGGTTTGTATAAAACAGGTACCTGCATCGAGTGAAGTTAAAATCGACCCTGTAACAGGTAACTTGATTCGAGATGGTAAAAACGTTAAATTAAATCCTTTTGATTTATTTGCCTTAGAAGCAGCCTTTCAAATCAATGAACAGATAGGTGGTTCAATTCATGCTTTAACGATGGGACCAGATAGTGCCATAAGGGTTTTAAAGGAAGCTATTTATATGGGTGCTGATAAAGGAACTGTGATATCAGATAGAAAGTTTGCTGGCGCAGACGTTTTAGCAACTGCTTATACGATTAGTCAAATGATTGACCATATTGGTAATTTTGATTTAGTCATTTGTGGGAAACAAACAACCGATGGTGATACGGCACAAGTAGGGCCAGAGATAGCAGAAAACTTAACCATTCCCCATGTCCCATATGTTAAAGAAATTCTTGAAGTTTATGAAGATTATGTGGTGGTAAGAAGTGGTTATGATACCCATGATGAGATTGTTAAAGTCACATTACCAGCACTTTTAACCATTGAAAAGGATGCGAATACACCAAGACTTCCTTCTTATAAGCGCAAGAAGGCATTTAAAGATTCAGACATTAACATTATTCGTTTTAATGATTTAAAGGATCAAACCTTAGAACATTACGGTTTATTAGGTTCACCTACCCAAGTTGAAGAAATGTTTTCTCCGGACACCAAACTTGATTCAAAAGCGATTAAAGGAGATGCCAAAACAATGGCAAAAGGGTTATTTGATGTGTTAAAAGAAAGTCAATTTATTTAGGTGATACCATGGCATATATTAAAGTAGATAACACAAAAGTAAATAAAGAAGTCGCTCAAAAACTAATTAAAATTTGTCCTTTTAACGCCTTTGAGTATGACGATGAAATGTTAAGCATTAACGCAAACTGCCGTATTTGTAAGATGTGTGTGAGAAAAGGTCCAGAAGGTGTTTGTACACTGATTGAGGAAGAACGTAAGAAAATAGATAAAACGCAATATAAAGGGATCTTAGTTTATATTGAACAATTAAACGGTAAAGCGCACCCAGTTAGTTTTGAGTTAATTGGTAAAGCAAAAGAATTAGCTCAAGTATCCAAAGATCCAGTCTTCGCATTAGTCATCGGTAATCAGGTAGAACATTTAGCGAATGAAGCATTAACTTACGGGGTCGATAAAGTATATTTATACGACAGTCCGCTTTATGAACATTTTAATGTGGAACGTTATACAAATGTTGTTGAAGCCTGTTTTAATAAACATAAGTTTAGCACTATTTTGTTAGGCTCAACCCCACAAGGAAGAAGTTTCGGGCCAAGAATGGCAGCTAGATTAAGAACCGGATTAACTGCCGATTGTACCAAACTTGAAATGGATACAAACGGAGACTTACTTCAAATTAGACCCGCCTTTGGTGGCAACATTATGGCTAAGATTAGAACGACCAATCATAGACCTCAAATGGCAACCGTAAGATATAAAATATTTAAGAAGCCTGAGGCAGTTAAACCATTTGGTCAATTAATTAAAGAAGATGTTAAGGGCATAAATGATCATACATTTATCGAAATACTAGAAGTATTAAATAAACCTAAATCAAAAGATATTAGTGAATCTGAAATCTTAATTTGTGTCGGAAGAGCATTCAAAAAACAAGCCGACTTACAGTTAATAGAACCATTAAGAAAAAGATTAAATGCGGATGTTGCCTGCACAAGACCATTGATTGAAAATGGCTGGTTTGACGCAAGATATCAAGTCGGGTTAAGCGGAAGAACCGTAAAACCTAAATTAATTATCAATATTGGAATAAGTGGTGCCGTTCATTATATCGAAGGTATGAAAGATGCAGAAATGATCATTACCATCAATAATGACCCTAACAACAAGCTTTTTAATATTTCTCACTATTCAATTTTAGGTGATTTATATGAAGTTTTACCAAGACTAAATGATTTGTTGGAAGGTGAAAATCATGTTTAAGAAAATTGGTTTAAAGGATATTCAAGCGTTAAAAGAAATATTTGAGGAAAATAACGTTTATGACAAGAATATTGAAGAGGAATACGCTAAAGATGAGATGGGAACGATTGTTTCTTTTCCTGAAGTAAGAGTTGTCGCACATGATAAAAATGAAATTTCTAGTCTAATGGTTTATGCCAATCAAGAAAATATTCCAGTCACTGTCAGAGGTGCTGGTACTGGACTCGTCGGGGGAAGTGTTCCTGTACATGGTGGGATATTACTTGATTTAAGTCAAATGAATAAAATCATAGAACTCGATAAAACTAATTTAACATTAACTGTTCAACCAGGGTTAATGTTATTAGACATCTATGATGCGATTGAAAAAGAAGGTTTATTTTACGCACCAGATCCAGGTGAAAAAACAGCAACCATCGGGGGGAATATTGCGACCAACGCGGGGGGGATGCGCGCCATCAAATATGGGGTTACTAGAGACTGGGTTAGAGGTTTAGAAGTCGTCTTACCAACCGGAGAAATTATTAAGACTGGTGGTAAGGTTGTTAAAAACTCGACTGGCTATCCACTAAAAGAACTATTTGTTGGAACGGAAGGCACCTTAGGTATTATTGTTGAAGTTACTTTAAAACTTACCAGTTTACCTAAATTCTCAGCTTCTTTATTAGTCCCATTTGTCGATGCAATAAGTGCAATTACTGCTGCACCTGAACTGATTAAAAGACATGTTACACCAACGGCAGTTGAGTACATAGACCAAACCTCACTGGCCTATTCGAATCAATTTTTAGGCAAACACATTCCGCATGATACTCATGACGCTTACTTATTATTAAGTTATGATGGTAATACGCAAGAAGCTTTAGATGATGATATTGAACAAGCCTCTAAAATCTGTATCGAATTAGGTGCGCTTGATGTTTATTTAATTGATACCGCTGAAAGAAAAAGCAGTGTTTGGTCTGTTAGAGGTGCTTTCTTAGAAGCAATTAAGGCCTCCACGACACAAATGGATGAAATCGATGTGGTTCTACCAAGATCTAATATTGCGGAATACTTAGATTTCACAAAAGAAGTATCAAAAGATTTAGCCATAAGAATACCGTATTTCGGCCATGTTGGTGATGGAAACTTACATATTTATTTCTGTAAAGATAATCTTGATGATAAGACTTGGCAAGCTACTTTAAATAAAGGTTTTGAATTGATGTATCAAAAAGCATTTAAATTAGGCGGTTTGGTTTCAGGCGAACATGGAATTGGATTTGCGAAGAAGAAGTATATGGTTGATTTATTAGGTGAAACCCAAATCAATCTTATGAAAGGCATTAAAAACGTTTTTGATCCAAAAGGGATTCTTAATCCAGATAAAGTTATCTAAAAATGAAAAAACATTGAAAAAAAGATTCTCTATTTTGAGAATCTTTTTTACATTTATGAAAATAATGATATAATAAAAGTTGTAAGAGGAAGCGCTTTTACGGGGGAGAATAATATGAGTGTAATGATTAACATGATGAAGTATAAAGAGAACCTCAGCATGGCAGAACGTGCCGTTCTTGACTACTTAATCGAAAATAAAGATAACTTAAGAGACATCGGCGTTGAAAAAATAGCTGAGGCGGCTTATACATCGCCAGCATCGGTTGTTCGCATGTGTAAGAAGTTAGGTTATCATGGCTTTAAAGATTTTAAAATTGATTTTATTTTAGCCAATGCTAAAGTAGAAATACCTGATAATAAAGAATACCAAGACGTTATTTTAACGAAGACATATGAAGATGGCAAAGCAGCCATTGAGAATGATATTAGAATCCTAGAAGAAACATTGAAAATTTTTAACATTGAAGTGGTTGAAAAAGCAGCTCAAACGATTATGAATGCTAGAAAAATATTAATTTTTGGGAAAGGGTCTAGTTATTTAGTCTGTAAAGACTTAGAAATGAAACTGAGAAGAATTAATAAATTTTGTATTGCACAAGGAGAATCGCATGATCAGTTAGTGGATGCTTCATTTTTGAATAACAAGGATGTCGTTATCTTTGTTTCTAACTCTGGAAAAACAAAGGAAATTGTTTCTGCAGCACTTTTGGCTAAAGATAATAAAGCAAAGATTATTAGTATTACCAAATTAGGTTCCTCTATCTTGGCAGATTTATCTGACATTGTTTTATATACTTCAACGTTAGAAGGTGAATTTAGAAGTGCTGCGATGACCTCAAGAATTTCACAGCTCGCCATGGTGGACGCGCTATTTACGCACTGCGCATATGTAGATATTGAAAGGTCAATTCGAACTTTAGAAACAACCTATCAAACATTTAAAAAATTTAAGCGATAACAATAAAAGTATGAGTCTTTTCTCATACTTTTTAAACTCAAATTTTCTTTTTATGAAAATCTTGTTCTTAATGAAGAAATATCGGTTTTAAATTTAAGACTTAAACTATAATATATTAGTGGGTTAATAGATATGAAAAAATTAGCAATTGGGTTGATGAGTGGTACATCACTAGATGGCATTGATGTATTACTGGCAAGTATCGAAGGGTCTTTTAAAGAGACTAAAACAGAAATACTCGCTTTCGAGACTGTCGAGTTCAGTTTAGACATCAAGGAAAAATTAAATAACAGCATGGATTTAAGTTTGAGTAATGTAAGCGCTTTAACGAGTTTAAATTTCGAATTAGCTGCCTTATTTAGTGAAGCGGTTCATCAGTTACTCATCAAATATAATGTTAAAAAAGAGACAATTGACTTTATTGCCTCCCATGGTCAAACCATTTATCATATTCCTTTTAATTCTAATGAATTGAAAGCTTCAACCTTACAATTAGGCGACGGCTCAGTCATCGCTAACTTAACTAAGATTAAAACTGTATATAATTTTAGAACAGCCGATATGGCGGTTGGTGGCCAAGGAGCCCCATTAGTGCCTTATGCGGATTATTGTTTGTTTACTAGTAGTAAGATAAATCGAATCCTTCTAAATATTGGGGGGATTGCGAATATTACATATCTAAAGAAAAATGGTTCTCTAGCTGAAGTGATTGCCTTTGATACCGGTCCAGGCAACATGATTATTGATGCGTTCATGAATAGATTATTTAATCAACCTTATGATCAAGATGGTTTGATTGCGAGAAGTGGTCAAGTTATAAAAGAATTAATGGATTCATTAAAAAAGATTGATTTCATTTATCAACAACCACCTAAATCAACAGGCAGAGAATTATTTGGTTTCCAATTTAGTACGTATTTGTTACAAACATTTAAAAACCACCGAAAAGAAGATTTAGTTAGAACGGTTACTGAATTTACAGCTTGGTCTATTGGGGAAGGGTGTAAATTACTAAATATTGATTTTAAAGAGGTAGAGTTAATTGCCTCAGGCGGTGGCGCTAGAAATAAGTTTTTACTTGAATTAATTGAAAAATATACTAGAGGAATCAAACTAACAACCTCTGCTGAATATGGGATTGGAGTCGATCAAAAAGAAGCACTAGCTTTTATCGTTTTAGCGAACGAAACACTTCAAAATAAACCCAGTAATGTACCGTCCGCAACTGGGGCTACTCGATCAGTTATCTTAGGACAAATATGCATACCCTATAAGGAGTCAAAATGAAACTGTATAAATATAAAGAACCTAACATAAAAGTTACTTATATGAGTAACAACGAACAAGTTGTAATTCCAGAAACATATATTGAAAAGGAAGTTCGTGCCATGTGGGTCAGTAATGTGGCTAATATTGACCTACCAACGATAGAAGATTTAGATGAATATAAAAGACAGGTTCTAAAAATATTTGATACCTGTGAAGCCTATCATATTAATCTTATTTACTTTCAAATCAGAACCAATAATGATGCTTTTTATCAATCTAAAATTAACCCAACCTCAAGATACTTAGTTGGCAAAGAAGGTAATCCTTTAAAAGAAGATATCTTAAAATGGGTCATTGATGAGGCGCACCATCGAAAGATAGAATTACACGGATGGTGTAATCCCTATCGTGTTTCTATGGGACGGGGACAATACAAACCAGAAGAATGGTTGGCTACCTGTGATCCTCTAAATTTAGCAGTTAGGCTACCTAATTCAACTATCTTAGACACTGAAGGACAAATTATCTTAAATCCTGCTAAACAAGTCGTTAAAGACCATATCGTAGATACCATTAAAGAAATCATTGAAAACTATGAAGTTGATGGGATTCATTTTGATGATTACTTTTATCCTTATAAACCAGTTAGTGATAAGGTTAATGACTTAGCTGAATATGAAAAAAGAGTTAACCATGAACAAACGTTAACGGAGTTTAGAAAAGACCAAGTTACAGAAGTCATCAAAAAAGTTTATCAAACGATTAAAACTCATAACCCTAAATTAGAGTTTGGGGTTAGTCCATTTGGAATTTGGAAATCTAAATCCTCAGATTCAAGAGGCTCATATAATGGACCTGGTGTTTTTGAATCCTGTGATTTACAATATGCCGATAGTTATAAATGGGTCAAAGAAGGGTATTTAGATTATATTGTGCCACAAATTTATTGGGGCTTTGAAAACAAAAGTGCTTCATTTCACGACATGACGACTTGGTGGGTTGATGTTGTGAAAGGGACAAATGTTAAATTATACATCGGTCACGCTGCTTATAGATTAGGTCGTGAAGGTGAATTTGAAAATAAAATGGAGATTGTCAATCAATTAAAATTTGCCAATCAATTTGAAGAAGTTAAGGGGAATGTATTTTTTACGTATCATACCTTTATTGATGACAATCAAGTGAAACCAGGCATGATAGAAGTAAAAAAATTATTAGGAGGAAAAAATGAATAGAAAACTAAAGCTGATATTATTTGGACTATTATTAGTCTTAATGAGTCCCTTGTTGATACAACAAACAGATGCAGAAACAACCTTAGTACCACTTACAAGAAATGGGACAGCCATTTATTATAGAAGTACCACAAATCCAGTTATGACACCGGTAACTTTTGAAGAAAAAGATCAAGAGTTTAGAGGTGTTTGGGTGGCGACTGTGTTTAATTTAAATATGCCAAAACACACTTCACAAGCACAATATAAAGCTGCTTATGAAGAATTAATTGCTAGAGTTAAATCAAAAAATATGAACGCAATCTTGTTTCAAACAAGACCACTAAATGATGCATTTTATCAATCTGATTATGCACCAATTAGTAGATATTTAACTGGGACTGAAGGATTAGATCCAGGCTGGGATGTTATGGAATATATGGTTGAGTATGCCCATTCACAAGGGATTCAATTTCACGCTTGGATGAATCCTTATAGAGTGGCAAATATGCAAACAACCACCACTAAAGAAGCTTACTTAGCAACCTTAGACGATAAAAATTTTGCGAAACAAAACCCGGATTATGTGATTGCCGGGATAGCGGGTGATACAGTCCCACTTATACTCGATCCAGGAAGACCTGAAGTTCAATCATATATTAGAAACGTTGTTCGAGAAATGATTCAAAAATATGATGTTGATGGGATTCATTTTGATGATTATTTTTATCCTTATTCAGGAACGGCTAATTCAGCAGATCAAGCCTCATATAATTTAAGTGGAACAACGTTATCACGTGAAGATTGGCGCAGAAAGAATGTTGATACGGTTGTTAGATATGTTAAATCAGTCGTTGACACGCATAACAACAATAATCAAAAAAATGTTAAATTTGGGATTAGTCCGTTTGGTATTTGGAAAAACAAAGGCACAGACCCACTAGGTTCAAACACAGCTGGTATGCAGTCTTATTCTACACAGTATGCTGATTCAAGAAATTGGGTATTAAATGGGTGGGTTCATTATATAACACCACAAATTTATTGGCAGTTTACTCATACAACAGCACCTTTTGCGGATGTAGTAGACTGGTGGGCAGATTTAGTTAGTGGAACAGGTGTCGATTTAATTGTTGGACACTCAATCACTAGCAGTTCACTACCAGACGATGAAATGTTGGCTCAAATTAAATATATTTCCAAACATCCAGAGGTTAAAGGAAGTGTTTTGTACTCCGCTGGATTACCAGGTGGAAGCACAGACTATTTAAATAAGCCGCTTATTAATAATTTAGTCAGTCAATACTGGACTCAACCTGCGACAAATATTTTTGATCAATTTAATATTGCCCTTGATGCCCATTACGCATCAACTTTAAATACTGTTAATTACACAACCATAAGCAATTTAAATTTAATCACTGAATTAGGGTCAAACACGATTACGTGGACTTCAAGTAACCCTAATGTTATTAGTAATACTGGGGTGGTTTCTAGACCTACCTATGAGGAAGGTGACGTTTTAGTCACTTTAACTGCGAGGAACCAAACTGGTCGTGTTGCAAGATATAAAGTGAATGTTACTAAGCAAGCAGAACCAGAACCACCACTACCAACCCAACCAAATCCACCGACTTATACGATAACCGGTGAAATGGTTGATGGTGGTTATATTGAACCAATTACGATTGAATTATCTGCAGATCCAGGCTTAACCATTAAGTATTTCTTTACGAACGGTTATACCACCTCTGCCGAGTTTCCATATTCAACCCCATTTACATTTAGTAATAGAGGTGGTTGGGTCTTTAATGCTTATACCCTTGATGCGGAAAATGTAAAAAGTGAGACCATCCAATTTAATGTAAGGTTGGATATTCCATTTGATGAAACAAATACTAAGGTTATTAGAAATGGAGTACCAGTCAAGTATCAAGAAACGGGTAAAGACATTATCTTACCAACATACAGAGAAAAATCAAATGAAATTAGAGCCGTTTGGGTCGCAACCGTTTCTAATATCGATGTACCAAAATACAAAAATGATACAGAGTATAAAGCTTATTTAATTGATATGCTAGATACTGTTAAGGCATTAAATATGAATACTGTGTTCTTCCAAGTTAGATCAATGAATGACGCGTTCTATCCTTCAGAACTTGCCCCTTATTCACAATACATTAAAGGTGTTTTAGGTGAAGGTTTGGATTGGGATATTTTAGAGTTTGTGACAACTGAAGCACATAATAGAGGTTTAGAACTACACGCATGGATAAACCCTTATCGAGTCGCAAATGCGGCGTCAGGGTCGTTTAATGATAAAATCAACAGACTTCATCCGGATAATTTTGCGAGAAAAAACCCTAATTTAGTGATGGAAGATAACGAAGGCGCCTTAATTTTAAATCCAGGTGAACCTGCAGTTAGACAATATATTTATGATGTCGTCGCTGAGTTAATGGAAAATTATGACATTGATGGAATTCATATGGATGATTATTTCTATACCTACGCTGGACATAAGGCAGAACATGACGCAAATACCTTTAGTAAAAATAATCCAGACAACTTAACCTTAGCGGATTGGAGAAGATCCAATATTGACAAGCTAGTTGAAGAGATTTATTATCAAGTTGAATCTTTTAATCAAACAAATAATCGAAACTTAAAATGGGGGATAAGCCCAATCGGAATTTGGAGATCGATTGAAAATGATCCACTCGGATCTTATACTGGGAAAAATGCAGCAAGCAGTTATGAAACCCAATATGCCGACACAAGAAAATGGGTTAGAGAAGGTTGGTTACACTATATCAACCCTCAAGTTTATTGGGAATTTAGCAGACAAATAGCCCCATACGCTGATATTGTCAAATGGTGGAATGATGTGGCTGAAGGAACAGGGGTTAAGGTTGTTGTGGGACAAGGCTTTTACCGTATGATAGAATCGAATACCTCAATGAATAATGAAAATGAAATGGTTGAACAAATTAGACTTAATCAACGTTTTAATAACGTTATTGGAACAGCTTTCTTTAGTTACAGAACACTAAAGAGCACACAAACAGTCGTGGTAAATACCTTACAACGTTTTCAAGATGTTTATTGGACAAAAACGGTTGGATGGGCCTGGCCAACAGATATGAAAGATCCTGATTCTGAAGAAGTGATTGCGGCTAAAGTATTCTTACAAGATAAGCTTGATGAAATAAATGCCTACTTGTTAATGATTAAAGAATCAGCTGAAACCAATCCATTTAAATTGAATATCAATCAAAAATATAGTCAACCTGTTCCCATTCAAACCATTAATGAAGCGTTATTGGCTGCTCAATATATGATGGATGAAAGAGGCTATACAGTCGCTCAGATTGAATCAGCAGTCCTTAGTTTAACTGAAGACTTTGATACGTTTAAATTGACAGTAATAATTGGTCAAGGTGAAGAATTTAGCCAAGAAAAACAAGATGAGATTGATGCGTATAAAGATTTATTAGTTGAATTAAAAGAGTTATTAGCAACGATTACTGCCTCAAATAAAACACCGGCAGAACTTCCAGTTGGATTATATGCACCAGTAAATATTGTGGATGAGATTAATGAATATATTATTTTAGCGGATGATTTACTCGCTTCAGATTATATTTCTGATCAAGATTTAACCAGTTATAGATTTGAACTCTTAAGACTAACAAATACACTTAATGCGAACAAGTTTACTGGAACCAATGAAAACGCAATTAACGCGAAGAAAGCAGAAATACTCGCTTATATTAACGAACTTGAAGCGAAGATAAAAGCTTATAAGGTTGCCACAGAAACAGATCCTTCAAAACTCAATAAGGATGAAACCTACATTTCACTATCAGATCTAAATGAACTTAATAGAATCATTCGTGAAGCAAAAGAATTCCTTACGAGTGCTGATTCAATTGAAGCATTAGAAGATAAGATGTCTTCGTTAGAAACATTCGAAACAGATTTAGAAGAAAATATTGTTATTGTGGGTACAAAAGCAAATGGCCCTGATGTAGGGATGCTGTTTGTGTATATCGCCATTGGGGTTATTAGTGTTGGCGTGATTGCTGGATTCGTTATGTTCTTTATCAAAAGAAGGAAATAATGGAAGACTACACTAAAGAAATAGATAATATTATTGATCAGGGTCTTAACGCAAAAGCATACCCAGGTGGACAGTATGCTTTGGTGTTTAGTAATCGCCTCATAATAAAACATTTTGGGGTTAGGGATTATCTTCATCATGAGAAAACAGATGGATCTGAGATTTACGATGTTGCTAGTTTGACGAAAGTTATTTCAACTTCAACAGTGGCACATTATTTAATGTATCAAGGTTTATTTAGTTTAGACACTTATATTGTTGAAGTGCTTAAAGATTTTCCCCATCAAGATATTCAAGTGAAAGATATATTGGCACATACCAGCGGATTACCTGCCTATTTAGCGAACGGGAACGACTTAAAAACAAGAGAAGAAGTCATTGAAGTTATTAAACAGACACCCTTGGTTTATGAAAAAAACACGAAAGTAATTTATTCTTGTGTGGGTTTTATTGTTTTAGCCCATTTTATGGAAAAATTAACCCATAAACCGATTAATGAATTAGCTAAAACAATCGTATTTGATCCACTAAAAATGACGGATACATCCTATAGACCAGATGTTAATAGAGCGGTTGTAACAGAATACCGTGATGATAAAGTCTATCAAGGGTTCTTAAAAGGGATTGTTCATGATGGGTTAGCCTTTGCTCAACAAGGGTTATCTGGAAATGCGGGATTATTTTCTACAGTTGGTGACATTGCTAAATTTATTCAAAATTTAATCAATGATACTTTTATTTATCCAAAAGAAATCGTTGATTTAATGTTTGAATCGTATATTAAAAGAACAGAAGGAGATTTAATATTACATCGTTCATTAGGATGGAATAAACCGGATAATGATATTAACGAGATTATCTTTCATACAGGTTTTACAGGGTGTAATATTGTAATTGACAGGAAAAGGAAAATGGGCTTTGTGTTATTAACCAATGCCATACATCCAAAAAGGGAACAAAATGATATTTTTAAATATCGAAACAAAATATCTCAAATATTGTTTGGATAATAATATCATTCAGAAATAGAAGGATAAGAAGGGAGAATTATGAAGAAAATTTTACTTATTTTTGTTTTAGGTTTGATGCTAGTTGGCTGTACCGACGAAAATAAACCACCAGTAACTGTTGATCCTACTTTAACGCTTACGCAAAAAACGTATGACGTATTAGTAGATGAGGAAATTGATTTGATTTTTGAATCAAATCGAGACACAGTTCAATTTGTAAGTGCCGACCCATTAATTGCCAGTGTGTCAAATGGTAAAGTCAAAGGACTTAAGGTAGGTACGGTAATGATTACTTTAAAGGTTGAAACGATTGAGGTTACAGCAACCATTAATGTCAGTTCAACTATTACGGTAACCAATAATTCAATCGCTTTAAAAGATGGGGAAACCTACCAACTAGACGCGGTAACTAAAGGGGCTACTTTAGAGTATTCTTCAAGTGATGATTTAGTCGCAACCGTAAGTGAATCAGGACTTATTACAGGTCTTGATACAGGAACTGCGACCATCACCATCAGTTTAGTTGAAAAGCCTAGTGTTACTAAAACGGTTGAAGTTATTGTGACAAAGATTTCTCTAGAAGAAAGACAATTTATTAGCGCTAAAGCCGCAACTGAAGCTTTAGAAAACTTCACGATTAAAGTTACAATTACAGAACCGGTTGGATCAGAACAAAGAGACATCATTGTTTATTATAAGTTTGATGGTGCTAAATTTGAGTATCAAACCACGAACGGATCAACTTTTTATGAATTAGTAGAAGAAACATACACTAAATATACGAAATCCTTAGAAGGTTATGAAACATCGGTTGTTAGTAGTTTGCCAACAGGATTCTCACCATTTTGGATTGGGTTAAACTTCTCTGATTTTGATTATTTAAATGAATCTTATTTCGTAAAATACGGCAGAGAATCAATTTTTAATTCATTTACTTCTCAATTTACAGCAGCTGTTTTATCTAATGGGATATTGAAACTTGATACCTATTACGATCAAATTTCATTCAACTTAAAATTAAATTCGGGTGAAATTTATCATTTCACATTCGAGTTCACTGACATTAATGAAACCATTGTTGTCATACCAGAGTAAGGAGGGACATCATGAAACATTTTAAACGTTTATTTATCTTAGTCATTATGTTAATGAGCTTTTCGATTAACTTAACGGCTGAAACAGATTTCAATCTTACAATTCTTAGCAAAGAAGTTAAAACAGTGATGGGGGTTCAACACCAAAAGTTAAAGGTTCAGATGCGTTATAACGGTGTTACCACTAACCAACAAATTAACTATATTGGGGCAAACCCAGTTACAAACAAGAACATCAGTCTTGTGGCACTGGATAACTTTACATCATTTGATTTTAGTAGAGGGACCTTGCCAGGAATGATTTATAATTCCCAAAAGCGTTATCCAAATCAAAAAATTGTCGCTGCCGTGAATGGTGACTTCTTTGATATTAACTCAACGATTGGACAAAGTGCCGCAACAGCTGGACCACACATTAGAGATGGAAAAGTCATTTTCCAAGGGTACAGTTACGGAGGTGCTTATACAGTAGGGATGAAAGCAGACGGAACACCTTTTATCGGTAAACCGACTTATGATGGGTATCATATTGAAGTTATTGATGAAGATGGCTCTGTTAAATTAAAAGACTTACCAGTTAAAATCAACCAAGTACCTGGTGCAGGCGAATTGGCGGTATTACTACCTGGATTTAAATTCGCAGCTGATTTAACCGGACAAAAAATGGTCATTAAAACACATGAAACCGCGATTCATAAGTATGCAGGCGTAACTGAAACAGGAAGATACTTTGTTGAAGGTAAATTCCAAGAAATTATTGATGAACCAATTGAAGGCGTCACACTTGACACAATGGTATTGGTAGGCGACGATTTCTTTTTAGACGATTTAATTAATCCAACCGATATCGTTAGATTACAAAACAGACCTTCTGGTGAATTTGCAGGGATTTGGCAGGGCGTATCTGGTAATACCTTATTAATTAATAATGGCCAAGTTATTCCAAGCACAAATCCAGATATTCACCCTAGAACTGCGGCTGGTTTAAAAGCGGACGGCACTCTTTTCTTTATTACGGTTGATGGTCGTCAATCACCGACTTATGACGGTGTAACGTTTAACCAATTAGGCTTGTTACTTCAATATTTTGGCGCTGATAAAGGATTTAACTTAGATGGTGGAGGTTCTACAACCGTAACCGTTTTAGACCCTGTATCAGATGCTTATGTCATTCATAATAGCCCAAGTGATGGAAACTTAAGACAAGATGGCAATGGGGTTGGGTTTATGTACGGTCCAAGATATCAACCACAAGCACCGACACCTTATCCTGATACAAGAATCATGTTAAGTCCAGTCAGCAGTATATTATTAGAGGGCAATAGATTATCATTTAGTCCAGTTGAAAATGCCGACAAATATGTCATTAGTATTGATGACACACTGATTGAAACGACCAATTCTGAAATTGAATTAAATGTTGAACCAGGCCAATACGATATTACGATTAGAGCCTATGGAGACCATGAAATTTACAGACAATCAGAAAAAGTTCCATTCGTGATTGAAACTTATACTTCTTCAATGCAAAGTATTATTGATACCTTATCAAAATATGGTGAGAATAGTCATCAATATTACCAAGACTAATAAAAGAAAATTGGGGGTATTATATGAAAAAAATAGTATTTAGCATTCTTTTCGTCTTGTTTTTAACCAGTTGTGCCAAGAGTCCAACTTTAAAGGTGGATGACTTAACTTTAAAAGTAGGCGAAGAGAAAAATTTAATGGTTACAGTTAAAAATGCGGATACGGATGTTTTATATGAAATCACAGACGAAACAATTGCGACCATTTCAGACACAGGCGTGGTAACCGGGCATAAAGAAGGCTCTACCACGATCAAAGTAAGTTTGAAAGATACAGATATTTCTGTAACTGCCACAATTACCGTAAGTTTAGAGGGTGTAGAAGTATCCTTAAGTATTACAGGACCCGAGTCATTAAAGGTTGGTGATGTCAATAAAATTAACGTTACAACCACCGATCCAAAGGGCGTTACTTATGCATCAAGCGATAATACAATTGTTACAGTAGATGATAATGGGAACTTAAAAGCGATTAAAGCGGGTGAAGTTAACATCACTGTGACATCCAAAACGGTGAGTTCTATCAGTAAAACAATTCGTATTATTGTTGAAGCTAACATCTCTATCGCTTTAGATGATTTCTCAATTTTTGTGAACGAAGAACTTGAATTAGATATAACCCATAACGATTTACTTGGGTTAATGATTACATCTTCCGATAACACCGTTATTACAGTAGATGGATTAAAAGTGACAGGGTTGAAAGTGGGAACGTCTACTTTAACGATTACTTCAAAAACAGATATTGATGTTTCGATCGAAGTCGTGGTTACTGTTCTAGAAGAACCATTTGTTACGGTGAGTGAATCAACCAAAGGGTTAACAGTTGGTGATAACTATGAATTGATATTTGACAGCAGTCATAATGTTATCATAGATATTGCTGATGAAACCATTCTTTCAATTGATTTAGGCGTTGTTACTGCGCTTAAAGCAGGCTCAACCGTTATTACAGTGGCTTTAGAAGATTATCCTACTATTAAACAAGAAATTATTATCACTGTTTATCCTCAAGTAGAGGTCAGTGTAGGAGAAAACATTCGAATTAAGCTTCAAGAAACCTTAACAATCCCGATTACTTCAACAAATGCGTTAACCTTCCAATCAAGTGATGAAACAATGTTAACCATTGAAAATAATCAAATGACAGGGGTTAAGGCTGGAACACCATCAATTATTGTTAAATCCGAAGTGAATCCTTTATTTGAGTTCGAGGTCGAAGTCCTAGTTTTAGGGATGCCAACCAGAATGACTTTAACAGCTCAAAATGAATTGGTGCTTGCGGAAACAACCCAAATTGTGCCTAATTTTACCCCAGTAAACACATTCTCGTTTTTAACTTTCACATCAAGCAATACGGCGGTGATTACAGTTAGCGAAGCGGGATTAGTGACAGCGGTTGGTTTAGGAACTGCATCGGTTAGTGTTGTATCAACACTGGATGCGCGTTTAAACGGCACTATTAAATTTACAGTTGAACAAATTAGTGCTGTAAAAGCTGATTTAGCAGATGGGGAAACCATTATGGCGAATGGGTATGCCTTCATAGAAGGGGTTAACGCCTTTAGAACACTAGATGAAGCTTTGATAACTTCACCAAAAGAAGTAATATTAATTGGTGAATATACCGAACCGATAATCGTTAACCAAGCGGTTATACTGTCTGGTACAGCTGAAACAGTGATTAAAGACACATTAACTGTCGCTACCGATAACATTACTGTAAGAGGATTTAGCTTTACGGCTGCAGGTAAAATTGTTGTGAATCCAGCATTATCTGGCGTTGTGATTAAGAATAACACATTTAGTAATCTTACTTATACGACTGCAGCAATCTCTTTAGATAAACAACAACAATTAGAAGTATCTTACAATACCCTACATTTGAATGGTGGAATTGGGATTGAAGTCATTAATCCGACGGAACAAGTTATCTTGATAAAAGGAAACACGATTAATGATGCCAGTGTGGCAATTCGTGTTCAAGCCACTGAAAGTTATTTGAGTTCATTATCCCTACAAGTTATGTGGAACAAGATTAAGACAAGTCATACGGGTTTTGACATTGATTTAGCTTATCAAGAAACCATCGAACATGCCAATTCATATGTCAGATTTAATGAAGTAAGTGATTATAGTTTTGGTGCGATTGTAGCAACGGTAAATCATATTGACTTTAACTTGAACTATTGGGGTGGTGTACCACTTATTTCCAAATTTGAAAACCTTGATGAATATGACTTAGAAGGATTCTATTTAAATAATACGGATATTCTTCCAGAATCATTATATACACCTGGTGGGGCAGCTTACATCAAGATATTAAACGAATTAACTGAAGTAAATATTAATGAGGTTATTGCTGTTCAATATAAGGTACTACCAAAAGATACACCAGCTAGTTCAGTTCAGTTGTTAACGGGAGATGCGACAACCATGACGATTGATTCATCAAATAATTTAAGATTTAAAAAGAGTGGTATGATTGAACTTATCGCTAGAAGTAAATACAACGCAGCAGTTCAAGACATTGTTATTTTTGAAATTATTACAGATCCAGGCATTGAATTAATTCCTGAAAATGTTAAAAATCAGATAACCGTTGGTCAAACCTTACAGTTCAACACGTTGGTGTTCCCACAAAGAATAGAAGATTCACCAGTCACCTTTAGCGTCAATAACAATACGATTGCCTCAATTGACAATACGGGTTTATTAACAGCTTTAAGCCCAGGTTTAGTTACAATTAAAGCGCAATTGACTAGTGATGAAACTGTCTTTCAAACATTTAAATTAGAGATCTATGATGAATTAGATCCTAACAACATTATGGACTTTTTAAGTAGTTCGATGATTACTTATACAACCCCAAGATCATTCTTACTTTATGGTGAAACAAATGTTTTGTATCAAGCCTATGACAGTGTTTCCAGAATTGTGTTTGAAGATTTGGTTAGAGATCAATCGAAGATGATACCAGCTTGCGACACACTATCTGGTGGGGCAAGAGACAGATGTAATAGTTTAAGACCAGGTGAAAGATCGGAAATGTTAGAAGGTTTAGAAACCTATAATAATAAACGCGTTCATTATATTACTGTCCATGAAACAGGTAGTACCAACCCAGATGCGGGTGCGTTAAGTCATGCGAATTATTTATTGAACCAAATCAATGGAACAACCGCATTAAGAGTTGCTTCATGGCACTTTACAATGGATGATAAATTACTTTATCAACATCTACCTACAGATGAGATGGCGTGGCATGCTGGAGATGGTACTAGAAAAGCGGGTACCACTTGGAGTGATACATGGGGTAATCAAAATATTGGTGGCGGTAACGCCCACAGTATCGGGATTGAAACCAGTGTTGCAAGAAACCATGATATTTTGAAAGTATGGCAACGTACAGCGAAACTAGCTTCTGAATTAGCGAAAGAATACAACTTACCAGAAGAAAACATCAAGTTCCATGAAGACTTTTCAAGTAAAGTATGTCCTCAATCCATGATTAGAGGGGATTTGACAGGATTATTCTATGAATTTGTAAGTTATGAATATAAGTTGGTTCATGATTTTAGTGGAGCAGAAATAGAATTTATTTCTCATAACCCTGAATATGTTGATAACTCGGGTCGTGTTATCCAAAGACCGGGTAGAGCTCTAAATATCAGTTTTACTTTAAGAGTGACCTATCAAGGTGAAACAGTTGAAAAAACATATTATAGTTATTTACCAGGGACAATTCATTAATTGGACCGAGAAAATGTTTTTCAAAAAGTAAAAAAACTGTCATCTAAAAGAGAATATAATCATTCTCAAATTGACAGCGCTTTCAAAATGGTGTATATTAATATTAAGAAACAAACAGGAGGAAAAAATAGAGTGAAAAAAATAATTTCAGTTTTAACATTAGCAGTAACGCTAATGCTTGGTTTGGGCCTTACAAACCTAAAAGCTGAAGAAGGCATCGTTGAAGTATATCCATATGATAACGAAGCTTGTTCTTTAGAAACTGCGGATTGTAAAGACACAAAAGTGGGGAAATCCAATTGGACATTAACCTATAATGGATTCCGTTACCACTTCGTTAGAGGATCAGCTAGATATGGTCATGAATTAATTGATGCGGATGCGAGCGGTTTTGTTGAAAGTACGGAATTTACTCCAGTTACTTATAACGCGTTTGGTATGCTATGGATAAATAACACCGATACTACTCTCAAATTAAAGGGTGGCACTGATAGAACATCATTAACTGTTGTTCAACACAGAATTTGGGCTTATTTTGATGAAACTGGCGAAATACAGATGATTGAAAACCAAATTCATCAATACTATATCATCGATGATAATCATGATGTAGAAGGTGCTGAAGCAGATTGGCGTTTAGCTAATGAATTAGAAATTGCTGCTTATACAGCTGCAGAAACTAAACCTGCAGACATGAAATATGCACACTTAAGAATGAAGAGAGTTGAAACTTCTGTAGACACTGACGGTTATCTATTAGAACCACTTACCTACATTAAGTGGACAAATGCTGACTGGATTCCTGCTGCAGGCGATAACCCAGAAGTGGGTACAGACAGTACAATTCTTGATTATGATCCAAATGAAGTTCATATTCCAGCTGGTTGGACCGCAGTGACATTTTCTACAAACGACCGTGGTTCATATCAACCAGCATTAGACATGGTATTGAGTTTACCAGCAGCATTTATTGATGAAGCAGTTGGTCCAGCGTTAATTGAATATAATGAAGTTCCTGCTACGCATACTGGTTTTACAGCATTAGATAAGAACCCTTATGTTGAAGGTGTTCAAATTGTTGCAGACTTTGGTAAACCATTTACACTTGATATGTCTGGTTTAAGCACAACATGGACTGATATGTTTAATGATGAAGAAGAAATCATTAACGCAATCAATCAAAAAATTCCATTTGACGTTATTATTTCTGACAAAGGCGTAGTGATTGAAACCATTAACTTTACAGTAGTTTCCGACGCATTTGTTGCATCAGGTCCAATTACCAAAGTATTAACCGATGAATTTGAAAAAGTATATGATATTCAAATGAAATCAACTACACCTGAAGGACAAGTTAGAACTTCTGATGGTATTATCGTTGTTGGTGTCCTTCCAAATAGATTTGAAGGGGTAGAAAATAAATTCTATCGAGATGGCGAATATATTGATTTATTAGCTGGCATTGAAGCATTTAACGGTAATGGTTTAGATATTACAGATGCTATCAAAGTTTCTTGGAGTGCTGGTTTTAACCCTTATAACCCACAACCTGGCAACTATACGATTACTTTAGATGTTGCTTACGAACATCATTGGGATGCTGTCTTAACAAACGATTCTAAATCAATTGGTTATGATGCTGAAACCCCTGCAAATTCTATTCCAGGCTTTAAGGTAATTTTCTGGAATGAAACAGATCCTGAAAATCCGGTCATTAGATACGAAAATAATATTATTAGATATTATGAAAATGATACAGCTAAAAACAGATATAATGTTCCTTTCTATAGAGAAGCATATGTTGGTCAAATGACTTTAATTGACTATGATCACAAAGAATTAGTTAAAGACACAACTGGTCTAGGCTGGGGAAGTGTTGCTGGTGTTATTGATGCTGAAGGTTACATGACACGTAAATGGGATGGTTTTTCAGGATATGATGAAACTACACCTGATGGAACTGTTATAGATCACGCTGATGCTGCTGCTATGATGACAGCTATTAGAGCCTATGAATTACAAGAAGGCGAAGTCATGATATTAGCTCATGGTGGAGCTGAGGGTACAGGCATTCGTAATGGTTGGGGCGATAGAGTTGAAATATTAGGTCGTCCAGATGTATACTATACTTCTGAAGCTCAAGTATCTTATAAGATTACAGTAGATGATAGAACAGCACCTCAAATTAGAATTAATAACTCTAATTATAAGGTAGATGGTTCAATGTTTGATTCAGCTGAAGAAGCAATTCTTGCCAACGTATCAGCATTTGATAACTTTAGTGAAGTTGTATTAGTGGTAGTTGATGATGGTGGATTAGATTTAGCAGTTCCTGGTGTTTACACAGTATCAGTAGATGCTGAAGACCAAGCAGCTAACTTTTCATCTGTTACATTTGATGTTACCGTTGTTGCACCTAAATTATCTGAATCTGAAGTTGATGCTTTATTAACTGCACAAAGAGACGCTTTACAAGCAGTCATCGATCAACAAAAAGCTGATTTAGAAGCATTATTGGCACAACAAAGAGATGATTTACAAGATATTATCGATGCTCAAGAAGCTTTAATTGAAGCTCAAGAAGCTGCATTAGCTGCACTTGAAACTACAGTTACAGATGATGGCGCGACTAAAGCTGAATTAGCAGATGCATTAGCGAAAGCGCAACAAGCATTAGCTGCTGCTCAAGCTGCTCAAAATACCGCTGACACGGCTACGACTGATATTGAAGCTAAATCTGAAGGCACTCCAATTTGGTTAACTATTGTTATTTCATTAGTTACTGCTGGTGCTGCATTTGGTGCTGCATTCTTAGTTCTTGGTAAAAAGAAATAATAATTACTAATAAATAATATAAGTTGAAAGTTTCCATTCGTGGAAACTTTCTCTTTGTTATGGTGAAAATATTTTTTTAAGTGTGAAAAATAAGTAATCTATATAATAAACAAAAAAGTTTTATAGTATAATGATAATGTAAACACTTACATATAAATATGTAACCAATCATATAATAAGGAGATGAAATATATATATGAAGAGAATTCTTAGTTTAGTACTAGTCATTTTCAGTCTTACTTTGCTTGTTGCCTGTGGAGGAGAAACAGGACCAGCAACCATCGAAGGTAAGACTTCTGTTGATGTCAGATTAGGCGATCCTAACTTTAATTTAATGGCAGGCATTACTGCTACAGATGCAGTTAAAGGGGATATCTTAGAAAATGTTGAAGTATCAGGTACAGTTAATGTCAATGTCGTAGGCTCTTATGATGTCACATTTAGTGTCAAAGGTTCTGACGGTGAACTCGCTGTATTGGTGGTAACTTATAATGTTAAAGCCTCAACTTTTAAAGGTACCGAAGATAGAAAAGTAACGATTGGTGTTGCGGAATTTGATCCTAAAGCCAGCGTATATTTAGTAGACGGTGTCGAAGGCCAAATAACCAGTGGTGCACCAATTCAACCTACATTCGTCATTATCATTAAACATAATGGTGAAGAAGTTGAAAAAGTAAACACTCAAGAACTTGGCGAATATGAAATCACTTATAAAGCAACTTATAAAGGCGTTACAACTGAAACTGTGAGAATCGTAACTGTGGTTGATGAAATTTCATTTGGTGGTGTTGGTGCTGTCGAACTTGAAGTGGGCTTTGCTTTTGTTCCAAAACAAGGTGTGACTGCAATTCAACCTATTATTGATGAAGAAACAGGTAATAGAACAACAAGAACATTAACCGATTATATTGTGGTATTTGATTCTAATCTTAATAATACAATTCCTGGTGTGTACCAAGTAACTTATAAGATTGAAGACCCAGACAATCTTGGTCAAGATCCAATTGTTTACTTAAAAGAAAACAACGAAGATGTTCAAGTAGTAAGAACTATTACTGTCTATAATAAAGTTGAAATTTTAGGCGCAACGAATACCAATATTACAAAAGGTGATTCTTTTGATCCTAAAGCAGGCGTTACTGCCAGAGACTCACTAGGTGCAATCGATGCAAGTGAAATTAGCGTAACAGGTGTTGTTGACCCAAATACTTTAGGGGCTTATACATTAACATATAAAGTAAAAGGTACGTTTGATGATGAAATTACAGTTGTAAGAACAGTAACCGTTGTTCCACCAATCGTTGGTAAAACAGATATCTATTTCATGAGTGGTAACCCAAGTGAAAACGATCCTTTCTTAACAAGTTATACAGGACAAAACCAAAAAGAAAAACAAGATTTACAAACAGCAACAGAAGAAAAGTATAATGTAAAAGTGCATTATGTGACTTATCCTGCAAGCGCATCATGGGGTCCTGCTAGACAAAGTGCGATGATCCAAGCGCATGTTAACGGTAAACCATTAGCCGACGTTTATTATCACATCAGTTCTGACTGGATTCCAAATCTAGCAAATGGTGGGGCTATTGCACCAATAGATGAATTCTTAGTACCTGGTGCCCACGGTGAGGATGTACCAACCTCAATTAGAAATGCTAGTAAATATAAGAATAAAACCTATGGTTTCTCAACGAGTGGATTAAATATTGAATCTGGATTCTATTATAATGCGGATTTAGTTAGTTCACTAGGTCTACAAACTCCAACTGATATGTATTTAGCGGGTAACTGGACATGGTCTACATTCCAAGCGTGGGCTTTACAAGCTAAAGCAGCACTTAAAGAAAAGGAATATGTATTGGGCGGTGTGATATCAGAATATGCGGAAAACTTAGTTCCACTTAATGGTGGTGAGTTTATTAATGAAGCAAGAGGAAGAGTTGATTTTGGTAACCAAGCAGCATTAGACACTTATGCTTTTATCAAAGAATTGGTTGACGCAGAACTATTTGAACCATCTGCTGACCGTGCCTATGATGCCGGTAGTGCAAATTGGTTAAGTGGAAAAGTTGTTTTCCACCCTGGACATTTCTGGTTTATTGCCTCTGATGATAGATGGGGCAAAAAT
Source organism: Acholeplasmataceae bacterium UBA5409 (assembly GCA_002410615.1). Classification (GTDB taxonomy): domain Bacteria; phylum Bacillota_I; class Bacilli_A; order Acholeplasmatales; family UBA5453; genus UBA5409. The sequence goes on from DHNT01000012.1 coordinate 42,934, forward strand.
ATTAATTTTGAATTAGGATTCGTTCCATATCCAATGAGTGATGATTATGCTGCTAGCGGTGGCAAATATAGATCGCCTATTTATGGTCCATCATTCCCAGTAATGGCTGGCGGTTTGACAACACAAAGAAAAGAACTTGTCTTTAAGGTATGGTGGGATTTACAAAGAATCGTGCCAGAAGAACAAGGGATTGAAGAATTTACAAATCTACTTAAGCAAAGATTTGCTCAAGACAGTTATGTAGAAGCATACTTGTCAGTTTATGATAAGGCATATCGAAGTGTACTTTATGGTATAGGGATTGGCCGTTATGAGGTGGGCAGTTTCGCAAGTGCTATTAATACAGGTATTCCTGATGGGTCTTATAGAACAAAGATAAGCGAAATTGAACCAAGATATAAATCAGAATTAGAGAGATATTTAGATTTAGCATAATATTAATTTAAAATAATACCCCCTTTCTAATAAGGGAGAGGGGGTATATTTTTAATCATAGGAGGGATTTTTTTGAAAAAATTTTTTATTGTAGTTTTGATTGCAGTTGGATTAATATTTGTATATGGGGCGATTAATGCAATCGTGATGGTTTTTGATACAGATACATTAAAGTATAATGTCTCAACTTCCGATAAGGTTGATTTAGAGAAGTTTAAAGAACACTCAGATTATCATACCTATGTTAACCAATTTGAAGAAAATTATCCCCAAAGTGTAATTACACTCGAAGGTTCTAATTATATTGATGGAACTGATGTAACAATTTTAGGGTCATATAAAGGCGAAGAAAATGTAATAGAAACATTAGAAACCAGCGTGGTTAACTATGAAGTAGATTTATCTGCCGCCGGTTTTTATAATTTAGAAATCACTTATTTTCCAGAAACGACATACTCGTCCAGTGCCAACATTGAACGAGGCATTATGATTAATGGAGAATATCCTTTTTCTGGGTCAAATAACGTCACATTCTTAAGAGTATGGGGTTCTAAAGAATCGATAAAGAAAGATATATTCGGTAACGATATTCGTCCTAGCCAAATTGAAATTCCACAATGGATGAATTCACTCGTTAAAGATAATTCTGGCTATATAACGGAACCATTTTTATTTCACTTTGAAAAGGGAATTAACACAATATCATTTGTATCAATTAGAGAAGCGATGCTAATTAGCAAAGTAACATTAAAACCTTTCGTAGAAAAAATATCTTACGAACAATTAAAACAAACTTATGAAATTAACAACTACCAAGAAGTTGATCAAAATATTTTATTAGAAGCAGAACATCCAACCTATACCACTTCACCAACGCTTTATCCTTTAAACGATAGAACAGATTCAAAAACCAGTAATACGAGTCCATCAAAGATTATTCTTAATACAATTGGTGGCGATAACTGGAGAGTCAGTGGTAATATTATCAGTTGGAATTTTGATGTTCCTGAAACAGGCTTATATGAAATTTCCTTACGTTTGAAACAAAAACTAGCTGCTGGGATGGTTGTCTCAAGAAATATTTATATCGACAACGAAATACCGTTTAAAGAACTTGAACATTATGGATTTACGCATTCAGGTGATTGGCGAATTCAAACTTTAGGAACTAAAGATGAAGCCTATTTGTTTTATCTAGAAGAGGGTACACATGAAATATCAATGGAAACATCTTTGGGTGACTATGGTATTTTATTATCAGAGATTAATAACTCAATTATTAATTTAAATGAAATTTATAGAGAGATTATCGTGTTCACTGGCGCAGAACCAGATGAACATCGAGATTATCAGTTAATTTTAAGAATGCCAGATTTAGTCGAACGTTTAGAAACCGAAAGACAAATATTAATTGATATTAGACAAGCATTGATTGATTTATCAGGTTCAAAGAGTGAAAAAACGGGGATCTTAGATACATTTATTCTACAACTGAATGACTTTATCAAGAAACCATCTCAAATCCATAAAAAGTTATTGGCTTTTGAAACCAACATTGCCTCACTAGGTACATTGATGACCCTTTTAGATCAACAACCACTAGAGATAGATTACTTCCAAATTCATGGAAGTGAAACTAAATTAAGTAGAGCCTCTTCAAATATATTTGAAAGTGCATGGTTCGGTTTAAGACGTTTCCTTGCTTCATTCACAACAGACTATGCTGCAGTAGGTAAAACAACCACTGGAGACGGAGAGTCAATTGAAGTATGGATTACAATGGGGCAAGACCAAACCAATATTTTAAGAAAACTCATTGATGAATCATTTACACCGAATTTCGATATTCAAGTGGATTTAAAACTGGTTAGTAGTACAGCCTTATTACCTGCCACTTTATCGGGCGTTGGTCCGGATGTTTCAATTGGTGTTGGTGGATCGGTCCCAGTTAACTATGCAATGCGTGATGCCGCAACTGACTTAACTCAATTTGATGATTTTGAAGAAGTTGCCTCTCAATTTTATGAAAGTGGCTTTGTACCATTTATGTATCAAGATGGTGTTTATGCTTTACCTGAAACACAAACCTTCTTAATGATGTTCTACAGAACTGACATTTTTGATGATTATGGGTTTACTGTTCCCCAAACATGGGATGATGTTATTGCCTTAATTCCAAACTTACAAAAATATAATTTAGATTTTTATTTACCAATTCCAACTTCTCAAGCTGGGACAATGAATTTACCGCCAAACCCAATTTTCTCAACCTTGTTCTATCAAAACGATGGAGAGTTTTACATAAATGACGGCAAAGAATCTGGGTTTAATGAAGGTATGGGACCAGAAGTATTTAAGTTTTGGACAGAGTTTTACACGGACTATTCATTTCCACTAACCGCTAACTTCGCCAATAGATTTAGAAGTGGACAAATGCCAATTGGAATTACCTATTACAATATTTATAACACTTTAGCTGTATTTGCCCCTGAAATTAAAGGACGTTGGGACTTTGATTTAGTCCCAGGCACAATTGTTATCGATGAATTTGGTAATGAAACAATTAGAAGAGATACAGTAGCCAGTACAACGGGAACGATGTTACTTGAACAATCTGATAATAAAGAAGCAGCATGGGAGTTCATGAAATGGTGGGTTTCTACCAATACGCAAGTTCGTTTTGGACGTGAATTAGAAGGCATTTTAGGCGCAGCCGCTAGATATCCTACTGCCAATGTTGAGGCAATGGGCCAATTACCTTGGCGTGTTGTTGAACGTGATAAGTTAAACGAACAATGGACTTGGACAAGAGGCATTCCGGAAACACCAGGATCTTACATGACTGGTAGACACTTAGATAACGCATTTAGAAGAGTAATTAATGATATAGCAAATCCAAGAGAAACAATTTATGATTATGTTTTAATTATTAATCGTGAACTTGAATCTAAACGTAAAGAATTTAAACTTGATTAGGAGGCATTATGGAAATAAAGCTTAGAACGAAACGCCAGCAACTCTGGTTTGAGATCAAACAAGCTAAACATTTATATATCTTAATGGCTCCATTTGTGATTTTATTTTTCACATTTACCATTATTCCAGTGTTTATGAGTATTGGGATCTCGTTTACTAACTACAACTTATTACAATCACCTAATTTTATTGGGTTTAGTAATTATATAAAATTATTTTTAGAAGATGATGTTTTCATCGTCGCCTTAAAGAATACTTTAATCTTAGCCGTTGTTACAGGGCCGGTCAGCTATATTTTAGCGTTTGTCTTTGCCTGGTTAATTAATGAATTACCAAGATACTTAAGATCTTTTATGACTTTAGTATTCTATGCACCATCGATTAGTGGTAATGCCTATTTAATGTGGTTAATTATCTTTTCTGGTGACGCGCATGGCTATTTAAACGCATTTTTAATACAGTATGGCTTTATTGATCAACCAATGCAATGGCTCACCAATCCTGATAGTATCTTACCGGTTATTATTGTGGTTCAACTATGGTTAAGTTTAGGGGTTTCCTTCTTAGCCTTTATAGCAGGGCTTAAGGGTGTTGATAAAACACTTTATGAAGCTGCGGCAATTGATGGTGTTAGCAATCGCTGGCAAGAGTTATGGTACATCACTTTACCATCGATGAAACCACAATTATTATTTGGTGCGGTTATGCAAATTACAACATCGCTTTCAATAGCGGAAGTCTCCATGCAATTGGTTGGGTTTCCATCGATTGAATATGCAGGACATACGATTGTCACGCACTTGATAGACTACGGGACAGTGAGATTTGAATTAGGTTATGCCAGTGCAATCGCTACGCTTTTGTTTTTGATTATGCTTGGGTTAAACCTATTTGTTAGAAAGATTTTAAGAAGAGTGGGTGAGTAGATGCAATTAGAAAATAACCTCATTATTAGAGAGTCTAAACTAAGTAAGGTAAAGCGACTATTTACTAGAAAACGAAATTTAAACCGTTCTATCTGGGGCGATTTAGGTTTACTTATTCTATTGGCAGCGTTTGGTTTTTTCAGTGCATATCCATTAATTATGACTGCCTCTAACGCATTTAAGCCTTTAGATGAATTGTTTTTATTCCCACCAAGATTATTACCTAGAAACTTAACACTTGGAAACTTCAAAGATTTATTTGAACTGATAGGGAATTCTTGGGTTCCGTTTTCAAGATATTTCTTTAACACAATATTTATTACCGTGTTAGGCACTGCGGGACATGTAATATTTGCTAGTATGTGTGCTTATCCATTGGCTAAGTACAAATTTCCAGGTAAGACTGTGTTATTTACTTTGGTTGTTTATTCATTGATGTTTACACCATATGTTACCAATATTCCTAACTATATTATTATTACGAGATTAGGTTTAATTGATACCGTTTGGGCAATTGTTTTGCCGGCGATTGGATCAAGTTTAGGGTTATATTTAATGAAACAGTTTATGGAACAAATTCCTGATGATTTAATTGAAAGTGCGAAAATTGATGGCGCTTCCGAATATCGAATTTATTGGCAAATTGTGATGCCACTAGTCAAACCAGCCTGGGTTACGTTGATTATCTTATTATTCCAAAGATTATGGACCAATACAGGGGGGACATTTATTTTCTCGGAAGAAAAAAAACCACTATCTTACGCACTGACTCAAATCGCCCAAGGATCTATTGAACGTGCCGGGACGATTGCGGCAGTTTCATTTATCATGATGATTGTTCCTGTGACATTCTTTATTGTGAGCCAATCTAAGGTATTAGAAACGTTCTCAACATCAGGAATGAAGTAGGTGATGATATGAAGAAAATAACGTTGATGCTCCTATTATTAACATTTCCACTATTAATGGGAAGTAGTAATTATAATTACTCATTTTATAAAGAGTCAGTTTATTCCGTTCCAGGAATGACATTTTCACAATATTTTAACGAACATACATTAGACACTAAGTTTTCAAAACCAGCCTACTTTACTATTTATGATGAAAAGATTTATTTAATTGATTCCGGTAATCATAGTTTGTATGTGATTGATTCTGACTTCCAATTGCTTGATGGACCGTTAAACACCTTTAACATACATCCTGATTCAGTCGATAAAGAGGTTTTTAAAGACATCACTACTATTAAGTTTAGCGCACCTGAAGGTCTTGAAGTAACGAGTGATTACATCTATGTTGCGGATACTCAAAATAGAAGAGTTGTTAAAATGACTTTAGACTATCAGGTAGTCGATTTATTCAAGGATCCCGTTGACCCTGTTTTTAAAGATGCTAATAAAGTGGCTGAAGAAGCAGAACGAAAGAGATTACATGATGAACTTCAAGCCACCTTACCAGAAGAGGAAAGAACCGAGTTTGTGCCTGAAGAAATTCCGGGAATCTTGTTTTTACCTTCAAAAATTACCGTTGATAATACGGAAAGAATGTACATCATTGCAAAGGATGTCTATGAAGGAATAGTCGAATTATCACCTGAGGGTGAGTTTAACAGATTTACTGGTGTTAACCCATTGGTTTTAACACCAGCAGAAATATTTAGAAGATCATTGATGAGTGAAGCTCAAAAAGCGAAACTAAGAACCTATCTTCCGACCTCATTTACATCGGTAAGAATGGGCGATGGAAACTTTATTTATGCGACTTCGATGGCTTCAGATAACAATGACCAAAATATGATTCAATTAATTAACCCTAAAGGTTTAGACGTTATTAAACGTAATGGTTATGTGGTCCCAATGGGCGATGCACAATACATTAAAGAAATGAATAATTACGTGACCGATGGACCAAGTGAGTTGGTTGATATTGATTATACTAAAGGTGGTATTTATAGTGTTTTAGATAAAAAACGCTCCAGAATATTTACCTATGATAGTGAAGGTAACCTCCTTTACATTACTGGTTCTGAAGGGGACCAAAGTGATAAATTCAAATCAGGGGTTAGTTTAGGTTATCTAAACGATCAAATGATTGTCTTAGACCAAAACAATAAAACCTTCATCGTTTACAAATTATCTAACTTTGGCGCACTCGTCAATCAAGCAGTATCTTTAGAGTATGAAGGTAATTATGCAGATTCTAGGGATGTTTGGGAAGAAGTAGTGAGACTTAACGTGAACTATGAAATTGCCTACAGTGGAATTGGTCGATATTACTTAAGAGAAGGTAACTTCAAAGAAGCGGTTGAATACTTTAAATTAGGTCATAATAGTTATTACTACTCAAAAGCATTCCAAAATTATCGTAATGAAATCTTAAGAGATAATTTCGGATGGATTTTTGGTGGTATTATGCTACTTGCAGGTTTATTCGTAGGAAGATCCATCTATAAGAAACGTCAAAGGAGGAATGAAGATGATGATGAAGTTTAGGCTAAAAATGAAAAATTTTTGGCAAGATATTTTTAAATTTCCATCCTATTTAATTTTCCATCCATTTGATGGCTTTTATGAACTCAAACGAGAACGTAAAGGGAAAACTTGGGTTGGGCTTACGTTCTTACTATTATTCGTTTTATTTAGGATTTATCAATATTTAAATGAAAGTATTATTATTAATTTTAGAAACCCCAATAACTTAAACACCATGACAGAAATATTAACCGTTGGGTTAGTGTTTGTCCTATTTGTATTAGGCAACTGGAGTGTTACCACATTGTTATCTGGTAAAGGTAAAATGAGAGATATTTTCTTGGTGACATCCTATGCTTTATTTCCAATCGTGTTGATTGGTTTTCCAGCGGTATTTATTTCTAATTATTTAACCATGGAAGAAATGGGAATATATACCTTAACGATGGGAATCGCTTATGTTATAGCGGGGTGGATGTTGTTCTTAGGCATATTAAATATCCATGAATATGGCTTATTAAAGACAATCATTACATTTGTGTTAACTATTGTCGCCATGGCCTTTATGGTATTTTTAGGCTTGTTATTTTTCGATGTTATTCAACAAGTGGTTGCCTTTATAACATCAATTTACGATGAATTGAGGTTACGCTAATGAAACATATTAAACGACTCGTAGTCGTACTTATCATTGTGGTAGGGGTGTTAGTATATTTTAATGCCTTCAAACTAGCCAAAGCTAAAGCTATTACAAATGAAAACTTGATTGAATATTCAAAAGATGGATTTGTTGCTGCAAAGAACCTTACCAACACCAGTAAACTCGTTGGTGAAAATGCTAACTTAAAACTTTACTTGGATGAAACGACAAGTTATTTTTGGGTTGAAGATAAAGTTACCGGAGAAATCATTAGAAGTAATCCAAATGTCAAAGATCCAAGAGAAAAATTGACTGTCAATGTCGATTTAGATAGTATGTCAGCTTCAACCGTTACCCTAACCTATAATATTGCTCAACGCAAGTTTAATTTACCATCAAAATTATCATCTGGTTCAACTATTACTTGGAGCAGTAGTGATGAAACGGTCCTTACCAGTGATTTTGAACTAATTACACCACTGGATGACACTGAAGTTATTTTAACAGGAATTTTAAGCGCTGATGGTGAAACTGCAAAAATCGAATACACGATTTCAGTTACATCAGCAGGGGTCTATTCAGCGTCCGTATTTAAAAAGTATCCTGCAGAATTTACTGATAGAGGTGTTATTACCAATGAAGCGATTGAAAAACAAAAATCAACCCTAGAAATTAGTTATTATAACCAGAGTGGCTCCATTATTTCATTAAATAATTACAAACTATCGATCTATCATCCACAATCTATTTTAGAAGCTGAAGGTAATCGAACTTACGAAATAAAATATTTAAAAGATTATACAAATCAAATCGGATTCCAAGTTCACTATACCATTGCCAACCAAGAAATAGACTATTTGTATTTTCCTAAGTATATGACTGAGGAACTTTATGAGTCTCTTCCCAATACTTCATCAACAAGATTTGTTAAACAATCAATGAATTATGATAATGAAAAAAAATTATATTTTGTTAGAGGTTATGAGAATTTAACCTTTTTAGCAAAACGTGAATTTTATGATGTTTATTATAATCTTTTAGAAGGTTATTCAAGAGAAAGAGCCATTGAAGAAAATGCTGAAAATGGCTACTATGAAATGAATGAAATCGTCCAGTTTGAAATTGGCGTTCAAGTCTTATTAACGGATAAAGGTTTTACGACCTCAATCATTAAAAACTCAATTGTTGAACCAGAAAGTCTAAAGCTTGCCAACATTACTTTATACCCTCTTTTAGGGACTGCGATCAGTATTCATGAAGACAAAACAACTACCGAAGGTTATATGGTTGTTCCTGATGGAAGTGGGGCCGTTATTAACTTTAATAACAATAAAGAAGACCAAAGAGCCTACCGTAAGCGAATTTATGGACCTGATGTTGCCAATCAAATGATTAAAATGCCTGAGGAACAAGAATATATCAGTTTACCGCTTTATGGAATGATTAAAGAAAACATCGGTATCGCTAGTGTCGTTACAGAAGGGTCATCCATGACTTATATTAATGCAGACGTTAGTGAAAGAATTGATTCTTATAACAAAATCTATCCGACGTTCCAATTAAGGGAGAACTTCTTATATACATTAGGGACTGGTTGGAACACCTACTCAGTTAGTTTATGGAGTGAAGGAATGGTTGATACTGACTTAGTCGTTGAACATACTTTATTAAGAGGCGATCAAAATAGTTACATGGGGGTTGCCAAAGTTTATCAAAATTACTTAGTTGAAGAAAAACAACTGGTTAAACAAGTTATTCCAACAAAACCTAAAACGATAGTTGAAATATTAGGCGCTTATGATGTTAAAGAATACCTTTTAGGGGTTCCTTATAACAAGATTAAATCATTAACCACTTTCGATGAGGCTCAAACGATTACTGATTCGTTTACAGAAGAAGGTTATGATATCAATATGGTTTACATTGGCGCTTTAAATGGCGGACTTAGAAACACGATTCAAACCAAAGTTTCATTTGAGGGTGTTTTAGGTGGCAAAAATGGGTATAAGAAGTTAGAACAAAGCCTAGCAGCTGCTAATATTGATTTGTTTTTACAGGTTAATGTTAGCCAAGTAAAAGGGTTTAGAAGAGCATTTGATGAGTATAGTTATGCAGCCCAACGTTTAGACGGTAGACTCGCAAGAGACTTCATCTATCATATTCCTTCAATGTTACCTTACAGTGAAACCTCATATAATCATTCAGCTGATGATTACATTATTTCTCCACAGTACTATCAAGCCATTTATAATAAACTGGAAGGCAAATTGCCAACCGATAATATCTTATTTACCAATTTAGGTAGTTCATTAACGGGTAGTTACAGCAATAATAATACTGTTTATACAGAAAATGCCCTTAACTATTCAGTTTCCGTCTTAGAATCATCTGAAAAGAATATTCTATTAAGTAATCCAATGGGATTTGCGCTACCATATTCAAGTTATGCAATTGATGTCCCTATGGATACAACTTTATTCTCAATTGTTGACTATGCAATTCCACTACAACAATTAGTTTTAGCAAACTATATCCCATATTCATCTAGAAGTTTGAATATGCAAACCCAAAGAAGTGAACAACATAACTTCTTAAGAATATTAGAAACTGGTTCGCAACTTAAATACACGTTGACTTATGTGAATCCAAAAGAACTATTAAACACAGAATATAGTCAATATCTATCAACCTATTACTTACACTGGATTGATGTTATGAAAGAACAATCTACCTTATTAGAAGAGCTTAATTTATATGGTGGTTATCTAGTAGAACATGAACATCTCCAAAATAATGTTGTTAGAGTGAAGTATTCACACGGGTTAGAATTGTATATAAACTACAACCAAACACCAGTCGTTGTTGGTGGCATCTCTATTGGTGCCCTATCTTATACAGTAGGAGGGCTATAATGGAAAACACTAAAACTGTGAAACAACCAAAAGAAGTTAAGCACATTAAAGTAAAATATAGCACTCAAAAGAAAATCTGGGGTGTGATCTTCTTAGCACCTTGGATTATCGGATTTACTATGCTGTTTGCTTATCCATTTATTCAATCGATTATTTATAGCTTTTTTGATGTCACTCCGATTCAAGGTGGCGTTAACTTAACGTTTGTGGGAATTGAAAATTATCGATACGCCTTCTTTGAACATACGTTCTCTACCGATTCATCCTTCCAAGTCGAATTATTAAATACAGTCAGTGATGCATTAATTAACTTACCCGTATTATTAATCTTCTCCTTGTTTATTGCCGTATTATTAAATAAAGAGTTTAGAGGTAGAGCCGTCATTAGAGCCATCTTCTTTATTCCGGTTATTTTAAACAGTACCGCTGTATCGACAGTAATGAGCGGTGCAGGAAGCATTATGGGGGACTTATTCTTAGAAGAAAACACCTTAGTGGTGTTCGACTTAACCAAATATTTGGTGAATATTGGGATTGGAGAAGGTTTGGTGACACTCGTGGTTGGTTTAGTAGACCGTGTTTATACGATCTTAACCTTATCAGGGGTACCCATCCTATTATTCTTAGCTGCGATTCAAAGTGTTCCTAAACATTTATATGAAGCTGCCACCATTGAAGGGGCAACTGGCTATGAAATGTTTTGGCTTATCACATTACCAAATGTTAGCCCGCACATTATCACAGTAAGTATCTACGCCATCGTCGATACGTTCTTAACATCCAGTGCCGCATCAGTTATTACCTATGAATATAACAAGCTTAATTGGGGATTATCTCTTTCAATGGCATGGAGTTATGTGGTTGTCGTGATGCTATTATTATTAATTTTAGGAATTGTTGCGAAAGCGTTAAAGTTAGGAGAACATGCCTATGAAAACTAATACTTTTACCACTTATTTTAATAAGTCAAAAGATTACCTAACTGAAAGGTATGAAGATTTTAAAAGCCCAAGAAGAAGTATTAAAAGAAAGAAGACATTTAAGCGTATATCTACTCTATCATTTACCTATTTTTTCTTAATTGGTTTATGTTTTGTCATTTTATTTCCAACCATTCAACAAATACTTCAAGCGCTTAGAGCGCCTCAAGATTTAAATGATCCAAGTGTTATTTGGATTCCAAAGACTTGGTCGACAATGAATCTGACAATATCGATAGCGGTTTTGGATTATTGGAAAGCTTTAATCAATACAGCCAGAATCTCTGCGATGTCAATGATTCTCCAATTATTTTCCACAGCACTTGCAGGTTATGCCTTTGCTAGATTAAAATTCAAGGGTTCGAACATTCTCTTTATTCTGGTTATTTTTACCATTGTCGTACCACCTCAAGCATTAAGTTTAACAAGATTCTTATACTTTAGACAACTGAACTTGATTGGATCTCGCTTTAGTATTTATTTAATGAACGGACTTGGAATGGGGATTAGAAGTGGTATTTTCATCTTCATCTTTAGACAGTTCTTTGCTGGTTTACCAAAAGAGTTAGAAGAATCTGCTCAAATTGATGGTGCTGGTGTCATTAGAACCTTTATCCAAGTTATGTTACCTAACGCCCGTGGTGCCATCGTGACGGTTGCCTTATTTAGTTTTGTTTGGGCTTGGAACGATTCCTACTTTGTGGGATTATTTAACTTAAACGCGAATGGTCAGTTCCCGCTTTTGACCATGCAATTATTGAACGTTGCTGAAAATACCCAAGCGGTTTACGCCAGAATGAATTATGCGGGTTTATTGGGTGGGATTGGCCAAGATATTTGGAAGAATCCATTGTTCTTATCTACCATCTCTAACGTCAGCGCGTTATTAATTATGTTACCATTATTGATTGGTTATCTATTTGTACAAAAAGGATTCGTTGAATCCGTTGAAAGAACAGGAATTGTTGGTTAATGTTTGATAAACCTTTTTTCCACAAATTAAATTATATTGCCGATTGGATCTTAAGAATTGTGACCATCAATTTAATACTCATTGTTGCAACATTACTTGTCTTCACTCTATACCCAAGTCTTTATGCAGCCTTTAAACTCTTTAAAGACTGGCGGTATGGAAAAAACACCCCGATATTTAGTGGCTTTTGGTCCTATTTCAAAGAGAATCTAAAAAAGAAATTTCAAATCAGTTTAATTTTCATTTTAATTCTCTTATTAGGCATCTACAGCATGATTTCTTATGATAGTTTTATTGAAGAAAACTCAGGGGTGATTTATTTAATTGGCTATTATGTCGTGTTATTATTTTTAATTATGTTTGTTTTAATCACCCTATATACAATCCCCGTTTTAATGTACTTTAAAGACGTTGATATGACGAATCTGTTTAAATTAAGTCTTTATGTCATGGGAAAATACTTTATTATTACATTGTTGTTGTCTGTTTTATGGATTATCCCGATACTACTGATTTTTATCCCCCAGTTTATGGTTATTTACGTGATAGCGGGTCTATCGTTAACCGTCTTGTTATGGGTATTGGTCAGTAACCCAATATTTAAGTTCTTAGAAAGGATTAGTGTCAATGTTAAAACTAGGAATTGAAAGAATAAATGAATTTGAATCCTTATTTAAGGGTAAGTCAGTTGGTTTGATTACCAATCCAACTGGGGTGGATCAAAACTTTAAATCCACGATTGATATCTTAAATGAAAGCACTCATTTGAAAGCTTTGTTTTCGCCTGAACACGGGATAAGAGGAAACCTTCAAGCCGGCGTCAAATTAGATAGTTATATTGATAGTGAAACCAATATTGTTGTTTACTCTTTATATGGAGAAAAACGTGCTCCAACCGAAGAAATGTTAGAAGGTGTCGATATTATTGCCTATGATATTCAAGATGTTGGGGTTCGGTTTTATACGTATATTTCTACTTTAGCGTATACGATGCAAGCGGCCAAAAAACTGAATAAAAAAATGGTTGTCTTTGATAGACCAAATTACTTGGGATCAAAGATTGAAGGCAACATTTTAAACCTTGACTATCGGTCATTTATTGGGTATTATCCAATCCCTCAACGTTATGGTTTAACAGTCGGTGAACTAGCCTTGTTTTATAATGAAGCAATGAAAATTGAGTGTGATTTAACGGTTATTCCAATGTCGGGTTATCAAAGAGATAAGATTGCCTTTGATTATAATCTAGCTTATGTTTTACCCTCACCCAATATTCCAACTAAAGAATCGGTGTTCGCTTATGCAGCTAACTGTATCTTTGAAGGAACCAATGTTAGTGAAGGTAGAGGGACAACCAAACCTTTTCAAATCATTGGGGCCCCATGGTTAGATTCTAAAGTCTTATTAAAGGCATTAGAAAAACATCACCTTAAAGGGGTCACATTTAGACCACTTTACTTTATACCAGTGATGAGCAAGCATAAAGATGTGGTTTGTAGCGGTGTAGAAATGTATATTACAGATTATCATGCCTTTGAAGCTGTCTATACGGGGATGGTTTTACTTAAAGAAATTGAAAACACCCATCAAGAATTTAGTTTTAATCCACCTTGGAGTGAAGGCAAAAATAAGATGATTGATTTAAATGTCGGTGATACATTTATTTCCAACCATACATTGAGTTTAGAAGAAATTAAAGCTAAACAAATTGAAGATCAAAAGACATTTGATAATCTCGCGAAAGGATACCATTTGTATGATTAAAATAACGGATTTAACCTTAGATGAAAAAATAGGACAACTTTTAATGGTTGGTTTTGAAGGACAAACCTTAGGTGAATCTACCATCGATATGATTAAAAAATATAAGATTGGTAATATTATTCATTTTTCCAGAAACATTGGTTCAACCGAACAAATATTTAAACTGAACAAAGAACTCCAAAAATTAATTATTGAAACAACTGGCATCCCTGCCCTTATTTCTGTCGACCAAGAAGGGGGAATGGTTACCCGTATTTACGATAAGGCAACGGTTTTTCCTGGGGCAATGACAATTGCCGCGACAGATAATGAGTACAATGCTTATTTATCTGGTTTATATATGGGTGAAGAATTAGATGCCTTAGGTTTTAATATGAATTTTGCACCGGTATTGGATGTTAACAATAATCCCAATAATCCAGTCATCGGCGTCAGAAGTTTTAGCGATCAGCCCAAAAAAGTATCTAAGTATACAAAAGCCTTTATTGATGGGTTACAAAATAAAGTGATTGCGACAGGCAAGCATTTTCCAGGACATGGAGATACGCATGTTGATTCACACTTAGGTTTACCTCGAGTTGATCATAGTTTAACAAGACTTCATGAAGTTGAATTGGTACCCTTTAAGGATGCCATCAGTAATAATATCGGAGCCATCATGAGCGCGCATATTATTTATAAAATTACCAATGATAATTTACCGGCGACTTTATCAAAGAATGCTTTAACTGGCTTGCTTAGAGAAGAATTAAAGTTTGAAGGTTTAATTGTCACAGATGGTATGGAAATGAAGGCAATTTGGGATAATTATGGTGCAGAAGAATCTGCAGTTCCAGCCATATTAGCTGGCGCTAACATGGTATTATATTGTCACTATGAAGACCAACAAAGACGCGTCTGTGAGCTAATTAAAAAAGCTATATTAGATGGCACACTGCCAATCGAAGTATTAGATGAACGTGTTAGTAGAATTTTACGTGTTAAACAAAAGTTATCAACGCACATTCTTAATCAAGACTATGCCCTTGTTAAAGATATCGTTGAAAATGATCGTCATAAGACTTTCTCAAAGACAGTAGTTGATGGTGCACTCACCTTAGTTAAAGGCGAACGATTCATTCAAAAAGGAAGAACACTATTTATTGGCCAGTTACCTAAAGCAACGACGTTTGCTGATGTAACGGATGGTGAGTCTTCAGCGATTAAATTATTAAAAGAAGCCTTAACTGATTTTGAATTTATGAATGTTAATGTTAACCCGACTGATGAAGAAATCAAAAATGCCGTTAATCATGCGAAACAATTTAAGCAGGTAGTACTAACCACCTATAATTCAAGCAGTTTCCAAAATCAATTAAAGTTAATTAACGAACTGGTTAAATTAGATCTTGAGTTACAAGTAATCTCTTTAAGAAATCCGTATGATACGTATCATGTACCTGCGATTAAAAACTATGTTTGTTTATATGAATACACCTTAAATTCCATCGAAACCCTAAAAGCCTACTTATTAGGCAACCTAATTCCAGAAGGTAAGTGCCCGATCCATGTTTGATTATGTGATTGGGATTGATGGTGGTGGAACAAAAACATTAGGGGTTTTATACAGGATTGATGGGCTTGAAGTTAAACGAGTCCAACTAGGATTTTCCAATTTTAGTGTTGATGAGGTTCAAGCTAAAAACACATTAATAACATTAATTAAATCATTATTAAAGGGTCTAGATTTATCAAGAAAAGTTTTTATTCAAATGGGGATCGCTGGTGCGAGTAGGCTTTCAAACAAAGAATCATTTATTGAAGATCTAGAAGCTAAGTTTAATTGTAAAGCAGAGCTTGATACAGATGCTTTAATTGCCTTATATTCAGTCGATAAAAGAAAGGGTGAAATACCAATTCTTGCGATCGGTGGAACTGGTTCTATTGTGATGATAGAAAAAGAACAAGTTGTCGAAAGAATTGGTGGTTGGGGCCATCTATTAGGGGATGAAGGTTCGGCATATCACTTGGTGATTAGGGCAATTAAAAATATTATTAATGAGTATGAACTCGGACAAGGTTTAGGTGTTTTATCCCAGCATTTATTAAATCAGATGAATCTTGATGATCCAAAAGGCATTATTGATTATGTCTATAATAAACCGAAAAGTGAGTTGGCGTTACTATCAACGGAAATTCAAGAAGTCGCCAAAACAGATATTTTTGCAAAAAACTTATTAATGAATGAAGCCAAGTTATTATCTAGTCAGATTATCACTGCCTATAAGCGGTTTATTAAAGATGAAAAGGTTGTGATCGCTTTAAAAGGTAGTTTTGCCTTAAAAGCTCTCTATGTTAGAGAAACTATCTTAGAGGATTTAAAGAAACAGTTACCAAATGTACGCATGGATGAAGCGGGCCATGAACCCGTTTATGGAGCATATAAATTGGCTAAAAATAAAATATACAAGGAGTAAAACCATGGTAGATATAAGTAAAATAAGCACAGAAGAAAGAAATGAAAAGACAAAAAATATTGATTTGTTGTCCACTAAAGAAGTCCTAATCGCTTTTAACGAGGAAGATAAATGGGTTCCCTATGCAGTAGAAAAAGCAATTCCTCAAATTGCTGATACTGTCGATGCGATTACGAATGCCTTTAAAAAAGGAGGCAGGTTATTCTATATTGGCGCTGGTACATCAGGAAGACTTGGTGTATTAGATGCGAGTGAATGTTCGCCTACTTTTGGTGTGCCAGAAGATATGGTAATAGGGATTATTGCAGGTGGGGATAAAGCTTTAAGATACCCGATTGAAAAAGTTGAAGATTCTAGGAGTGAAGCCGTTAAAGATCTTAAATCCTATAACCTTTCTAGTGAAGACTTTGTGATTGGAATTACCGCATCAGGTCGAACACCTTATGCTGTTGCTGCAGTAGAGTACGCCAACAGTATTGGTTGTGATACAGCTTGTATCACAACATCTAGTAACTCCTTAATTGCTAAAGAAGCCAAACATAAAATAGAAGCGATTACGGGTGCTGAACCAGTAAC
>DHNT01000012.1:60273-109419 GCA_002410615.1 Acholeplasmataceae bacterium UBA5409
ATGGTTAAATTGGGTAAAGTTTATGAAAACTTAATGGTTGATGTTCAAATGTCTAACGACAAACTTGTCAGTCGTGCCGTTAAGATTGTTACAGAAATTACCAAGACAGATGAAAAAACAGCCTATGCTTATTTAAAAAAATATAACTCAGTTAAATATGCTATTTTTGGAATTATGGCTCGAATTGATGACAAAGATCAAATTGAGAAGATCTTAAGCAAGCATAATGGTAATATTAGAGAATCTTTAAAAGTGATTCAATAATAACCAAATTCTAACTACTAACTAAAAAAACATGGTATTATTTTACTCAATTTGATATAATGATTAAGAGGTATAGTTAATGAGACATATTGAAAAAATAATCGGGATCGTCTTAATGGTATTTATGTTATTACTGGTGCTGGCAATGTTTTTACCAATTTTCACGCATGATAATATCTCTAATCCGATTTTAGCCACCGATGTTATCTTTGGACAAAAGTATGTATTCACGTTAGGTGCTAGTGTGATAGAGACTAAATTTGATGCAAATTGGATTTATCTGATTGCGTATTTAGGATCAATATTACCAGTTGGGTTTTATTGGTTTGCCTGTAGTTATGAGACTAAACCAATTGTTAAATACATCGCTTACTTTCTAGTAACAGCCAGTTTTATTGTTTCATTTGTTTTCTTACTCGGTATGTATAACAATACAGCTTGGATTAGAACCGATATTGCCAATCCGACTTATGTCTATGCCAAAAACTTTGGTTATAAGATAGGCATTGGTTTATGGATGGGATACATTATTAGTATTCTTGGGGCAATAGGTGGTATTATAAGTTTAGTTAAAGTAGTTATCGAAGACAGTCTAGAAAAACAAATTTAAAGGCTCTAAAGGGCCTTTTATATTATAATTAAAAATTAAGGAGAGATTAATATGCCAAATCCGCTATTATTAAAAAAATTAGCCAAACTTGCCGTTAAAGTTGGCGCAAATGTCCAAACAGGACAAACGGTAGTTTTAAGAAGCAACACTGAATCAAGAGAACTAGCACGTGAAGTCGTTAGAGCGGCTTATGAAGTTGGGGCAAGAAAAGTGATCATTGATTGGAATGATGAAT
Source organism: Acholeplasmataceae bacterium UBA5409 (assembly GCA_002410615.1). Taxonomy (GTDB): domain Bacteria; phylum Bacillota_I; class Bacilli_A; order Acholeplasmatales; family UBA5453; genus UBA5409. Next base: position 61,383 of record DHNT01000012.1, read on the forward strand.
ATGTCACTAAATATGCTTACGAACACCAAGATGATGAAACCTTAAAAGAAGTACCAGACTACATTGTTAGTAAAAACCAATACTACGTTGATCAAAATGCTTGTTTTATTTCAATTACTTCACCAATGCCTGGTTTAAACAAAGATATTGACAGTATGAAAGTTCAAATGGCTGGGATCGCTTCTCAACAAAAATTAGGTTTTGTCAGAGAATACACAATGGGAAACAAAGCTCAATGGACTATTATTGGGGCCTCAAATAAAATATGGGCCACTAAAGTATTTCCAGACTTACCTGAAGATGAAGCTGTTGAAGCGCTTTGGGATGCAATTTTTGCCGCATCAAGAGTGACATTAGATAATGATCCAATTGAAGATTGGAAAAATCACAACAAGCTTTTAAGAGCGCACGCTGATTTATTAAATAATTATAATTTTAAAGAATTACACTTTAAAAACAGTTTAGGGACTGACCTTGTGGTTGGCTTAGTTGATAACCATATTTGGGCAGCCGGCGGTGAGGTTGCCGCCAACGGGTTCTATTTTAATCCAAATATTCCAACTGAAGAAGCATTCACCATGCCACACAAGTTTATGACTCAAGGAAAAGTAGTCGCCACGAAACCGCTAAACTATAATGGGAAATTAATCGAAAACTTTTCAATAGAATTTGATCAAGGCAAAGTGGTTAACTTTCAAGCAGAAAAAGAAGTAGAAGCTTTAGAATCGATACTTAACTTTGATGATAACGCGAGATACATTGGGGAAATTGCCCTTATCTCTCATGATTCACCAATCAGCAACACGAACATTTTATTTTATAATACCTTATACGATGAAAACGCCAGTTGCCATATGGCCTTAGGCCGAGCTTATCCAATGAACATTAAAAACGGGATTGGCGCAGATGTTAAAGACTTAGAACCGAAAGGTTACAATAACTCAATGGTTCACGTTGATTTTATGTTTGGTTCAAGTGACATGGAAATTACGGGGATAACTCAAGATGGTAGTAAAGTTAAAGTGTTTGAAAACGGGAATTTTATCATATAATTTAACATAGTCTAATAAACGAATACAGCTTTGTGTTCGTTTTTTATTTTTTCTTGTATAATGGTTATTAATCTAGGATGTGATAGAGTGATTAGTAAGTTAAATATGCGTTTGATGGAAAAAAGAATTAAGGGTATCCATTTACCAATCTTTAGTAAAGAAGATAAAATTAGACAACGTATCATCTTTTATGGAAAAGTTAAAAGGGTGGCCTTTAGAAATGAAGTTTATTTAATGGGGCTTCGTTTAGGAATATCTGGTTTTGTTTATAATGATAAAAAGAGCGTTGTTTTAGAGATTGAAGCTGAGCCAAATAAGATAACTTATCTCATCAATCATTTAAAAAGCGTATCTCGTTTTAAAATAACATTTATTGATATTACAACCATTGGTTTAAAAAATGAGACAATCTTCTATAAAACAAAAAGACCGTGATTAAAACCAGTAAAGATTATCTCTATTTCGTTTTGATCCAAATGATAATTTAATAGTTTCAAAGTAAAGAATTAACCCGTAAAAGTGATAAGCTGGTAGCTTATTATTTTTAATTAGCATTAAAGAAAGCACACAAATGTGCTATAATTGAGTCTAAAGAGGGAATTTATGAAACTATTATTCGAAATATTTTTATCATTTTTTAAAATTGGTGCTTTAACCTTTGGCGGAGGCTATGCCATGATTGGTGTGATGCATAAAGATATCGTCGATAAAAAAGGTTGGATGACAAACGATGAGATGCTTGATTTATTGGCAATTAGTGAATCTACGCCAGGGCCGTTTGCGATCAACTCGGCCACATTTATTGGCTATAAAAGGGCTGGATTTTGGGGTTCTTTTTTTGCGACATTAGGCGTTGTCTTACCCTCTTTTATAACAATCGTTTTAATTAGCCTATTTCTTCAAGCGTTTAGTGAAAATCAAATCTTGCACAATGCATTAAAAGGTATTAGTGCCGGTGTTGGGGTATTAATCTTAATCGCGTTGTTTAGAATCGGTAGTAAAGTTCCGAAAACTTGGCTTAATTTTGTGATATTTATCATTGCGACATTAATCGCTTTCTTTGATTTATTTTCATTAGTCTATCTTTTATTAGCTGGAGCTCTATTTGGAATCGTTTATGGGTTAATCCAAGCAAGAAGAGGTGATAAAGATGTTTCTTGAGATGTTAAAACTCTTTGCCATCTTCTTTAAAATAGGCTTATTCACTTTTGGTGGTGGTTATGCGATGATTCCGATGATTAATCAAGAGATGCTTCATAATAATTATTTGACTCAAGCTCAAATTACCCAATTTATTGGGATCAGTGAAGCGACACCAGGACCATTTGCGATCAATATAGCCACCTTTGCAGGATTCCACGTATTTGAAGGAGAAGCTTTATATATTCAACTTTTAGGCAGTTTCTTTGCGACCTTAGGGATCGTCTTACCTTCCTTCACTATAATATTAATTATCGCGATGTTATCGGATAAACTAATTAAGACTAAGCCTGTTCAAAACGCACTTAAAGTCATTCAACCAATGGTGTTAGGATTCATATTAGCGGCTTTTCTATCAGTGGTCTTAATGGCGATACTTGGTAATTTTAAGGTGAAAATTAGTTTTGACTATATTGCACTTATCATCTTTGTGGTAGTCTTTATCATCGGAGTAAAGTTTAAAAAAATATCCCCAGTTTATTTAATTTTCATTAGCGCTATATTAGGAATTATTCTTTATCAATTTATATAAAAAAGGACTTAGTTGTCCTTTTTTGTTAATACATAAGCTTCATCCTTATAATCTAAGATATAGGTAATATGACTTAAAATTTCATCTTTAATAATCTTTTCAGCAATGAATGTTTCAATGTGACGTTGGATGTAACGTTTGATTGGTCTTGCCCCGTATTCAATCGAATAAGATTCTTGTAAAACGTGTTTTTTTAAGGAATCTGAATATTCAATATGGATGTCTCGATCGATAAGACGTTTAGAAAGATCATTTAACATCTTATCAACAATTTTCACTTGAATATTAAAGTTTAATGGATTAAAGACAATAATTTCATCAAGTCTGTTAATAAATTCTGGTTTGAATGTTTCTTTAACCAAGGATTTGACTTTCTCAATCCCATTTTCACTATTAGATAATAGTTCTTGAGAGCCTAAGTTAGAAGTCATGATGATAATGGTGTTTTTAAAGTCTATGGTTCGCCCTTGATTATCGGTTAATCTTCCATCATCTAAGATTTGTAAGAGAATGTTAAAAACATCTGGATGTGCTTTTTCAATTTCGTCAAGTAAAACGATGGAATAAGGTTTTCTTCTCACTGCTTCGGTTAATTGTCCGCCTTCATCATAACCCACATATCCAGGTGGGGCCCCAATTAATCTAGACACACTATGGCGTTCCATATATTCACTCATATCTAATCTGATGATATGCGTTTCATCATCAAATAAGTTTTCGGCTAAACTTCTGGCTACCTCTGTTTTACCGACACCAGTTGGACCTAAGAACATGAACGATCCAATCGGTCTATTCATATCTTTAATACCAGCTCTTTGTCTGATAATGGCTTCGCAAACTAACTTTAAGGCGTGATCCTGTCCAATCACACGTTTAGACATTTCATCTTGTAGATGAAGGAGCTTTTCTCGGTCCGCTTGAAGTAGTTTAGTCACGGGAATGTGAGTCCACTTTGAAACGATCTCAGCAATTTGATCACTAGATACCGTTTCACTAATAAGTTCATGATTTTTGGCTTGTTCCGTCATCTCAGTAATTTTCTTTTCGAGTTCAGGAATTAATGAATATTGAAGTTCGGCTGCTCGTTGGTAATTTGAATTATTGAACGCATTTTGAAGTTCATTTTTCTTTATTTCAAGTTGGTTTCTTAATTGTTTAGCGGCATTTAATTGAGATTTTTCTTCTTGCCATTTTTTCGTTATCACCGCTTGTTCAGCTTTTGCTTCAGTTAATTCTTCAACAAGTTTATCTAATCGAGTTTGTGAGAGTGAGTCTTTTTCTTTAGATAAAGCACTCTTTTCAATCTCTAACTGCATAATTTTTCGATTGATTGAATCTAACTCTACAGGCATTGAGTCTATTTCCATTCGGATAGAAGCACAAGCTTCATCCACTAAATCGATTGCCTTATCGGGTAAGAATCTATCGGTAATATAACGGTTTGATAAGGTTGCCGCACTAACTAGGGCGTTATCACTAATATGAACACCGTGATGTGCTTCAAAACGTTCTTTTAAACCTCTTAGAATACTAATGGTATCTTCAACGGTTGGTTCATCAATTAAGATTTTTTGAAAACGTCTTTCCAAAGCTTGGTCTTTTTCAATATACTTGCGATATTCATTTAAGGTGGTTGCGCCAATACAATGTAATTCACCTCTTGCGAGCATTGGTTTTAACATATTCGAAGCGTCCATTGCCCCTTCAGCTGCACCAGCACCCACAATGGTATGAATTTCATCAATAAATAGAATGATATCACCATCAGAATCCTTGATTTTATTTAAGACAGCCTTTAGACGTTCTTCAAATTCACCTCTAAATTTAGCCCCTGCAACTAGGCTGGCTAAATCAAGCTCATAGAGTGTTTTACCCTGTAAACTAGTAGGAACATCTTTATCAACCATACGTCTTGCTAAACCTTCAACAATGGCAGTTTTACCAACACCAGGTTCACCAATTAATACCGGATTATTTTTAGTTTTTCTTAAGAGGATTTTAACCATGCGTCTAATCTCTTCATCTCTACCGATAACAGGATCTACTTTACCGTCTTTAACCGCTTGAGTAATATCTCTTCCGAATTTCTTTAAAATATCTTTATCGTTGTTATAATCTTCCATTTGTGGGAACATATTTTTCACTCCTTTGGCACTCTTAATGATTAAGTGCTAATATTATTATATCACGTTTTTTACAAGTGTCAAATAACTATACTATTCAATTCATTATTTTTTGGAAAAAGTAGACTCTCTTATGGTATAATGATTGAGCAATAAGGAGAATACAATGACAATTAAACGAATATTTATTGGGATAATCCTAACCACATTAACAATTATATTGAGCGCTTGTGCGAATGTTTTAGAAGTCCCGAATGCGCCAACCAATCTAATGTTGGAAAACTCAATAATTAAATGGGACAAGAGTGAATCTGCATCTACTTATCAAGTATTTTTAGATTCAGGTACTTATGAAGTAGTTAATAATGAATATGATTTATCAACACATATTAATTTATTTACTAATCATATTGTAGAAGTATATGTTAAAGCGGAAAACAGTGCAGGCGTATCTGGCAAGTCTAATGTGCTAAGAGTTACTTATCAAGATGGTTTAATATTAGAAGAAGATATCGAACCTGTCATTTTACAGCTTGAGACACCTACAAACCTAGCTTTAACAAAAGATATTCTAGTTTGGTCTAAAGTAAGTAATGCGACCAACTACTCCATTAGCATTGGTGAAACATCAGTTGAGGTAGTGTTACCAACAACGAATTTATATGATTTTGAAGATTTGATTACAACCGATACAGAAGTGCGCGTTGTGGCGACTGCCGAAGATTATTTAGATTCACTAGAAGCTACGATACTGGTTTCAAAAGGCTACGATGGAAGAATTTACCCTTCTGGACAAACACCGATTCAACCAGATAAGCTAGATTATATAGATTTTTATTATATTAATGATCTTCATGGCGCTATTGAACCCTCTGACGGTGAGTTAGGAATGGCCTATATCGCCAATTATCTAAACCAAAGAAGATTAGAAAATCCGAGTTTGTTTTTACTAGCTGGTGGTGACATGTTACAAGGTTCAGCACTATCAAATTATTATCAAGGTTTATCGACGATTCATTTAATGAATTTAATGGGCTTTGACGCAATGTCCTTAGGAAACCATGAGTTTGATTGGGGCTTAGAAACGGTCACACAGTATTTTGATGGAAATCAAAATAATGGTGAAGCTGCATTTCCGTTACTGGCAATCAATGCCTTCAAAAAAGGAACTAAAGATTTACCTGAACATATACTACCTTATACTGTTATTGAAAGAGGGGGCTATAAGGTTGGAATTATTGGTTCGATCGGATCTAATTTAGAAAGTTCTATTGCTTATTCAAGAGTACAAGCTTATGAATTTAAAGACCCTTTAAGTGATATAAAAGATACGACTAGATATTTAAGAGAACACGATAAAGTAGATGTGGTTGTTGTGATGGCACATGATTTTGATGAGTCCTTAAATTATAACCTTGCCAACCTAACAGGGTTAGAATCAGTCGATGTTGTCTTTACTGCCCACACACATCAGTATAAACTTGATTCTATCAACAACACCATTATTATTCAATCTGGTGCCAATGGACAATATCTAGGTCATGTTAGACTGGATATGAAAAATAGATACAATTCCATTTATGAAAACCTTTATTATCATGAGGATTTTAATACACCTGATTTAATCATCCAAAACCAAATTGATATGTATAAATTGGAAACAGATGACTATTTTAATACGACAATCATTCAAAATGGTTCAAGTATCGATAAATACACCCTAACTTATTGGTTAGCTGACTTAATGAAAATTAAAACAAACGCTGATATCGCATTACACAACTTTGGGGGAACAAGAGATAGTCTTAACTCGAATGAAGCAATTACATTAGGCAGATTATATGATATATTCCCATTTGATAATATCATTAAAACAGTCTATTTATCAGGAAGCGAAATTACTAGATATATTAACAAAAACAGTGATTATAATGCTTATAGTACAGACATCACTTATTTTGAATCAAATAAATTATATAAGGTCGCTACAAACGATTACGTGTTTGATTATCCTTCAAATCCATTTACAGGTGGAACTGATCAAGAAAATACTGGTATTTTACTCAGAGACATGGTTCAAAGTGAGTTAGAACTACAAGCAATTATTTATTCAAAATTTAGTATCAATAACCCAATTCAAACCTTATTTGTTCCTGAAGTATTCTACTTCAACAAATTTGAATTCATAAATTAATTGACAAAAACGCTATATCTCGTTATAATGATATAGCGTCAAATAAGGCCCTGTAGCCAAGTGGTAAGGCTCGGCACTGCAACTGCCGCATCGTCGGTTCAAGTCCGGTCGGGGCCTCCAAAAACATATTGAATTAGTAATAAAACTAACAAAAATCAGTCATTTTTGACTGATTTTTTGTATATAGAGTTAAATGTTATTGGTTCAAATCCGACTAGTGGTAGGTACTATTAAGTAAGATGGGATTTGTAACACGGGTTTGAACTAGGTATTAGAAAATTGTGACACGAGTACGAACCTTATTTCATGTGCGCATATTTTAAAAATGTTCCTCTAGCCATATTTAGTAATTTTACAGCATCACTACATTTTATCTCTCTTCTTAAATAAGAAGCAGCAACTTCATTAAAATTATCAGGTAATACATATTTAGGGCGTCCCATGTGGACGCCTCTTTCTTTAGCAAGTCTTATACCTTCAGCTTGACGTTGTCTAATATTTTCTCTTTCAGTTTCTGCTACAAATGATAATATTTGTAATACTATATCACTAATAAACTTTCCTACTAAGTTAGAGGCATCATTTCTAGTATCAAGTAGTGGCATATCAATAACTAATATATCTGCCTCAATTACTTTTGTAATATGATGCCATTCTTCAATAATCATTTTATAATCACGACCTAAACGATCTATTGATTTAACAATCAGTAGGTCGTTTTTCTTTAGTTTGCGTTTTAATTTTTGGTATTTTTCACGATTAAAATCTTTGCCACTTTGTTTATCAACATATATTTGTTTACTATTTAAACCTAACTTATACATTTCATCCATTTGACGATCGATATTCTGTGAAACAGTTGAAACCCTAACATATCCATATTCCATAAAAACAACTCCTTTTTAATGTATTATACCTGTCATTTTTATGAAAAAAGACAGCCTCGGATAGAGATTGTCTACTATTAAATCACACCTTTATGTCTATATAAATTGTACCTTAAAATTTAGAAAAATTCCACTCATTCATGGTTTTATCGCTTTTTTGTAGAGTTATTTGATTAATAAACCTACTTTAACTTTTTTGTTGTATCAATATCCAACTTTCATAAAGGCGTACCTTTTAACACATACAAGTCACTTATACAAAAAAACTAAGAAAGAGATGTTTAATATGATTAATGCATATGATTTATTTGTTGAACTATTGAAGGAATGTGAGTTAACCGAGATTGCTGATAATCTATCCCTTCATATTGGAACTTTAAAAAGGTGGATGCAAACAAAGAAGGTTCCACAAAACTACTATTCGGATTTAAATTTTCTTTTAGGTGATAAATACATAGCAAAAGATGATTATAGAAGTAAAGATCAATTCTATACAACGGGTAAGACAGCAAAATATGTCATCGAAAAAACAGTAGAGGTATTAAATAAATTAGAAGTTGATTTTTCTGAACATATATTTATTGAACCCTCAGCTGGGAATTGCAACTTTTATGAACTGCTACCAAAAGAAAAACGCATTGGAATTGATATTGAACCCAAAGGAGCATACAAAGATAACCTAATTAAACAAAATTATTTAAGTTATATTCCACCAAAAGGAAAATACATTGTAATTGGAAATCCTCCATTTGGATTAAGAGGTAACTTAGCCTTAAGATTTATAAATCATTCTGAGAAGTTTGCTGATGTAGTTTCATTCATTCTACCACCGTTATTTAATTCAAATGGCAAAGGGGTTCCAATGAAGAGAGTGAAAAACTTTAAACTAATACATTCTGAGAATTTGCCATTGGATTCATATTATTATCCGGATGGAAAGACTGTGGAAATAGCAACGGTCTTTCAAATTTGGAGTAAGGTTGCTATTGAAAATATCAAGCCGATAAAAAAAGAAAAAGTATCAGATTATATTCGTGTTTACTCATTATCAAACGGCAACTCTCCATCTTCAAAAAGAAATGTTTCTATGATTAATATGTGCGATGTATATTTACCATCAACAACGTTTAGTGGAATGAAAGCATATGACAAGTTTGAAGAACTGCCCCATAAGCGAGGATATGGTGTTGTTATATATAAAGATTTTGAAAAAATAAAGAATATCTTAATGAGCGAAGTTAATTGGGAAGAGGTTGCATTTTTATCCACTAATAGCGCTTTAAATTTAAGAACAGAACTTATAGAAAATGAATTGATTAAAAGGGGAATATATAATGGATGCTAGTTTAAAATTAAGTATAAAAAGTATTTTAGATGAAATTAGAACTGAGGCTCCTGGCAACTGGGCAAATCCCAATTCTACATTTTATGGAATAAGGATTCTTTCTATTGATAAGAGAGGTAGTTTTGGGGAAAGGGTCTTCGTTCATTTACTTTCTAACGCATTACCTGCAGTTAGACGTTTAATCTATAATGATGGAGATCAAGGAGATTGGGATGTTTCTGTCAACGGAATTAGATTTGAAATTAAAACGTCATCAATAGATGTTAATAATAAATTTCAAAACGAAGGACTAAAGGCGGATGGAGATTATGAAGCAGTTTTTTTCTTAGGTATTACGCCTGAGAGACTATACTTCAAATTAACCAAAAAAGAAGACATTCCATTTTCAAATCTACACAACCGTGGAGAAAGAGGGACAGGAAGAGGTCATAAGTGGGATTTTAAGATATCCGATATGGTTGAGTTAGTTGATATTGATACATTTGCTCAAGAATTTACTAGTATTTTTTTAGAATGAAAAGCAGTATTGGAATGAGTGATAGATAAAATAAAAATTAAAGGGATTTTTTTATTGTAGTTGGGATATTAACTAAAAATGAAGAAAAAACAGTTCAAAATCTTTCCACTATTTACTCATATTTACTCAAACATGGCATAAAATAACCAGTTAATGACTGTCGCACATTTACCATTGTTTACCCACGGTTACCACCGTTTACTCGTACTTACTCAAATACGGTATAAATTAACCAGTTAAGGTTTTAAGGCTTAAAAAACACGTCCCATTATGGTTGATGGAAGCTCCAAAATAATCTTATATTGGTCGCAAATTGCACCAAAATACACGAAAATTTGCCCATTTAGGGCTTTTTTTGTATAAAAAACAGCCTACCAAGATGTAAATTGGCATTCTCGATGGGCTTTAGTTTCTAAATCTAAATACATGTTTTTAATTGGCGATGCTGGTTTGAACTCTACACAAGAGAGTGTTACGGTACTGGTACGAACTCTAACATAAATAGAACAAGATATATCTTTGTATGAATTACCCGCTTTAAGATTAAACATAGAATCGAAAACAAGAATATTCAGCAAGTTTTTCTCAACAACCTTTAATTTGATGAGGAAATGATATTTTTTATCAATCGTTACAAAATCTACTAGTTTCCTAAAAACAGCGATGTTATACAATGGTTTATAACACTTGATAAGGATCTATCACATAAAATAAAAGTCAATCCTATGCATATATTTTAATAATGAGATTTGCATATAATCTAAATTGAATATATAATTAGAAAATAGAATAAAAAAAGGATGAGTGATTGTATGGGTAAAAAATTATTGACTTTTGGAATAACGCTTCTAATGTTATTATCTATTACATACTTGACGGCCTGTAATCCAAATGACGAAGAAACTTCGGACTTTATGCAAGGCACTTATACTACTGATGATGGAACGGGACAAATAAAACTGTATGGGGACGATGAATACTCATTCAACATAATTTTCATAAGTCGCCGTATATCAGGCGGATATACTGTTACAGGTAGCAAATTATCTCTTTACGATAATAACTACGAATTAGTGTTCTCGATTGAGAACGATAAGATTGTATTCGTTGAAGCTTTTGTTGACGGCAAAGAGGAAGAATGGATTATGCAGCCAAGAAAAGAGTTTTTCTATCAAGAATTAACAGAAGTTGATACCAATGATATGGTGGAATGCTCTGAATTTCATTTTGAAAGTGTACGGAGTTCACCTGGCACTCCAATAGTTTTAAATTATAATAATAGTGAAGCAATTTTTGAGTGCTCCGTCAATAGTGGCCTTTTTTATTTGCAAAATGTTGCTGATGTAAACAATATTGTAGTTGCACCTGGAGGGGGCTTTTGGTGGATACCAAGTGAAGATAGTTTTAATTCCAATAACAGGATTTTTGTTGATGTAGTATTGAAACTCGACAACAAAATAATCGGATATGCTGTGATTGAATTGTATTCAAGCGACTCAACTAGATTAAATTTTTTTGCAAGAACTATAAAAGCATCGCTATTCCCCATTATTAACGGTGAATATCAAACAGTTACAGCAATTCAAGTAAATTCAATAATTAACAAAATAAAAGACCAAAAATAGCATGAAAATAACTTTTTTTAGAAAAAAAGATTAGTTTACTTGTTTCTGTTGGTTGTGGTATTCTTGTTTGTTGTGAATGCACATTCAGCTGCGTTATATGCGCCTACGATGACAACCCCGCTTACTGAAATGGATGATTTAGAGATTGTTAATTTTGACATACAAAACAGAATTGATGTTTCGGCGGATTTGAACTAAAAAAAATAGAAAAGAGAATGTCAAACTTTCCAGTATTTTCTCCAAATGATTCAAACCCGGTATAAATTAATTAGTTAAGGTTTTTCGCCTAAAAAACACATCCCATTTACACAAATTTATGCCCATTTAAGGCACTTTCGTATACTAAGACTAGGAGTAATCTCTTAGTCTTTTATTTTTAATAAATTGGTAGTAAAATAATAATACTTTGAAAATCGGGAAGATGGTTATAAAATAATAAACGAATCATAAATTGATGTAACTTATAAGTAATGATAAGTTTGAGATAGAAATAAGTCGTTATAAAGGAGATAGAATAAATGAAAAAAATAGTTACAATAATGCTATATGGATTTGTTTTTCTATTGGTTTCTTGCTCAAATGAAAATGTTAATTTATACAATGAAAGCCATCTCAATAAAGCAGAAGAATCTGTGGAAAAACAAGCTATGTTTAAGTATTTGTCTGAAGAAGACTATGGTGCAGACTATAGAACAATTGTATATTTACATGAGCAATTGCTTGAATTTATTGAAGATGAAACGCTTTTAGAAAAATACAATGAGAACTATTTCAACAAAAATGATCTTGTCATCTTTAATTTTAATACACAGCATTCTGAAGGCAAGATTAATGTCGCTCAAGCTAGAAGAGTAAACCATGATATATTTATAGATATTAACATACAGTCACCAGCAAACAAAGAAAATATCTTTTTTGATGCCCAGATTCAAGGTGTGAGATTAACCATTGAAATCCCTAAATATTTAGACGATTTATATTATGAGAAAGATAGGGTAATGATTTTAGTAATTAATACAAACTTTGAGAACACCTACAGATCTATCTATTATAATTGTGAAAAACAATAAGGAGAATAATAGTAACTTGATTCTTTAAATCTAAACTATGAAAATGTTACTTATTCAAAGTATGCACCATATATTCAGCTTGTGTTTGATACATTTCAAAATTTAATTAACCAGAAACGAATCAAATGAATATTTATATGAATCATTATTAGATATAGAAAACAAAATAACCGATGAAACTGTTAAAAAGATTAAATACCCGCTAGATATAGATAAACTGTTTAAAGAGCTAAGATGTGAAAGTTTATTAAATTAAAGTCAGCAACACAATACTTGAACACAGAGATTTTAAGACAATATTTGCTAAAATAATCGTTTTACAATAAAATTAAAGTGAAAAAACGTCTAAGAGAGAAAAATATTAAAAACAAATTAATTCATTAGGAGGATTTTGTAAAATGGAAAAGAAAATTGTAGGGCTAGCGATGGCTGTTTTATTACTGTTTTTATTAGCAGCGTGCAATCTGACTAAGGATAATGAAATGTATACACTATTAGAAAGTAGCAGTTGTTGCCCAGAGATAGAGCAATCGAGTTTATACGAGGGTAATATTGTTTTGAGCACGGAGGCTTATGAGGAGGCAATAACTCACTTCATAACAGCTGAGGGATCACACACTGATGATTTCGGAGGCGTATTTGTCGATGAAAATGGACTTCATAATATTTATGTTGTTGGTAATCGCAAACCTGTAACGTCCGATTATTTGATTTATAAGCAAGCAGAAAACTCGCTTAACTTTTTAGAAAGTATTGTCGATGAAATGGGAAGCAAATCACAACAGTTTTCTATTTGGATGGTGTCCGTTTGTGAAGTTTGTAACGGGGTTATAATTTGCTTAGAAAACGAAAGTAAAATACCTTTGCTTCTCGAACATTTAAAGACTAACGGTTTGCTCAAAAAAGGTGTGTTAAACATATTCGTTGGCGAAAATCAAGTTGTTCCCAATTAAACACAAGTAAAATATAATTTAATTACCCACGTGTTTAAGATTTGAGTGCTATTCAACCAAATTTATCATTCCAAGCAAATAAAAAATTAGATAAATAATAGGATAAAAAAAGGAGTTGAGTTTTAAATGAAAAAAAATGTTTTGATACTTCTTATGACATTATTTTTGTTTTTTCTTTTAGGTTGTCAAAATGATCAAAATGATGGGAGAATAGAAATGACTAACGGAAGTTTTTATTTTGCAAGTAATCTATATGATAGTAAAGAAATCAATGATGGAGACATTTTAAATATTGCATATAGAAATAATTATGGTCACTTATACAAGGAAGATGGTGAAGAAATTGCTTTCATACCTGAAGCAATAGTCCCTATTACAGCAATTAGTCAAGAATTAATGGACATGATTATTAGTGATTATTTTGACCTAGTAATGAAAGATGAGTATTTTAAAGATTATGAACTAGAAATTTCAGATATCAAATTATCTGTATACTGTGGGGTATATAACGGTTATTATGCCTTGAGATTCCAAGATAATAAAGCTTTGGTAGGTATATTGGGAGGGGAAAATATAGGTGGGCAAAGATTTATCTACCCAGCTATGGGCGGAAATACCGTGATTCTATGGAAGCAAAACTAGTTATTAAAAAGGCGTGTTAAAAATGTTGAAAGCGTAGCGGTACAACATAATCCCTATTTAATATTAAGTAAGTAAACTACAAAAAAACAGAACAAAAAACCAACAAAAATTGGAAGTGAAATACAGCAAATAGTGGAAATTGAGTCTAGAGTAAAAGATATAAAAGTAGGTGCACAATAATTGTTTAAAATTCAAACATTATTGACACAAAGCAACTTAAAGAATGCCTTCCACATTGATTGTTGTTACAGAAACGCAAATTACACTTGAACGCAAAGATGGTGTCTATGTTGTTCCTGCTGGTAGTCTAAGACCATGAAATAATATGTTTTAATGTCTTGAAAAAAGATAATAAAATTTAGGTCACTATTTTCCACTATTTACTCGATTCTACTGGATTTTTCGTGATTTGGCATTTCAATAACAGTTTAAGTTTTTTTGCCTCAAAATTCTAATAAAGTTAATGTAAAAAGAGACACCAAAAACATCTTAAACTAGTTCCTAAATGCGAACTATTTGAAACAAATATATGCCTATATTGGGCATTTTTTGTTTTTAAGAACCTCTCTTGAATATTAAATAAACCATAGTAAGGCAAAAAGTGACAAAAATACAAGTTTTTCCTTACAAAAGGCAAAAAAAATCGAACTAGGTATTAAAATACCTTTCCATACGGAGTTGTAAAAAAAATAATAATTTTGAAAAATATAAGTAATACGAATATGAACTCTCTTATATACCTCAAAAAGAGAATCTAAGTCAAAGAAGTCTTTGATAATTTGATAAAAAATGTTTAAATAGTGTTAATAAAGCGATTAGGTGAGGTTTATTATATGAAATATGATGTAGCTATTAAAAAGTTAAGAGAAAAGATGATTGTTTCACAAGAAGAACTTAGTGAAATTTTAGGCGTATTACTTATAACTGTTAATAGATGAGAAAATGGCAAATATGAACCAACAATTAGACTAAAAAGGAAACTAAACGATCTCTTTTTAAAATATCATTTAATCGAATACAATTCAACGCTAGAGGAGAAAAAATAATGGCAGAAGCAAAAACAATTAAACTATTATTATCAAATGGGTCACTATCAGGATTGCTAATGGCAGAACTTTTAAAATGGGAAGGAATTCTTTTTGCTTCGCCCAGATCGTCCTATCAATTACTATCCAGTGAACAAGAATCTATGTATTGGGGAGTTTATTTACTTGTGTCTGAAGATAAGGTTTATATAGGGCAAGCAAATGATCCGCTTAGAAGAATATATGAACACGATAAATCAAAAGATTGGTGGACCAAAGTTATTCTATTAACGACAAAAGATAATTCACTGAATCGATCAGACATTGATTATTTAGAAAATAAATTAATCGCAATAGCTAAGCAAAACGGAACCTTAGAAATGAATAACATTCAAACAGGAAATTCACCCAAAGTTAGCCGATACAGAGAGACAGAATTAAAGGATTTTTTAGATGGTGGGTTGCTACTATTGGAATTAATAGGAATAAAAGTTTTTGTTAAAGATTTAATAAATAAAAATAAGAAAGAGAGTACCATTTTTCTTGATAAGAAGATTCAAGATTCAAGTGTTATTAATGATTCTTCTAGTCAACCGATTAATAAAAGCAAAGCAATTAATCTGCTTAAAAAATCATATAACTTTGATTTTTCTGATGGGAACATTACTTTTGCAAGTTTACAAGAACGCAAATCGGTATATTGGGCTAATCCTGATATCAAATTTCTAAAACATAAATGGTACTTAGTTTTGAACAACCAATGTGCCAAAACACTAACTGTTTTAGAAGTTCCTGGTAATCAGTTTAGTGTTAATAGCAGTGACAGTAAAAATAATCTTACTTTAAGAAAAGATAAACCTAATTATGTAGATTTGAATTTGCGATCCTCAGATTTTAGAGATGAGAGAAGTAAGTGCGACTTTTCAAATTATGTTAAGAAAGTGATAAGTTATTAATATGAGAGAAAAAGACGGTGAGTTTACTTTTGTTGATTTATTTGCCGGGATAGGCAGATTTCATTAGGCACTCAGTAGTTTGGATGGCAATTGTATGGGAGCATCAGAAATAAGCAAAGAAACTATATAGACATACAAAAAGATTTTTTCTATCGCTATATTTTTTTAAGGGAATTAAAAAGAATGGAAAAACTCACCTATTTTTGATGTTGAATATTTTTTCTAAAAACACTATGTTTCAAAAATAAGAATGACGGCATTCATGGAGTGATTATGAGTAATAAAATTTTGAATTTTCTATTCTTCATATTTCTTTTTGTTGTTATTTTAGCAGCAATTTTAGGCATGGTTTATGAATATCTTATTTGGGATAAATCAATAATTCCTGATATTATTTTTAATTTAGTATTGATTATTGGATATATATCACTTGCTGCACTGTTAGTTGTTATTATTTTGGATAAGATAGTTTAAAAATATAAAAAGAAAGTAAAACAGTCAATAATCTATGTGTATGTATGATTGAATAGTTTATCAAGTTATGCGTATCTTTATGGACCTAACTAAATCAAATGAATAAATACAGATAATTAAGAATTTAGACTCAAGTATCAAGCTTGGGTCTTTTTTTGAATCCACTAGATTATTTTAAGTTGAAGTTTCAATATATTATTATAAAGAAAAATTAATTAATTGAATAGTTACTTAAATATTTTTCATCATGATATGGTAAAATGTATTGTAGAGTGAGTAGTTAATTATTAATCTAAAAGGGAGAATAAACAAATGAGAAGACCTAGAAACGTGTATTATTTTAGAGCGATTATATGTTTTGTATTCGGATTTGCATTAATGATAGTAATTCCTGTTTTCTTCTCTGATTTTTTTAAAGAAGTTGGAACAACGATTGGGTTTGGAATATTACTTGGAGTTTTGTCTATAATCGTTGGATTAATTAACTATGGTATCGCAAGAAATGATGCGAATCGAGAAAAGGAAAGCCATAAAAGAATTGCTGAACTTGAAAAAGAAGTAAACAAATTAAAAGAAGACAAGTTAGAAGATTATAAGATGAGAGATTTTGATTAGGGGTTATTAATATGAAAAAGCTGGTTATAACAATAAGTTTTTTGTTACTATTGAATCTATTAACTGCCTGTGATAATGCGGAGGACTTTGAAATGATAATTAATGGTACAGAGACATTAAATGGAGATGTGTTATGGGATCTAAAAGATGATACTGTTACCACGAACTTAAAGTTAGATAACACTAATCATTTAATTTTAGAAGAACCATCATCTAACGCTGTTTATCAAAGTATATCGATTGAAACTACCAATTTCATAGAACTTGTGATGTCATGGAATGTAAAGAATTTAGGTGACGCTGAACTCGTTTATTATATTGCCTTGGGTGATGGCGAAAAATTTGGAGATTTCCAAATTATGGGCCAATTTTCTGATACTAGAAAAAGCTCATCCAATTCTAACTATGACGCTTTCGCCAGCGTTTCATATGATATTGTTACTAACAAAGATATAGAAAAGAATACTTTCATCAAATTAAGAGTCAGTATTTCACCTAATAATGCCAATCAATTAATACTAGAAAACATTAGTTTAACGACAAAGGTTAATAACGATGTTATTTTATTTGATGAAAATAATTTAATCAATAAACGTCTTAATGTTAATCCCCTTCAACAATTAAGCGTACCAGATATTGGCAGTGTTATCTGTTCACCGACCTCTCTTGCGATGGTGGTCAATTATTATGGATTTGATTTTACGCAAACAGAAATGGCTAAGAAGGTTCTAGATCGAAATGGTAATATTTATGGTAATTGGACCTTTAATGCTAGTTTTGCCGGATCTTTAGAAGGTTTATATGGTAGAGTTGAATATATCGATGATTTTAGTAAGATTGTCGCGTATATTAAAAATGATATCCCAGTAGTTATGTCAATTAATTCTACTTCAAAAGATCAATTAACTGGTTCAATAATGGCTTATCCAGCAGGACACTTAATCGTTTTAATTGGGTTTGAAAAGATTGAAGGTATTTGGTATGGGATAGTAAACGATCCTGCTGAATATGAAAATTCTAAAGTAGAAAGAAAATATCCGGTTAGTCAATTAATTGATGTATGGCGACAATACACCTATATCATTACAGATGAATCATTGACATAAATTATTAGTCAAGACTAAGGTAATCCCTTGGTCTTTTTTTAGTATGCGTTTTCAAAGTTATTTTGTTATAAAAGTTTTTACAGGTATGTTAAACTACAAGTGTAAAAGACCATTAAAAGTAAATAATATAAATGTATTAACGCCGAACAAAAAAACATTTAAAAAAAGGAGTGATACAATGTTAAAAAACAAGGTGTTTGTCGTAACAGGTGGCGGTAACGGGATTGGCCGTGAAGTCGTACTACATTTATTAGATAAAGGTAGCAGAGTCGCTGCTATTGATATCAGCGAAAAAGGTTTGTTAGAAACCAAAAAACTTTCCAATAAATCAGATGATTTATTAAAAACATATCCATTAGATATCACCAACTTATTAAAGGTTCAAGAAACCTATCAAGCTATATTAAAAGATTTTAACGTGATTGATGGCTTAATTCATGTAGCCGGAATCATTCAACCCTTTGTTAAAGTGATTGATTTAGAATACGAAGCGATTAATAAGGTTATCAATGTCAATTTATATGGAACACTCTATCTAAATAAAACATTTTTACCAGCATTGTTGGAACAAAAAGAAGCCTATTTAGTGAATGTTTCTAGTATGGGTGGGTTCTTACCTGTACCGGGACAATCTCTTTATGGGGCTTCAAAGGCAGCCGTAAAATTATTGACTGAAGGCTTATATGGTGAACTGAAAGATACCAACATCAGTGTAACTTGTGTGTTCCCAGGCGCAATTAAAACAGATATTGCGAAAAACTCAAATGTTTCAATCAAAATCGACACTTCAGAAAATACTGAATCTACCTATAAAATGTTAGAAGCAGATAAAGCAGCTGAACTGATCGTTAAAGCCATGCTTAAAAAGAAACTCTATAGTTATGTGGGTAAAGATTCAAGAATAATGAACAAACTTTACCGGTTATCGCCTCGAAGAGCAACCAACATGATTATCCGTAAAATGAGTCATTTACTTCAATAGAAACAACCATTAATGAAAAACCACTAGATCGATATTTCGATAGTGGTTTTTTATCTAGTAGTATCATTTTGGTAAAAATACCACAATTTGACATTTCAAATAACCCTAGTTATAATACATTTAGCACTTTAAATGACAGAGTGCCAAGAAAGGAAGAGGAGAAGATGTTAAAACCACTAAATGATAATGTCATTTTAAAAAAAGAAAAAAAGGAAGATAAAACTTCATCGGGTATTATTCTTACCAAAGCTCAGGATGGACCTGATTACGCGGTAGTATTTGAGGTTGGAGAAGGTGTTGTTGTAGAAGGGAAATTTAAACCGATGACTGTAAAGAAAAATGATAAAGTTATCTTTAAAAAGTATTCAACAACAGAATTTAAATATAATGATGAGGAATATCTTGTCATCAGTGAAAAAGACATTTTAGCAATTATTAAGTAGGAGGAACAATCATGGCAAAAGAAATTAAATATGCAAAAGAAGCAAGAACTGAAATACTAAAAGGGGTCAATACGCTTGTAGATACTGTAAAAATAACACTAGGCCCAAAAGGACGAAATGTCGCCTTAGATAAAGGGTATGGTTCACCAATTATAACCAATGATGGGGTATCTATTGCTAAAGAAATTGAACTGGATAATAAATATGAAAATATGGGTGCTAAACTTCTATATGAAGTTGCTAATAAGACCAATGAAAATGCAGGGGATGGGACAACCACTGCCTCTGTATTAGCCGGGAGCATGATTAACTCAGGAATGCGCTATATTGATAAAGGCGTTAATCCTATCTTAATGAGAGAAGGGATCGAAATTGCAGCTAAGAAAGTCGCAAATTACCTTCTCGATAAATCAGTTACATTAGATACGACTGAACAAATCGCGAACGTTGCCAAGGTATCTTCCGGTTCCGAAGAAATTGGTCAAATTATCGCTGCAGCAATGGAAAAAGTTGGTAGAGAAGGCGTTATCTCTGTAGATGAATCTAATGGATTTGAAACTGAATTAGAGATTGTTGAAGGGATGCAGTTTGAAAAAGGCTATGTTTCGCCTTACATGGTTTCTAATAGAGAAACAATGGAGGCAACCTTAGAAAATGCATCTATATTAGTGACTGATCAAAAGATATCTAATATTAATGATTTATTACCTATTTTAGAAGCTGTTATTAAAACAAATAAACCTTTACTAATCATTTCTGATGAAATCGACAATGATGTTAAATCAACCCTTGTGGTTAACAAGATAAGAGGCACATTTAACGTAGTAGCGGTTAACGCACCAGAGTTTGGTGATAACCAAAAAGATATGTTAAATGATATTGCGATCTTAACAGGAGCTAAATATTATACAGAATCGTTGAATATGAATCTAAAAGACTTAACCATCGAAGATTTAGGCGAAGCGAAAAAAATTACCATTACCAAAGATTCAACCACCATTATTGGTGGTAAAGGGTCAAAGGAAAACCTAGAAGAACGTATTGAATTAATTAGATCTCAAGTTCAAAATGCGAAATCAGATTTTGATAAAAATAGATTTAACAAACGGTTAGCTAAATTAACAAACGGAATTGCGTTAATTAAAGTTGGAGCAATGACTGAAAGTGAACTTAAAGAAAAGAAACTTAAGATTGAAGATGCCCTTAACGCAACTAAAGCTGCTGTTGAAGAAGGTATCATCATTGGTGGTGGTGCAGCATTAGTTGATGCTTATAACGCACTTAAACCAACGCTTAATTCGGATAACAAAGATGTTCAAAAAGGGATTAATTTAGTCCTAGAAGCCCTATTACAACCAACTTATCAAATCGCTGAAAATGCAGGATATGATGGTAAAGAAATTGTTGAAAAACAATTAACTCAAACGGGTAATTTTGGGTTTGATGCCAAAAATGGTGTTTTCGTAGATATGTTTAAATCGGGTATTATTGACCCAACTAAAGTATCAAGAAGCGCTATCTTAAATGCCGCTTCCATTAGTGCCTTATTAATGACCACTGAAGCAGCGGTCGTTGAAATAAAAGAAGATAAAGAACAACTCGGACAATAATAACAATAAACCTCAAGGCTTCTTAAATGAAGCGTGAGGTTTTTTATTTTAAGCCCATTAATCAGTCAGAAACTATTTAAAAAATTAAGTTATTTATTCATCTTATGGTTACTTTTTTAAAAAATGGAACTCAAATGTTATGATATAATCTAAGTTAGGTGATAGATTATGTTAAAAGAATTACTGAATAAATTAACTTTGGAAGAAAAGATTGGCCAACTTGTTCAAGTTGATCCGTCCGTTTATGATCCTTCAGATAAAACAGAGTTATTTGGGGTTTCTAATAGTACTTATTATGTTAAAAAAGACCGTTATTTATATGGTTCTATCTTGGGGATTAATAATAAGAATCATGCAATAAGAATTCAAAAACAATATCTTGAAAACGCGAAACATAAGATACCATTACTTTTTATGAGCGATGTTATTCACGGCTGTCATACAATTTTCCCGGTACCATTAGCTCAAGCGGCTAGTTTTAATAGAAACTTAGTTAGAAAAGCAGCTTCTATTGCTGCTAAAGAAGCAGCAAGCAGTGGAATTCATGTTACATTTTCTCCAATGGTTGATGTCACAAGAGATATTAGATGGGGTCGAGTGACTGAAGGTTACGGCGAGGATGCTTATCTTACCGGTGAAATGGGTTATGAACTCGTTAAAGGGTATCAAGGTGATTTTAGTAATGATAATATTGCTGCTTGTTTAAAACACTTTGCTGGATACGGAGCACCTGAGGCAGGACGAGATTATAATGAGGTTACTTTATCGAAAGAAACCTTCTTTAATTTCTATATGCCTGCTTATGCAAGAACATTAGAAGCCCATCCAGAACTCGTCATGACTTCATTTAATACTTTGTTTGGCATCCCTGCAACAGCAAATAAATATTTATTAAGAGATATTTTAAGAGGTCAATATCGATATAATGGGGTCATCATAAGTGACTTTGCTTCAACAGCTAATATGATTGCCCATAAATATGCCGATAACCCTTTAAGCGCGGCCATGAAATCAATTAAAGCTGGGTTAGATATAGACATGATGAGTGATGTTTATAGTAAACATTTAAAGCTTGCGGCTGAGAAAGACCCCTCTATTCTCAAGTTGATTGATGAAGCTGTTTTAAATGTGTTAAAACTCAAAGAAAAACTAGGTTTATTTAAAGATCCTTATCGCGGTTTGATAGAGGACAGTCAAGACCGACAATTTTATGATGATGGAACCAATTTAGAATTGGCGATAGAATCTACTGTGTTACTCAAAAATAACAACTTACCATTAAAAAATAAGAAAGTTCATCTAATGGGCGAATACGCCGATTCAAGAAGAACCAACGGTAGTTGGAGTTGGGTGGGTGGACATATTTCTAATAATAAAACCCTAAAAGAAGTATTTCCTAATCAAACGTCTTATGAAGAATCAGATGTAATTATTTATTGTTTTGGTGAAGGAGAAAGAGAATCTGGTGAATCTCAGTCTA
This sequence comes from Acholeplasmataceae bacterium UBA5409, assembly GCA_002410615.1. Taxonomy (GTDB): domain Bacteria; phylum Bacillota_I; class Bacilli_A; order Acholeplasmatales; family UBA5453; genus UBA5409. The sequence goes on from DHNT01000012.1 coordinate 84,214, forward strand.
AGACAGCCCCTTCTGTTAAGTTAGAAGATGTTAAAAGACTTAAACAGCTTCATGAAAATGGTAAAAAGGTCATCGGGGTTGTTTATTCAGGTAGACCTTTAATCCTGACGGAGGTAGAACCTTACCTTGATTCAATTGTGTTTGCCTTTTATTTAGGTAACCAAATGAGCGAGGCCATAAAACAACTATTACTAGGTGAAGCCAATTTTAGTGGAAGATTACCCATTAGTATTCCACTTAATGTGGGTCAAATTCCTATGCATTATAGTCAGTTTTCTACAAGCCGTCCAAGAAATACAGATGACTTAACGGAACAATATGTTTCAAATTATAAAGATAGTCCAAACACACCACTTTATTATTTTGGAGATGGTTTAAGTTATAGTGAAGTTAAATATCACGCACTTACACTTAATAAAACCAAACTAAGGGAAGGTGAGACCCTCAAATTAAGTGTTAAACTTGAAAACTTAAGTCATATTTGCACCAAAGAAGTGATTCAAGTTTATATCAATGATTTGTTTTCAGAGATAGTAAGGCCAAAGATGGAACTTATTCGATTTGAGAAAGTAGCACTTAATCCTAAACAAACTTTAGTGGTGGAACTAGAATTAACCTATGAATCATTTATGTATAAAGATGGTAATAATGTGAGTAGGCTTGAGGCAGGACCCATAGAGATTATGGTTGGTTCACCAAGAAAAATATTCTTACAAGAAACGATCGAAATAATATAATAAATATGATATATCAAGCAATAAAGGCTTAATCTTTAAAATTAAGTCTTTATTTTTCACAAAAAAATGGTGTAAACGCTTGCAAAATATTTTTTTATGTATTATCATGAAGGTAAGAAATACTATCATCCAAATAGACATTTTTAATTAAAGGGTTATTTGGCTTTATTTAAATTTTAATTTCGAAACGTTTCGATAGCGAAAATAAGGAGGAAACGAAATGAAAAAGACACTCAAAGTATTACTTTCATTAGTGCTTGTTACAGCAATGGCAGTCTTCGTTGCTGCCTGTAAAAAAGATACTGGTGAAAAAGTTACGATTACTTATGCTGCTTGGGACTTAGGTACAGTAGAAAATATGAACCTAGAAAGAAAAATGGTTGAAGAGTTCACCCTTAAGTACCCAAACATCAATGTACAAATTGTTGAAAGACCTAAGATTCCTGATCCAAATAATCCAGAGAATCAAGTCGATCAAAACTGGGATGATTTTTTAGGTGCGAAAGCTTCAGCTCAAAACTTACCTGATGTTTTCATGCACGCAGAAATACTAAAAACCGTTGAAATGGGTTGGGCAGAAGATGTTAAAGATTTGGTGGCGGCAGATGATGAGTTTGATAAAATCTCACCAGACCTACTAAATTCAACCTTATTTGATGGTGCTCTTTATGGGATTCCATTAAAGGCTTATTATTTTGGTTACTATGTTAATAATAAAATATTTGAAGATGCTGGTGTAGAAGCACCTAAGGCGGGTATTTCATTTGATGATCTACTTGCGAAAGCTCAAGCAGTATCAGAAACCTCTACAGATGGTACTGGTATTTCCGGGATGAGAGTTGGTCCAGATATGCAATTTTGGTATCCTGCCTATTTAAATAATGATTTAGGGTACTATACATGGGATGGAACTCAATATAACTTAGATTCAACTGAATATAAGAATGCATTAACTAAACGTGCCTCCATATTCACTGAAACCAATTCTGCGTATTATTCAGATGTCGCAACTTCTGAGTTTTTACAACAAAACTATGGCGTAGATAATGAATTTGCGGCATGGGATGCAGGTAAACAAGCCATTAGATGGGAAGCCTCTTGGATGATTGGTGAGTGGTTAACTAATCAAAATGATCCTGATAAAGGCTTATATCAAGCGGATATTGATTTTATTGGTATGCCTGGTGATAAACAAATGATGGTAGTCGATTATTTGGTTATTGGTAAAGGTACTGAACATCCTGAAGAAGCATTATTATTTGCCAAATGGATGGGTTTTGGGATTGATGGTTATACGAGAAGATTAGAACTGGTAGAAGAAAATGATAATTATAACATTAACTTCACCCCAATTGTAAATGATCAAACATTATTAGATAAATACTTAGTTAAATATCCTACCTTAGTTGAGTTTAGAAAAGTGATTGCAACATCAGACATTATGTTTGAATCGTTAGCTAAGACAGTTCCTGGTTATGTGCTATCGCGTTGGAATGGTCAATATGGTCAATTAGGCAATGAAACTGCAACCATAGGTCAGGCACATGATATGTTAAGAGACGGGTTAGTTAACTTTGATGATATTGCCGAACAACTAAATGAACGGGCTAACTTTTTCTATACTCAAGCAAAAGAACAATTACTAGATTAATCATATGAAGAAAAAAGTTGTCATCTTAATAACAGTATTAGCCTTAATGGCACCAGTATTAAGTTATTGGTTAGTAGACGAAAGTGAGGTCTCACTTGAGGCCTCTTTTAAGGCTGCTGAAGTGAATCCTGATATGATTGTGACAGATAAATTTATTTCTCTTTATAATGAGTGGAAAGAAGAAGGCATTACGGAAAACAATGGTTTTTATACCGTTGTTTTCCCTGCTGACTTTGATGCTTCTGGTTTTTCCTATGATAATGATAATAACCCAAATGGTTATGATCCTTTAGTTTGGGATACTAAAGATTCATTTAGTATTGAAGTGACTGTACCAGAAAGAGCACTTTATCAAGTTTTGATTACCTATTATTCTTTAACCAATGATATCAGACCAATCGAAATATCGGTTGATGTTAATGGTGAAAGACAATACTATGAAAGTGGTCAAATCTCTTTAGAAACGTATTGGGTAACACCGCACGAATTTAACCTAGACCGCTATGGAAATGATATTCTGCCTAGTTCAGAACAACTCAGAAAATGGAACACCACTAGACTAGAAGAAATTCAAAATCTATATGAAAATGGCCTTCTTTTCAAACTAGATGAAGGCATTAACACCATTACATTCAACAAAACCAGAGGGGAATTGTTAGTCGGTGCAATAGAAGTTCAAGGGATTACGGAACCGATTACGTATGAAGAATATTTAGGTTCTAATCATGCAGAAGGTGACTATATAGAAGAATACGAAAGTGAATTATTATTTTATAAGAACTCTCCAGCTATTCAAATTGGCAGTAGTCGCTCCGCAGGCGTAACACCGTTTGCCTTAGTCGAAAAGAAATTGAACTTGTTGGATGGGGGAACTTATAATAGACCAGGTCAACGTGTGTACTATGAAATAGAAGTACCTGAAGATGGCTATTATCAAATATCACTGAAATACCTTCAAGATGGAAATCAAGATGTTATTGTTTATCGAAGTTTATTAATTGATGGTAACCTTCCTTTTATTGAAGCAAGACAAATTCCTTTTAAATATACCCGTAAATGGAAAAATCAGACACTTGGTAATTTAGAGGGGGAACCTTATTTATTTAACCTAACTAAAGGCACCCACACGATTACCTTAGAAGCATCTGAATATCAAAAGCGTGATTTATATTATGCATTAATAGATGTTTTACTGGGAATTAATAACTTAGTCTTAGAAATTAACAAGTTAACAGGAAGAAATGTAGATCCAAATAGAGATTGGGATATTACAACCTACTTACCTAATTTACAAAGAGATTTAAATGATTATGCGGATATCCTAAAAGCGGTTTATGAAGAGTGGCAAATCATTAACCAAACCAAGAAAAATACTCTTGTGACAACCACTTTAAAGCAGTCCTATGAAAAACTAGCTGAACTTGCCTTAGAACCAAATAAAATACCAGCTAAAATTGGACAACTGAGTGGCAATACAGGTTCAATTATCGAATCACTAGGGATTATTTTACCAACTATCTTAAATTCACCATTATCAATTGATCGGTTTTATGTTCATGAAAGTGATGCGAAACTACCCAAAGCAAATGTGAATTTTTTTAGAAGTGCTTGGATTGGAGTTAAACGATTCTTCATGTCATTCTTTATTGATTCAGAAGTTTCGAAAAGAACCCCAGAAACACTTGAAGTATGGGTTGCAAGAAGCAGGCAATATGTTGATTTAATGCAAAGAATGATCGATGAAGATTTTAGCCCTAACAATGATATTAAAGTGAATATTTCCATGATGCCCTCTCAAGATAAACTGATTTTATCTAACTCGGCAGGAAGACAACCGGATATTGCGATGGGAATTGACGCTTGGAGACCTTATGAATTTGCGATCAGAAATGCCGCTTTAGATTTAAGGGAGTTTGATGATTTTTCAGAAGTCGCTTCAAGGTTTGCAAGAGGCTCTTTCTTACAACTCATTTATGATGAAGGGGTTTATGCCCTACCTGATACGCAAAACTTCCAAATCTTATTTTACAGAAAAGATATCATGGATAACTTACAATTACCAATTCCAGAAACTTGGGAAGACGTAACCGATATATTACCAGAGTTACAACGCTATGGGATGAACTTTTATACCAATTTAGCGGGTACGGGTAGCTTTAAAGGATTTGGTGCAACGATGCCGTTTATTTATCAATATGGTGGAAAGATTTATGAGGATGACGCCTTTAGTGCTGGGTTTAATGATCCAAAAACAATTGAAGCCATCACTTTTATGACAGAACTTTTTACCGTTTATGCATTACCGATTGAAGTAGGGTCTTTTTATAATAAATTTAGAGACGGAGAACTTCCAATTGGGATCGGTGATTTTGGGATGTATGTTCAATTGATTCATGCCGCACCTGAGATTGCGGGATTATGGGAGATTGCCCCAATGCCAGGCATTGAAAAAGACGGTGTTATTGATAGAAGTTTTGTCGGTGCAGCCACGTCTAATATGATATTCAGTGAATCGACACATAAAGATGAAGCTTGGGAATTTATGAAATGGTGGAGTAGCACAGACATTCAAATTCAATATGCTGAACAATTAATTCAGACCATGGGACCAAGTTATATGTGGAATACCTCTAATAAAGAAGCTTTCGAACAATATTCTTGGGATGAATCCCATAAAGAAGTGATTGTAAGTCAATGGGATTATGCTTATGATGTCCCAAAGATTCCGGGCAGTTATATGCTAGAACGTGAAATCTCTAATATTTGGAATAAAACAGTTTATCAAGGTGCTAATGTCAGAACCGCTATTGAAGATGGATTAATTATTGCGAATAAAGAGATTACTAGGAAAATGATTGAGTTTGGTTATTTAGATAAAGATGGAACGGTTTTAAAACCATATCTCTTACCTACCATTGAAACGATAGGATGGTGGATTGATGAATAAACTAAAACTTTCTTCAAATATCAATCCTAGAAAACGGGCTAAAATTAAAGAGAATCTAGTCGGATGGGGTTTTGTCCTACCTTATTTCTCCTCTTTCTTTCTGTTTATTACGATTCCTGTATTATTAGGCATCTTGTTGTCATTTACTTATTTTGATTTAATTAATACCCCTAAGTTTATTGGATTAAATAACTTTGTAAACTTGTTTACTGCAGATGATGTTTTCATGCAACAAGTTTTACCGAACACTTTAAAATTTGCGCTTATCGTTGGACCGGTTGGTTATGCTTTTTCATTTTTCTTAGCATGGCTATTGGCTCAGATTCCTAAAAAACCAAGAACTATTTTAGCCTTACTGATTTATTCACCATCCATGACTGCGGGGATTGCGATGGCAGTCATGTGGAGAATTATCTTTAGTGGTGACTCAAGTGGCTATTTAAACTCGATTTTACTTGCGATGAATATTATTGAAACACCGATCCAATGGCTTCAAAACCCAGATTATTTATTAAATATAATGATTATAGTATCCTTGTGGTCAAGTATGGGGATTGGGTTTTTAGCGATGCTTGCGGGTGTATTAAACATTAATGAAGAGCTTTATGAAGCCGCATATGTTGATGGGATGAAAAACAAGTTTCAAGAAATCTTTTATATTACCATTCCAACCATGAAACCACAGATGTTATTTGGCGCGATTATGAGCTTAGTGGGAACCTTTAATGCGGGATCAATTGGGGTCCAGTTAACGGGGGTTAACCCAACCCCACAAAATGCGGGGCAATTAATTGTTAACCATATGGATGATTATGCTTTTAACAGGTGGGAAATGGGTTATGGCGCTGCGATAGCAGTGGTCTTATTAATTTTGGTCTATATTATGAGTAGGGTTGCGACCCGATTATTTGGGGAGAAAGACTAATGGCTAGAAATTCACTTCAAGGGACTAAAATCAACCCAAAAAGGTTTCACCGGTCCCAAATAAAATTCTATCTTATCTTAATTCCAGTGGCGATTTTCATGGCACTGCCAATTGTTTATATTTTTAATCATGCCTTTAAACCGATTGATGAACTGTTTGCCTGGCCACCAAGATTTTTTGTAAGAAGACCAACCTTCAATAACTTTTTAGAGTTATTCGCGGTTGCTGGTGAATCAAATGTTCCTGTGTTTAGGTATTTATTTAATAGTATTGTTATAACCGCTTCAGTCGTATTAATCTCGATTGTTGTGAGTAGTATGGCGGGGTATGCGTTATCTAAATTAAAGTTTAAGTTTAAAAAAGAAATTTTATTTATGAATAATATTGCCTTGATGTTTGTTGGGGCTTCAGTTGCAATTCCAAGATATTTAGTGATTGAAAATCTAGGTTTGATTGATAATTTCTGGGTTCACATCTTTCCAGTTTTGGCTGTTCCCGTTGGATTATTTTTAATCAAACAATTTATCGATCAAATCCCAAATGATTTGATTGAAGCTGCTAAGATTGATGGGGCAAGCCAATTAAGAGTCTTTTGGTCCATTATTTTACCTTTAATTAAACCTGCCATTGCGACAATTGCGATTGTATCATTCCAATCCGTTTGGAATGATGCCGGCATTTCAACCACCTATATTGATCGAGAATCATTAAAGACATTTGCCTATTATATGTCAACCCTTTTATCCAGTGGCAATGTTGTTGCCGGACAGGGCATTTCAGCTGCGGGTAGTTTAATCATGTTTTTACCTAATCTCATTATCTTCATTTTTATGCAAGGTAAGGTTATGAACACGATGGCACACTCGGGCATTAAGTAGGAGGATAACATGAAAAAACTAATTTCAATTTTCCTTATTATGAGCATTTTCAGCTTAGGATTATCAACTCAACTTAATGCGAGTGACCCAACTGACCCTAATAAGCCAGTGCCTTATTTAACCTATACAACGGGACCAGATAATACTCAAGTGTTGACTCAAACTGCTTATGAGCCTGCGGGAATCATAAACTTTAATGTGAGTTTAAATAATCCCCAAGATATCTTTGTCCATGAGGATCTTATTTATGTGGCTGATACAGGAAACAAACGAATCGTTAAATTGAATAAATCAGGAGACTTACTGCAAATTATTGAAGGCGAATTTATTCTCCCAACGGGGTTATTTGTTGATGATGAATTTATTTATGTGGCTGATCCTGAAGCTCAAAAAGTATTTAAATATTATTTAGATGGAACAAAAGAAACAGAATACACAAGACCAACTTCACCATTATTTGGTAATTCACCTTATCGCCCTTCAAAACTAGTGGTTGGGGCAAGAGGCATTATGTATATCGCTGGTTTAGGTTCAGTGAACGGGTTAATTCAAGTGAACCATAGAGGAGATTTTGTTGGTTTCTTTGGAACAAATCCAACCTCATTATCATTATTTACACAAATATTAAAGTTTTTTGGCAGAGACCTTGCCTTAAATGAACCCCCTTCACCAACCAATGTGGCGATAGATGAAAAGGGCTCCGTTTTTACCATCAGTCCAACCGCCTCTAAACAAGTTAAGAAGTTTAACATTGCTTCAGAAGATAAACTAAACATTAATATTTCATTAACGGAACTTCAAAGTATCGCAATTGGAAACTTAGACAATATTTACATTTTATCTAAGAGTGGTATTATTCAAGAATATGATAGTTATGGTAATCTTATTTTCTCATTTGGTGGTAAGAATACAGGTATTAAAAGGCCAGGTCTTTATGATAATCCAGTTGGGATTGCGGTAGACTCAAATAATAATTTATTTATTCTTGATCAAAATAACAACAGTGTTGAATATTTAGAAAAAACTGACTTTACTAATTTAGTTCATACCGGAATTGCTTCCTTTAATGATGGTCAATATGATGTAACTTTATGGGAAGAAGTTTTACAGAAAAATAGTATGTTTGCCTTAGCAAATATATCAATAGGAAGAGGTTTGTTCCGTCAAAGAAATTATGAAGATGCGGCAACTTACTTTAAGATTGCTGGGGATGTTCAAGGCTATAGTGATTCCTTCTGGCAAATTAGATATAATTGGATGCAAACCTATTTGGTTTGGGTTATTCTCGCAGTGATGCTCGTGTATATTAGTGTCAGAGTATTAAGGTTTGCCGATGATAAAAAAGGTATTTATGAACCGTTAAGAAAGCTTAATGATAAAACTAATAAAGTTCAATTAGTGAAAGATTTAAAATTCACGAAACAAGTCTTTAAACATCCGATTGATACTTTCTATGACATTAAACAGATGCACAAAGGCTCTTATTTATCGGCAACGATTATTTACATTCTCTTTATTTTAGTTAACATCGTTTCGTTTTATTTAACTTCATTTATCTTTAGAACATCCTCCGTTGAATCTTATAATATTTTACAAACTGTATTTTCACTTTCAGGGATTATCTTACTGTTTGTCTTTTCAAACTATTTGGTATCAACTTTAGGGGACGGCATTGGTTGGTTCAAAGATATTTATATCGCAACTGCATCCGCCTTAATGCCTTATGTGATTGGGGCAATCCCTTTAGCGTTATTGAGTCAAGTGTTTACCTTAAATGAATCATTTTTATATACTTTTGGTAATTTTATCTTGGTTGCTTGGTCAGGTTTATTGGTTATACTAGCGATTAAATCTGTCCATGATTATTCAGTTAAAGGTTTGATAGGTAATGTTATTTTAACTTTAATTACGATGCTTATCATCGCGACCATCGTGATCATTGTGTGGATTTTATTTAATCAGTTTTATGAGTTTGTCTACGGGATTATAAAGGAGGCGATGAACCGTGTTTAAACGAGTTAGTGTTGCCTTAATATTAATTATATCCATGTTGGTTGTCGTGGTGATTTTTGGGTTTGATCAAACAATTAGCGATGAAGTTTCTGTTGTCGGAAGACCTGCTTCAACCTCAACTTTGGTCTCAAACAAATACACTCAAGCGGATGATCCTTATGTAGAAGTATCTAATCCGTATGTGACGGTTGATGGGTATACGAAGTTAGCGGAAAATGATCATTTTATTTTATATTATAAAGAAATAGATTTATCGATACGCATTCTTGATAAAGCAACCAATTATATTTGGGGTTCTTCCTTATTTACGGATTACACTGAAAAAGATGAAGCAGATAACTATTTATATCCGGAATTAGTTGATGAGGGTGATAGAGACTTATCACCAGCTCAAAAGCGAAATATTAATTCACCAATTCGAATTTGGTATTATTATGGGACCGAAGGAAATAGTAGAGAAGAATCATTCCTCCAATCCGCAACTTCAACCAAATCAGTTCAATTATTGTCAAATGGGTTTAAAGCAAATTTAGTTTTTGGCACTTCTCAAATTGAAATGGATTTAGAAGTGATTCTAACCGATAGTGGCGTTGAAGTTTCAGTACCGTTTGATAGTATTGTTGAACATTCCACCTTTAAACTCAAAAATGTGATTGTCTATCCATTTATGGGCGCGATTAAACGCAATAGAATGGAATCTGGTTATTTATTAATTCCTGAAGGGGTTGGGGCGTTAATTCGTTTTAAAGAATCTGAAGGAAAAGGCACTTATAATGGTCTATTTTATGGAGAAGATCAAGGGTTATCAGCGAGTGTTTCTTTAGATTCAATTAGGTCTCAAGATGGTTCGTTGATACAAGTACCAAGTTTAGGTGCGAATATGTTCGGGGTGATCCATGGAGAGGATCAAAATGGACTTTTGACGATTATTGAAAGTGGCGCAAGTTATGCAAGTTTTTCGGCAAAATTTTCTAATCCAAATGCTTTCCAAATCACAAACTTTGAAGTTTCATTTAACTATCGACATAGTTTCACGCAAAAAATGAATCAATCAGGAACCAATTTGATCTCTTTAATTACTGAAAATGCACATCCATTTGACATCAAAATCAATTATGTCTTATTAAATAATGAAGAGGCGAATTATGTAGGGCTTGCGAAAAAGTACCGTGAAGTTTATTTAGATAAAACGGAAACAGATAGACTTGAGGTAAAAGATAATATTTCACTTCATCTTGATATTCTCGGGGCTGAAAACAAACCTGGTATTTTTGGAAATAATGTCTTTAAAATGACTTCACTAGAAGAAGTGAAAGAAATCATTGATGTTCTTGATATTGATTTAACAATTAGTTATCACGGTTTTCAAAAAGGTGGTTATACCAATACAGCACCTGGTGGAGCAACCTTATCCTCAACCTTAGGTAGTTCAAAACTAATTAAAGAATTAAATGAACTTGATAAAGTTAAGCTGTTTTATTCAATTAATTATGTTGAAGGCTATGAAGGGGGGAGTGGTTTTTCTATTTCTGATTTAGCTAAGAAGGTCAATTTAGAGTTAATAACCGACTACAACCGTAATAACTTTGTTTCCTATAATAGTTTAAAGCCAAGTTATTCACTTAAAAAGTTAGAAAATGATTATGATAATTATCTTGATATGGGCATTATGAATATCGCACTTGAACAAATTGGCAACAAAGTATTTTCTTCCTACTCCAGTGGTAAGATGACCAGAGAAGAAGCCATTGCAACCTACCAAGCGATGTTAGAAGTATTTGATAATAGTGCTTTATATAACGCTTATGCTTATGGGTGGAATGCGGATGTGATTTTTAATACGCAACTGTATCACTCTAATAATGCGATGCTGGATGATACTGTTCCCTTTATCCCGCTTGTTCTATCGGGGTATACCGAATTATATGGCAGACACGCAAATTTCTTTTCAAACACCCAAAATGAGTTATTAAGATTAGTCGAATATAATGTTTGGCCGTCGTTCTATACCACCGCTGAACCTTCACATGAACTACTTAAAACAGGGTCAAAAAATATTTATACTTCTCGGTTTATAGATTGGGAAACAGAAATATTACGACAATATAATTACGTTAATAATGCTCTAAAACATGTGGTTGGCGCAGAAATAGTCGATAGAAACTATTTAGCTTTAGGGGTCTACGAAGTGAAGTATTCTAATCATAAGGTTATTTATGTAAACTATAGTGGTACTGATTATATTAATGGCTCACTGATAATTAAATCAAATGATTATTTGGTAGGTGATTACCTATGAAACTAACCAATAAAAAGCGCGATGCGATTGCGGGCTATTCCTTTATTTCGATTTGGATAGTAGGGTTTATTTTCTTGAGTGCTTTTCCTCTTTTGGCATCATTTTACTATAGTTTTAATAAAGTTATTATTGATGGTCAACAAGGTTTAGTAACGACATTTACTGGGTTTAATAATTATGTTAATGCCTTTACAACTGATGTTGAGTTTTTAAATGCATTAAGAGAATACTTAGTGGATATAGCGGTATATTTACCACTTATTATCATTATCTCGATGATATTAGCGATTCTTTTAAATCAAAAGATTAAAGGAAGAGGGTTCTTTAGATCGGTTTATTTCTTACCGGTAATCATTTCTTCAGGTCCTGTGATTAATGAATTGTTAAGTTCGGGAACAGGGACACTCTCCGCTATTTCAAGAAGTGGTATGGTAGAAAATATGCAAGCTAATTTACCGGTATTCTTATCGGAACCGATTGCCATAATCTTAAGTGAAATGATTGTTATATTATGGTTTAGTGGGGTTCAAATCGTGTTATTTTTAGCTGGTTTACAAAAGATCAATCGAGAAATCTATGAAGCAGCAGAAATTGATGGTGCTTCACCTTGGGAAAGTTTTTGGAAGATTACTTTACCTTCTTTAAGACCGATTATTTTATTAGCTTCAATTTATACTATAGTGACCTTATCTACCTTCTCAAACAATACCGCTCTAGGCATTATTAGAGAGGGCATGTTCGCACCACTACCAAAAGGATTTGGTTATTCATCCGCTTTGGCTTGGGTATATTTCTTGTTGGTATCAGCGATATTAGGTCTTGTCACAGTGGTGATCGCAAAACCATGGCAAAACCGACTTCCTAAGGGAGGTAAGTGATAATGACACGTGAAAAAGTTAACTATATTTTTGGGAAAATCAGACATTTCTTATTTGGGCTCCATTATTCCGATGGATTCTTATTTAAAGCAATCATCTATTTGTTGTTAATCTCAATTGGATTTGTTTATGTGTATCCTATTTTACATATGGTTAGTTACAGCTTCCAAAGCTTAGAAGATTTATTAAATCCAGCCATTAATTATCTCCCGTCCTCTTTATATTTTGGGAACTACCAAGAAGCGTTTAAGAGTCTTAATTACTTTAAAACCTTAGGAACCACTTTGTTAGTTACCCTAGTGCCTGCGATTATACAAACCATTGTCGCATCCTTGGTGGGGTATGGGTTTGCGAGATTTGAATTTAAAGGAAAAAAAATATGGATGGCGCTATTGATTGCCACCTATATCATCCCACCTCAAGTGACCATGATTCCTAAATACATTATGTTTAATGATATGGGCTTGTTAAATAATGTTTTCTCGGTTATTTTACCGGCTACATTGGGACAAGGGTTATATTCTGCCGTTTTCGTTTTGATTTTCTATCAATTTTATAAAATGATTCCAAAGGTACTCGATGAAGCTGCTCAAATCGATGGCGCTTCAAGACCATTTATTTACTTAAGAGTTGCGGTACCATTATCAATGCCATCCTTTATTACCAGTTTCTTATTTTCATTTGTCTGGTATTGGAATGAAACTTATCTTTCCACCATCTTTATGGATAGTGGTAAATATGATACCTTACAAATTAAGTTACTCAAGTTCGTTTCAGCTTATCAAGAAGCGAATCCTGGTGGGGATATCAGGATGATAAACGAAGGGATGCGGTTGGCTGCGACCTTACTGATTATCTTACCGATGTTACTCATGTATTTTGTCTTACAAAGATGGTTCATTGAAGGTATTGATAATGCCGGGATTACAGGAGAATAATTATGAAAAAAATGATGAGTTTACTATTACTTATTTGTATCTTTGGTTTGGTCGGATGTGGATCAAACTATAATAGAGATAAAATCGAAAGAGTCATAATAAACGAAAAAACTGACAATATAGAAACTGAAATGAAAGGGTCTTTTGATTATTTCTATCTAACTTCAAATTTAAATGAAGGCAGTGCTGGATATGGACTGGCAAGAGACCGAATGAGTAACAATGATTTATCCTCGATTGCGAGTACCGGTTATGCTTTATCAGCATGGGTAATTGGGATTGAAAATGGTTATATTACCTTTGAAGAAGGTGAAAAAATAGTCTTAGGTACTTTAGATACTTTGTTACAAATGGATCACCATCACGGTTTCTTTTATCACTTTATTAATATTAGAACGACCATTCGATCTGGCTATAGTGAAGTATCCGTCATTGATACGGCACTTTTGGCATTAGGTCTAATTGTGGTGGGTGAATATTTTGGTGGAGAGATCTTAAAAAAAGCCGATCAATTGATCGACAGCATTGAATGGCCTTGGTATTTAAATGAAACTACCAGTCAATTTTATATGAGTTATTCACCAGAAACAGATAGACACAGTGGCGCTTGGAACCATTATGCAGAACAATTGATGATGTATATTTTAAGCGCAGGATCAAAACAATATTCGGTTGGAAAATTACCTTATAATGTCATGGTTACCGCTTCAAGACTATCTTATAAAGGAAGTACTTATAGTACATCCGATCCGTCCTATAATACAAGCGAATACTTATATACTTATAATGGATCACTGTTTATCTATCAATATTCTCAAGCTTATATTGATTTTAGAAATATTGAAGATGAAAATGGCATCAATTGGTATGAAAACTCAGTTGAAGCGACAAAATCTCAATATGGGTTTGCCTTAGATAATCAAACCAAGTATTTAAGCTTAGGTCCTGATTCTTGGGGTGCCTCAGCCGGTGATGGACCAAATGGTTATCAAGCCTATGGTCTTCCCCTTGCGAAAAATTATACCTTTGATGGAACGGTTGTCCCTTATGCAGCGGTGGCCTCGATTAATTATTTAGAAGAAGAAGCAATCTTAGCGCTAGATAATTACTATTCAAACGAATTTATCTATGGTAAATACGGCCTAAAGAGTGCCTTTAATTTGGGGGTACTAGAAGGCGATACTTACACAAATCCTTGGTATAGTAGTGATTATGTAGGAATTGATAAGGGAAATACTTTGGTTATGTTAGAAAATTATGTGAGTGGATATATCTGGGCACTTGTGATGAGAAGTCCACATATTGTAAGAGGTTTAAAGGCATTAGGCTTTGAAGAAAAATAAAACGCTCAAGTGAGCGTCTTAAAGTAAATGGTATATAAATCATTTACAAGATAATCTTTAAGGATGGTTAAGTAATAACCCCCTTCGATTTCTTCGATATTTAGTTGTTTATCAGGTGTTATTTCTAAATTTGTTATAATCTTTAATTTGTTCATGGGACTATGAAGATTGAGGCTTAGACTATTTGCGGTATAACTGAAGATCTCACAAGTTGAATAAACAACCTCACCAAAGTCGAATTTTTGATGAATCGGTAAGATTAAACCAGTTTGGGCATTTAAGGTAATTTCGTTATCTTCAAAGTAATGTTTGATTCTAAAGTTCTTTGTCGCAAAATCGATATTGATTAAATGGATGAATTGTTCTCTTGCACCGGTTATCTCAGCGATTACGTAAGTTGAATTGCCAATGAGTTCTAATTCTTTAGGCACACTTAAGTGTTCTAAAAAGGCATTAACAAGTTTTAAATTACCGGGAATAATACTGGTTAAATAGATGACGTTTTCCGTATAAAAGCCAACGGTCTCATTGGAATGAAGGGTTTTGAATAAGGGTTTATTAGGGGTTTCTAGAGTTTGAATATAGAAGGATCTAAATTCAGCTAACGCATATAAACTTGATTCCTTTAAAGACATAAATTGAACTTGGTGATCAAACAAGATTTCCTTTGGGGTAACGTTTAAATAATCTGCTAAAATAGTCACTTTGTTGCCACTGAGATCTTGGGTTGGGATAGAACCGATGAAGATAGCCTTATTTCCTTGTTTTAAGTAAGTTACTAAATTAATTTGATCTGAGGCACTTAAGTAAGTTGAGGTCGGGACTAGTAATAGTTTGGTACCCTCTGGGATTGAATCTGAAAAAACAGCTTCAACCGAATAGTGATTTAATAAGATTGGTTTTACTAAGATATCGGTTAATAAATCTCTAGCTAAATTGATATTACTTACTTGATCACGACGTTGGTTGGAATTTGGATGACTATATTCAGTGGCATAGTAATCAAGGTTAAATAAGACTTTAATTTGACTTTTAGCTTTAAAAGAGTCACTAAACTTAACAGCCATATTATTAATTAGGTTCGTCGTGTATTTTAAAGGATCATAGTTGTTTGAGACTTCTAGTTCGGGGTTTATTGGGGCGGCAAAACCATGACGTTCTCCTGTAAAGGCCACTCTATCATTGCCATCATACCCCCCTTTTTCCAATTTTCTATTATACCCGCCACTAAATAGATAATAGTTAAAGAATCTTTGTCCATTTAAAAAACTCATTCTTAACTTAAGTGGGGCTGCATTAGGGGTGACTAAGATATTTAGGTTATCGCCATAATTACTGTTACCAACTTCAAACTCTAATGAACCACTTGGTTTATTGGGGTTGGTAAGTTTTAAATATTCATTTAATAGATATAAGTCAGTAAAATTGTCCGGTTTTAGGTTTTGAAGGTAAATATCAGTTCCTGGTATAGCCTCAGTTTTCTGATAAATATGAATCAATTGACTAATTCCAATTGGGAAGGTTAAACCTCTACCATTAGAGGTACCATGAATATTCACAAAGTAGATTAACTCGGTTAGTTTATGGTGGATTTTAAGGTAATCTAATAACGCTTTATAGTAGCGGTAATAGCGGTCTTTATAAAAATGTTCTATTTGTTGGTGAATTAACAAGGTATCATTAACTGGATTTGCCAAATCAGCTAATGTATAAGCAGATTTAAACATTAGGTTAAAGTCTTGTAAAACAGATTCGTTCAAATCGGGACTATTGGTTACCCACTGGAGCATTCCGATTTCATTATCAATTTGTAAAGCAAACACAGAACCATTTGGGTAGAAAAACTCTTTTACGTTAGAAACAAAAGCGTCGTACCACTTTTTAACCTCTCGTAAGAAATCTTCATTTAGGTAGTCAATGGCCGCAGAGGTATTGGGTTTTAAGTTCCAACCTAACGAACGAATATTGGGATATTTTTCATAAATCCAAAAAGGAATTCCTTCATTTTTCATTTCCGCCATGATAAAAGGACCAGGTCTTAAAAACACCATCAAACCTTTAGATTGTGCGAGTTTGATAAACGCTTTTAAATTATGAGAAGGGTGTTTCTTACCCTTAAAGTCATAGTCGCCTTCAATCTCTTCATGAATGATCCAAGGCACATAACTGGCAACAACATTACACCCCGTTTCAATGAGTTTATCTAATAGAAATGGCCAATTATTTGGGTCGGTTCTAAAGTAATGTATTTCTCCAGACAGGATAATCGTTTTCTTACCATCTTTTATAAATTCTTGTTGCTGAATTTGTATCATAGTATCACTTCCTAATTTCTAAGATTAGTATAACATATTGTTTTAATTACTTGTAAGCGTTTGTAAAATAGTGTAAAATAGTAGTGTATCGAAACGTTTCGATGATAGAGGTTGACATGAAAGATAAATTGTTACAGATAGAAAAAGATGCTTATCGGTTCTTCAATGACTTTACCAGTTTTAATCAATTGAATCATACTTATGGTCTTACCCTAGACCATACTGAAAAAGATATTTATACGATTGCCGCAGTCGGTTATTTTCTTCCCAGTTTAATCATTGGGGCTGAAAGAGGGTATATATCTAAAGAAGAAGCTTTAAAAAAAACAATAAATACTTTAAAAAACTTACAAAATATTGAACATAAAAACGGGCTTTTTGTTCACTTTGTTGATAAAAATGGGCATCGCTATCAAAAGACAGAGTATTCAACCATCGATACTTGGATTGCCTTCATGGGGATGCTTGCGGTAGATAGTTACTTTAAAAATCAAGAAGTCAGTGCCTTAGTGATGTATTTTATTAACCGGTTTGACTTTAAATGGTTAATCTTTGAACAAGACAACAAGAAATACTTTAGAATGTCTTACAATCCAGATAAAGATGGCTCTTATGTAGAAGGAGAACCAGGTTTTATCTACAGATGGCATATGTTAAGTGAAGCATTATTTATTTATATTCTGTTTGCCGGTATCAATGATGATAATGAAGAATCGCTTCAGTTGTATGAAGGCTTTGATAGAACGTTAAAAACCTATAAGTCTAATTCGTTCTATCACACCCCTGGTAATACTTTATTTGTCTATCAACTTCCATTAGGTTTTATTAACTTTAAAAATTATACCGACCAAAATGATATTAATTGGTATGATAATGGGGTTAAAGCGATTAGAGCGAATTATGAGTCCTCTATTGAAAATCATCGAGATCCAATCTTAAAAGATTATGGCTGGGGAGCGACCGCTTCAGACTCACCTTTTGGTTACCGTGTTTATGGGCCCATACCAGCTACTACCCATCTTAATTATCCGGATGGAACCTATAGCCCTTCGGCAATTATTAGTAGCATTCCATTTTTAGAAGAGACCTCAGTCAACACATTAAAGGAATTTGATAAGTACCAGGTTAGTGGTAAATATGGTTATTATGATTCGTTTAATTTACGTGAAAATTGGGTAAGTAGTCGATATTATGGGTTTAACAAAGGCATGGAACTGATATTTTCTAATTTAAAGATAGACGGATTAATCCAAACCTTAATTACAGAACATCCCATTATTCAACAAGGGCTTAAAAACCTTAAATTTAGGAGGGTCTAATGGCAGTTACAATTAAAGAAGTGGCAAAGCTTGCGAACGTATCCATTTCAACCGCGTCCTATGCAATAAATGGAAAACCCAATGTAAGTGATAAACTAAGAGAACGTGTCTTGGAAGCCGCAAAACAACTAAACTATCACCCTAACGCAGCAGCGAAACACTTAAAATCTAAAAAAACGATGAGTATTGGAGTGTTTATATACGGATTTTCTGGACCTGTGTTTTCTGAAATTCTTGAAGGGATGAATCAAGCTGCTTTAGAAGAAGGCTATAACCTTATTGTTTCAAGTGGGGCCCTCTCAGATAAGATCATTAATCAACGTCAAATTGATGGCGCTATCATCTTTGATTCATCGATTGAAGATGAGGTTTTGATCAACTTCGCAAAAGCAAATTATCCCGTTATTTTATTAGATAGAGACTTGAGTGGTAAAAACATTTATCGATCCGTTATTAATAATGAAGAAATAGTTTATCAGTTTATAAATGAACTAGCTGATAAATATGGTTCAGTAGGCATTTTAACAGGGCCAAGAGATTCTTATAACGCTTTAAGAAGAATTACTGGATATGAGAAAGCCATTAAAAACAAAGGTTTAAAAAGTTATATTTATGAAGGTGACTTCACTTATAAAAGAGGTTTAGAAGTCGGCGCTAAAATAGCTAACACGAAGCTTCCAAGAGCGATATTTTGTTCCAATGATGAGTCTGCGATTGGATTAATGGGTTCATTGATGGAAAAAGGTTACCGAATCCCTGAAGATATCGCAATTGCAGGATTTGACAACATTATGTGGACTAAGTATGTGATTCCCAAACTGACTACCATTGAAATAGATCATACCGCTTGGGGCCATGATGTCGCTAAATCACTAATTAACAATCTACAAGAAGGCACATTTTTAAAAATAGATGAACCAAAATATCAAATGGTATATCGCGCTTCAGCTTAAGGAGGGTTTATGAAATTAATAGGGGAACAAACATTAATTAAATTAGGTAAAGAGATTCAGTTTTCCTTTTTAAGTTCTGGAGATATTTACCAAATTCTTTACCAACATAATCAAATCAATATGTATCGTGGTAACTTGATTGATGGTGGTCATTCGAACATCTATTTAGCTGTTAAAAACGAAGGAGTTACCAAGTTAATAGGGGTATCATCACCTTCAACATTTTCTAAAAATGGCGATCATGTCACTTATCGAGGTTCATTTTTAGAGATAGAGTATCAACTAGATTTGATAATTAGTCGGTTTGGGTGGCGTTATAAATTTAGAAATCTCAATAAAACCAGTAAAGAAATTAGTTTAATTTATAGTCAAGATGTTGGGTTAGCAGACGTTAATTCCATTTTAAATAGTGAAGCTTATACAGCACAATATTTAGACCATCAATTTAAAAATCAAGTTTTAACTTCAACCCAGAACCAAGGTGTAAAACAGTTTTTAAAATTCAGTTCGAATAAAAAAATTGAATCCTATGCGACTGATGGACTAGACTTTTTTGGGTTAGGTTATAAATATTCTGGGATTCCTGATTATTTATATAAAGACTTACCATCAAGATCTTTACAAGGTGAATTCGCTTATATCACCTTAAAAACACAAGAAGTGAATTTAAGTAAACTTACTGAAATTGATTTTATGGTTTCCTATAATGATTATGAAGTTACCGATGCTTATTTAGAGATTTTACCAAAAGTGAATAAAAAACCGCACCAAGTTCAATTATTAAATGGAAATAAACCAAAAGAATCTTCTTTTAGTGGTATGTTAAACCCAGAATATAAGGAAGGTTTGTTGTCGTATTTTACGGCTGATCATGCGCATGTTGTTTTACAAAGTAAAGAGCTTATTCAGGAAAGAAGCACGGGAACGATGATTCTTGCGGGTGATTTTAGAAAAACCACAAATCTTATGAGTTCAACAACCTGGATGAATGGCATATTCAATTCACATGTTGTTTTAGGTAATACGAGTTTTAATAAATTCTTGTCAGTAAACCGTAATCAACTTGTTCCAAGCGCATTGACAGGACAACGAATTTGGATTAAACTTGGCGGAAATTTTAAGTTGTTAAATGTACCATCCTATTATGAAATGGGCTTAAATTATTCAAAGTGGGTTTATGAACTAGACTATGATACTTTAGAAATTATTGTTTATACAGAGCTTACTCAAAATAAAATTCATTTATCGTTTAAGTCATTGAATCAAAAAACTTATGAACTCGTTTTAACCAATCAAATCTTATTAAACACCAATGAAGATGCATCCATGGTTGAATATATTACGACACCGGACTTAACTTTCAAACCGGCTGTTGGGTCATTAATGGCCTCTATATCACCAAACATTAGATTTATATTAGAATCTAGTGATTATGAACTCGCAAAATTATTTGAACTAGATTTACCAGGAATCATTGCCTTAAAATACCAAACTGATTCATTTGAAGTTACGATTAGAGGCGTTGAAGGTGTCATTATAAACGAACCAAACCAGCCCTTTGAAGTCTCAAAGCTTGAAGTAAAAGAAGCCTATAAAGAGTTAATCAATCATCTTGAAATCAAAGGAGATGAAAACATTAACCGTTATAATCACTTGTTATACTGGTATACCCATAATGCTTTAATTCATTATGCCCAACCACATGGGCTTGAACAATATAATGGTGCCGCTTGGGGAACTCGGGATGTTTGTCAAGGACCCCTAGAGTTATTTATGACATTTGGTCAGTTTGATCAAATGAAACAGATCATCTTAACGGTGTTTGAAAATCAATATTATAGTGAAACTAATCCGATGGATGGTGATTTTCCACAATGGTTTATGTTTGACCAATATTATAAAATTAGAGCTCAAGATTCACACGCAGATATTATTGTATGGCCACTTTTAGCTTTAGGAGAGTACTTAGAAAGAACCAATGATCAGACTATTTTAGACGAAGTAGTTTCCTATATAGAAGTAGAGTCAATGGAAAAGAAATACCCTGAGGCCATTAAACACCATGTTAGAAGACTTTTAAATAATTTAAAGCGCAATCAAATGAAGCATACGTCTCTGCCTAAATATGGTGGTGGAGACTGGAATGATACGTTACAGCCAGCTAACAGTAATTTAACGGAAAGTCTTGTGTCCGGTTGGACTTCAGCTTTATTGTATCAAGCACTGGATGTTTTAAGCTTAAGTTTAAAAGTTGATATGGATTCAATTGAAGCGTTAAATCAATATAAAGAAGCTTTAAAGATAGATTATTTAAAGTATATTTATCAAGATAAACACCCAGCAGGGTTCCTGCAATTTGAAGATAAAACAGAAGTCATGTTTCACCCAAATGAATCTTCAAACGGATTAAAATATCGTTTAATTGCCTATAATCAGGCCATCACAAGTAGATTAGTACCACTAGAAGATATCAAACATTTAAATAAAACAGTGGAGACACATTTGAAAGGGCCAGACGGTTACCGGTTAATGGAAAAACCGGTTCGATACCAAGGCGGACAGAAATCTTTCTTCCAAAGAGCTGAGACCGCGACTAACTTTGGTCGAGAAATAGGCATCATGTATGTACATGCCCATTTAAGAAGAATTGAAGCGTTACTTCAAACTGGTGAAGCTAATCAAGCCTATTGGGCACTTAATGTAGTAAATCCGATTAAATTAAATGATTATCTTTCTACTGCTAAACCGAGACAATCAAACACTTATTTTTCAAGTAGTGATGCTAACTTTATTAATCGGTACGAAGCTCAAGAACAATACGATAAAGTTAAAAACAACAAAATTGAGTTTAAAGGGGGCTGGCGAATTTATTCGAGTGGTCCAGGAATTTACTTAAATCAACTCATATCTAACTTTTTAGGGCTTCAAATACATCAAGATAAACTTACTATCAGTCCGGCAATTCCGAAGGATTTAAATGGGTTAGAAGTGCGTTTGAAGCTAGAAGGGAAAGATATTTTGGTGTCTTATGTTCATAGTGAAGTGAAATATTTAAACTTGAATGGTGTAGATTTTAAACCAACTTATGATACTTATTTGAAACCCGTTTATCAACTTTCAAATAGCCTATTAAAGGATACAAACTTAATCAAGATATATTATTAATACAAGCGCATTATCGTTAATCTTTTTATCAAAATAAGGTGATTTAAAGATCTAGAAATAAGAAGTCTGTCAAAGACGACAAGTATTTATATGGAGGTGACGCTTTAGAAGTGAAGTCAATAGAAGTTTAATTTTTTAACAATTATTTAATTGTCTTATGATGTTGATTCATTGATAAAATGAATGATTTAATGTAACAATTCAAACATTTAAAGGGAGGAAGAAAAATGAAACGAATTGGTAAAAATTTATTAGTTTTAGGATTAATTCTTGCTGGTATAGTTGGGATTACTGCCTGCAAAAAGGATGAACCACCAGTAGAAGAAGAAAAAACCTTAAACGTCTTATCAGGTTTTGCTGGACATGCAGATTACACAATCTCGCAAAATACAGTTACTGCACTTGAGTTTGATTATGCAAAAGGTGAAGATGCAACCGTATCTATTTCTAAAGCTGTTGAAGGATTAAAAGAGTATAAAAAACTTTTAATTACGGTAACAGGGGATGGAGAATTTTCACTAATTTTAGAAAATGCAGCTGGAACAACCGTAAAGAAGGTTTCTATTTATGCGACATCATTTAGTGTCGATTATGAATGGGATCTTAGAAATGACAGTACATTCTTAGATTCAGTAAGAAAGATTCGAATTATTGCTGCCCCTGGTAAAACTGGTGAAGAAGGCAATATTAGAATTACCAAATTGATGTTTAGTGATCAACTTGCGGATAATTATGTTATTAATACAGATTTTAGCAATATCCCAAGTAATATCAACGAATATGATGGCGTTGCTGATGAGTTCCACTTTAATCAAAAATGGGTTAATAATGAACCAAATGGCAATGAAGATCCAATTTATACATTTGCTTATGCGAATAATGAAACCACTGTAACTTATGATAAATCCGGTGGTTTTGGTTGGGCTTTCTTCTATAATCTAGTTAAAGGTGATTTTAGTAAATTTAACTACATTGTACTAAAAGTTCAAGGAACTGCGGGGGTTAAAGTCTTAGCGAAGTTTGAACCTAACAACATTGAAGATGATATTATCTTAAATGGTGAAGTTCAAGAATTTGCGATTGATTTTAGTGCTTTGACTGCTGCTGAAAAGAAACTTATTAACCGCATCCTAGTATTTGGTGCAGCCGGTACAGATGGCGCTAAAGGTTCATTTAAGATTTTAGATGCTTATATGACCGATGAATACACCGTTGTTAATCCAAAGATTTATAACACCTATAATGGAACAGACGAAACATTCCAATTACATGATTGGATGGATAATGGGGATGGCATTTATGAAGTTGAAAAAGTAGGTACGGATGAAGTTATCACTTATCAAAAAGGTGAAACAGGTCATGACTGGTCTACAGTAGCTGCTTATATTAAAGACAGTGATTTATCAGGTTTTGAAAGAATCGTTTTTGAAATCACCGGTGAAGCAGAAAAGACGGCATTACTTAAGCTTGAAGCTGAAGGTAAAGGCCTTGAATTACCAGTTACATTTACAGGTGAAAAACAAACGTTTGTAATGGATTTATCTGACTTTACTTTAGCTCAACTTAAAGCCCCTAAACAGGTATTAATTTTCGGTGATCAAGGTAAATCAGCTAGCGCAAGTGGTGAAATTATAGTTCATTCAGTCTACTTTGATGTTAATCCACCAGTCGCACTATTTGATATCAATGATGGTTATGTAAGTAATGATGCAGGTGTTTATACATTTACTAGTGGTGAAACTGGTGTAACTGTTGCCTATACTAAAGTTGCAGGTCAAGAATGGTCATTCTTCTATAGAGACGTTACTACTTTAGAAGCAGAAGGCTTTAATACATTAGTGATGAGATTTAAAGGGACTGCCGGAGACATAGTTATGGTTAAACCGAATGATGACGGTTCTTTAGAACAACAAATTACTTTAGATGAAAACGGTGAAGGGGTCTATGAAAAACTTATCCCTGGTACTTTAAACAAAGTTATCGTGTTTGTTAATCCTAATGCGATTGGTACAGGTAGTGTTACTGTAGTAGAATCCGGATTGAAATTTGTTGAATTACCAGCCTTGATCCCGGTTGAAGATTTAACTCATGTTGTCACAATGGCTGAGTTAATGGATTCAGGTGATGGTGTTTACACATTCACTCAAGAAGATGGATTCATCAAGGTTGACTATGTAAAAGTAGCTCAAGGTTGGTCTACAATGCGTATTGATTTGGTTACTTATCCTGATCTTAAAGATTATAATTATTTCAAGATTAATATGAAAGGTACTGCTGGTAAACAAGTATTAGTCAAAGTCAATGGGACCGAAAAATGGGTTACCTTTGATGCCGAAGGATTAGGTTCAGCAGAATTTGCTTTCGAGTCATTCAATGAAATCTTATTATTTGCTGAAGGTGGTGTTGATACTGTCACTGGCTCATTTGATATTTTAGGAATTTCATTAGAATATCATTATGATTTCTCTGTTCATGCTGAAAATCCTAGTGATGGTTATGCCTTATCATTCAATGAAGCCGGACAATTAGTTGTCACATATACGAATGTTTCAGGTTGGATGGCGCAAACAATTAGTTTCCCAGAAGAACTAAAAGGCTTTAATGTATTTGACATTCAAATTGAAACAGATCCAGGTGTTAAAGTCATGTTTAAAGTGAATAATGTTGGGGCCAATGAAGTGACACTTACGGCAGATGCTGAAGGCATGATTAATTTTGTTGAGGATTACCCTGAAGCAGTCAGTTTGGTCTTCTTTGTGAACCCAGGTGGAGACACAGCTGTTAGTGGAGAACTTATCTTTACAAAATCAATATTAAGATATGTTGAACCTGAATTTGTCCCAAA